>NZ_JAXCWE010000029.1:0-3134 GCF_034045265.1 Pedobacter sp. CFBP9032 | reverse complement strand
GAAGAACAAACAACAAGTCTGTTTTGCTTTGAAAGCTTCGGATGATTAGTACTACTCGACTGTGCTGTCGCCAACTTTACATCTGTAGCCTATCAACGTAGTAGTCTGCTACGGTCCTATATGGAATTCTCATCTCGTGGCTAGTTTCGCACTTAGATGCTTTCAGCGCTTATCTATTCCCAGCGTAGCTACTCTGCAATGCCCCTGGCGGAACAACAGATTCACTAGAGGCTAGTCCAACCCGGTCCTCTCGTACTAAGGTCAGCCCCACTCAAAATTCCTACGCCCACAACAGATAGGGACCGAACTGTCTCGCGACGTTCTGAACCCAGCTCGCGTGCCACTTTAATCGGCGAACAGCCGAACCCTTGGGACCTTCTCCAGCCCCAGGATGTGACGAGCCGACATCGAGGTGCCAAACCTCCCCGTCGATATGAGCTCTTGGGGGAGATCAGCCTGTTATCCCCAGCGTACCTTTTATCCTTTGAGCGATGGCCCTTCCATGCAGAACCACCGGATCACTATATCCGTCTTTCGACCCTGATCGACCTGTATGTCTCACAGTCAAGCAAGCTTATGCTATTGCACTCCGCGTACGGTTACCAAGCGTACTGAGCTTACCTTTGAAAGCCTCCGTTACCTTTTTGGAGGCGACCACCCCAGTCAAACTACCCATCAAACAATGTCTCCCGCAATGCGGGATTAGACACCGAATACAGAAAGGGTGGTATTTCAACGTTGGCTCCACGACGCCTAGCGACGCCGCTTCAAAGCCTCCCACCTATCCTACACATCCTGTATCCAATGTCAATGTTAAATTGTAGTGAAGGTGCATGGGGTCTTTCCGTCCCGTTGCGGGTACCCGGCGTCTTCACCGGGACCACAATTTCACCGAGCTCATGGCTGAGACAGCGCCCAGATCGTTACACCATTCGTGCAGGTCGGAACTTACCCGACAAGGAATTTCGCTACCTTAGGACCGTTATAGTTACGGCCGCCGTTTACTGGGGCTTCGATTCAATGCTTCTCCTTACAGATGACATCCCCTCTTAACCTTCCAGCACCGGGCAGGTGTCAGGCCTTATACTTCATCTTTCGATTTTGCAAAGCCATGTGTTTTTGTTAAACAGTCGCCTGGGCCTTTTCACTGCGGCTGACATTGCTGCCAGCGCCCCTTCTCCCGAAGTTACAGGGCCATTTTGCCGAGTTCCTTAGCCATGATTCACTCGAGCACCTTAGAATCCTCTTCCCGGATACCTGTGTCGGTTTGCGGTACGGGTTTTTATAACCTGAAGCTTAGCGGTTTTTCTTGGAAGTCTGATTACCTGCGCTATCCACTTAGCCGAAGCCTCGCGGTACTATCAGCGTTCAGCATCGTTGGCGGATTTGCCTACCATCGATATACCTACAGCCTTTAACGATCTATTCCGTCAGATCGCGGCAGTGTCACTACTCCGTCCCCACATCGCAGTTATAAAAAGTACTGGAATATTAACCAGTTGTCCATCGAATTTCCCCTTCGGGTTCTCCTTAGGTCCCGACTAACCCTGATCCGATTAGCGTTGATCAGGAAACCTTATCCTTTCGGTGGGCGGGTTTCTCTCCCGCCTTATCGTTACTTATGCCTACATTTGCTTTTCTATAAGCTCCAGCACCCATTACCAGATACCTTCGCTGCCGATAGAATGCTCCCCTACCGATATATTTCAATCCCATAGCTTCGGTGTACAATTTAATGCCCGTTTATTATCCATGCCCGATCGCTCGACTAGTGAGCTGTTACGCACTCTTTAAATGAATGGCTGCTTCCAAGCCAACATCCTAGCTGTCTGTGCAATCGGACCTCGTTAGTTCAACTTAACTGTAACTTGGGGACCTTAGCTGATGGTCTGGGTTCTTTCCCTCTCGGCGCGTGACCTTAGCACCCCGCGCCTCACTGCAGATCATATTTCATAGCATTCGGAGTTTGTCTGGATTTGGTAGGATTTGACTCCCCCGCACCCAATCAGTAGCTCTACCTCTATGAAACTTAATATCCACGCTGTTCCTAAAAACATTTCGGGGAGTACGAGCTATTTCCCAGTTTGATTAGCCTTTCACCCCTACCCACAGATCATCCGGAAACTTTTCAACGTTTATCGGTTCGGTCCTCCAGTACGTGTTACCGCACCTTCAACCTGTCCATGGGTAGATCACAAGGTTTCGCGTCTACCTCCTCTGACTATACGCCCTATTCAGACTCGCTTTCGCTTCGGATCCGTGCCTGAAGCACTTAACCTTGCCAGAGAAGAGTAACTCGTAGGCTCATTATGCAAAAGGCACGCCGTCACGCCACCTGGACGCTCCGACCGCTTGTAAGTACACGGTTTCAGGTTCTATTTCACTCCCCTGTTCGGGGTTCTTTTCACCTTTCCCTCACGGTACTGGTTCACTATCGGTCTCTCAGGAGTATTTAGCCTTACCGGATGGTGCCGGCAGATTCCCACAAGGCGTCTCCGACCTCGCGGTACTCAGGATACTACTAGCCTAGCATTCTATACGTGTACCGGGCTATCACCGTGTATCGCTGGGCTTCCCATCCCATTCCACTTCTGTTTGCTAATGACATATCGTAGTCCTACAACCCCACTAATGCCGTAACATTAATGGTTTGGGCTCTTTCCCGTTCGCTCGCCACTACTTAGGAAATCATTATTATTTTCTCTTCCTCTGCTTACTTAGATGTTTCAGTTCGGCAGGTTTGCTCATTATATGTGACTAGTCTTCAACTAGACGGGTTGCCCCATTCGGAAATCTTCGGATTAATTCCTATTTGCAAATACCCGAAGCTTATCGCAGCTTATCACGTCCTTCATCGCCTCTGAGAGCCAAGGCATCCCCCGTGTACTCTTTATTACTTTCTTCTACTCATATGCCTTTTGCGCCATATGGTATGCTTTTTTGCTCTTGTTATGATGTCTCATTCCCGACGCAAGGTCGGGAGAGCACAAACACAACAGTCGCCTATTGTTGTTTGCTCTTCTTTTTTAACTTCTTCCAATATGTCAAAGAACTTTACTGAGGCTGAAGGTCGAAGGTATAAAGGTGTAGGGTTTCATGTGCCCCAACCTAAGCTCCGTTTCAGCTTCGTTAGT
>NZ_JAXCWE010000028.1:0-4884 GCF_034045265.1 Pedobacter sp. CFBP9032 | reverse complement strand
GGACAAAACGTTTAAAGCTTCGACTCTAAACTTTCAAACCACCACAACCCAAGGCAGCGCGTTCTCTCCCGATTCTTCATCGGGTGCTTGTGCTGCCGAAATAAGCTTTAACGAATTTATCCGACATCAGATCCAAGCCTTGAGTTTTTTGTTACTTTTTTGATCAAGCAAAAAAGTAAGAGCCCTTCGACGGCCAGCCGAGGAATAATTTTATAAAGGGTTACAAGGTTGCAATTATTTTATGTTCGGCATTAAACTTTAGCACTAAATAGATTCGAAATTATCGATCTATGGTATGTTCGTTGTGTGTGCCTAAATTTATCCTTAATAAGCTTAACTTTAAGGAGCATTCCATCGAAACAAATTCTGAGTTTATTGGTTGATATCTTAAAGATTAAAATCATGAAAGCCATCTGGAACAATCAAGTCTTAGCAGAGAGTAACGATACAATTGTAATTGAAAACAATCATTATTTTCCTGCCGCTTCTATAAAAGAAGAATTTTTTCAGGCTTCCGGCAAACACACCATTTGCCCGTGGAAAGGCGAAGCATCGTATTATACATTGGTAGTAGATGGTCAAAAAAACGAAGACGCTGCCTGGTACTATCCAAACCCAAAAGACGCTGCCAAGGAGATAAAACATTATGTTGCTTTTTGGAAAGGCGTGCAAATTGGATAAATTTTGCTGTTTTACAATAGCAGTCTATTCCTATAAGTTGCAGGTACAACGAATGCCTTGTTGCAAACTGACGAAATTCTTCCGCGCTCCCAGCCTTTGAAATTTCGTAAGTTGATCTGACTTACGAAGTTTTGGTGGCCTTTGTGGTGGGGAAACTTCGTCAGTCTCCAAAATGATAAGGCATTCTATACAATACTTCAGAAATCTGTAATTGCTTTGTCGTGGCTATCAAAAAATATTTCTTCACTATGAAACAGCAATTGCCTGAAATAAAATTTACTACAGATTATGCTTTGATTTTAAATAAAATCAAAGATTTAGATCCTTTGCAATACGCAAAAACCAGAAATTTTGTAGATGGTGCAGTGAGTTACCTTTCACCATATATTTCCAGGGGAGTGATCAGCCTAAAGCAAATTCAAAATGAAGTATTTAGAAAAGGACTTGGATTAGAAATTACTGAAAAATTTTTACAAGAACTGGCCTGGCGCGAATATTATCAGCGCATTTGGCAGGAGAAAAAAGACCGCATCTGGGATGATCTTAACCAACCGCAACCTGATGTTGTAGAACATGATATGATATCATCAATCGTAGAAACCCGAACAGGCATAAGCGCAATTGATAATGGGATTAATGACTTGTATCAGTCAGGTTATATGCACAATCACCTCAGAATGTATGTGGCATCTATGGTTTGTAACATTGGCAAAACCCATTGGAAAGCACCATCAAAGTGGTTATATTATCATTTATTGGATGGAGATATGGCGAGTAATAACGCCAGCTGGCAATGGGTAGCTGCTGCATTTGCTTCCAAGAAATACTATTGTAATCAGGAGAATATCAATAAGTACACATTAAGTAATCAGCAGGATACTTTTTTGGATAAAACTTATGAAGAACTCCCTTTAATGCCAATTCCGGATGAGTTAAAAGACAGAACTCGACTACAGTTAAAAACTTTCCTACCAGAAACGGCTTTACCCAAAATAGACGCAAACCGACCAACCATTATTTACAATAGCTACAATCTTGATCCTACCTGGAGAAAAGATGACCTGGCCAACCGGGTTTTATTGTTAGAACCTACTCACTTTTCTAAATACCCGGTGAGTGAGAAGGTGATCAATTTTATAATCGGGCTATCGAAAAACATTCCGGGCATTCAGATTTTTACTGGTGAGGTATCAGATTTATTATCGCTCTATCAAAACAGTAACCTGTTATCTAGCGAAATTTTTATCTCCAAAGAACATCCGGCATTTGGCCATTATCCCGGCATTAAAGATAGTTATGAATGGATGTTCCCGGAGATTACAGGCGCATACCCATCTTTCTTTAAATACTGGAAACTTTGCAGGCCATACCTGGAAAAAATATGATCAGATTATTCTCTTTAGAAAATATGGTAAGCCTCGATATATAATGATCCCCTCTACATCCAGCCCTGTAACCTGCAACCCTTAACCTGTAACCCGTTACCCGCAACCTTAACCTGCAACTTGTAACCCATAACCCATATTCTGCTCCCATCCCTCAATATGATGAAAAAGAAATACAAAACATTAAGGCTTATTCTTGGCGATCAGCTTAACCTGCAACATTCCTGGTTTTCTGAGGAGGCACCAGAGACACTTCATGTGCTGATGGAAGTAAAAACAGAAACAGATTACGTGTGGCACCACATCCAAAAGGCATGTGCTTTTTTTGCAGCGATGGAAAATTTCGCTGAAACACTTAATAACACGGCGTTTGAAACCTTATATATTCGCCTTGATGATGCAGAGAATAAACAAAACTTTTCTGATAACCTGGCTGAATTAATCAGGAAATATGAGATTGAGGAATTTCATTATCAATTACCCGACGAATATAGGCTAGACCAGGAGCTGAACCATTTTTGCAGTACACTCCAGATTCCATACCGCTCGTTCGATACAGAACATTTTTATACCAGCAGGACAGAACTTGGTGATTTCTTTTTCGGAAAGAAAGAACTGTTAATGGAAAGCTTTTACAGGGCTATGCGCTTAAAGCACCATTTACTCCTTGATGATACGGATGATCCACAAGGTGGAAAATGGAATTTTGATATAGAAAACCGAAAAAAGCTTCCGAAAAACCACAAACCTAATCCTCCCCTGTTATTTGCTAATGATGTGAGGAAACAATTTGAAAGAATCAAGGCTTCAGAAATTGTGACTATTGGTAACATTAATCCCGAGTACCTGCCATGGCCAATCAACAGAGATCAATCTTTAAAACTGCTGCATTATTTCTGCGAAAATTGCCTGCCCTTGTTCGGAACCTTTCAGGATGCCATGCACACGCACGAATGGTCAGTTTATCATTCCCGCCTTTCATTTAGCATGAATACTAAACTCATTTCGCCTGTTGAAGTCGTAAATACGGCAATTAACCACTGGAGAAAAAATAAAAAATCGATAGCCCTCAACCAAATTGAAGGATTTGTGAGGCAAATTTTAGGATGGCGGGAATACATGAGGGGCATTTATTGGATGAAAATGCCAGCATTTGAAAACCTGAACCACTTTGATCACCAGCGGAAACTTCCGCAGTTCTACTGGACAGGTGAGACCAACATGAACTGCTTAAAACATTCCATTGCGCAATCGCTAGAATTTTCGTATGCTCATCACATTCAGCGTTTAATGATTACGGGAAATTTTGCCTTGCTTGCAGGAATAGATCCTGATGAAGTTGATTTCTGGTATTTAGGTATCTACATTGATGCCATCCAATGGGTAGAAATTACCAATACCAGGGGTATGAGTCAATATGCAGATGGGGGGATTATCGGCTCGAAACCTTATACGGCAACAGCCAACTATATTCATAAAATGAGCAACTACTGCGATAGTTGTAAATACGATCGTAGCGATAAAACCGGAGAGCATTCATGCCCTTTCAATAGCTTATATTGGGACTTTCACGATAGGCACCGGGAATTGCTTCAGCACAATCACAGACTGTCTATGGTTTATCGGATTTGGGATAAAATGAACCCAGAACTAAAATCTTCAGTTTTGAGTCGGGCAAACTATTGCTTAAATAACTTAGAGAAGTTGTAGCGATTTAAAAAAGAAAATTGATCGCATTTAAAGCCCAGGTCCTCAATCAAGTTCAAAAAACTACATCATATTATTGGCGCCCTGCTAGCCGAGGCAAGCCAGCGCAGCAGGAAAAGTTTTCGGCAGATCAGGACACCAGCAATACATGAATGGTTTAACTAAAATGTCTTTTACGCTTCGTGTTAAAAGGATTTTATCGTGTCCTGGCCGGACGGGCCTTTTTTCTTTTGACAGCAAAAGAAACAAAACTGCCGGCTCGCATTTTTTTTTATCCAAGTCAGTAGCTGGGCTTAGGCAGTGTCATCCCAAAAAATTGACCATGCCGGTCTAAGAGCAGAACGAAGAAACGGTGGTTTGGCCTTGCTCAGTAGTGATAGCGATCGCCTTTCTTGTTATAAATCTAAGTCTGCATCCTAATCTCACCATGCTATGGCCACCTTGCTATCCGGCCTAGGAAATGATGGAAGGAGAAAACGTTAAAGCTTCTGCCACAATCTTTCAACCCACCACAACCCAAGGCAGCGCGTCCTCTCCCGATTCTTCATCGGGTGCTTGTGCTGCCGAAAAAAAGCTTTAACGATTTTATCCGACATCAGGTCCAAGCCTTGGGTTTTGCTTCTTTTTGCCAAGAAAAAGAAGAGAGCCCTTCGGCGGCTAGCCGGGGCAAGGCTGCGCACAGGGAAAAGATTATAGCAGGTGATGACACCAGATAGATGAATGCTACAAGTAAAATGTCTTTTACGCTTCGTCTTTAAAAGATTTTATCGTGTCCTGGCCGGACGGGCCTTTTTTCTTTTGACAGCAAAAGAAAACAAAACTGCCGGCTCGCAATTTTTCTGTTAAAGTTAGTGAGTAGGCTTGGATATTGCCATCCCAAAAAATTGACCATGCCGGTCTAAGAGCAGAACGAAGAAACGGTGGTTTGGCCTTGCTGGGTAGCAATAGCGATCGCCATTCTTATTATAAATCTAAGTCTGCATCCTATTTTCTCATCCTGCTATGGCCACCCTGCTATCCGGCCTAGGAAATGATGGAAGGAGAAAACGTTAAAGCTTCAACCACAATCTTTCAACCCACCACAACCCAAGGCAGCGCGTCCTCTCCCGAT
>NZ_JAXCWE010000027.1:0-5679 GCF_034045265.1 Pedobacter sp. CFBP9032 | reverse complement strand
TGATCAAAAAAGTAACAAAAAAATCAAGGCTTGGAACTGATGTCGGATAAATTCGTTAAAGCTTTTTTTCGGCAGCACAAGCACCCGATGAAAAATCGGGAGAGAACGCGCTGCCTTGGTCTTTGAGGGTATGAAAGACTGTGGTTGAAGCTTTAACGTTTTCTCCTTCCATCATTTCCTAGGCCGGAGAGCAGGGTGGCAATAGCACGAGGAGAATTAGGATGTGGAATTAGATTTATAACAAGAATTGCGATCGGTATCACTACCCAGCAAGGCCAAACCACCGTTTCTTCGTTCTGCTTTTAGACCGGCATGGCCAATTTTTCGGGATGGCATCGCCCAAGCCCTCTCACTGACTTGGATAAAAAAATTGCGAGCCGGCAGTTTTGTTTCTTTTGCTGTCAAAAGAAAAAAGGCCCGTCCGGCAAGGACAAAACAGAACCCTTTTAACTCGAAGCGTAAAAGACATTTTTCTCCTTCCATCATTTCCTAGGCCGGATAGCAGGGAGGCAATAGCATGATGAGAAATTAGGATGCAAACTTAGATTTATAACAAGAATGGCGATCGCTATCACTATCCAACAAGGCCAAACCACCGTTTCTTCGTTCTGATCTTAGACCGGCATGGTCAATTTTTTGGGGTTGCAATGTCCAAGCCTACTCACTAACTTTAACAGAAAAATTGCGAGCCGGCAGTTTTGTTTCTTTTGTTGTCAAAAGAAAAGAAGCCCGTCCGGCTAGGACAAAATAGAATCCTTTTTCATCTATCAGCTAGTGTCATCAACTGCCGAGAACCTTTTCCCACTGCGCTGGCTTGCCTCGGCTCGCCGCCGAAGGGCTATTTTCTTTTCCTTGATGAAAAGAAACAAAAATCAAGGCTTGGACCTGATGTCGGATAAATTCGTTAAAGCTTTGTCTCGGCAGCACAAGCACCCGATGAAGAATCGGGAGAGGACGCGCTGCCTTGGGGTGTGGTGGGTTGAAAGATTGTGGTTGAAGCTTTAACGTTTTCTCCTTCCATCATTTCCTATGCCGGATAGCAGGGTGGCCATAGCATGATGAGAAAGTATAATGCAGACTTATATTTACAACAAGAATGGCGATCGCTATTGCTATGCAGCAAGGCCAAACCACCGTTTCTTCGTTCTGCTCTTAGACCGGCATGGTCAATTTTTTGGGATGGCACTACCCTAGCCTATCTACTGACTTGGATAAAAAAATTGCGAGCCGGCAGTTTTGTTTCTTTTGCTGTCAAAAGAAAAAAGGCCCGTCCGGTCAGGACAAAATAGAATCCTTTTTCATCTATCAGCTAGTGTCATCAACTGCCGAAACTTTTCCCGCTACGCTGGCTTGCCTCGACTAGCCGCCGAAGGGCTCTCCTCTTTTTCTTAACTAAAAGAAGCAAAAGTCAAGGCTTGGACCTGATGTCGGATAAATTCGTTAAAGCTTTATTTCGGCAGCACAAGCACCCGATGAAAAATCGGGAGAGGACGCGCTGCCTTGGGTTGTGGGGTATGAAAGATTGTGGTTGAAGCATTAACGTTTTCTCCCTCCATCATTTCCTAGGCCGGAGAGCAGGGTGGCCACAGCGTGACGTGAAATAGGATACGGACTTAGATTTATAAGTGGTTGAAGCTTTAAACGTTTTCTCCCTCCATCATTTCCTATGCCGGATAGCAGGGTGGCAATAGCATGATGAGAAAATTGGATGCAGACTTAGATTTATAATAAGAATGGCGATCGCTATTGCTACCCAACAAGGCCAAACCACCGTTTCTTCGTTCTGCTCCTAGACCGGCATGGTCAATTTTTTGGGATGGCAATGTCCAAGCCTACTCACTAACTTTAACAGAAAAATTGCGGGCCGGCAGTTTTGTTTCTTTTGCTGTCAAAAGAAAAAAGGCCCGTCCGGCCAGGACAAAATAGAATTCTTTTTCATCTATCAGCTAGTGTCATCACCTGCCTAAAACTTTTTCCCGCTGCGCAGTCTTGCCTCGGCTAGCCGCCGAAGGGCTTTTACTTTTTTGCTTGATCAAAAAAGTAACAAAAAAATCAAGGCTTGGACCTGATGTCGGATAAATTCGTTAAAGCTTTATTTCGGCAGCACAAGCACCCGATGAAAAATCGGGAGAGAACGCGCTGTCTTGGGTTGTGGGGTATGAAAGATTGTGGTTGAAGCTTTAACGTTTTCTCCTTCCATCATTTCCTAGGCCGGATAGCAGGGTGGCGATAGCGAGGTGCTTCATTAGATTATAAGTTCATCTACCGCTTATGTCATCCTCTGTCGTAAAACTTAGTCTTTAGGGTATGAAAGATTGTGTTTGAAGCTTTAACGTTTTCTCCTTCCATCATTTCCTAGGCCGGAGAGCAGGGTGGAAATAGCAGGATGAGAATTAGGGAGCAGACTTAGATATAGAACAATAATGGCGATCGCTATAACGACCCAGCAAGGCCAAACCACCGTTTCTTCGTTCTGCTTTTAGACCGGCATGGTCAATTTTTTGAGATGGCAATATCCAAGCCTACTCACTAACTTTAACAGAAAAATTGCGAGCCGGCAGTTTTGTTTCTTTTGCTGTCAAAAGAAAATAAGCCCGTCCGGCTAGGACACGATAAAATCCTTTTAACTCGAAGCTTAAAATACATCTAAATTGTACCAGTCATCTATCAGCTGGTGTCATCACGAATCCTTCTATGTATTAAACAATTACGATACAGCTTTTTTATGAATGGCAACTTAATTAATAAGCTACCATTCAATGTTTTACTATAAATTATTTCGAAAATTTATAAGTTGTAGATGTTTTATAAGTTTGGCCGGGTTTCAATTCCGTGCTTGCGAAATTTGGATGATTTGGCGCATCAGGAAAGTGCTGTGTTTCCAGGCAAATTGCGGAACGGAATGGGTATGATTTTCCACCTTTACCGTCTTTATCCGCGCCAGTTAAGAAGTTGCCACTATAAAACTGTAAACCAGGTTCCGAAGTATAAACCTCCATTTTTATTCCTGTTAATGTACTTTTTACGGTAGCTACAGGTGTTTTATCATCATGTTTGTTTAACGCAAAATTATGGTCGTATCCTTTTCCAAATTTCAATTGCTCATCTTTCTCTTCAATAGATTTTCCGATAGTTTTTGCTTTGGTAAAGTCAAAAGCTGTTCCTGCTACCGACAACAATTTTCCAGTCGGAATTAAAGTTGAATCAACCGGGGTAATGGAATCTGCGGCGATGGTTAATTCGTGATCCAAAATAGATTTATTTCCTTCTCCATTTAAGTTGAAATAAGCATGATTGGTTAAATTCACCACCGTTGCTTTATCCGTTGTTGCTGTATAATCAATCTGTAAAGCATTATCATCCGTTAGCGTATAAACCACTTTCACCTCAAGCTTACCAGGATACCCAGCCTCGCCATCTTTAGAAACATAGCTTAATTCGATTTTTTTGCTATCCACTTGCTTAGCATCCCAAACCTTAGCGTAAAAACCATCCGTTCCACCATGCAGCGTATTTGGTCCGTCGTTTAACTGCAAAGTATATTGTTCACCATTTAATGTGAATTTTCCTTTACCAATTCTGTTTCCATATCTACCGATTAACGCACCAAAAAACGGTTCGCCTTTTTTGCGGTAAGCACCAATACTATCATAACCCAGCACCACATCGGTTAATTTATCATCTTTACCTGGTACCAGGAGCGAAACAATTCTGCCGCCATAATTAGTAATGGTTACGGTAGACCCGTTCGAATTTTTTAAAGTATAAAGCGTAACTGCTTTGCCATCTATAGTGGTGTTGTATTTCAAAGAATCAGTTTGGGTAGTGGCCGCTGTGCCTTTATCAGCTTTTGGATTGCATGAGTACAGTGAAACGGCTAAACATAATGTTGCTAATGGTATTGCACTAAGCATTATTTTTTTCATAAAGATTTATTTTGGTTAGGGCTAAATTAAGAAAATATATTATCGTTGCCATGACGATAATAATTATAATTGTAAGAATATTGATGTATCTGTTTACACATCCGCAAAAAATCATATAATTTAGCGCCAATATGCACAAACTTAACTTCAAACCCAAAGCATTTCTATTTGATTTGAATGGTACGATGATTAATGATATGGACTATCATACCATGGCCTGGCGATCAATTATGAATGATGATCTGGGCGCAAACCTTGATTATGATACCGTAAAAAAAGAAATGTATGGTAAAAATCATGAGGTATTAACCCGGGTTTTTGGCGAAGGTAGATTTAGTGATGAGGAAGTGAAAAAACTTTCCTTTGATAAAGAAAAACGGTACCAAGAAGGGTATTTTCCCCATTTAGCATTGATTGATGGTTTAGGTGCATTTTTAGATCGGGCAAAAGATCATGGATTAAAGATGGCCATTGGTTCTGCAGCCATTCCTTTTAACATCGATTTTGTAGTAGATGGGTTGAAGATTCGCCATTACCTGGACGCGATTGTGAGTGCAGATGATGTGGAGATCAGCAAACCTGATCCTGAAACCTTTTTAAAAGCCGCAGCAGCACTTCAGATAAACCCCGTAGATTGCCTGGTTTTTGAAGATACGCCAAAAGGTGTAGAATCTGCTTTTAACGCCGGAATGAAATGTGTTGTTATCACCACTACCCACCACGAAGAAGAGTTTGAAGGCTATGCCAATGTTCTTTTTTTTATAAACGATTATCATGATGTTCAATTAAATACGCTCTTTTAACATGGCAAAATATATTAATCAAAAACCTGTGCTCGTTGCTGTAGATTGCATCATTTTCGGGTACGACGGTGATCAGCTTAAACTGCTGGTCATTAAAAGGGCCATAGAACCGATTAAAGATCAATGGAGTTTAATGGGTGGTTTTATTGGCGAAGAAGAAGATTTAGACGGTGCCGCTAAGCGAATTTTACTTGAACTTACTGGCTTACATGATGTTTACCTGGAGCAATTGCATGCGTATGGCCGACCAGACCGCGATCCGATTGAGCGCACAGTTTCAGTGGTTTACTTTGCCTTAATTGACATTAATAAATATAGTACGCAGATTAACGATCAGTTCCATGCCGAATGGTTTAAAATTAAAGAGGTGCCTGAACTTATTTTTGATCATGATGTAATGGTACAGGCTGCGATGGATAAAATCAGATATCAGGCAGCCCTCCACCCTATCTTGTTCGAACTGCTTCCTAAAAAATTCACCATTCCGCAGTTACAAGCCTTGTACGAACAGGTGTATGATGCACCGATCGACAACAGAAATTTCATCAGGAAGATCACAGCCAGTGGCTTGTTAATTAAACAAACGGAGAAAGATAAATCCAATTCACGGCGTGGTGCTTTTTATTTCAAACTAGATAAAAACAAGCACAAGGCCCAGTTTCAGTCTTTTTTAAACTTTATTCCGAAGGCTATAAAATAATTTCTCAATGCATCTTTTAGAGATATAAAATTAGAAATCAGACAATTGGCTTAACATTTATTTAACATACAAATCGGTCTTTGCATTATTTTAAAAAAACATTTGGAAGATAGATTATAATCTCTATATTTGCACCTCCTTAAACAAAGGGAAATGATTCCGTAGCTCAGCTGGTAGAGCATTACACTTTTAATGTAGTGGTCCTGGGTTCGAATCCCAGCGGGATCACAGAAAGCTTCACAGAAATGTG
>NZ_JAXCWE010000026.1:0-5915 GCF_034045265.1 Pedobacter sp. CFBP9032 | reverse complement strand
GTAGCAAACAAAACACCTTGATTTAAATAATCCAATATTTGTAGTTTTGAACTATTGAAAATGCCTTTTCTAAATTCTTTATAAGGCTGAGAAAATTTACTTCTATTACTATGTTCTTCAATTAATCCTATTATTTTCATAAACCTGATTAAAAATTGTCCAACCTGCATTATTTGATATTTTGTATGTACCGTCTTCGAAAACAGTTATTAACCCCATGCTGGTGCACGCGTGCCGCGTGTGCAACTATCAAAATATTGAACTTCAGAGCTCATTTTTATACTTGTTTCTTTTATTATTCTAAGACGTTCGCGCTATATTTTCGTTTACATTGCCTTTGGGATTTTGATCTAACATCCCCCATGCTGGCGCACGCGTGCCGCGTGTGCAACTATAAAATATCATAAATACCGAACTTTAGAGCTCATTTTGATACTTGTTTCTTTTATTATTCTAAGACGTTCGCGCTATATTTTCGTTTACATTGCCTTTGGGATTTTGATCTAACATCCCTTTATTACTTAAACCTTCTCTTAAAAACTTGATATTATCTTGTATAGATGGATATTTTAACCATGTTTCTTCATATAGTGGTAATTGCAAATGCTTTATTTATATAAGATTAAAACTACATATTATGCTGTATTAAAATGCTTACCTATAGCTTCGAAAAAAATTCTTTGTTCCTTAGGTTTTAATACAAATTGATTAATTGCATTTTCTAATATTCATCTAACTTCTTAAATCTATGGTACTATTTATCATTGTAAGTACCTCTTTTCTCAATATCCTCTATATCACTTAAACTAAAAACATGATCATAAATACTAATCAGATGCCTTGGGCATAAGCGCAAATAGGCTAAAGAAAAATCGTAGCTTAATTTTGAAGGAACGTTGTCTGTACCTGCTAATAAGTAATATGATTGTTCATCTTTTTTGAATGTTTTATCTTCAAAGACTTTCATACTCCACTCTGTCTCTGGAATATCTATTAAAAAGTACTCGTACTCATCTTCCTTATTTCCAAAATATCGTCGAACATCAATATCTTTTATAGCTCCATTACCTTTTTGAACAGAGTCATTTATTCCACAATAAAGGTGCGCATCTAATACAGCCAATATGATATTATTGAAAACCTTTCTTGATGAGTCTAATTTTTTAGATAAAATGTTAAGTCCCATTATTTAATAACTGCTTTTAATTCATTTAGAGAGTTTAATAAGTGTTGTTAAGTCTTCCACTATCTGTCTGGTATTGGCAATCTGATCTTCCTTAACATCATAAGTCGTCTCAATCACCCCTCCAAAAAGCTGCCTCTCGCTATTTACCTGTATGCCGCTAAAACGAACCTTAACATTTAGCTGCCCCAGCATGGGGATGGTTACATAACCCTTACCGCTGAAACTTCCGCCACCGGTTACTTTGGTCAGCTTTACCGGAAAACCACCAGCCCTAATTAAGTCGCCCTGGTTTAACGCCTGTATGGGTGTTCGATTGGTAATCGAAATCTCCAGACTGATCATCCCGCAGTTTACCGTAGCCGTATCTTTCGGGTTGCCGTTAAATTATCATTTCAAAGAACAAATGATTTTTAAAGAATGAGGAAACTTGTTTTTTAAACGATTTGACTTACATGTTTTCTAAATAACTTATCAAATCATCAATGGCTTTTGGTCCACTTATTTCTTCACCGTCGAATGGAACATATAATTCTTTATACTTATATTTTAGCAAATCAAAGTCAGGGTCATTACAAAGTTTCATCAAAATTAAAGATTGCATAAGTGTTCTTCTATCGTGATGCATGCCAAGCCCTTTATGCTCATAAAGTATAGCATTTTTTTTTCTAACATTGACTTTTTCAACATTTTTATTTTGCTCAAAAAAATCCATTCCTATACCTGTAATTAAGCCAATAATTTCACTTATAGCGATGTTTAGCTGTTCGTCGCTTGCTATTTCTATATAGTTAACTTTCGAATTAGACAACTCTTGGTAAGACATTATAATCGTTTCTGTTAGTGACATAAACTGGGGGTTCATGCAATCTGCCATAAATTTGTTTAAGATATCTTCTACTACATTTGTTCTGGTTCGTATATCGAACACTATTTGAAAAGATGTACAATAGTCCACTACACGAAAAAGTATTGCGTCATATCCATCATCTGTTTTTCTGATAATACGTTCTTTTGATTTAATAAATTTAAAACCATTTTCTTCAATTTCTTTAACAACACATTGTACTGTCAAATTAAATACATCTTTTTTCGTCATTTTGCCCAAATAGTCTTGATTGTATTTTTTGAATTAGGCCATCAACACTGTGTGATCTTAATATTTTTGAAATTACAATACTTTGGCCTTTTTCAATATTGGCTACCGGAAGACCGTCTACACTCCTAATTTCGATCTGTTTCCCGGCTTTCATAGCGTCTTATATTATTTTTTGATTTTTTCTCAGCAACTCTATTCTCCCTTACCTACTTCTCTACTAAATCTTTCAATCCATCCGTTATCAATGATTGGTTCAGCTTTTAGCATTTCACTTATTTCAACCAAATTAACTTGTTGTCCATCTTCCTCATAAATCAGTTTGAACTCATCATTCTCTTCGAAAATTTTCAAAAATTCGAATAGACAACCTCTAAGTAGTTCATTAGTGTAATTTTCGATTTCCCTTTTCTGTAGTGGGGTCATATTGCCGAAAAGATTTTTATAGCCCTCTGTCTCGGCTAAATCCTTAATATCATTTTTAATAAAATTATATTGATTATCAAAAACACTTTGAATCATTACTTTTCCGCATTCATCTAAAATGCTTTTCTCTGTTTTCATTTGTATATTATCCAATTTGGTTACAAATGATTTGACAATCAGATTTTATAATTTGATAAATTTCATCAAGATAAAAACTGAAATCAGTAATATTAGTATCGGATATTTTTTTCCTCCTAATTGAAATTAACATCATAATTTCTTGCTTTGATGGCATAAAATGGAATAGACATCCTTCACCTCCTTTTTTATTAAAAATGATAATACCAGTTATCTTGTTTGTTTCAAATCTAATTTTCAACATCTTTTTTATCGCATTAAGATTGTTGACTTCACCAATTTCCCATTCAAAATCGTCATTGATTAGAAATGAAATTTTCTCAGAATCATCTACATATTGCCAACCCAACTTTTCTAAAACACTTAATACATTTAATATGTCTAAATCTTCATTGTAAGAAATTTCAATACTTGCTTGAACACTCATATTTTTATTTTAAAGTTTCATAATATTTTATACCCTTTAATTCTAAACATGATTTTACATTTTGTGGAATTGGGGTATTTGAAAACAACTCATAATCTACACCATTTTCTCTAGCGATTCGCAATCTGTCTCCCATATCAGATTTAAATTTAGCTAAACCAGATTCTGATGATGCCTGTTTTGTCCAGTAATTCCCAGATTTAGCCTCTACCCATTTACTTCCTTTACTATATGCTACATCAAAATCTCTACCACCTTTCATAAATCCTATTTCACCACTCGGTAAATTTTTAACTAAGAATTGCTCATAATCTTTTCCAATTAATCCCTTAGCACCTACTAATTCTAATAAATTATCAACAACTCCTTTACCTAATAACCGTTCTCCAATATCATCATAAATTCCCTTATTCCTTGTTGCCCAATACTCTAATATTTCTGCACTACTTGTTGCTGCTTTTCCTTCACCTGCACCGATTAATAAGGTTGCAATATTAGATATGAGCTTGCCATGTTCGTAGCGCTGTGCATTACTGGATCCATTTAATTTTATAATATATTTAACAAGCTGTTTAGTTATGGTATTTAAAGCTTTCTCAATCTTATCTTGATTGTTAATAATATCATAAAGGTTGTTTATGGTTTTGGCTGTTTCGTTTCTAATCTCTTCATAGCCCTGGCATTCTTTTATAGTGGCTAATTTATTTGGTATCCTAATCTCATCCAACCAAGCACTAAAGCCACTGTCGTTTTTTGCTTTTTTTAGTTGAGCATTTAATTTCTCTACTGTTTTTTTGTCTATTTTAATTCCCTTACAATCGGCATATCCAACTGTAAAGGCATATCTAATTTCATCTATTTTTTCTCTTAAGTCATAGATGCTTTTGCCCTGCCCATAAATGCCATCAAAAACACCTGCAGAGTAAGGCTTATCCAAAAATGTATAGTAGTCTCTATATTCTGTTTGACAGTTTTTCCAAAAGCAATAAGGAATAATACCTTCATTATTATATGGCTTCCAGTTCTCATCTGAACATTTACTATAAAACTTGTAAATCTGATATAATCTGTAAGACAATTCATTGTACCTAACAACATTATATAATTTCATGAAAGAATCGAACTGTTTTCTTCCATTGCAACAGCATCTGCTTTCAAAGCCTCAGATGTTTTTGCCAAAACCTCTTTAAATGGCGTATTATCCTTAACACTTGCGCCACCTGCCGAATTTAAATAGGTAGGTAAGCTTTCATTCAGCTTTGTTACCATACATTTAGAACGCTACCACTTATTTCTTAACAACTAGACTTACATATTCTCTAAATATGTTATTAAATC
This sequence comes from Pedobacter sp. CFBP9032, assembly GCF_034045265.1. NCBI lineage: Bacteria > Pseudomonadati > Bacteroidota > Sphingobacteriia > Sphingobacteriales > Sphingobacteriaceae > Pedobacter > Pedobacter sp. CFBP9032. Next base: position 1,307 of record NZ_JAXCWE010000026.1, on the reverse strand, counting down.
ATCAATTGCTTTTTTTCCTTTATCATCATGACCTTCCCAAGTCATATATAATTCTTTATACTTTAATTTCAACGCATCAAAATCAAGGTCGTTACAAAGTTTTAATAGTGCTAAAGATTGCATAATGTTTTGAGGTATGTAACAAACATAATTGTTAGGGATAAGTAATTGCTTTTTATTTACCTCATTAACAAGATTGATATCGTGATACTTTTCTAAAAAACTCAACCCCTTTGTTCCAATTAAAGTAATCAATTGACATATAGCATCATTTAACTCATCTTCATTTTTTATCTCGATATAATTATGCTGTGTATTGGATAGCATACGATATGAAGCACCTATCGTAGTGGTGTATCTTTTACCTTTTGGATTTACGAAATTTTCATCCAAGAACTGATTAACAATTTCCTCTACGGCATCTAATCGAATTGAAATTCCAAATTCTATTTGAAAAATAGGATAATAGTCGATTACAGTTATGTAAATTACATCAAAACCACTCTTATGCTGCCTTATTATGCGCTCGTTTGATTTTACATATTTAAATCCTTCCTTTTCTAAACCATCAGCTATTTGTATGCGGATTTTTTCTCTAATAATTGCTTTACTCATCATGGCCATATTGTTTTTATTGCATTTTTTCTAATCGTTCCATCAACACTATGTGAACGTAAGATTTTTTCAATTTTAATTGTTTGCCTGGCTCACCTCAAAGTTTACCCCAATTGGGTTGTATGTTTTGTTCAGCTGTGCGTAATGGCATTTTTATCTAGCAATATCCCATTAACGGGTACCAGTTACACCTTAACCGTTTTTGGTTGGTATGAGGGAATAAGCAGTTTACCCAAGCTCAGGTATTTGCCGTTGCCCAATGGATAAACCGCAAAAAGCTCCTGCGCATCATTTGCAGGACCACCAACTATTTTAATATTTCAAAGAACACCTCATTTTTAAAGAATGATGAAACTTTTTTTGACTAAAAAAATCAAATAATATTATTATTCTTTAAAAAAGAAATAGCTTTTTCAACATCAATTTTATTATTTACATTTTCTATTTCTTTTGTACTATCGACAAAATACTTAGGGATCTCAATATCATATTTTGTTAAATAATACACTAAATAATTTGGCCAGATCCATTTACCGTCCGTATAGTAAGCTATTCCTCCAATTATTGTTTTATCATTAGCTTCTAATGAACTGACTACTTGCATAGTGGTAGCAAACAAAACACCTTGATTTAAATAATCCAATATTTGTAGTTTTGAACTATTGAAAATGCCTTTTCTAAATTCTTTATAA
>NZ_JAXCWE010000025.1:0-21312 GCF_034045265.1 Pedobacter sp. CFBP9032 | reverse complement strand
CGATCGCTATCACTACCTAGCAAGGCCAAACCACCGTTTCTTCGTTCTGCTCTTAGACCGGCATGGTCAATTTTTTGGGATGGCACTGACCTAGCCCAGCTACTGACTTGGATAAAAAAATTGCGAGCCGGCAGTTTTGTTTCTTTTGCTGTCAAAAGAAAAAAGGCCCATCCGGCCAGGACACGATAAAATCCTTTTAAACCGAAGCGTAAAAGACATTTTTTTGTAGCATTCATCTACCGGCTGGTGTCATCACTTGCCGTAAACTTTTCCCGCTGCGCTGGCTTGCCTCGGCTAGCCGCCGAAGGGCTCTCTTCTTTTTCTTGACAAAAAGAAGCAAAACTCAAGGCTTGGATCTGATGTCGGATTAGCGCATCGAAATTTAGATCGCGGTAGCGCAAGGGCTCGATTCGCTTTGTAATAATGATTTGTTTTAGGAGCCATTCGTGCTACCTTGAGTTGTGGGGAAATTTGAACGGAGGTGCAAAAATTTCAACGGCTTCTCCTTCCATCATCTCCTAGGCCGGATAGCAAGGTGCCAATAGCAGGATGAGAATTAGGATGCAGACTTAGATTTAGAACAAGAAAGGCGATCGCTATCACTACCCAGCAAGGCCAAACCACCGTTTCTTCGTTCTGCTCTTAGACCGGCATGGTCAGTTTTTTGGGATGGCACTGACCTAGCCCAGCTACTGACTTGGATAAAAAAATTACGAGCCGGCAGTTTTGTTTCTTTTGCTGTCAAAAGAAAAAAGGCCCGTCCGGCCAGGACGCGATAATATCCTTTTAAACCGAAGCGTAAAAGACATTTTTTTGTAGCATTCATCTACCGGCTGGTGTCATCACTTGCCGTAAACTTTTCCCGCTGCGCTTGGCTTGCCTCGGCTAGCCGCCGAAGGGCTTTCTTCTTTTTCTTGACAAAAAGAAGCCAACCCGAGCTTTTCTGCGAGCTCATGAATACCTATAAAAACATAAACAACTGATGAATAAACTCAAGGCTTGGATCTGATGTTGGATTAGCGCGTCGAAATTTAGATCGCGGTAGCGCTAGGGCTCGATTTGCTTTGTAATAAGGATTTGTTGTAGGAGCCGTTCGCGCTACCTTGGGTTGTGGGGAAATTTGAACGGAGGTGCAAAAATTTCAACGGCTTCTCCTTCCATCATCTCCTAGGCCGGATAGCGAGGTGGCAATAACATGTGTTTATAGCAGGGTGGCCGTAGCGAAGTTGTTATTCCAGCGCAGCAAAGGTCTCCTGCTGTGTTGCATATTATCTTTATCTATAACCAAAACTTTTTTCGATTTTTTATGAACGGTGGGTTAAACCGCTCGTCATCCTGAACTTGATTCAGGACCTATGGTTTGATGTTGATGGTTTTTTAATTGTGGCTGAGGAAAATTCTTATTACACGCCCTTCTTCCTTCAGAGGAAAGATGCCGTATGCGGATAGTTGGCCTTTCGCTTAGGTGATATTTTTTTTACACTCGAAATCTATCACGATTTGCTACTTTTACCCGATACGTTTAAATATATGAAGAAAGATAGCAGTTGCGATCTAAAAACTTGTTTCATGTGCCAACTCTCTTTACCAGAATGGCACCCTGCAATTGCAAATAATAGAAATAACTTTATAGCCAAAAAAGGTGAAACAATCTTTAGTGAAGGCGACCCTGTTAAAGGTGTTTATTTTGTTACCTCTGGAAATGTGAAAATCCATAAAAAGTGGGGCGACAAAGAATTAATTCTCCGCTTTGCTAATGAAGGTGCAATATTCGGCCATCGCGGCATCACAACAAAAATAGATACTTATCCAATCTCTGCCACAGCTTTAGAAACCACCCATTTTTGCGTAGTAGACCTCGAATTTTTTAAGACCACATTAAAAGTTAATCATGATTTTGCATACAACATGATGATGTTTTATGCTGATGAACTTCATTCTTCTGAGCGAAAAATGAGAAACTTAGCGCTTATGTCGGTAAAAGGACGTTTAGCTGTAGCTTTACTCGAATTGAAAGAACAGTTTGGCTTGGATCAGGATGGTTTTTTATCGCTGGAATTAAGCCGACAGGATCTGGCTGCTTTTACTGGGGCAACCTATGAAACAGTTTTTAGAACAATGAACGAACTGCTGGCAGAACAACTCATTAAAATAAATGGCAAAGCCTTAGGTATTTTAAACGAAGCTGGCTTAATTGACCTGGCCACAAGATAATGATAGGTGTTGTGTTTTGTGGTGGGAGAAGTACCAGAATGGGTACCGATAAAGGACTAATACCTCTAGTGGAGGGAAACTGGGCTTCGCTTGCTTTCGAAAAAATGAGCTCATTGGGCATTACAGTAAAGGTTTCTATCAATCCTGATCAGGAGAAAGATTATCTTAATTTTTTTGAAAAAGAACAATTATTGAAAGATAATCTTTCGTTAGGAGTAGCCGGACCATTACTTGGACTCTTGTCTGCACATGTTCAATACCCAACCGAAAATATATTGGTTTTAGCCTGCGATCTTCCATTAATGAAAGCCAGTTTACTTAACCGTTTGCGATTGGCAGAAGAGATGGTGCCAGATTCAGATGCTATTGTTTACTTGAATAACGGCAATGTAGAACCACTCTGTGGAATATATAAAGCAAGTGGTTTAATCAAAATTATGAATAAATTAAGTGCTGAAAAACTAACCAGATACAGTATGAAGCATGTTTTGAGCCTCCTGGATGTACAGCCTTTGAATATTCCTGAAGGGGAAGAAGCAGCTTTCACTAACTTTAATACTCACGGCATTACATAGTTGTGGGTTGATGCTGTAATCCTTGAAAAATCATTTTTTCCGCCTTCGCATACCGTACAACAATAGTCGGGTGGTAAATTTTCGAATGCTGTATGAGGTAAAATGCCAGATTCTATCTCTCCAATAGATTCACTGTAAATGGTAAAACACTTATTGCACTGAAAAAGATTTTCCTGTACTAAGGGCTTAGATTTCTCTTTGGCAGGAGCATTGCTTACTTTTTTATCTTGTTTAATCTCTTTCCGAAAAACATAAAACTTCATAATCACCCGCCGTAATTGCTCTGGGAGCATGGCCTTCAGGTTTCCGCTGCTAAAAACTTCTTCCGTTCTTTCATTGGGGTTAAAATCTTTCGCCCTTAAAATATCGTAAACCGGCAAAAGCTTAATTCCTGGCAAATTGATCAGGTAGCGCTTACGAATAAGAATACTGCTAAAAATCTCACTTTTCTTTCTGGTTTTAATGCCAAAACAAATGCCATAAGTCCGGATATCATCAATACTCAGGTATTTAACCAGATAATTTTTAAGGTCAAGACTTTGAATGGAATTGTCTTCAATCTGAAAATTCAATTCATTAGCCGCATGTCTCATGTTAATATTAAATTCTTCCAGTAAGCTGTTCCAGAGTGCTTTGTCTTTTTCATCAATCCCTTTAATAATGATGCTTTTCCAGGATGTACAGCAAATCTGGCCTAATTTAGTCTCGGTGCAAAGCAGGCAAAGTTGCTTTAAAAAGGTAACCCTAAACAACTCGTCTCTTCTGTAAATTCCAAGCCAATATTTGTTGTTGTAACGGTTAAGGCCTTCATAGTAAGGGAGATTGAAAGGCGTAGATGGTGGCCTGTTTGTTGCGGCTTTTATAATGCACTCATCTGTATTAATCTGCCTGAAAAGTTCAATACCACTTGCCTTAATGTTATCGATAAATTTACCGCTGTTCGAGGTAATAAGTTCCTCAATTTGCCTGGTTATCTTCGAAATACTGTTTGTATAGCAAAGCTGATCCCATTCATAAACTACATTAGTTTTCGGGAAACGAATGACCAGGTGCCAGTAATGTTCTGCTTCAACCGAAGCGATCCAATTAATATTGCCAGTTAGCATCGGCGTGAAACTTTGGTTGTTGTCGCAAATGTTCACTTTTAAATGCGGTTTAAAGTCAATTGCTTCCAATACATCCTGATACACACCTTCCGTAAGCCATGAATTTCTTACAAATATTTCTTCTGCAGGATAGGAGCTTACGATATTAGGATACTCACTGAGGTCAATCTCATAATCAATAGCTAAACGGTCTAGCTCATTGGTAAAAGTATCTGCATTGTAGCTAATGGTATCTAAAAATAACTGTTGCCGCAATCCAAACCTTACGTATTGGATTTTCGCCTTCGAGGCCGCTACCAAAATGTTATATAGGTTTCCGGGGGAGATAATCCCGCCAGGAAAGTTAATGATAACTGTTATTGCTTGCATATCAGTTGGTTAGTAATCCAAATTCTTTAACCGCTTTAGGGAAGTTCTTGTTTTCGTGACCGGGTCTGCACAATTTTAATAAGGCAAATCTTTGAATATCAGTTAGGCTTTCCCATTGGTTCAGAGAAAGATTTAAGGCAATTTCATTGGATTTTTCGATTAACATTTCTGGAATTTGCTGAAGGTTAGCCCAGGCAGGTTGCTGATCTATTGCTAATTTGGTGGCTGCATTTCCAGTATATTTTGCAATTAATGCAATTAAGTATTGATGGTAAATGGCTATCGCTTCGTTCTGGTCAGTTGGTAATAAAGCTAGTTTTACCCTTTCTTCAGGATCAAATTTACTCCATTCGCTCAATTTTAATTTCACGCCGGCAGCATCCATTTTAAAACGAACTACCATGGGGATGCAACGAACATTATCTTCCATAAAATCTTCCTCAAAATTGAAGTATTCTATTCCCTGGATGTTTATAAATTCTGAAGGGCTCGTGTTGTTGTTTTTACTCATCTTTTCTTATACTTAATCTTGTTCAACCGGAATTTGTACGGGGGCATATTTTAATACGTTAACGAAGGCATCCAGAATATTTTTTACTTCCGGCCTGCAACTTCCACAGCCCATTCCGGCTCCTGTTAACTGGCAAAGCTGCAAATGATCTTTGCAACCCGCTTTAATTTTGTTAATTATATTTCCTTCGCCCACATTGTTGCAACTGCATATGGTTTTCCCGATAATGGGTTCAGCAGTTTTCCCGCTTCTTAATAATTGAAGCCTTTTTTCGCTCAACTCCATCTTGGTTTCAATTAAATTTCTAAATTCCAGAAATTCACTTTTATCACCAATCAGGATGGCACCAACAAGTTTATCCTGATGCACGATGCATTTTTTGTAGTAGCGCTTGGCTTTATCAAGAAAGATAATCTCTTCGTAACCCTCACCATGATTTGGAATTTCTGCTAAACCAAGCGAACAGAGTTCCAGGCTGTGCATTTTCAAGATATTCATCAATAAACTGCCCGTGTAATATTTGCCAATATCGCCACAAAGAAAACGGGCTACTATTTCGGCTTGTTGCTCTGCTGCGGCAGTAATGCCATAAAGCTGATCATGGAATTCGGCAATTTCGCCAATAGCGAAAATGTCTTTAGCATTGGTTCGTAAATATTCATCTACAATAACCCCTCTTTTACAATCAATGCCCGCCTGTTTGATTAATTCTATGTTCGGAACAGTACCAATGGCAATAACCAGCGACTGGCAAGCAATTAAACGCCCGCTCTTTAAACGGATTCCCGAGATATTTTTGTCGCCCAAAAAACGGTCAACTTCATCATTATAAATAATTTCGATGCCTTTTCCAATAATCTCTTCGTGCAGCAGCTGGCTCCCCATCATATCCAGTTGCCTGCCCATTAAACGGGAAATTCTTTGAACGATCGTCACTTTTGCTCCGATTTCGCTAAGTGATGTAGCCAGTTCAATTCCGAGTAAACCACCGCCCACAATTACTACTTCTTGGTTAGTACCTTCAATGTGTGCCTTAAAAAGATCTGCATCCGTTCGGCTGCGCATGGTAAATATTCCGTTTATTGCAGGCATATCCTTTAAAACGAATGGCCTGCTTCCGGTTGCCAGCACCAGCACATCATACTGGTGGCTAATGCCTTTACTATCAGTTACCGTTTTTTCTGCTTTCGATATTTTACTAATTTCAACTCCGCGATGCAATTTGATGTGATAATTATTTTCTTCATCATCGCTCATTTTTATGAGGTTATGCCATGGCAAAGTGCCTGTAATGTAGTCGGGGAGGAGTACCCGGTTGTAAAACGGAAAATCTTCTTTGCTAAAAACTTCAATTTCATCATCAACATTCAAAGCACGGTAGCTTTTTACAAAACCGCAGGCACCAGCACCAGCACCCACAACAATGATTTTCCGCTTTGGCTTTTTGTATAATGTTACCTCAACTGCGCTGTATTTAAAGTCGGGTTCTTTACTAATCGGATCAACCAGGTTATTGGTGAGATTATTTACCCGGTGGAGGTCGTATTGATTAATCAATCCCCAGTGCATGGGCATGAAAACTACACCTGGTTTAATATCATCAGAATATTTTGCCTTTACCCTTACCTCACCACGCAGGCTAAAAACTTCAATTAAATCGCCATCTTTAATGTTTCTCTCTGCGGCATCTGCCGGATTGATTTCTAAAAATGTTTCACTCAGATGTTGGTTTAACTTGGTCACTTTACCGGTTTTACTTCGGGTATGCCATTGGTCTCTAATTCTTCCGGTGGTTAGAATCAGCGGCCGCTCCGGAGTCAGGCTTTCAGATAAATTCTCATCAGAAAAGGAATGGATGTTTGCCTTTTCATCAGGAGTATGAAATTTAAAATCAGTAAACAATCTGGCGGTTCCTGCGGAATTGGTTTTTTGAGGATAAGGCCACTGAACGGCCCTCTTTTCTTTTAAGATCTCGTAATTTAAATCGCTGATATCAATATTAGTACCAGCAGTAAGCGCTGCATGCTCCAGGAAAATCTCCGAAGAATCTTTAAAATCAAATCCGGAATAGCCCATTTTCTTTGCAAAACGGTAAATAATTTCGGCATCTGGCAGAGCTTCTCCAGGTGAATCAACAATTTTGCTAAGGTGCGAAATGTATCGCCCCGCGTTGGTCATGGTACCTTCTTTTTCGGCCCAGGCTGCTGCAGGCAAAACCACATCAGCATATTTTAAAGTTTCCGTTTTGTTGCTGATATCCTGAACCACTACGAACCTGGCTTTTTTAAGCCCCGTTTCCGCTGTTCTCACATCAGGCAAACTGATCAATGGGTTAGTGCATAAAATCCAGATCGCCTTCAGTTTACCAGCATTTAATTCATCAAACATTTCCGTAGCCGTTAGCCCCGGTTTTGAATTAATGGTACCTAATGGGATTTTCCAGAAAGTTTCTACTTCATTTCGTTCGACCTCATTTGCCAGAGTCCGGTGCGCGGGAAGCAAATTACTTAAACCGCCAACTTCCCTTCCGCCCATGGCATTGGGTTGGCCTGTTAATGAAAATGGCCCGCTTCCTGGTTTTCCGATATGGCCCGTAATCAGATTTAGGTTAATGAGAGATAAATTTTTATTTGTGCCCACTACACTCTGATTCAAACCCATTGTCCACATGGTAAGAAAACCTTTCGCATGGCCGATAAAAGATGCAGCCGTACGAATATCATCGTCTGTTATGCCACAGATATTGGCGGCTTCTACAATGGAGGTATTCAGTACATTTTGCCGATAGAGTTCAAATCCATTGGTATGTTTTTCGATAAACGCATTATCGGTTTGCCCTTCTGTAATTAGGCAATGGGCAATGGCATGGTGTAGCGTAATATCAGTGCCTGGGTTAATTTGCAAGTGTAAATCTGCAAGTGCGCAGGTTTGCGTTCTCCGTGGATCGCTTACAATTATTTTTAAGTTCGGATTCTTCGCTTTTGCGGCCTCTACCCGTCGCCATAAAATTGGATGACACCAGGCCGGATTAGCACCAGCTACAAAAATACAATCGGCCAGTTCAATATCATCATAACTAATGGGCACGCTATCCTCACCAAGGCTCATTTTATAACCAACAACCGCACTGCTCATACATAAGCGGCTGTTGGTATCGATATTATTACTGCCGATAAAACCTTTAATCAATTTATTTACAACATAATATTCTTCTGTTAAACACTGTCCGCTGGCATAAAAGGCTACACTATCCGGCCCATGCTTTTCTATTAGTGCCTTAAAAACTGCTGCGGTTCGCTCCAATGCTATATCCCAGCTTACGCGCTGTAAAGGCATATTTTTATTGTACCGCATTTGCGGATAAAGCAACCGATCACTTCTATCATTTACGGTATAATGCAGATTCATCCCTTTACTACACAACATGCCGCGGTTTACCGGATGCGATTGGTCGCCCTCTACTGTGAGGTTATCCTGAGCGTCTTTATTGACCACAATGCCACAGCCTACACCGCAATAGCAACAGGTAGTGGTGTTTGATTTTAATATGGGCTTTTCTGTTTTCAAAGGGCGACTGAAAATTACAGGTGAACTATTTTGATGGGTTTAATACTAAGTTTTCTACCTGACTTTGTCTTTGTGACATAACCGTTCTAAAAATGAATACAGCAATACCAACGGCAAGAATAATATAGCCAAGCAAGGTAAAGGCGCTGGTATAATCAATTAAATCTTTATGTAGGTTAGCACTTTCGCCAGTCATATTTTTAGTGAGGTGACTCGCCTTCGCTTTAAACATAAAAGCAATAAGCATAGCGCCAATATTGCCGCCAGCACCAACAATTCCGGCAACACTTCCTACTGCTTTTGGATTAATAAAGGGTACCAGGCTGTAAGTTGCACCATTTGCCATTTTTAAACTGAGGCCAAAAACAAACATCATAAAAATGGCCATACCAATATTGCCCGATTTAGCAAACCAGATTAATCCGATTCCTTCTACCAACAATAGTGAGGCCAGGAGCAATGTTTTTCCGTCAAATCCCCAGGTTTTGCCAATCTTATCTGCCAATACACCACCTAATGGACGGGCAAAGATGTTTATCCATCCAAAAATGCCTGCTACCATTCCGGCGACAGCAATAGTTGCTCCGAAAGAATCGGTAAAGAAGATCGGAGCGAAGTTATCTACTGTAATTTCTACCCCAAAGCAGGCGGCGTAGGCAATGGTTAAAATCCAGGTGCGGTAGTCTTTAGCGGCAAGTAAGAATGTGTTTTCTTTAGATTTTTCTGCCATGTCTAAGTTTTTAAAATCTCCTGCCGGGCTATCCAGCGTGTATCGATGGTAAAGAAATGCACAAACCAATAACATAATCCCAGGAAAGAGCATCGCATAACGCCAGCTATCTGCAGAAGTGCAGAGCCCAACGGCGGTAAGGCCAGATGCGATTAGCGGCATAAAAAAGTTTGCCGCACCTCCACCTGCGTTTCCAAACCCACCTGCGGTAGCATTGGCCGTTCCTTTAATATTCGGAGCAAACATAATCGAAGTGTGAAATTGCGTAATTACAAAAGAAGCACCAATTACACCTATTGCTAACCTGAAAATTAAAAAAGAAAGGTAAGATTGGCTGGTGCCAATCAGTATAACAGGTATGGCGCATAATACCAGTAGCCAGGTATAAATAAGTTTAGGGCCATATTTATCAATCAATCTGCCGATTAAAAGGCGGGCAAGAATGGTGGCAGATACCGATGCGATTTGAATATTGCCAACCTGATCTTTTGTTAATGCTAACTGTTCTCTCGCCATTTTCATGAGCGGAGCCATTCCGAACCAGGCAAAAAAGCAAAAGAAAAAGGTTAACCAGGTAATGTGAAAGGTTTTCATCTGAACGCCTTTCAAAGAAAATATGTTGAGTTTACGGAGGGGTTGATTGGTTAAATTCGACATTGTTAATAAGGTTGTTTGGTTTGCATTTATACAGTATGCCTATGCCAGGCCCATTTTCCCTTTCTGCACGTGATGTGGCTTTTTCAGTTTACTTTAGAAAAAGATTCGATTAAAATTTATCGAAATAATTAAGCTCTTAAATGGTAGTTAAGAAGTTCTTTATTTGGGTTCGGTTCCGATGTAAACTGTTCCGTTTTCTACTTTTACTGGATAAGTCTTAATCGCGCACTCGTCGCCACTTAAACATTCTCCCGTTACTAACGAAAAGTTTTTCTTATGAAATGGACAAGCTACCTTAGGTTCATCGGTAGCTGTGCCAATCATTCCTCTACTTAATGCCATTTGTTTGCGGTGCGGGCATTCGTTTTGAGTGGCATACCACTCATTTCTTCTGGTGAAATAAAATAATGCAATTTGATCTTCACCATTTTTTACACATACACCACCATTTTCTACAGCATCTTCTACGCTGCAGGCAGCTAACCAATTGTTCGTTGTTTCTATCATCTTTTTAGGATAAGGGTTAATATTGGACAATTCTATATTTGGTTAGTGTAAATATGTTGTTGAGGAATTTTCAGTAATTAGGTCTTTAAATTCCTCTTTAAAATCATTATTTTCTCTTAATAGGTATCATACAATGCTTATATATATGATTTTTAATAGTCAAATATAATATTATTGCACTTAATTTTTTTAAATTTTATGATTTTTATCATAAAATTTAAAATTTCATATGTTTTAATGATTTATTTATCCAAATATTTAGTTTTTGTTAATTAATAGTCGATTTTAATTAAGGGTTTTCAAGTTTGTCGAACCGGTATTTTAGTTTTTAAGTGTTTTATGTAGTGATTATTATCTTTTTTAGTGACTTTTTATTGTCTTTTTGATGTTTTGTTTAAAAATTGGTGTTCATTGATTGATTTATGGTAATTTTTAACTGCTAATCTCTAAATCATTATTTCCAGCTAATCAATACCATAATAGATTCGTAAGTCAAGTCAGAACACCTAGAAGGTAGCAAAGGCTTTTAGAGGATGGTTAATAAGTAATTTCAATAGATTAGAGTTGTAAGAAAGTTACCTTTTCGAAGAAAACATTAAAACAATTGATGGATAAATAGGCTTATAAAGAGAAAATATATAGAATGAGTACACCAAAGCCAATTGCTAAAGATTTACAAAAATTTATAGATCGTTTTGAGCCAGCTAAATTCAAGGTGATGAGATCTGGGATTGAGATCAGGGGAGTGAGCAACATTCACCAGGCCATTCAGACAGCAAAAGATATTATTGAAAAATTAAAGCTTAATTTAAATATATCCCATAGTGCGGATATGGTAAGCTACGGTGGTTTTGAAGTAAACCTTCGTTAGTTAAAGAATTATAGAAACTAAGAAGACTAAAACATTTTCTTAGTTTCTATTCCAAACTCTATTCAGCACTTTACAGCCATCCTTTGTGGCAAAGATGAAAGCCAACATTATTGATCATTTAATCAATATCCCTAAGTGCTTACTTTATCAGATTCCTGAAGTTGCAGCTTAAGCTTTATCTCTCGCATAATAAAGTTGGAGTAAGTATATGGTCATCATTTCAAACCTAACCTTATTTTGTTTGTTCTGCTTATATTGCGTGATAAAGAATTTTCGAGATTATTTTAATGAAATTTCTTTATTTAATAGCTTCCAGATTATGAATGATTTGACTTCCAAAAAAACCGAATATAAGGTGCCACATGTTTCTCAATGGTCAGCGTTTGTGCACGCGAAATGTCCGAGGTGTAGACTTGGATCAGCCTTTACAGGTGCCATGTACGGATTTAAGATTCAGAAGATGAAAGAGGTTTGTGAAGTTTGTTCACTAAAATTTGAACGTGAGCCTGGATACTTTTATGTATCCATGTTCGTAAGCTACGCTATGAATGTTGCAGAAATAATCTTTCTGGGTGTAGCTGCCTATGTATTAGGCCTGGATATTGTTTATGAAAATCTATGGTATTTTGTGATCATTATCTTTACAGGTGTATTACTATTTTCTCCGCTAAATTACCGTTACTCACGTATGGTACTGCTTTATTGGCTTTCACCCGGATTACATTATGACCCATCAAGAATCAAAAATAGATAGCTTGTTTATGATCAGGACAATGTTTGAATTAAATAAGATCTGAAACCTCAATAAATTGTAGCTTCAGATCTATTCTTAATAAAAATATGTGTTTAGTAGAATTACTTCTTACCCGCTTTAGGAGCCAATGTAAGGAACATTCTTTTTCCTTCTAGTCTTGGTAATAACTCTACCTTGCCTACATCCTCTAATCCTTGAGCAAATTTTAGTAATAAAATTTCTCCCTGATCTTTGTAAACAATCGATCTTCCTTTAAAGTGTACAAAGGCACGAACCTTTTCACCACTTTCTAAAAATGATATGGCATGTTTCAATTTAAACTGAAAATCATGGTCATCTGTATTCGGACCAAACCTGATATCTTTAATGATGGTTTGTTTCGCCTTAGATTTGATTTCCTTTTGTTTCTTCTTCTGTTCATAAAGAAACTTGCTATAGTCGACGATGCGACAAACCGGAGGAACTGCGTTCGGTGATATTTCAACCAGATCCAGACCTTGGTCGTCTGCTAATTTTAATGCCTCAGCAATAGGATAAATTGCTGTTTCTACATTATCTCCTGTTAATCTTACCTCTGTTGCGGTAATTAACTGATTAATTTTATGTTCTGCTTCTTTCTTTCTGAAGGGTAAGCGTGGCCCTCTGTTGAATCCTGCTTTTTTTAATGCCAAATTACTATAATTTTAGTGAAAAATGTTTTAAGTGAGAGGTGCTAATTGAGGCGATTCGATAATATACAATATTATACCGAATTACACAAATCTGATTTCTGATGATGACTTTATAGCGAAAATTGTTTCCCCATATTACAACAAAAATATGTTCTAACAAAAATGAGCTTGTTGAAAGGCCATAAAAAGATACGGCATTTCAACAAGCTCAATGTTGGCAACAGATTGAAGAAAATTTATTTTTTTAATTGCTGTTGTTGAAGTTTTAAAGAATCTTTTGCCCTTTTCTTAAAGAAACCGCGAAGTAAGAAATTACTTTGTAATGCTTCCAAATCCTCATCTAACTTCTTGCTGCTTTTCTCCAGGTTAATCATAATGGATTTAACTTGTTGTGCGGTTGCCTCATCATTTAATAATAACCCAGCTGCGTTATCAGAACTTTTTAACTTTCCTGAAGCAGTTTCTAAGTTAGCTGCCATTACTGATGCAGATTGCGTCAGTTTTTGTAAGCTTTGAGTAGATCTATCCAATTTTGCAAACACTGCAGTATCTGTTAATATCTTATCCATCAACCCGTTTTTGGTGTTCAATGTTTTGCTGAAGGTATTCAGGTCTAACGCCATTTTTGAAGTGGCTAAAGAGGTTTTATTTAAATTAGCAACCATAGCTTTAAAATTTTGTGCCAATTGCTCATCCGATAGGAGTGCACCTGCTGCACCTTTGCCATCAATCAGGTTGCGGGAAAGGATTTTAAAATCTGAAGTTACATCAACCAGGTTTTTATTATTTACCTGGAGCGTTTTCATGATATCATCTGTAGATAATGAAGTATTTACTTTGAGCATATCTCCATCCTCAACAAAAGGGAATTTAGGATTTCCGCCAGTAAGTACTACAATCTTATTACCGATTAAACCATCTGCACCAATACTGGCACCTGCATCTTTGTGGATGTATTTATGTACATCTTCTTCTATGCTCAATGCTACCTTTACCTGAGATGTTCCAAAGAAATCAATCTTTTTGATTGTGCCAATTTTTACTCCGGAAAACCAAACATTATTTCCTTTTTTAAGCCCTTGGATATCATTGAAGACCACATTAAGCGTAAAACTTTTTACGAAGGTTTTTTTCTGACTTCCCAAAGTGAAGATGGCCAACACAAATATGAGTATGCCCAAGGCAATGAAAATGCCGACTGTTATTTTCTTTTTATTGTCGTTCATGGTTATTGTATAAAATTATAATCAAAAAATGGTTGGGCCAGTTTATCGCCAGAGTTAAATATTTCTTCGAAACTGCCTTGACGTTCAAAACGGCGTTCCATCAACATCGCTACCCGGTTGCCAACCTCCTTTGCACAGGTTAAATCGTGGGTAATAATAATAGCACTGGTATGGTACCGCTCCTGAACATCGTTAATTAACTTGTTAATTTCTTTAGAAGTGATGGGATCAAGGCCGGCAGTTGGTTCATCATAAAGCATAATCTCCGGCTTTAAAATTAAGGTTCTGGCAATTCCTATCCGCTTTCGTTGTCCACCAGAAAGCTCAGATGGCATTTGGTTAATCGTTTGCGATAATCCAACAGCATCTAGCATCTCTTCAATCAGTAAATTTACTTCAGCTTTTTTGAGGTCTTTCCGGTTTCTAACCAATGGGAATTCCAAATTATCCCGAACGGTCATACTATCATATAGGGCACTGTTTTGAAAGGAGAAACCTACGCGTAACCTCAGGTCCAGCAATTCTTTGTAGGAGAGTTCATCAACTTTTTGTCCCAGTACATTCACTAATCCGCTGTCTGGCAATAGTAAGCCTACAATAATTTTAATCAGTACAGATTTACCAGTTCCACTTTTACCCAGCACAACCAGGTTTTCACCTTTATATAAATCCAGACTGGCATCCTCTAAAACTTTGTAGGTACCAAAAGCCTTATCCAGCGATTTGATCTCAATAACTTTTTCCGAATTAAAATCGGTCATATTTTTTGCTACCATATCTCAGTTTACGTATTAAAAAGGCTGAAAATTTGTACACATACCACTTCTTCAACAAAAATCAGGAACATGGCGGTTACCACGGCAGAATTTGCAGCCTTTCCTACGCCTTCTGTACCTTTAGAAGAATGATATCCCTGGTAACAACCTACAATGGCAATCGTAAAACCGAAGATAATCGCCTTTGTGGTACTGGCAATAATATCGAGGTAAGTAATATTTTCCAGAGAACTTTGAAAAAAAGTAGTTGCACTGGTACCCTCATTCACTGAAACGTTAAGCAATGCACCTAGCATTCCTACCATTGCGGTATAAAAGGTAAGAATAGGCATAGTAATCGTAGCCGCCAAAACCCGCGTTACCACCAGGAACTTAAATGGGTTGGTCGCGCTCACCTCCATGGCATCAATCTGCTCGCTCACCTTCATCGAGCCTAATTCAGCGCCAATGCTTGAGCCTACTTTTCCTGCAGCAATAAGTCCGGTTAGTAAAGGAGCAAGCGTTCTTAATAAGGCAATACCCACCAGCGAAGGCAGCCAGGATGTTGCACCAAATTCAGATAGCGAAGGTCTGGATTGCTTAGTGAAAACCAATCCGGTAATAAAACCAGTTGTAGAAATAAGTAACGCAGAGCGATAACCAATTTCATAACATTGCCGCATCAATTCTTTAAATTCGTAGGGCGGAATAAAGGCTTCACGGAAAAATCTTCCGATAAATCCAAATACATTATAAAGGGTGATAAACAAATTTCCGAACTTACTAACGGGCTTTGGTGTATCAGCCGGGGTCTCTTTCTCTATTCCCATTTTTGAGTTTGTGCTTTTTTTGTAGAGTCTTGCAAAATTTCTTTTTCTTTAATCAATCGGTGTTTGGATACGGAGAGTGTGTCAGCAGGAGAGAGGCTGCCAAACAACACTTTATAAGTTGCCATTAAACTCGTATTCCTTTTTTGAAAATCTGCTTCACTAATCTTTCCATGATTTAACTGCTGTTTTAGTGCAACTGATTGATCTATAATGGATTTTGCAGAATCAACAATGCCTGAACTGGAAAGCGTAGTTTGTTTATCTACCTTTTTCCCTCCAGAGCCTTGTTCTGGATTGGTATTGTGACAAGCAATCCCTAAAAAGGCAACAGGTAGCAGAAATTTTATTCTCATGGTAACAATACAGATTAAGTTGCCAATTGTTTGTGGTGAATAAGATTATTTGTATCCATCTTTTTTGATTGGTTTAATTGAGGCTAAACGATACAATGATAAGTACATCGGCATCTTAAATACAGTACAAATCAGCATATTCTGCCGCCCAAATATAATCTATAAATGCCATACTTATAGATTTAACCCACTGATGATTTACATTCAGTTCAACAATTTCCCTTACAATACGTAAGAAATTACTATGTTCATTTAGCTAAATGATAAAGTCTTTAGCAGATTTTTTTTGTTATATGATGGGATTTATTAGTTTTGTGAGCCCTACAAGGGGATTACATTAATTTATAGATGGATTTATTCATCTTAATTATTCTTAACTATGGAAAAATTCAAACAGGTACAAGAAGTTATCGCTTCAGTTGAAGCTGATATTGCTAAATTCTATGATGGTGGAAATGCTGCAGCTGGAACGCGTGTTCGTAAAGCAATGCAAGACCTTAAAGTGTTAGCTCAAGAAATCAGAGCTGAGGTTACAGAAAAAAAGAATGGTGCAAAATAAGCACTTGTAGCAATGATAAAATGCCTTTAGGATACTTCCTAAGGGCATTTTTATTAAACGGCTTATCGCAAGCTATATTTAGAATTCAATATACTAACGAACTGTTTAGCTAATTTAGACGTCATGGGCGGATTCGAACCGCCGTAAAAGGTTTTGCAGACCTGTACCTAAACCACTCGGCCACATGACTATTTAATTCATTTACTGATCAATCAAAAATCAATTACAATGCAAATATAAAATTATTTATATAATATCTATAGATTTTATAGTCTTTTTTTTGTTGAAGTATTATCTTTTGTTTAAAATCATTCAAAATGAATTATAAAAGTAAATTCACCATTAGGCAGATTTCAAATCAGAAAAATATTTTATCCGATAACCTATAAACTTATACCTTATATATACCGGCCGCCATTTTTTCTATAAATGATTTTGGTAAAAATCTATTGGCATAAACACTTACTATATTGGTTAGCCCAGGAACAATTTCAGATTTTTTTCCAAGCATACCTTTAACGGCAATAGCAGCAACCTCGGTAGGTTGCATATTAAATTTTTCTGCCATTTTACTAAATGCATCTAAACCTGCCCGATGTGCGAACCCAGTATCTACAGGACCAGGACTCATGCAGGTAACAGATATCGAAGTGTTCTTTAACTCAAACCTTAACGCACGCGTAAAGGAAAGCACAAATGCCTTGGTAGCAGAATAAATAGCAAGTGTTGGCACGGCCTGATAAGCTGCAGTGCTTGATATATTAAGGATGTAGGATTGCTTTTCTTTAGACAATGCGGGGATTAACAGGTGGCATAAAGAAATAACTGCATCCATATTCAGACGGCACATTTCCATTTGGCCCTGAAGATCCAGTTCTTTAAATTGCCCCCAGATTCCATAACCTGCATTATTAACAAGCGCATTGATCCGATATTTTTTTTCATCAATCCAAGCAGCCACTTTTTTAGGTGAATCATCTTCGCTCAAATCAATAGCCAGAAAATTGGTCGCTACACCATATTTAGTGGTAATCTCACGATTTAATACTTCGAGTTCATCAGCAGACCTGGCAATAAGCAAAAGATTAAAGCCCTTTTTCGCAAGTTCGAAAGCAATTGATTTGCCAATTCCTTTACTTGCACCGGTAACCACTGCGTAACTTTTATTCTGATCAATCATGTACAATTCATTAAATATACTCTTCGCAAAGATGCTATATTAAAGATTAACTTCTAAAGTTATGAACGATAATAAATCATTAAATGAGATTAAAATTTTAATCAGGAATAATTTTATATTTGGTAGGTGCGTAAATTATAGGTTTGCTGCAAGCCAGGGGCCAAATAGATTTTGACTATAGAAACATAGAATTATTCGATTGTGATTTGTGATGGGGAAGGTTTAACTTTAGATATGTTTTTAGCTTAGTGTTAGGTTAATTTCAAAAACAAAACAGATTAAAAATGGAAAAAGATTCAAATGATATCAGCAAATGCCCCTTCCATAACGGGAGTATGAAACAAAATGTTGCAGGTGGCGGAACCAGAAACCACGACTGGTGGCCGAATCAATTAAAATTGAACATTCTGCGTCAGAATTCTTCCCTGTCAAACCCCATGGATAAGGATTTTAATTATGCTGATGCCTTCAATAGCCTGAATTTAGAAGAGTTAAAAAACGATCTAAAAGAATTAATGACTGATTCGCAAGATTGGTGGCCGGCAGATTTTGGTCATTACGGTGGCTTATTCATTCGTATGGCCTGGCATAGTGCTGGTACCTATCGCGTAGGTGATGGCCGTGGTGGGGCAGGAGCAGGCTTGCAACGCTTTGCACCACTTAATAGCTGGCCAGATAATGTGAGTTTAGATAAAGCAAGGAGATTACTTTGGCCAATCAAACAAAAATATGGTAATAAGATATCCTGGGCAGATTTAATTATTCTTACCGGTAATGTCGCCCTGGAATCTATGGAATTCAAGACTTTCGGTTTCGCTGGTGGTCGTGATGATGCTTGGGAAGCTGATGAATCAGTGTATTGGGGATCAGAAACAACCTGGTTAGGTGGTGATGTCCGCTATGCTCATGGTTCAGATGGTGCTGGTAAAGAACATGGCGTTTTAGTAAGTGATGATAATGCCGATGGAGATATTCACACCCGCAATTTAGAAAAACCACTTGCAGCTGTGCAAATGGGATTGATTTATGTAAACCCGGAAGGGCCAGATGGAAATCCAGACCCGGTATTAGCCGCTAAGGATATTCGTGATACTTTTGGAAGAATGGCCATGAATGATGAAGAAACTGTAGCATTGATAGCCGGTGGTCACAGTTTCGGTAAAACCCATGGTGCTGCTTCTGCAGATCATGTAGGTAAAGAGCCTGAAGCAGCTGGTATTGAAAGCCAGGGAATGGGGTGGGATAACAGCTATGCCTCAGGTAAAGGTGCTGATACCATTACCAGTGGATTGGAAGTTACCTGGACCAAAACACCTACTAAATGGAGTAATAATTTCTTCGAAAATCTTTTTGCCTACGAATGGGAATTAACCAAAAGCCCGGCTGGTGCACATCAATGGGTGGCCAAAAATGCAGAAGCTATTATTCCTGATGCTTACGACGATAGTAAGAAACATTTACCATCTATGCTTACCACAGATATCGCTTTGAGATTTGATCCTGAATATGAAAAAATCTCAAGACGCTTTCTTGAAAATCCAGATCAGTTCGCAGACGCTTTTGCCCGTGCATGGTATAAATTAACACACCGGGATATGGGGCCTATAAGCCGTTACCTTGGGCCAGAAGTACCTCAGGAAGAATTGCTTTGGCAAGATCCTATTCCTGCAGTGGATCATACTTTAGTTAATGATGCTGATATAGAGACGTTAAAAGCAAAATTATTATCATCTGGATTAAGTGCATCTGAATTAATTTCAACGGCATGGGCTTCTGCCTCTACTTTCCGCGGCTCTGATAAACGTGGAGGTGCCAACGGTGCCCGTATTCGTTTATCGCCACAAAAAGATTGGCAGGTAAATAATCCGGCCCAGTTACATAAAGTGTTGAACGTATTAGAAGGTATTCAGCATGAATTTAACAGTGCACAGTTTGATGGAAAGAAAATTTCTCTGGCCGATTTAATTGTATTAGCGGGTACTGCTGCTGTAGAAAAAGCAGCGCATGAAGCTGGATATTTTAATGCTGTTCCTTTTACCGCAGGGCGGATGGATGCATCGCAGGCACAAACTGATGTAGAATCATTTAGCTACCTGGAGCCGCAAGCAGATGGTTTCCGAAATTATCGTAAATCAAAATCATCTGTGTCAACCGAAGAATTTCTGATTGATAAAGCCCACCTGCTTACTTTAACAGCTCCTGAGCTAACAGTTCTAATAGGTGGATTGCGGATGTTGGATATTAACTTCGACGGATCTAAAAACGGTGTATTCACCCATACCCCGGGAAAATTAACAAATGAGTTTTTCGTTAATTTATTAGATATGAATACCGCCTGGAAAGCAACTTCTGAAGATAAAGAAATCTATCTTGGCAGCGATAGAACTACCGGACAACCAAAATGGATGGCCACCAGAGCTGATTTGGTTTTTGGTTCAAATGCAGAGTTACGTGCTATTGCAGAAATATATGCCAGCGCAGATGGAAAAGATAAATTTATAAAAGATTTTATCCAAGCCTGGACTAAAGTGATGAATCTCGATCGGTTCGATATCGCGTAATATATTTTAATCAATTAAATTACTAAAGGATGCCGGCAATGGCATCCTTTTATGTTTCAAACTATTTTTTATATTCGTTTTTACTTCAAATTGAAATAGTTTATGGCCATCATCTATCAAAGCAGTCGAATTATGATCCGCGAGTTTTTACCATCGGAAGAAATCTTGTTTTGTTCATTTTTTGAAGATGAAGACGTTACACAGTACCTGCCACAATTACAGCCACAAGAATATATAGATTTATTTAATGCAGCTATAAAAGAATATCAGCTGGGTTCTTTCGGAAGATGGGGAATATTTGATCCCAAAAATAGCCAGATTATAGGCAATTGTCTGTTAAGGCCTTTTATTGAAATCCCCGGACAAATAGAGATTGGCTATAGTTTAGCTAAAGCATATTGGGGCAAGGGTATTGGTACTGAAGTGGCTAAAGCACTTGTATATTATGGCTTCGCTAATACCGATTCGAGAGAAATAGTAGCACTTACAGACATAAGGAACTTAGGCTCCCAGAAAGTTCTTATAAATTCTGGTTTTAAACAATTAGAAAATATAGTGAGAAAGGGAGTCGAACTTAATTATTTTGTAATTGAACGCAGCTAATTCTTACTGTCATGCTACAGTGTGTACGTTAATATTTGTTAAGTGCCAGACAATATTTAGGATCTTATTTATCTTATTGATTAATGGTTATAATATCCATTATATTAGTAACAACGGCCAGATCAACTTTCTCACGCCAAGCCTATATGTTCTATATTCCTATATGGTTCTTATCTTTATAATATTCCGGCAAACCGCTCCTGCGCACACCAATCTTTTACAAATCTTTTAAATTACCTTTAATGATTTACAGCGGCTAACGATTTATATCCATCATTATATATTAGCAAACTGCCAAATCAACTTCCTCCTTCCAAGCTTATATTTTCTCTATGTCTATATGCTTCTAATCCCAATAGTATTTCGGCAAACCGCTCCCTGCAAATACCAATCTTTTAAATCATTTCTAATGATTTACAGCGGCTAACGATTTATATCCATCATTATATATTCGCAAATTGCCAAATCAACTTCTTTACGCCAAGCCTATATGTTCTCTATGCCTATATGGTTGTAATCCCTAATATTTCGGCAACAGCTCCTGCACATACTCATCTTTTATATTATACATAATGATTTACAGCAGCTTACGATTTACTGCCATTACTATATAGTACCAAACATCCAAATCAACTTCCTCATTCCAAGCCTATATGTTCTCTATGCCTATATGGTTATAATCCCAATAGTATTTCGGCAGGCCGCTCCCGCTA
>NZ_JAXCWE010000024.1:0-21775 GCF_034045265.1 Pedobacter sp. CFBP9032 | reverse complement strand
CCCAAAGCACTAACTTTAATACAAAAATTTTCAGCCGACAGTTTTGTTTCTTTTGCTGCCAAAAGAAAAAAGCCCGTCTGGCTAAGACAAGAAAAGTGATCTCATCTTAGATATGTTTACAACATTAAAAGTATCTGTAATGGCTGGTGAGCCATTAATCAAGGAATTAGCATAAAATTGTGGCTGGTTGGTGTCTCACCAACTAGTAGATCAATGGCAACTGTAATTGTTTAAATAGTGTTCCCGCAGATTTAAAGGATTTCCGCAGAGGCGAGTAGTAAAGATCCGCGACGATCACTTAAATCTGCGGGAACCAGCCTTCATGCTTACAAATTAGATAATTAATTGATTAATGAGACAAAATTTGGCTGGTTGGTTTAACACCAACCAGTAGATTAATGGCAACTGTAATTGTTTAAATAGTGTTCCCGCAGATTCAAAGGATTTCCGCAAAGGCGAATAGTAAAAATCCGCGATGATCACTTAAATCTGCGGGAACCAGCTTTCATGCTTACGAATTAGATAATTAACTGATTAATGAGATAAAATTAGGCTGATGGGTGTGACATCCACCAGTAGATTAATGGCAAATGTAATTGTTTAAATAGTGTTCCCGCAGATTCAAAGGATTTCCGCAGAGGCGAATAGTAAAAATCCGCGATGATCATTTAATCTGCGGGAACCAGCCTTCATGCTTAAAAATTAGATAATTAACTGATCAATGAGACAAAATTAGGCTTGTTGTGTGGCACAAACCAGTAGATTAATCGCAACTGTAATTTTTTAAATAGTGTTCCCACAGATTCAAAGGATTTCCGCAGAGGCGAATAGTAAAAATCTGCGATGATCAATTAAATCTGCGGGAACCAGCCTTCATGCTTACAAATTAGACAATTAATTCATTAATGAGACAAAATTAGGCTGATTGGTATGACATAGATCAATAAGTTACAAAGAACTCCTCCAACTATCGCATTTCCATCCAGCTAAGCCTAAGCAATGTATCTTCATTCTACTTAAATCGGCCTAACAAATTTTTGGGTACATAATGACCGGGCCACAGCACTAACTTTAATACAAAAATTTTCAGCCGACAGTTTTGTTTCTTTTGCTGCAAAAAGAAAAAAGCCCGTCTGGCTAAGACAAGAAAAGCGATCTCATCTTAGAATATGTTTGCAACATTAAAAGTATCTGTAATGGTTGGTGAGCCATTAATCATGGAATTAGCATAAAACTTTGGCTAGTTGGTCTGATACCAATCAGTAGATTAATGGCAACTGTAATTGCTTAAATAGTGTTCCCGCAGATTCAAAGGATTTCCGCAGAGGCGAATAATAAAAATCCGCGATGATCAATTAAATCTGCGGGAACCAGCCATTGCATGCGATTGAAAATATTCGATACAAAGAGCAAACCCTTCGGCGGCCAGCAGAGGCAAACCCGAAGGCTGAAAAAGAATCCGCCTGCTTACCTGCAACAGAGCTCCATAGTTAGTTCTTCAAATAAGCGCTCAATCGACTAGACTTTAACGCTTTTAATCCCATTACAACTGCTTCAGCATTTAACCTGGCACCAGCCTCATTAGTATGTGTATGGTCCTTTTCCGTAAAATAAGTTTGCACCTCGGAGGCTGACAAAGCTGAATACTTATTCTTAATCAATTGATTCAATGGAATGAAATCTACTTTTTCTGCCTTAGCCACTTCCTGTGCCCAGCCAGCATAACGGTCATCAACCAAAACCACTTTACCATCTTTTACAGGATTACGCGGAATAGATGAGCAAACAATCGGCGTTGCACCTTTAGCTTTTACATCATTAATAAATTTACGTAGATACCAGCCATAAGTATAAACCACTTCCTGTTTTTTCTTGATCGGGTTGAAGGTATCTTTACTTTCCATACCGATTCCACTAATGGTACCTCGGGCACGGGCGGTATCATCCAGCGGACTGCTATCATTATGCCCGAACTGCATCATCACAAAATCGCCTTTTTTAATTTTCACTAAAACGGCATCCCATAATCCATTGGTTTGAAAGGTTCTGCTGCTCGTTCCACCCAGTGCGTCATTTTCTACATTAACTTTATCGGTGTTAAAGAATTCGCCGATGAAACTCCCCCAACCCCATAAGGATCCGTCGCCTTTTCCTTTTCCATTCTTAACGGTAGAATCACCTATTAAAAATAAGGTTGGCTTTGTTTTTTGCCTGATCAGGATACAGGATGAAAAGATGATAAATGCGCCTAATAATAGCAGACTTAAATATTTTTTATTTGATTTCATTTGGATCGGTTATACTAAAGTGGATGATTACACAGATTTTTAGATTACACAGGTTTTACTCAAACCATGTAAATTCTACAGTAAATAGTTTTCAAGCTTGCAGCCCTTCAATTTTTTAATGCCTTCAACTACCGATTGCGCATTTACTTTTGCACCTTCCAGATTAGTATGGGTGTGGTCGCCTGGAAAAAAAGCTTTCACTTTTTCCGGTCCCATGGCATCATATTTATCACCGGTTATTTTATTCAGGTCTACGAAGTACGCATTTTCCTGCTGTGCCACTTCTGCAGCCCATTTACCAAAATCCTGATCGGCACGGATTACTTTGCCATTTCTAAATTCATTTCTGGGAATCATAGATACCACAATTGGGGTTGCGCCTTTGGCTTTGGTTTCGCGAACAAATTTGCGGAGATACCAACCGTACGTATGTACCGTTTCTACTTTTCCATCTGGCCAGGTTAATACTTTTGTTTCTTCCCCAGTTCCCTTTAAAACACCCCTTCTCCCCGTTTTTGTGGTATCAGGTTCGCTGCCATCGTTGTGTCCGAATTGCATGGTAACAAAATCGCCTGGCTTTAATATTTCTAAAACTTTGTCCCACCTTCCCTCTGATAAAAAGGTTCGGGTACTTCTTCCGGCCATCGCATTATTTTCTACGTGTATTTTTGTCGTATCAAACAACGAGGCAATTGGTGTTCCCCAACCCCAGGTTTCCTTGTTTGAGTTACGAACGGTAGAATCGCCGATGGTGTGCAATGCAGGTTTATTTGGTTTGATAAAAGCGGTTGCCGCCAGCATTAAAACAGTAGCCAGGATTAATTTTATTTTCTTTGATTTCATATCATGTTTTTGTTTGTTCTTGCTTTTAACCACCCAGCCCTTTGGGCACTATCCCAAGGAGGGAATAGCGATCGTAATTTTCCTCTTTCATAGGAATAGTCGTAAACCGGGGTGTAAAATGCAGTAACTCATTAGCTAATTCAATTTAATACGCTCTTATTTTTCCACCATCAACTTTATCGATCCACCTTCCAAGCCATCTGCCGTTGCTTTTATTTCGATGTTCCCAACTCCGCTACCTTTAATATTAGCCATCACAACGCCACGATAAGCATGCCTTTGCTGTGCTTTGTACATTTCATGACTGGCAATATTTCCATTATCTAGCGCATCTATTACCGCCGGACCAGAAATTGTAAACTTAATCAGGTGATCTGCATTAGGACAAATATTGCCCTGCTCATCATATACTTTTGCCATTACAAAAGCCACCTCATCCCAATGGTTACCAATTTTATTTTTATCTACACTCAGTATTATTTTGGCCGGAGCACCTGCAGTTTTCAGTTCTTCAGTAGCGACCTCTTTCCCTTTATTTTTACCTATCGCTTTTATCGATCCTTTTTCAAAAGTAACATCCCATAACCTTGGCGAATCGTCTGCAGGCTTTGGCTTGCTCCCTAAAGATTTGCCGTTCAGGAACAATTCTACGTCGTCGCAATTGCTATAAACCGCAACCTTTGCATCATCGTAAGTATCAAAATCCGTTGGCGTCCAGTTATTGATCCAATCTCCTGCCCCTGCATTATCCTCTTTTCTTACAATATGAACAACTGGCTGATCAAACCACCAACTCTGGCGCTGCAGACTTTGCTGTTTCCAGCTTCCAATGCGGTCAAATAAACCTTGCCCGTTGGTAATTTGCGGCCAATCTGCCTCTCCCAGATAATCAAAACCTGTCCATAAAAACTGACCAGCCATAAACGGGTTATCGCGAAGGGCCAGATACTGTTGAATTACATGGGTATTTTCTGTGCCGATTACTTTTAAATTTGGCTTCTGGTTATGCAAAGCAACCAATTCATTTTCTCGGTAATTTTGTCCCACCACATCCATTGTTTCAGCAAAACCATTTGTATACACTTTCGAATTTGCAGGGCGGAAAAGGGCCATTGTAACTGGTCTGCTCGGATCAAGTAAATGAATGAGATCCTGCTGATCTTTATATTTTTTAAATCCTTCCGGGCTGTTTAGGTCGTCATGAATTTCATTCCCAACACTGTAAATTACGATGGAAGGATGATTGCGATCTCTCAAAACCATGTCCTTAGTATCTTGTTCCCACCATTCTTTCCAGAATCGGTTATAACCTTTCTCTCCATTATTTTTGGCCGATGTCCAGGTGTCGAAAGTTTCGTCCATTACTAAAAAGCCCATCCGGTCACAAAGATCCAGGAACTCTGGAGCCACAGGATTATGTGCCGTACGGATGGCATTCACACCAGCTTCCTTTAACCTGTTGAGGCGAAATTCCCAAACGCTTAACGGAACCGCAGCGCCAACTGCACCACCATCATGATGTAAACAAGCACCCTTTAACTTGAAGTTTTTACCATTTAACCAAAAGCCTGTGGCTGCATCAAAATGGAAACTTCTGATTCCAAAAACATTGATTTGATCATCGATCACCTTCCCTCCAACAATAACTTTAGTGAATGTTTTATACAAAGCTGGCGTCTCTAAATTCCAAAGTTTTGGATTTGCTACCACTATGTTTTGCGCTATTTTAGCTGATTTATTCGCTTCAATATTTTGCCTGGCTTGTGTCGTTTTAATTACTTTTCCATTTTCATCCACTACCGATGTTTCCAACATAACCTGTGCGGCTTTGCCAGATTCATTTGAAACAGATGTTTCTACCTTTACCATAGCTTTTTGCGCTGTAGCATCAGGTGTGGTGATAAATACACCCCAATCAACCAGGTGAACTAAATCTGTTGCAACCAAACGCACATGCCTATAAATTCCGGCACCTGTATAATAGCGGGAAGCTGGTTGCACGGTATTGTCTGCCTTTACTGCAATAACATTAGTTTTTCCGTTTCCAAAATGGAGGTGTTTACTTAAATCATAATGGAAGCTGATGTAACCATAAGGCCGCTTCCCTAAATGGAAACCATTAATCCAAACCTCACTATTGGCCATTACGCCATCAAATTCTATTGTTACCTTCTTAGCAGCTAAACTTTCATCAAGCTTAAAAACTTTACGATACCAGCCAATGCCAGATGGCAAATAGCCACCGCCACGTGCGGTGAGATTAGTTTTATCGTAAGTACCTTCAATGCTCCAATCGTGCGGAACATTTAATTTCCGCCATTTTGAAACATCAAAGTCTGTTTTCTCTGCACCCGGAACATCCTGCTGAATAAAAGACCAGTCGTTATCGAAATTATTAATGATTCTTACTTGCTTTGCCGTTTGAGCAAAAACACCAACCTGCGTTAAAAGCAAGGCGAAAAGGAAACTAATTTTTATATTTTTCATCATCATCATCATCTTTTATTTCTTCGGTTCTACCAGTACAATATTGGGCTTAGGTGCCTTCTTCATGCCATAACCAAAATAAAACCCGGCATGTGGTGGCTGATTGTAGCCTACATTCTGCCAGGCAATACTTAAACGGTATTGCGGGTCGTGCATCAGTGTATAATTTCGATGTTGCGTTGGAATCGTAGTGGTATAAATCCTAAGACTTTGATTATCGTAAGACCTCAAGATCAATTCTTCACGCCAGTCGCCTAAAATATCTGCGCTTAAAGCCGGCGTAGATTTCGTCCAGTTATTGGCAATTGCGCCATCTGCGGTTAATAACCTGCCACCATTGTATTTATCAATGTGGTTTCCATCTAAAACTTCACGGGAGAGATCATCATCCCAGTAAATTAAAAAATTAGTGGACTGTGGCTGTTCGCCAATTCTGTTTCCTTTAATATCATATAATCCATTTGAGCCCGACCACCACATTTGTGCACCTACCCTGGTATTATCAATGTTGTCTGCAACGCCCCTGCCTACATCTTCATCTTCTGATCCAGACCACAGAATTTCGCCCGTCTTGGCATCATAAACCGCTACGCCAGGTCCTTTTGTTCCTTCTTCAATTTCATGCACACCAAAAACTTCAAATCCCGGCCGCTCCGGATCGAGATCAGAAACGTGAATGGCATCACCATGACGCAAACCAGTTGTATAGAGGCCTTTTCCTTGATCATCCACACACATGGAACCAAAAATAATTTCATCCTTTCCATCAGCATCTACATCGGCAACAGTTAAATTATGGTTGCCCATTCCCGAATAAGAATTCTGACCATCTTTCGTATCAAACACCCAGCGGGAGGTCAGTTTCCCGTCTCGCCAGTCCCAGGCGGCCAACACTGTTCGCCCATAATAACCGCGGCACATGACCACACTCGGATGAACACCATCCAGGTAGGCAATGCAGGCTGTAAATCGATCTACCCGATTTCCCGAGTTATCATTTTTCCCATTTCCACCTCTACCACCCCAGGCACCGATGTTTCCTCGCGAAGGAATATAATCTGTTGTGGCTAAAGCTTCTCCGGTTTTCCCACTGAAGATGGTAAAAAACTCCGGGCCATCTAAGATTTTACCATTTTTGTTTCGATAATCTTTAGCAGAATCGCCAATCACTTTTCCTTTTCCATCAATGGTACCATCGGCAGTTTTACAGGCAAATTCTGCAATGCCATCGCCATCTAAATCGTACACCATAAACTGGGTATAATGCGCCCCTTCCCTGATGTTTTTACCCAGGTTAATTTCCCAGAGAAAAGTTCCATCAATTTTGTAAGCCTGAAAAATAGGTGGATCGGTGCTGCCATTGGATGAATTATCCCGCCCTCGGCCAGTTTGATGTAAAATGATTTCATATTCACCATCTCCATCCAAATCACCTACAGAAATATCGTTAGGCGTGTAACCCGGAGGTGTTCGCAGTGGAATATTTAAATATTGCTGAACCGGAGTTTTTGCGGCCAGCAGAAAGGGTTTGCTGGCTTCCTGCTCTTTGTTGCCGATAATTGGTTTTACGATATAGCTATTTGCAACGTTAATATTTACGCCTGCATCTATAAAATTTGTGCCTTTGGTTAATGGTGCTGCATTTAATTTTATTGGGCTTTCAGTATCCGTTTTACGGTAAAGGTTGAAGGCAATATCATCAGGTTCGGTTCCGAGAATGCGCCAGCTTACAAAAACAGAATCAGCACCTTTCCGAACGGCAACAACACCTCTTCCGAGTTTTTCCGTTTGCCTTTGGGCGAGTGCATTAACTGATAAGCAGCATACCGCAAGCATTAAAATATAAGATGTTTTAATTTGCATAAGTGCTGTTAATTAAAATAGATTCTAACTTCATTTAGTCAACTTTGTAAGTTATTTTGCCTGAAACAGCTACACCTTTTTCTGAAATGCCATCCGCCTTAACCACCACATTTCCTTTATTGTCTCCATTATAAAAAGTTACGGTGGCCACACCGCTTTCATTGGTTTTAATTGCTGGCGACCAAAAGATAGTAGTTCTTAAATCTTTATTTTTAGTGGCAGGGTTACTGTAATTTGGCGAATAAAAATCTCTGGCGTTATAGTAGCCATTGAGGTTGATATTGAGTAAATTTAAATTCGTTCCCCGGAGGGCATCATCTTTTACATTGAGGCTGATGACATAAACATCCTGATTTCCATTATCCAGCAGGTGTTGTACCCTCACCTGATTAATCTGATCCATCCGAAGGCTATAATAATCTAAACGCTCTCCAGTTAATTCCTCTTTTCTATTGATTCTGATACGTGGGCGGATTTTTCTTCCATTTGATAAGAATGTTACACCTTCGTTTCCAATCGAATCGGCATCGTCAATCGGGTAAGCACCCTTAACTTTAGTTAGGATAAAATGTTCCAAACCTTTAAAAGAGTAATCTGCTGGTGTAATATCAAATACCTGCTCAGCATCGCCATACGTGAACATGGTTTGGTCGAACAATACTACTTTTTTATTTTTACCTGCCTTAATCTCCACATCATCCAGACTAATGGAATCACCGAACTTATAAGTGCGGTTATAATCCATTCGTCTGCTAATTTCTGCATCAATATTTTTAGCAAAATCCTGAAGGCCATTTTTAAAAGGAAGCGTAATCGGCTTCGCCACAGAATCTATCTGCAACCAGCCGCCCTTTTTCCCTTTATCATCCTGTGAAACTATTTTGATCTGCTGGTTTCCATACCATTTCAATCCATCAAGAAAATAATTACCACTTTGATCGGTTTTGGTTGCATATAATTTTTGTCCGTTAAAGCCTGAGCCAAATAAGGTAATATTCATGTTTGGGATTGGCTTGTTTGCCAGTTTCTCCCTTACCGAGCCTACAATGGTTAAACCCGGTTCGGGCAGATAGGAAATTTTCATGACCGTATCAGCAAGCCTTTTCCAGATATAATCCCGCCATCCTTGTGTTAAAAGCAATAAATCTAGCTGTTTGAAACGCGATGAATTTTTAGGATCAAAATACTGATCGGCATTTTTAATTTCACCCTTTATTTCCGATTGAAGCAACAGGTAAGAAACAATGTTGGTTCCATCATCAGGAATTAACCCGTCAACAACGGCTAATGATAAAGATGTTTTAGCTGGCTGACCGAAAACATCAGTTGCCTTAATATTCAACACCACTTTTTCTCTTGCTTTGTAAGCTGTTTTATTAGAGGTGATATTGAAGGTATTTCCGGCACCGTTATGAATAAAAACAAGCCGTTCACCGTGTGGTCGCCCGGTATCATCTATTACCGTTACCACCGCAATACCTTCCGGAAAATCTTTCTTGAGAATGGAAACTGAAATAACAGGTTTCTCCAGCTTCACTGTGCCTGTATAAATGTTGTCTCCTGCATGTTTAATGGTTAGCATTAATGATTTTCCCTTCATTTCGCTGAAGGCACCTTCACTTGCGCTAATGGTTGCTTTAAGATTAAGAGAATCGTTAGTTACATGCAAAACAAGCCCTTTCGATAAGATTTGTGGCAACTGCGCAGCTACCTTTTCTGTACCAAAAATGACCTCAGCTTTATAGCCTTCATTGGCTTTTGGTGTAAAGGCAAAAATACCCATCCCGGCTTCGGTGCTTTGAAAAGAAGTAATGGTATCACCTTTTGAAGAAATTACACTTCCCTTTGCTGCCAATCCGTTACCTAAATCATCGTTGATTTTAAATGCAACCAGGCTATTTAAGCCCGCCACCAATGATCCGCCTTCAGGGAAAAATGCAACTGATTTTTGATGACCAGGTTTGGCAAGACCTACTGGCTTTTTTTCTGCATTCCGGGTGGCGTAAGTTGCATTTTCATTTAAGTGATTGGTGATGTAAATGCTTTTCTGAAAAACAAAATCATTCCCAAAATTGCGCATCCAGTTGGTGTAAGCCCGAATATTATACCATCCTGAAGGAACAGAATCTAACCGGAAATCGCCCTTTCCCAATCCCTTTTCCAGCCTGATGATTTTTTTATCAAGAATTGCAGCACCCGGGTTAATTAATTCTACATACAAATTATTGCTGGAAGAAGTGAGGCTTGTACCTTTCGCATTAACGAGGTAGGCACTAAACCAAATGTCTTCTCCGGCACTGTAGTAGGTTCTATCGGTTTGTAAATAGGCTTTTTCAAAAAACAGCTTAATGGTTTTTGGACCAGCAGGTTTTTGTTGCGCCAGGCCATAAATGGCGTAGCATGTAAGGCTTACAATGAGGAATGTTTTTTTTATACTCATGGTATATTTTATTGATCAGATGTAACTGAAATTTCGTAAACTTTTCCCGCTTTAGTTTCTATGGTATTGCTAAAATTCAAACCATGCTTTACCTGTTTAGCACCAGATGCTTTGATACCAACTGAGGTTAAAAGGTTTAAAGTGCCACCATTTTTAGATAAAATTGATGCATTGCTTAAACGGCCATTTTTCCAATAAAGATCCACCACAAAGCCGCCACGCCCTACCAATCCCTTCACACTACCTTGTTTCCAGGCTACCGGTAATGCTGGTAATAACTGCAGCTGATTGAGGTGACTTTGTAAAAGCATTTCTGAAACACCCGCTGCTGCACCAAAATTTCCATCAATCTGAAATGGTGGATGCGTATCAAAAAGGTTAGTTAAAGTAGAATTCTTTAATAATTCCTGGTACATTTTATAAGCATGATTACCATCCAGCAACCTGGCCCAGAAGTTAATTTTCCAGGCCTTGCTCCAACCTGTGCCTTCATCTCCTCTAATTAAAAGCGTCTTTTTCGCCGCATTTGCATAAACAGTATCAATTAATGGTGAAATTTCCCGGCCCGGATGTAAACCAAATAAATGCGAAACATGGCGGTGTTGAGGGTCTTCATCTTCAAAATCTCCATACCACTCTTGCAGGTTACCCTTTTTCCCAATCTGAAGCGGGCGAAGCCGGTCACGCTTTTCTTTCAGCAGTTTCACGAAATCCTGATCGGTTCCCAAAATTTTAGCCGCATCAATCAGGTTATTAAAAAGATCGCGGATAATGGAAAGATCCATTGTAGAGCCAATGGTAACCACTTCTTTACTGCCATTTGGCAATAAATAACTATTCTCTGGTGAGGTAGATGGTGCGGTAACCAGGTAGCCATCTTTCTCCACCAGCCAGTCCAGGCAAAACAGCGCCGCACCTTTCATTAATGGATAGGCCGTTTCTTTAAGAAATTTTTTATCTCCGGTAAATAGGTAATGTTCGTATAGGTGTTGTGAAATCCACGGACTTCCCATAGACCAGTTCGCCCATTTGGGGTCTCCGCCACCTTCACCCACAGGATTGGTTTGCGCCCAGATGTCTGAATTATGGTGCAATGCCCAGCCTTTAGCGCCGTAATAATTTTTAGCAGTTTTTTCTCCATTTACCGCCATGTGTTTGATTTGTTCTATAAGCGGAGCTGTTAGTTCTGAAAGATTGGTTACCTCTGCGGGCCAGTAATTCATTTGCAAATTAATGTTAGTGGTGAAATTACTTCGCCACGGTGGCCTGATGGAAGCGTTCCAGATGCCTTGCAAATTAGCTGCAATGCCACCAGGTCTTGAGCAGGAGATTAGCAAGTATCTGCCAAATTGAAAATAAAGTTCTTCGAGGCCAAAATCAGCCTGACCCGTTTTATAGTTTTTAAGCCGCACATCAGTAGGCACGTCTGCCAGTAAACTGCCTGTATCATTAATGTTGATTACCAAACGGTTAAAATATTTTTGATAATCTTCAATGTGCGATTTTTTAAGTGCGTCAAAAGATTTTAATGCTGCATTATTCAAAAAACCCGATGCTTTGGCATTTTCATCAAGTCCGTTTCTATCCGGATATTGATCAAAGCCATTATAACTCGTAGCCCCTGAAATTAGTACTATAATTTCCGAAGCGCCGCTCACATTCAATAAACTATCTGTACTCAGTTTTCCATCGGTACGGATCACCTTTAGCCTCGCCTGATAACGCATACCGTTATGATGAAGACTATCCGAATAAATTAAAGGCTTGGTGTCCCGGGGTTCATCAGAAGTTATTCGTGCCTTACCACTTAAAATAATTTCGTTATTCCCATCAGTCTTTACCTGATGTTCCAACTCATCGCCCAAACCGAAACTAACATTTAAAGCATTTTTTTTATCTGCCGTTAAGCGCATCACAATCACCTGACCTGGAAAAGTGGCAAATAATTCTCGCTTATAATTCACATCGTCTACTGTAAATGATGTGGTGGCAATGGCTTCGCCAATATCTAATGTTCTAGTATAGTTGCTTATTTTGCCATCTATTTTTTGCTTCAGGTTTAAGTTCGCCAGCGGCTGATACATGTTCGTATTCGGCCCCTGCATTTTTTGCATCAACTTTACTGTTTCGCGATTGTTTCCCGCAAAAAGCTGCTTTCTTACTTCCGGAAGATATTTTATGGCTTCGGGGTTTGGATTAGGGTCGGCTGGTCCGCCGGTCCATAATGTTTCTTCGTTTAGCTGAATCAGCTCATTTTCCACCCTTCCAAAAATCATTGCACCCAATCTTCCGTTTCCAATCGGTAAGGCTTCATTCCAGTTATTAGCAGGTTGTTTATACCATAAAGTTTTACTTAAATCCGGCTTTTGTGCCTTTAGCGTAGTGCATAAAAAGATGATCAACACGAATGGAGTGAGGTAAAGGGATCTCATAATGTGAATTGGTTAGTATTTAATTGTTGTTCTTTCCGCCACGCGAAACATTGATCACTGCACAATTTAAAGCGAAAATTCATAAGTCGCGTCCTGTGGTATCCTGCCTGTATTAATGTTAAGATGCTACAGTGATCGTTATAAAGTATTCATTGTACGGAATCTCTAAACTTACACAAAAAAGTTACTAAAATTTAAATTCAGACACCGTTTCAACGCCCTTAGGATAGGTAGATCCCTAAGGTAATCACATGCTAACATGATAGAATTAAATTTTTCAAAAAATAATCGTATACATGACGTTTATTATCTTAAATCTTTTACTTTTACATTTAGTAACCGACCAAATATTGAACTTAATGAAATCAAGCACGACATTAAAAAGCATACTTTATACATGCATTTCCGCTTCGCTGAGTATAATCACTATTCCTGTAGCATTAAAAGCGCAAACTACTAAAATCATCAAAGTTAAGCTCGATCAGCCTATTGCAAAGGTGCAACCTAATATGTGGGGGGTGTTTTTTGAGGACATCAATTTTGGTGCTGATGGTGGGATTTATGCAGAATTGATTAAAAACAGGTCTTTTGAGTTTACAAAGCCATTAATGGGCTGGACAGTTCAACGAAAGAAGGCCAACGAAGGCGAAATTTTGGTCGTAAATAGAAAAGAGGTGAATGCTTCTAATCCACGTTACCTGCAAATTAATAACGAAAAGGGTGTTTTTAGCCTGGTTAATGAAGGCTTTAAAGGCATTGGTGTAAAGAAAGGATTGCGTTACAACTTTTCAGTCATGTATCGCCAGCTGGCACCGGGTGTAAAATTGCACCTGCAACTATTAAACGAGCAAGACCAGGTAATTGGTGAGGGCAATTTAATACCAGAAAAAAGTGGCGAAGCCTGGAACAAACAATCAACAAGTTTCACCGCAACAGAAACAGATCCAAAAGGAAAATTTGCGGT
This sequence comes from Pedobacter sp. CFBP9032, assembly GCF_034045265.1. Classification (NCBI taxonomy): domain Bacteria; kingdom Pseudomonadati; phylum Bacteroidota; class Sphingobacteriia; order Sphingobacteriales; family Sphingobacteriaceae; genus Pedobacter; species Pedobacter sp. CFBP9032. Next base: position 8,458 of record NZ_JAXCWE010000024.1, on the reverse strand, counting down.
TATTTTTGAAGGCAAAGGCAAAATTGATTTAGATATGATTTCCCTATTTCCTGGCGATACCTGGAAAAATCGTCCGCAGGGATTAAGGGCAGATATGGTACAGCTTTTGGCTGATATGAAGCCTGGCTTTATTCGCTTTCCCGGTGGATGTATTGTAGAAGGAACTGATTTAGCCAATCGTTACCAATGGAAAAACACCATTGGTCCGATTGAGGATAGAAAAATGATTATTAACCGCTGGAATACAGAATTCGCACATCGGGCCGCTCCAGATTATTTTCAGAGTTTTGGCTTAGGCTTCTTTGAATATTTCCAGCTGGCAGAAGATATTGGTTCTGATGCATTACCCATTTTAAACTGTGGAATGGCTTGTCAGTTCAACTCGGGAGAAGTTGCTTCCCTGGATGAACTTGATCCTTATGTACAGGATGCGTTAGACCTGATCGAATTTGCCAATGGCGATGTAAGCACAAAATGGGGTAAAATGAGGGCAGATTTAGGTCACCCGAAACCCTTCAACTTAAAAATGATGGGTGTGGGTAACGAAAACTGGGGGCCACAATACCTGGAGCGTTTAGCCATTTTCACCAAAGCCATTAAAGCAAAATATCCGGATTTTAAACTAATTAACAGCTCTGGAACAGATCCTGAAGGCGATCGTTTCAACTTATTAAATAACTCATTAAGAGCAACCAAGGCTGATTTTATTGATGAACATTATTACCGCCCGGCAGATTGGTTTTTGAAAAATGCAGGCCGTTATGATAATTACCCTAGAAACGATACGAAAATATTTGTAGGAGAATATGCGGTTCACGCTGATAAAAATTATGTAGGCAGCAACCGCAATAACTGGCAAAGTGCATTGGCATCTGCTTCTTTAATGACAGGGCTGGAGAGAAATGCAGATGTGGTTCAAATGGCTTCTTACGCGCCGCTTTTCGCCCATATCGATGCCTGGCAATGGGCGCCTGATATGATTTGGGTAGATAATCTTCAATCTTACGGAACACCAGACTATTACGTACAGAAACTTTTCTCTACCAACAAAGGTACTGATGTGGTTTCGATCACATTGGATGGTAAAAATATTATTGGGCAGGATGGATTGTATGCATCTTCTGTGCTGGATGCCGGAAAAAAGGAATTGATTATCAAAATTTCGAACAGTTCAGATCAGCCGAAAGTGATCGATTTTGATCTCGAAGGAAAGACCAAGTTAAAAACCAAAGGTACAGTAGAAGAACTGGCAGATGCCAATTTGAATCAGCTCAACTCTTTCGCCAACCCTGAAGCGGTAAGTCCGAAAAAATCCAGTATAAAAGTTAATGGTAAAAAGCTTACTGCAAGTTTAAAGCCTTACTCTTTCAACGTATTTAAAATTCCTTACCACTAATCATTCTAACCAAACAATAATGAAAAAAACATTCCTCTCTTTAGCGTTGCTTTGCTCTGGTATTTTCGCCAATGCGCAAAAAGAAACTTCGCTCAGCATTAAACCAGCTGGCGATCAAATTGTTAGCAAACACATTTACGGGCATTTTTCCGAACATTTAGGCCGTTGTATTTACGATGGTTTCTGGGTAGATGAAAATTCCACCATTCCTAATAAGGGGAGAATCAGGTTAGATGTGGTAGCGGCATTAAAAAAAATCAAAGTCCCTAATTTACGTTGGCCAGGAGGCTGTTTTGCAGATGAATACCATTGGAGAGATGGCATCGGCCCGAGAAATCAACGTCCTAAAATGGTAAATACCAATTGGGGCGGCGTAACAGAAGACAATAGCTTTGGTACCCATGAGTTTCTGGATTTATGCAAAATGCTAGATTGCGAACCTTACATTGCCGGAAATGTAGGCAGTGGAACGGTAGAAGAGATGGCCAAATGGGTAGAATATTTAAACTTTGATGGTGTAAGCCCGATGACGGCGATCCGGAAGCAAAATGGAATGGAAAAACCATGGAAAGTTGCCTTTTGGGGTGTCGGTAATGAAAGTTGGGGTTGCGGTGGCAACATGACGGCCGATTACTACAGCGACTTATACAGAAGATATGCCACCTATGCCAGAGATTATCCTGGTGCGCCATTAAAGCGCATTGCCAGTGGTGCCAATGCCGAAGATTATAAATGGACGGAAACCTGCATGAAAAATATTGGTGCAGGTAGAATGTGGGGACTTACTTTGCATTATTATACCTTGCCTACCGGAAACTGGAATGCTAAAGGCTCGGCAACCAAATTTGATGAAGAACAGTATTTCAACACCATGAAAAACTGTTTGCGCATGGAAGAGATTGTAACCAAACATTCGGAGATTATGGATAAATATGATCCGAAAAAGAAGGTTGCGTTAATTGTAGATGAATGGGGAATCTGGACAGATGTAGAACCGGGAACCAACCCTGGCTTTCTTTATCAGCAGAATAGCTTGCGCGATGCTTTGATTGCTGGTACTACGCTAAACATTTTCAACAATCATTCTGACCGGGTGAGAATGGCCAACCTGGCACAAACCATTAATGTGTTGCAAGCACTAATTTTAACAGAAAAAGATAAAATGTTGCTTACCCCTACTTACCATGTGTTCGATTTATACAAGGTGCATATGGATGCAAAATATTTGCCTATTAACTTTACCAGCCCGGATTACACCATGGGAGACAAGAAAATCCCCGCTTTAAATGTTTCTGCTTCGCAGGATTCGACTGGTGCAATTCACATTTCGCTGGTGAACCTGGATCCAAAAAATAAGATTTCTTTAAACACCGATCTTGGCGATTTAAAATGGAAAACCGTAACCGGACAAATTTTAACATCTGCTAAACTTACTGATGTAAACACCTTTACCGCTGCAAATAAAGTTCAAAACGCAAAATTTAATGGTGCAAAAAAATCTGGAAATACACTTAAAGTTGAACTTCCTGCACAATCTGTAGTGGTTCTGGAGTTAAAATAAGTTAATCATGAAATACAAAATCCTCATCACTCCCCTACTGTTCGTAGCCCTTTTGCAGAAGGTAAATGCGCAAACAAAATATGAGATCAGCAGTCCGGATCAAAGCCTTAAAGTAAATGTTATTTTAAAAGATAAACAGTTGTTTTACCAGGTGAGTAGAAATGGAGCCGAAGTTTTAAATACTTCTACCTTGGGATTGGTTAGCACCGATGCAGATTTTTCAAAAAATCTTTCCTTGCTATCCGTTTCTAAAAGTGAAACCGTTAAAGATACGTACACGCTAAAAAATGCAAAGCGGTTGATCAACAATTATGCTGCGAGTAAACGGGTAATTCACTTAGAAAACGGAGATAAGAAGAAGCTGGATTTAATTTTTCAGGTTTCGAATGATGGGATTGCCTTTCGCTATTATTTTCCTGATCGGGATACAAAAACCAGTAAACTATCAGCTGAAAAAACTTCTTTTCATTTCTTCAAAAGTTCAAAAGCCTGGATGCAGCCCATGTCTGTTGCTAAAACAGGATGGGAAAGTACCAATCCATCCTATGAGGAATATTATAAAAAAGAAATTAACGTTGGTACGCCTGCGCCTACTGATGCGGGTTGGGTTTATCCGGCACTATTTAATTACAAAGATACCTGGTTACTGGTTTCAGAAACAGGTTTAGATGGTAATTACTGTGCAACCCGTTTAAAGCAAAATTCGCCAGATGGCAATTACGAAGTTGGTTTTCCAGATCAACGCGAGGCGTTTACCGGCCAGAATGTAAATCCAGAATCTACCCTTCCCTGGTATACACCATGGCGCATTATTGCCATCGGGAGTTTAAAAACGGTAACAGAATCTACGCTAGGTACAGATTTGGCCTACCCTGCAAAAAGCAATATCAATCCAGATCAGTTTCAGCTAGGTAAAGCTTCCTGGAGCTGGATTATTTTAAAGGATAACTCCATTAAATACGATGTGCAAAAGAAATATATTGATTTTGCTGCTGATATGAAATGGGAATTCTGCCTGATTGATGTAAACTGGGATACAACTATAGGTTTCCCAAAAATGCAGGAACTAGCCGATTATGCCAAATCTAAGAACGTGGGTTTAATTCTTTGGTACAATTCTGCAGGCGCCTGGAACACCGTAAAATACACACCGAAGAATAAACTTAATGTAAGGGAAAGCCGCTTGCAGGAATTTGCCATGCTTCAGAAAATGGGCATCAAAGGTATTAAGGTAGATTTTTTTGGTGGCGATGGTCAATCGATGATAAAATATTACCTCGAGATTTTTGAAGATGCTGCAAAATTTGGTTTAAGTGTAAATTGCCATGGGGCCACCCTGCCACGTGGCTGGCAACGCACCTATCCCAACCTGGTAACCATGGAATCTATAAAGGGGATGGAATTTATTACCTTCGAACAGGAAAATGCCAACGAGGAACCTGCCCATGCCACCACTATTCCGTTCACCAGGAATGTGTTCGATCCGATGGATTTTACGCCAATGTCGTTAAATAAACTTCCCAATATTAACTTAAAAACAACCAGTACGTTTGAACTGGCTTTGCCAATCCTCTTCCATTCGGGTATACAACATCTGGCAGAAACACCAGAGGGAATGGCGAAAGTTCCGGCATTTGTTAAATCGTTCTTGCAGGAATTTCCAGCTAGCTGGACAGATACTAAACTGATAGATGGTTACCCGGGTAAATTTGTAGTAATGGCAAGAAAAGCGGGCAATAAGTGGTATATCGGCGGAATTAACGGTGAAAACACTGCAAAGGAGGTTTCTTTTGATAGTGCTAAATTTGGTAAAAAAGCTAAATTGATTGTAGATGGCAAAGAAGACCAGTCTTTTGTACAAAGCGAGCTGAATACCGATACAAAAACTAACGTTAATATGAAGCCTTATGGTGGCTTTGTGTTGGTAGTAGAATAAAAATTAAATGAAGAGAATATTTTATACCACAACTTTGCTCTTAATGTTTCTGTTAAATGCTCAGGGGCAATCAAAAAAAGACGTTTATCTCTTTGCTTATTTCAAAAATAATGGTCAGGATGGTTTGCACCTGGCCTACAGCCATGATGCCTATAAATGGACAGCCCTTAAAAATGATTCTTCGTTTCTAAGGCCTATGGTAAGCAAGGATAAGTTAATGAGAGATCCTTGCATTATTCGTGGCGCTGATGGCTTATTCCATATGGTATGGACGGTAAGCTGGAAAGATAAAGGAATCGGTTACGCCAGTTCGCAGGACCTGATTAATTGGAGCGAACAACAATTTATTCCGGTAATGGCGAAAGAGGCAGGTGCACGCAATACCTGGGCACCAGAAGTTACCTATGATGGCAAAACCAAAAATTATATGATTTATTGGGCATCCACTATTACAGGAAAATTTAGTGAAACAGCATCAGAAAAAGAAGATGGCTATAACCACCGGATTTATTATGTTACCACGAAGGATTTTAAAACTTTTTCGGACACTAAATTGCTTTACGAACCTGGTTTTAACGTCATCGATGCTTCAATAGTGAAAGATAAAGACAGATTTGTGATGTTCTTAAAAGATGAAACCCGTGAGCCTGCACAGAAAAACATAAAAATTGCCTACGCAGATCAACTTACCGGGCCATATTCTAAAGCCAGCGAACCCATTACTGGAAATTATTGGGCCGAAGGACCTACAACGGTAAGAATTGGTAAAGATTGGTTGGTCTATTTCGATAAATATCGTGATCATAAATATGGCGCAATCCTGTCAACAGATTTAAAAAACTGGAAGGATGTTTCTGATCAAATTTCTCTGCCAAAAGGATTAAGGCACGGTACCATTATTATAATTAAACCAAGCGAGCTTAAACAGTTGCTTAAACAAAAATAACGTAGCGCATAGCCGGGAGCCCCTATCCGTAAAAGACAGCCCCTATCCGCCTGGCGGCACCTTTCCCCAGATGGGAAAGGGCATGTAATAAAAATTTTTCGCAGCTAGCGACCGACACCCTGCTATTTCCATCCTGCTCTCCGGCATAGGAGATGATGGAAGGAGAAAACGTTAAAGCTTCTGCAAAAACTTTCACCCAACCACTACCCAAGGCAGCACGTACTCCCGCGATTTTTCATCGCGGCTTGTGCTGCCGCCCTCAAAGCTTGAACGATTTTATCCAACATCAGGTCCAAGCCTTGAGTTTTGCTTCTTTTTGTCAAGAAAAAGAAGAGAGCCCTTCGGCGGCCAGCCGAGGCAAGCCAAGCGCAGCGGAAAAACAGCCAGTTCAAAAACCACCCCGCCCTACGGGCACCCCTCCAATGGAGTGGAATTGCAATCGCAGCCTATCTATCGCCATCCTACTCGCTTAAATAGTTTTCCCGCAGATTAAGAAGATTTACGCAGAATCATAATGGTAAAAATCTGCGGTAATCATTTAGATCTGCGGGACCAAATTTGCATTATGCTGGAAGAAGGTTCACACCCCAGCGATTGCCACCCTGCTATGACCACATGCTATGGCCACCCTGCTTTCCGGCATAGGAGATGATGAAAGGAGAAGCCGTTGAAATTTTTGCACCAACGTTCAAATTTCCCCACAACCCAAGGTAGCGCGAACGGCTCCTAAAAAAATCTTTATTACAAGGCGAATCGAGCCCTTGCGCTACCGCCATTTAAATTTAGACGCGCTAATCCAACATCAGATCCAAGCCTTGGGTTTTGCTTCTTTTTGCCAAGAAAAAGAAGAGAGCCCTTCGGCGGCCAGCCGAGGCAAGCCAAGCGCAGCGGAAAAAACCCCTATCCGCCTAGCGGCACCTTTCCGCGAAGGGCGCATGAGAAGAACTTTACTCACCCAGCGATTAAAAAAACATCAAACCATAGGTCCTGAATCAAGTTCAGGATGACGAACGCTTTAACCCACCGTTCGTGGAATGACGTATAAAAAAGGTTTAGTGTTCATTGATAGCATTATAGAAAAACACAGGAATCTTTCGTACTTCACGATAACAACCTCGCTATGGCCATCCTGCTATCCGGCCTAGGAGATGATGGAAGGAGAAGCCGTTGAAATTTTTGCACCAACGTTCAATTCCTCCTAACCCAAGGTAGCGCGAACGGCTCCTAAAACAAATTTGTATTAAAAGGCGAATCGAGCCCTTGCGCTACCGCCATTTAAATTTCGACGCGCTAATCCAACATCAGATCCAAGCCTTGATTGTTTGGTTCTTTATTATCAAGAATAAAGAACAAGCCCTTCGGCGGCTAGCCGAGGCAAGCCATGCGCAGCGGGAAAACAGCCAGTTCAAAAACCACCCCGCCCTGCGGGCACCCCTCCAATGGAGGGGAATTGCAATCGCCCCCAGCCATCGCCACCCTGTTCGCTTAAATAATTTTCCCGCAGATTAAGAAGATTTACGCAGAATCGAGCGGTAAAAATCTGCGGTGATCATTTAGATCTGCGGGACCAAATTTGCATTATGCCGTAGGACGGTTCACACTTCAGCGATTGATACCCTGCTATGACCACGTGCTATTTCCACCTCGCTATCCGGCATAGGAGATGATGGCAGGACAAGCCGTTGAAATTTTTGCACACGTTCAAATCCCCTCAACCCAAGGTAGCGCGAACGGCTCCTTAAAATAAATCTCTATTACCAAACAAATCGAGCCCTTGTGCTACCGCTCATCAAATTTCGACGCGCTAATCCGACATCAGATCCAAGCCTTGGGTTTATTCACCAGTTGCATATGTTTTTATAGGTATTCATGAGCTCGCAGAAAAGCTCGGGTTGGCTTCTTTTTGCCAAGAAAAAGAAGAGAGCCCTTCGGCGGCCAGCCGAGGCAAGCCAAGCGCAGCGGAAAACAGCCAGTTTAAAACCACCCCGCCCTGCGGGCACCCCTCCAATGGAGGGGAATTGCAAACGCAGCCTAGCTATCGCCACCCTGCTCGCTTAAATAGTTTCCCGCAGATTAACAAGATTTACGCGGAATCGAGCGGTAAAAATCTGCGGTGATCATTTAGATCTGTGGGACCAACTTTTGCATTATGCCGTAGGACGGTTCACACTCAAGCGATCGCCACCCTGCTATAGCCACATGCTATTGCCACCTCGCTCTCCGGCCTAGGAGCTGATGGCAGGAGAAGCCGTTGAAATTTTTGCACCCGCGCTCAAATACTTCAAACCAAGGTAGCGCGAACGGCTCCTAAAACAAATCTTTATTACAGGGGGAATCGAGTCCTTGTGCTACCGCTCATAAAATTTCGACGTGCTAATCCAACATCAGATCCAAGCCTTGAGTTTTGCTTCTTTTTGTCAAGAAAAAGAAGAGAGCCCTTCGGCGGCCAGCCGAGACAAGCCAGCGCAGCGGGAAAAAGTTTACGGCAAGTGATGACAACAGCCGATAGATGAATGCTACAAAAAAATATCTTTTACGCTTCGGGTTAAAGGATTTTATCGTGTCCTGGCCGGACGGGCCTTTTTTCTTTTGACAGCAAAAGAAACAAAACTGCCGGCT
>NZ_JAXCWE010000023.1:0-22488 GCF_034045265.1 Pedobacter sp. CFBP9032 | reverse complement strand
TGACTAGTCCTGAAAATTTGATACAGGATTAATAATTAAATAAAATTACGATTTAAATAGCAGTTGGTTCATTCCGGCTGCTATTTTTTCGTTTATAAGTCCTGATTTCGATTTTACTTTGTCTGTGCATATATTTTGGGGTATTCATAAAACATGCATGGTGTGGTCTAATATTGTTATAAATATTAACGCTTTCAGAAACCATTTTTTTCATTTCAGAGAGCTTGACCCCTTCTCTGATGACAATGAATTCTTGTTTTAGAATTCCGTTTACACGCTCAGCTACAGCATTCCGGTATGGATCATAGCTTTCGGTCATGCTACAGTTAATATTATTTTTAATCAGCGTCTGCTGATATTCATCGCAGCAATACTGCAGCCCTCTATCTGAATGATGTATTAGCATGTCTTTTTTATATATCCTTTTTAAGATAGCCATTTTCAACGCCCTCAGGCTTCCCTCCATACTTAAGCTATTCGAAACATCATAGCCAACTATCTTTTTTGAATATGCATCTGTGACCAAAGCTAGATAACAGGGTTCTTTTCTGTTTCCAAGATAAGTTATGTCAGAAACCCAAAGTTGTTCTGGCCTACTGACTTTCATATCAATGGTAAGGTCCTTGTGTTTGCGAAACCTATGGTGAGAATTTGTGGTAATATGATAACTGCGTTTTGGTTTAACTAATAAATGATTCGCTTTTAATATCTGAAAGAGTTTATCTCTTCCTACTGATAGGGCTTCAAGAGATTCTTTTAATATATGATAAAGTTTCCTGCCTCCAATGCGGGGCATTTTCATGCGCACACCCATCACCAGTCCTATAATCTCTGCCGATAAATCCTGTTTCCTAATCCGTCTCTTCTCACTCCGGTAATAGACCTGTCTGCTAACCCCGAACAATCCACAGGTAGCATTTAAGCTTTCTTTGTAGGTTTTTTGGTATTGTTCAACTGTTCGGGTGAGGAGTTTTTTCGGATTTCAATATTATATTCCTTCTCTGCAATATCGATCATCATATCGAAGATGATTGCTTTTTTATCAGCCCTTGTATTCTGAGTAGCTAGAAAGGCATTTTGTTTCTCCAGAAGCTTAACTTTGGCTTCCAACTCCAGTATTTTCTGTTCGGGTGTCTTAGGCATATGAGATGGGGTTTGATTCTCCCAATCAAATTTACCATATTTTCTCAACCAACCCACTATGGTGGAACGAGACTGGATGCCATATTTCTTTAAAGCACCTGTTGTGGAGAGTTCACCCTGTTCAATCTCGAAAACAATCTGATGTTTAAGGGATAAGGAATAGTCCTTTTGGGTGCGCTTCTGGTAACCCGAATTTATAATAATTGTCATAACGATTTATTTTTGTATCGCTATTTCAGGACTAGACAATATGAACACAAAAAAAGACCATCTTTCGATGGTCTCCAATACTTTATATTTTATTACAAGTTTACTATTTAACTTGTGCCTGAGCTCTAGCAAGATAGGCATCTACCATTTGTGCTTCAGCACTTTCTGGATATTGTGTTTTGATTTTAGTATAAGCATCAACAGCACCACCAAAATCTTTAAGATTTTCGTTTACCAATCCTAATTTCTTAAGAAACATTGGCGAAGTAAATTTACTGGCCTTATCAGATGCTTTTTTGTAGTAAGTAGCTGCTTGTTTGTAGTCTTTCAATTCGCTATAAGCATCACCTAATAAGCCTAAAGCCAAGGGGTCTGCAACCGGGCTACCTGTAGCACTGTATTTTCCTAAAGCATCAATTGCTTGTTTGTATTCACCTTTGCGCAAATAAATTCCACCTAAATAAAGATTAGCTAAATTAGCAGATTTTGTATTGTCGTATTCTTTTGCAATTTGTTCTAAACCAGGATAACCGCCTTCGCCCTTTACCGCTTTGTTAGATAATGAATCGATACCAACATATGATTCAGATTTAAACATTTTGCTTGCAGCTTCTTCAGCACGACCTTTTAAGTACACATTTTGATACCAAAAATATACACCAATTAATAAAACAACAGCGCCGGCAATAAATAGCAAGCTCTTATTATTTTCCTGTAAAAATGAACCTTTTTTGATAGGTTGAGTAGTTTGGTTATCTATTGTAGACATGTTTGTTTAAAAAATTTAAGATTGCAAAAATACATTTTTCAATCAAAGTATCAATCTTTATTTCGAAGTATTTAATTAAACATTAGTTATTTAGAGGTTAAAAAACGGTAAATTGCGCCATATTTATGTGGTTAAAGAATATTACGCTTCTAAATTTTAAAAATTATTGTGATGCAGATCTCCAATTTTCTGACACTGTAAACGTTTTTACAGGTAATAATGGGTCTGGTAAAACAAATATGCTCGATGCAATTCATTATCTGTGCCTTTGTAAAAGCTATTTTAATCCTATTGATGGGCAACAAATCAAAACCGGATCGGATCTTTTCATGATTCAGGGAGATTTTGATCGAAATGAACGCAATGATAAAATTACCTGCGGCGTTAAGCGAAATCAAAAAAAACAATTTAAACGCAATAAAAAAGAGTACGAAAAACTTGCCGATCATATTGGCCTGTTTCCTGTAGTGATGGTATCGCCTTACGATGTTAACTTAATTATGGAAGGCAGTGAAGAGCGGAGAAAGTTTATTGATAACGTGATTTCTCAAACAGATTCGCATTATTTGGATCAATTGATTGCCTATAATCGGATTTTGCTTAACAGAAATGCTTTTTTAAAGCAGATAAGTATCACCAGAAAATACGATCCTACTTTGCTGGAAATTCTTGATGAGCAACTGGTAATTGCCGGAAATAAAATATTTGCCACCAGAAAGGCTTTCATGGATGAGTTTATTCCGCTCTTCAATGAATATTATCTGTACCTTACCGAAAACAAAGAAGTTGTTTCATTAAATTATCAATCACAACTGATTGATTTCCCTTTCGAAACGTTGCTGAAGAAATCAGTAGAAAAAGACCGGGTGCTGGAACGTACTACAACCGGTATTCATAAAGATGAGCTTGCTTTCGAAATTAGTGAAATGCCATTGAAAAAATTTGGGTCACAAGGGCAGCAGAAATCTTTTTTAATTGCGTTGAAACTTGCTCAATATGCTTACCTGGCAAAAAATAAAGGTTTTAAACCTTTGCTGTTGCTGGATGATATCTTTGATAAACTGGATGATCACCGTGTGCAAAAATTAATGCAAATGGTATCCCACCAAGATTTTGGCCAAATATTCATCACGGACACCGGTAAGGAAAGAGTGAAATCAGTTTTTGAAAAAATACAAGTTGAAGTAACTTTGTTTGAAGTTAAGGAGGGACAAATAAGCCATGCGTAAACCGAATGATATAACGATGAAGGATGCCATTAGCAAAATGCTGGATGTGTACCGTTTACGCCGTAAATTTGATGAGACCTCTATTTTATCCATCTGGCCGGAAATTATGGGAACTGCCATCGCAAATAGAACCACACAAATCTATATTAAAGATAAAAAGCTATTTATTAGAATAGAATCCTCTGTAATCAAGAATGAATTGGTAATGGTTCGCCAGGGAATTATCCAAAAGTTAAATGAACATGCTGGCAGTGTTGTGATTAATGAAATGGTATTTCTGTAAATATTAAGACGCAAAAAAGGGTTAATTTTTCTTCAAAAATTAACCCTTTTTTATTTTACCTTCTTCCGCCACCAAAAATTTTAGACAGGATCCAGATCAGTAGTGCAACAACAATTACAACTACGATTATGCCAGACCAAAGGCCAGCTTTAAATATACCTCCCACCAGTTCACAACTGCTTAAGGTAGTGCATAAAAATGCAATTAGTGCTATTGGAAATATTCTTTTCATATGATGCTAATTTTTTTAATAGCTAACATCGTAGGTCAAAGAATGTTTTAATAAATGCTTATTTGCCGTTAACTTTGAGCAATTCCACTTCAAAAATAAGGGTGCTATATGGCGGAATATCTGCACCTGCACCACGCTCGCCATAAGCAAGTTGATAAGGGATAAAGAATTTATACTTCGATCCTGCCGGCATTAATTGTACGCCTTCTGTCCAACCTGGAATTACGCGGTTTAAGGGGAAACTAATTGGTTCGCCACGATCATAAGAGCTGTCAAATTGTTTGCCATTCAATAATGTGCCCTTGTAATGTACAAGTACTGAATCGGTAGCCACCGGTTTAACACCTGTTCCCGCGGTTAAAACTTCATACTGTAGTCCACTGGCAGTAGTTTGTACACCAGCACGTTTTTTGTTCTCGTCTAAGAAATCTTGTCCTTCTTTCATAATTGGTCCGTATTTAATTTTATTTGCTGCAGCCTCTGCTTTGTTTTTTACTGCTGATGCTTTCGACATTGCGCCGTTGATTACTTCCTGAGCCTGTGCTTGCGTTAAAAGTACTTTTCCACCCGTAAATGAATCCTTTAAACCTTTTAACAGTACCTCATAATTAAGTGTAGTTAATCCGGTAGATTTTAATCCCGAGCCAATAGAGGTACCAAAAGCATAGCTTGTTGAATCTAATGGTGATCTTAAACCAGATACAATAGTAGTGGTTCTCGTTGTAGTGGTTGTAATAGTTTTTTTAGTGACTGGCTTTTTAGCTACTGGTTTTTTTTGAGCGTATGATGCAATTGTAGCTGTTGAAAGGCATGCCGCTAAGAGAATTTTTTTCATTTATTATTAAGATGTGTGTTTACAACGATTTGGATGTTTAAAAGTTTTAAGTGCGAAAGATACAAAAATGATAAAAAAATAAAACCCCGAAAATATCGAGGTTTTAAAAAAAATGTTTTTGATTAGCAATTAAAAACGCTCATCAGCTTTAAAGAAGAAGTTACCTTCAATTTCTGCATTCTCATCAGAATCTGATCCATGTACTGCATTTGCATCAATAGATTTAGCATATTTTTGACGGATAGTACCTTCAGCAGCTTCAGCTGGATTAGTAGCGCCGATTAATTTTCTGAAATCTTCGATTGCATTGTCTTTTTCTAAAATAGCAGCAACGATTGGACCTGAAGACATGAAGCTTACTAAATCTTTATAGAAAGGACGCTCAGCGTGAACTGCATAAAACTGACCAGCAGTTTCGTCAGTTAACTTAGTATATTTTAATGCAATGATTTTAAAACCTGCATTGGTAATGTCATTTAAGATTGATCCGATATGGCCGTTTGCAACTGCATCTGGCTTGATCATGGTAAAAGTTCTGTTAGTGCTCATTGTGTTTGAATATCAATTTGCTGCAAAACTACGTTTTAATTGATGAATAACCAATAACTGATCTATAAGATTAGGATAGCTTTCGATGTTTCTGGCTTATACGATGGTAAATATGGCTGTTTTTGATTATCTATGCTGCTTTGTTTAATATGTGGTGTGGCTAAACTTAAAATGCTTTAATCCTATTTTAAAAATCCTTAGCTTTGCAACGCAAAAAATATATGCTTACACTACCTGAGTTAAAATCTTTACTGGCTACGCCACAACGAATTGTTATCACTACGCATCATAAGCCAGATGGTGATGCAATGGGTTCATCACTAGGTTTATATGGTTATTTAATCCAGAAAGGTCATCATGTAACAGTGATTACACCAACTGATTATCCTGTCTTTTTACATTGGATGCCTAACAATGCTGACGTAGTGATTTTTACTGAAGAGCATGAAAAAGCAGCTAAATTAGTGGATGAAGCGGCGTTAATTTTTTGTCTCGATTTTAATACCCTTAGCCGAATCAATGAATTAGGTGAGTTGGTAAGGGCTGCAGGTGCCAAAAAAGTGATGATTGATCATCATTTAGAGCCTGAAGATTTTGATGATTATCGTCATTGGGATATTAATGCATGCGCAGCGGCGCAATTGGTTTACGATTTTATTGTGAATCAACTGGAGGATAAAGCGGGTATTAATAAAGATGTTGCTGCTTGTTTATACACTGGAATAATGACCGATTCCGGGTCATTCCGTTTTCAGTCTGCCACTTCTGATGTTTATCGAATCGCAGCTGAACTGATTGATTTAGGTGCAGAACACTGGAAAATTCATCAGCAGGTTTATGATAACGCAAGCGAAGATCGATTACGTTTTCTGGGTTATTGCCTGTCCAACAAGTTGGAGGTTATTAGAGAATATAATACGGCAATCATTTCGGTAACCAAAGAAGAACTCGCCCAATTTCACAGTACTACAGGTGATACGGAAGGTGTTGTAAATTATGCACTTTCTATCAACGGAATCCGTTTGGCTGCATTAATTATTGAGCGTACTGATAAGGTTAAACTTTCTGTAAGGTCTACCGGAGATTTTCCGGCAAACGAAATTTGTAAAAAATATTTTAACGGCGGCGGACATAGAAATGCAGCTGGCGGTGCCTCAGAAAAGCCTTTAAATGAAGTGGTAAATGAATTTAAATCCATTTTAGAAGAATATAAAAACCAATTAATTGCGTAAAGCAAATAACCAAATTAAATAAAGTTTAAATACAAAATGAAAAAAGGAATAATTGTTCTTGTAGCAGCTACGTTAGGTTTAGCAGCTTGTAACAAAGAGAAAAAAGGTGCTGGTGGTTTATTGTATACCGTTCATCATTCTGAAGGTAAAGAGAAAATCAAGGAAGGTGATATCGTTAAGATGAACTTCATTCAGAAAAATGATAAAGATTCAGTATTAGGAAGTACTTATGACAACGAAAACCCACAAGTTTTTCCGGTTCAAAAGAAAATGTATGCTGGTGATATGAATGATGTATTAACTTTATTTGGAGAAGGTGATAGTGCAACATTTAAAATTAACTTGGATACCATGGCTTTTTATAGCAAACAGCCTAAACCAGAACAATTCAAAAATGATAAATACATCACTTTTACCATTAAAGTAGAAAAAGTTTTCAAAAAGAATGCTGGCGAAGCTGATTCTACTTTTAACAAAAGAGCAGGTGAATTCTTCCAGGCTGACTTCAAAGCTACTGCCGAGAAAAAGAAAGGTGCAGAAGATGGTAAGATTAAAGCTTACGTTGCTGATAACAATTTAAAAACACAAACTTCTGCAAGCGGTTTACAGTATATTATCACTGCTCCGGGAAATGCAGAACGTGCTCAATTAGGCGATACGGTTACCTTAAATTATACTGGTAAGTTGGCTAAAAAGAATGCTAAAGGTAAATATCCTGTATTCGACACCAGCGATGAGAAAATTGCTAAAGCTGAAAATAAATTCCAAGCTGGCAGACCATATGGTCCAACCAAAATGGCTTTAGGTGGTACAATTCCAGGCTTTACTGAAGCATTACAGTTAGTAGGTAAAGGTGGAAAAATTACCGCTATTATTCCTTCTAAATTAGGATATGGTGAGCAAGGTGCGCCTCAGGTAGGTATTATGCCTTACAATCCAATTGTTTTCGATATCGAGATTACAGATATTAAGAAAGCACCTGCAGCAGCTGCACCAGTAAAAAAATAATTTAAAGTCAGAGAAAAGTGTTGTTTCAATTGAGCAACACTTTTTTTTTGCTTAATTAATTCATAGACAAAAATGAAAAAAGCAGTTATAGTATTATTCGCGGCAACCTTAGGTTTAGCGGCCTGTAATAAGTTTGAAAAGGGTGAAGGTGATATGACCTATAAAATTTACAATAGTGAAGGAAAGCCAAAAATACAGGAGGGTGATTTTGTAAAGCTTAACGGGATTCAGATTATTGAAACTAAAAGTGGAGATTCTACTTTGGTAAATACTTATGATAACGAACGTCCGGCATTTTTTCCTATTGGTAAATCGATGTTTAAAGGAGATTTAGCTTCAGCGTTAAAATTGTTAGGTGAGGGAGATAGTGCAGTTTTTAAATTGAATTTAGATTCTATGGCCAAATACTCCGGTCAGCCTAAACCAACAGGGGCGAAAGATAACTTCTCTACCTTTACGATCAAAATTGAGAAGGTATTGCACAAAGCAGCAAATGAGGCAGATTCTACCTTTGAAACAAAAAAAAGGTCGTTCTTCGAGGAGGAATATAAGGCTTTAATTGCTAAAAATAAGGCGAACGAAGCCTCAAAGATCTCAAAGTACATTGCTGATAATAACCTGAAAACACAAAAAACAGCATCTGGCTTGCAATACATAATTGAAACACCAGGAAATACTCAACGCGCTACTTTAACCGATACAATTATGGTTGATTACACTGGTCAGTTCACTAATAAAAAAGCTGATGGTAAAATCAATGTTTTTGATACATCTGATGCGAAGATTGCTAAAGAGGCCGGGATATATTCGCCGATGGCTCAGTATTCTGCTCGTCCGTTAGTTTTAGGTCAGTTAGCACCCGGATTTATTGAAGGCGTGCAGTTAATTGGTGTAGGTGGTAAAATCAAAATTATTATTCCTTCTAAATTAGGTTATGGAGAGAATGGAGGTGGTCCGATTAATCCTTTTACACCACTGGTATTTGATATAGCTCTAAAATCGATCAAATAATTGATAATGTTGAACTACTCTGGAAGTAGATAATCACAAAATAATGAAGGCCCGGAATTAATTCCGGGCCTTCATCTTTAATAAGTTTTTTGATGGACGTTTACTAATCCTTCCAGTCCTTAAAGGGATGTGTGGTGAGGTTGGCATTATAATAGCGCTTATCTGCTGTAACTTCTGCAGCTATCCATATCGGGCGTTCAAAATGTTCCTCTTCAGATAAGAGTTCAATCTCTGCTTCAATTAATCCATCATTATCGCCGGAAAACACATCTATTTCCCAGGTTTTTCCTTCGTAATCAATTTCATATCTGGTCTTTTCGAGCTCTGATTCACAAAAGTTATCCAGTAATTCTGCCGCTTCATTCAGCGGAATTTCATATTCATATTCCAAACGGGAAGCACCGATGGTGATGCCTTTAATGGTTAACCAAGCTTTCGTTTCTGCTATTCTTACCCTGATGGTTTTCTTTGGATCATTGGAAATATAACCCTGCCTTAAATGTTTCCCAACAGGTTTATCTACTTTGTTCCATTCTTCCAGATTTAATAGAAACTTTCTTTCAATTTCTTTACCCATTACTTTGCTCTCTTTTGTAATTCAGCAATTGGCATGCTAATTAATCTACCAATTGCTTGTTTGCCTTTATAGGTAATTACCCGAAGCATACTGGCATCTTTTGGAGGCGTAAGCGCTGAAGTGTATTTAGGATAAAAACGATCTGGCATGGAATTGTCAAAGCTATAATAGATATCCAAACCATCAATTTCAGGCGTTAATTCAATCATCAGTTGTTTGTCTGCGCTGCGCTTAACCGTAAAAATCGGATCATAAATAGCCGGCGAATATTTTACTTCAGCTAAATCCAGTCGTTTAAAGTGCTCTTCGGTACGATCAATGAAGCTGGTCCAGTTTTTTTTCTCCAAAGGACTCCAAATTGATTCAGAAATGGCAAATGCACGAGGCCAAATCATGTATTGTACCTGGCGGAAATTGAAAATTTGTTCTGTCCATAGATTTGCTTGTGCACCTATAATAAATTTAGGATCCGCGCCAGCAGGAAGCGGATTAAACTGATAGGTTTTATTTAACCTTAAAGAAGCATAGACCTTTGGTTCTGTAATCGGATCGGCTTGCATGTAATCTAAATAGGCAAAATCAGTCGGACTCATTACCACATTATGTTTTTCTTTTGATGCCTGAATGCCATATTTTAAACCTCTCCAGCTCATTACCGAAGCCGTAGGCGAAACCCCACCTTCCAGAATTTCATCCCAGCCCATAAATTTCTTGCCTTTTGAAACCACAATTTGCTCTACCCGTTTCTCAAAATAGGCTTGTACCTGTGGGATGGTTTTTAAACCTTCACGTTGCATCAGCGCTTTCACCTGATCATTCTTTTCCCAGAAATTATGTGGCGCTTCATCACCGCCCATATGAATATATTCGAACGGAAAAAGTTTAGCAACTTGTGTGATTACGGAATCTAAAAAAACATAAACCTTTTCATTTGCAGGGCAAAGGGTATTATCAACCAAAGCGAGGGGAGGTGCACCACGGCTCCAGTCCATAATCTTCTCGCCAGAGCGTACTTTATAGTTTACAGCATCTGGCGTACAAGATAATTCAGGATAAGCAGCAATTGCCGCTAAACTATGTCCTGGAACATCAATCTCAGGCATAATGTTAACAAAACGATCTTGCGCATATTGCACCAGTTCTTTAATATCTTCCTGCGTGTAAAAACCACCGTAGGTACGAGGTTCATCAGCAGTAGGTGGAATAAAATCGCCAAATGTTCCGGTTTTTTTAACACTCCAGGCACCAACTTCGGTTAATTTTGGTAAGCCTTTAATTTCTATTCGCCAGCCTTCATCATCAGTTAGATGGAGATGCAACAAATTAAATTTATAGCGAACCATGTTATCAATGAATTGCTTTACTTCCTCTTTGGTAAAAAAGTGACGGGCAACATCAAACATTAAGCCGCGCCAACCCAACTTTGGGTAATCAACCACATCAACACAAGGCAGTTTCCATTTCACGTTTTCTACTAATTCTTTACTTTCTATTGCAGGCGGAAACAATTGAATTAATGACTGAGCCCCCCAGAATATCCCTGCTGGTTTATTTGCCGTAATAACTATCTGGGTGGTGTTTACGTTTAATTTATAACCTTCCAAACCCAATTGCGGATCATTCTGATTATTAATGATCAATTTAATCGTTGGGTGATTGCCATTTGAAACTGTACTTACAAATTTGCCTGTTGCTGTTTTAATTCTTTCAGATAAAAACATAACTGACTGTTGTAAACCTTCTCCTTTAGCAGACTGAATGCTGATATTTTCTGGTAAGGTGAAAGTTCCGGCTTTCTTCATTAAGGAAACGGGTTCAGGAATTATGGCAATTTTAACCGGAGAAACAGCAGTTTCTGCATCGCCTATTTCAGTTTCATTGACCAGTGTTTGCGCAAATGTGCCAGCTGTTAAAATGCAGCAGGATAACAAAAGGACTAGTTTCTTCATTAAATTTTCAATTGATTAACTTAAAAAGTATAATCTGCAATTTATTAAAATTTTAGAACTTGTTGCGATTTTGAAAGCTAATCTTTACTTAACTGCTTCGCTAAGTCGATTTAGTATTAACCCGATGAAGGTTTGTTTATTTACGATTGATGATTGCATCAATAAACGCAATATGAAGATTTTTGCTGAAAACACTTTGCTGATCATTCAACCGTTCAGGATGCCATTGAACCAAAAGGAGAAAGGGTTTTCCAGCAGGTTCCAGACGTTCGATGGCTTCTGCAATGCCATCAGGTGAGCGGGCACTTACCACCAAGCCTTTTCCTATTTGATCGGTACTTTGATGATGATTGCTATTGACCAGACCATGGTCCGTCTTTACTATTTGCTTAAGCCAGGAGCTTGGGTTGATTAAAATATCATGATAGCGATCGCTTTTGTCGGGCATTTTTGAATGGTCAAATTTTCCCCAGGTAACAATATCAGGAATTAAAGTTCCTCCGAAAAATACATTCCCAACCTGGATTCCACGACAAATCCCTAAAACGGGAATATGATTTTCTTCTGTGTAAGCTAAAACTTTAAATTCAAATTCATCACGGCGTTCATTTACATCATCCGCATGGCAATAAGGGTAGTACTCCGGATGATTATAGAACCTGGGGTGAACATCCTCTCCACCCGTTAACACAATGCCCTGACATTTCTTAATTTCTTCAAAATTATCTAGTTTGTAACCCAATTGAATTACCTCAACGCGATGATCATAGGATAAAACCCAGTCTCGGTAAATAGAAAATTTACTACAATCGATTACACCAACGGTTATTTTATCTGACATGATATATTTCTAGCTCCAATTAAATAAGATTCTATAACTCATTCAATTGGCATAATTTAATAAAAAGATTATTCACTTAATTAGTATCCTAACTTAAAGATATATAAACTTAGTTACGAGAATGAATCTAAGCCAAAAAATTAAGCGTTGCTATAGTAATTCAATAATAGACCCAAATTTGAATAATAATATGCATAGAATATCATTTAAATGGTTTCTGTGGGTTTTAATCACCAAGCCCTTTGGACGCCCCTCCGAAAAGGAGGGGAATAGCGATCGTAACATCTTTCTTTCGCTATCGAATTGGGTGTAGTTTTATACATAATGCTAACTAACTTTAATCAAAACATAGACTATTACGGTTTAAAAGAACTAAATATGATCCAACTCAGTTTAATAAAGAAATCTTTATTATACTTTAAATTCTAACTTAGTAATATGCAGACTTTACTTACATCAACGCAAATGCGTCAGGCTGATGAATTTACCATTGCGAATAAACCCATAGCATCTATTGATTTAATGGAAAAGGCTGCCCGTGCTTTTGTTCAGTGTTTTTTGAGAGATGAATTTGATACCGGTAAACAGATTGCTATTTTTTGTGGAAAAGGAAATAACGGCGGCGACGGATTAGCCATTGCACATTTATTGCTTAGTAATGGATATTTTAATATTAAGGTTTATATCGTAAATTTTAGCGATAAGCAGAGTGCAGATTTTGCCATTAATCTGCAGCGTTTAGCGGAATCCAGATGTAAGAAGGTGGTATTAAATAATGCCAGCGATTTAAAAAGTATCAAAGCCGATCTCATTATAGATGCTATTTTAGGATCAGGATTGAATAAACCATTGTCAGGCGAATATGCTAAACTGATCAATCAGATTAATACATCGAAAAAAAGGATTTATGCGGTTGACGTGCCAACAGGCTTTTCTTCAGAAGGAAAGTTATCTTCAAACTATAATGGCGTTAGTGCTTACAAAACGATTTGCTTTCAACGACCTAAGATCAATTTTTTTATGCCAGAATCTGTTTTGGCTACAGAACAGTTTGAAGTTGTTGAAATCGGTTTAGATGAAGACTTTATTGAAAATCAAAATACCGATTTTTACCTTGTCGAAGAAAAAGATATTAAAAGAATTCTAAAGCCACGGAAATTATTTAGCCATAAAGGTACTTACGGACATGCCTTAATTGTTGCCGGAAATACCAATACCATGGGTGCAGCCTTACTAGCCTCAATGTCTTGTTTACATACCGGTGCAGGTTTAACTACTGCCTGCATTCCGCATAGCGGATTAAATGCACTGAACACGACGCTTCCGGAAGTGATGGCTTTACCACGTGATGAATATACCAGAATTGAAGACCAAAGTAAATACCAGGCTATTGCTATTGGTCCGGGTTTGGGTCTTTCCTTAGAGAATGAACGGCTGTTAGAAAGCTTAATTGCTGCTCACCGACCACTGGTTATTGATGCCGATGGCCTGAATCTATTGGCAGAACGACAAGATTTAATAGAAAAATTACCACAGCATTCTATTTTAACTCCGCACATGAAAGAATTCGACAGACTTTTTGGGCAGCATGATAGTTGGTGGGATAGATTGCAAACGGCAAGAACACAAGCGAAGCGTCTTAAAATAGTGATTGTGCTTAAAAATCAATTTACATTCATTTGTTCAGCTGAGGGGAAGGTATATATCAATCCTACTGGTCATCCGGCGATGGCACAAGGTGGAATGGGAGATGTATTAACCGGAGTAACTGCGGCATTTGTGGCTCAGGGATATCCATCACTGGATGCCGCTATTTTAAGTTGTTTTGTGCACGGACAGACTGGTAATGAATTAGCTAAAAATCAATTTGTGGTAACAGCATCGCAAGTGGCCGGCAAAATTTCTACTACAATACCAAAACTAATGTAGGCAACAGCCATTATGTTTGTTAATTGCTAACAATATTTCTGTAAAGGCCATCACCACTGTTTTCAAAACTATTCAGTTATTGTTGTTTGTTTTATTAAACCACCCTCTTTTATATTTCTTTTTAATAAAAATTATTTCGATTAATGATTTGACAAAACCCCTTTTAAGAATATTTAAATGATGTTAAGAGGAGGATAAAATGTCTAATTTCCACAAGTTTTGATTGAAAGACAATTGTTTTTTGCTGTGTTTGGCTTAGGAATTGATTGGGATTTGTTAAACCGAAAAACAATATTACTAAATTATGGAAACTAAAAAAGAGTACACTTTAAAGGAACTCATTCATGAATCAGCAGAAGATCCAAATGAAAATGACTTTTTTGAATTAGAGAAACCTGCGCTACTTGAAGTAAATCTAAAGAATCAGAAGATTTTAGCTAAAGCAGGATCAATGGTAGCCTACATTGGCAATGTTGATTTTAAAAGAGAAGGCTTGTTAAGCAAGGGCTTGGGTGGTTTATTAAAAAAAGCCATTTCCGGAGAAGGTACATCATTAATGCATGCTTCCGGAACGGGCAAGCTTTACCTGGCAGATGAAGGCAAGAAAGTGAAAATCATCAAGCTCCAAAATGAATCTGTTTTTGTAAATGGGAATGATGTTCTAGCACTTGAAGACACGATTAAAAATGAAATCAAAATGTTAAAGAGTGTGGCCGGAATGATGAGCGGAGGCCTTTTCCAGGTGAAATTATCTGGAAGTGGTTACATTGCAATTACCACTCATGGCGAGCCTATCTTATTAAGGGTAAGCGCTAATCAGCCAGTTTATACTGATCCGAATGCTACTATAGCCTGGTCAGAAAATTTATCTCCTAACATCAAAACTAACCTTACTTTTGGTTCATTTATCGGAAGAGGCAGTGGTGAATCTTTCCAACTGGAATTTTTCGGAGAGGGCTGGGTTTTAGTTCAGCCTTACGAAGAAGTGAAATATGCACAAAAATAATGATCCAATAAAAAACCCCGGCAATTTTTGTATTGCCGGGTTTTTTTATTTTTTAAATCTTTATCTAAACACCACCCATTACGGTTAGTTTTTCCATTGTTGGGTTTACACTTCCACCCATTGGTTCGAGCGTAACGGCGAAAGCTTGTGCTTCTTGTATGGTTTGCATCTTTAATAAAGCGTCTCTTGAGGTAGAATCCGTTTTCCCAAATACACCTAAACTCACTGGTTTTCCATTCACCAAAGCCCAAAGTTGATACTCGTGTTGTGCATCTGCCTTTGGTAAATCCATTGCCAGATAATTTATGATAACATCTTTATTTTTCTTATTCCAGTAAACGTTCATTTTTGATTGCGGACTAATCGCCTGGCCTTGCATCTTAATAGTAGCCCAATCTTTACTTTCGTTCATTTCAACCAGGTTATTTAATCCACGGTTGTTATATTCCAATTTGCTAACAACGCCTGCAAATTTTTCTTTATCTAAATTCAGGCTTGCAATTTGATCATGCGCATCAGTTAGTTTGCTATAAGTAATAAATAAGGCAGCTGTACTAACTATTAGAAGTGCTACACAAGCAACAAGCGCATAGCGTAAGCTTCTCATTTTGGCATTACTGTGATCAAGACTTACTATTTTTGGTTCTGCCTGCAGTGGCAAATCGGAAACCGAATTGGTTTCTTCATCTATATTAATGCCTAATTTTTGAAATAACTTTGCTTCAACATCTTCAGAAGGTTGTACTGCATTTTGCATAGCAAATTCTTCCATCGCGTACTCAATAGCGGCCAGTTCATCCCGAACCTCCTGATGTTGCGAGGCCAGTTCCTTTACACGCAACGTTTCTTCTGGCGATAAATCGCCCAAAACGTACAGTTCTAGTACTCCAGATTCGATAAATGCTTTTAAATTTTCCACGCTTAATTAAAACTCCTCCTCAATTCAATAATGGCCAAACGAATACGGGTTTTCACCGTACCCAATGGCAGATCTAACTTTTCTGCGGCTTCCACATGCGTGTAGCCTTTGTAATAAACTAAATCAAGAACGGCTTGTAAATCTGGTTTTAGATTTTCAACAAGCTGCTTTATTCCAAGTACATCTGGATTAAAGGTTACCTTGTTTTGTTCATCAACGAAACTTACGTTATTTTCTATATCTTGGTTTTTGAGTGAATTTTTAAAATCTTTAGATCGTAATTTATCAATGGATAAATTGCGGGCAATATTCATCATCCATGTAAATAATCTTCCCTTGGAGTTGTCGTAATGCTCAGCAGATTGCCATATTTTCACAAAAGTTTCCTGTAATACATCTTCTGCCAGTTCTGTATGGGTAATAATTCTGGAAATTACACCGTAAAGTGCCGAAGAATACATGCTGTACAGTGTTTTTAACACTGTAGAATCTTTCGATTGCAGTGCAAGAACGAGTTCAGGTTCGGTTAGAGTAAGTTTTTTTAGTGCTGTCACTTCGATTACTAAGATACAATACTGAACACATAAAGACAAAAAATGTTTTGATAACACAATCCCGACGGGAAAGCGATTTCAAAACATTTAAAAATTCTATATTAATTTCAGACTTTAAGCTATTCCTTCAATAGGAAAAAGGTGTTTTTCTGCGTGATAAGATGACCGAACCAGAGGCCCGCTTTCCACGTATTTTAATCCTTTTGATAAACCTACTTCTTTATACATGGCAAATTGATCAGGATGTATCCAGTCGATAACCGGGTGGTGATTGCGGGTTGGCTGTAAATACTGACCTAATGTAAGGATGTGTACTCCGTTTGCAACAAGATCATCCATAGCTTCGAAAATATCTTCTTCAGTTTCTCCTAATCCAAGCATAATACCTGTTTTAGTTCTTAATCCGAACTCAGAAATTCTTTTCAAAGCCTCCAGGCTTCTGTCATATTTCGCTTGAATCCTTACCTGCCTGGTTAAGCGTTTAACTGTTTCCATATTGTGTGAAACTACTTCAGGACGTTCGTCCAGTACTCGATATAAGTTATCCCATTGGCCTTTAAAATCTGGAATTAAGGTTTCCAACGTAGTAACCGGACTTTCTCTGCGAATGGCTTGTAGCGTTTCTGCCCATATAATGGAACCACCATCTTTCAAATCATCACGATCTACAGATGTAATTACACAATGTTTAACCCCCATTAATCTTACAGAATCGGCAATTCGATTGGGTTCATCTACATCAACAGCTAACGGCCTACCGGTTGCTACGGCACAGAATGAACAGCTCCTGGTGCAAATATTACCAAGAATCATGAATGTTGCAGTGCCTGCGCCCCAGCATTCGCCCATATTCGGACAGTTACCACTTTCACAAATGGTATGGAGCTTATGTGTATCAACCAAACTGCGCACTTGAGCATATTCTTTGCCCACTGGCAATTTAACCCGTAACCAATCTGGTTTACGTTTAACTTCAGTTACAGCAGGTACTACTGGTAAATCAATCATATGGCAAAGTTAAACAATCCACATCAAAATTTAGAAGGATAAAATGTTTGGCGCTTGTAATAAAACAATTGGTGATGAAAGTACTAGGTTATAAAAGAGATAAAGGTTGTTAACTATTTTAATAAACCTTTTGCCTGGTCTAAAAACTGCCCACCTGTTTCTTTTAATGTCTTTGTGCTTCCTTTTGCTTTTGAAGTATAACTGCTCACCGCGTTAGAAAGTTGCTTAACTTGTTTGATTCCGGAAAAAATCTCTTTCGCATGTGGAATGTTGTTCTCAAGCATTAATCTTTCCCAATCAATTTTTGCCAAAATGGCAACCATATATTTTGTTCCGATCTTCGCCAGGAAAGCCTTGTCATAAACGGTTTTTAAAGCGGCATCAGCATCCCTGTTTTTCTGATAATTGATTGTTTTTTGAATGGCTTCCCTTTCATCATCTGATAGCAGCGTGCTTTTACTAAGTTTTTCTAATGACTGAACGGCCTTTTCCGGATTTTCTCTTTTTAAATTCAAATAACTATCCACCAGCCAGATTATTTCATTCTGCAGGCCAAGGGTATTCATATCCTTCAAAAAGAGATCAAAATCTTCTAATGATCTTTCCTCATCAATTTTTCTATTCATGCGCATCCTGTCAAAACCTCTGAAAAGATAGTTCATGCCATGAAAGGCATGATGTGTCTGTTCATCACTTAAATTTCTCCAGCCAAAAAATGCTTTTGTATAGGGAAGGGCAATTTGTTGGTTTTTATCCAGCCATTTGATGTTTCTGGTCAGGCCATCTTCTGATAGATAGTATAGGTTATTGCTAAAGAAAAGAAATCCTCTTATAAACTCAAGCAATGTTTTAACTTCACCATCTTCTAATTTTTCTGGTGCTGTTTTAGAACATTCATAAAGTGCAATGGGTTGCCCCAGATCTCTGGTTGTTAACACGGCCACACTTAAGGCAGCATGTTCTATATTTTGGTTATTGAGTTTATTCTTGTCGGGATAAAAAGTGTCGACTGCTATTTTACCAGTTTTTATAGCGATAAATCCATCTACCAGGGTAGGGAAGATGTCTTCATCAGTTTCTTTAACAAAACTTTTTACTGAGCGGTACGATTTATAAAGTCTCAATGCTTCAAAAACAGATAATTGATCTTTGCCATTGGGGTTAATAGATTTTAAGGTACGAATAGTACTTTCGCTTTGTTTGGAAAAATTTTGGTATTCGGGCAAAGTTGTATCCTGGATTGCTGCAGACCGAATGGCAAGCTTTGCATACTTATAGAAAACAATTTTATCATAATTTAAATTTTCATTAAGTTTTACTTGATCAAGTTCGAGCATCATCTGATCAGTTTTTTCGCCGCTACAGCTGATTAGACAAATGAACATTATCAGAAGCGTTAAATTTCTTATTTTCATAATAAGCTAAAGTAACTGTTTCAGCGCTTAATTTGTAAAATCAATAAAGTTTAGATTTAAGATAATGCCTTAGCGCAGAATTTCACATTTCTGTCGCTTTTATTTCATTATCCTGCCCAGATGATAATTTTTAGCTATAAAATTTATAATTTTAGGCGAACGTTTTATACACTGATATCCCGCATAACGGTGAACAGGCGGATTGTTTTGTAAAGCTTTTAACCAAATTGAAATTTATGAGATCTATTTATAAGTTTTTAATGTTTCTTTAATGTCGTTTTTAGTTTTATGCGGATAGAAAGCAACTTTTGGTTTAAACTTTGCTATGGTGTTGATCTATGGGCTTGGAAATTTTTAATAATATCGTAATATTTCCATGTTTTGATGTGTCAAAATTCGTTGTATGTTTAAAATGATTCTAAATTTGTAACTCCTTTAATATAAAATGACTAAAAAGAAAAAGACAGTTGGCAAAACTGACGCAGATGTGATCCTAATTGGCGCAGGTATTATGAGCGCAACCCTTGGCGTTTTATTAAAAGAGTTAGAGCCTGATTTAAGTATAGAAATTTACGAAAGGCTAGATATTGCAGCAGCTGAAAGTTCTGATGCCTGGAATAATGCGGGAACAGGTCATTCTGCTTTTTGCGAGTTAAATTATACGCCAGAAAAAGCTGATGGTACTGTTGAAACAAAGAAAGCAGTTCAAATTGCAGAGCATTTCGAGGTATCAAAACAATTCTGGGCTTATTTAATAGAAAAGGGTTTGGTTTCAAGTCCGGCAAACTTCATTCGGAAAATTCCTCACATGAGTTTCGTTTGGGGAAAGAAAAATGTAGAATATTTAAGAAAGCGCTATGATGCATTGCAGAAATGCAATCTGTTTAGCGATATGGAATATACGGAAGATGCAAAAGTAATTGATACCTGGGCTCCGCTAATTATGGAAGGGCGCAAAAAAGAGGAAAAAATTGCTGCTACGAAAATGGATCTGGGAACTGACGTTAATTTCGGTTCGTTAACCCGTGATATGTTCAATCACCTGAAGGAACAAAAAAATGTAAGTCTTTATTTCAATCATGAAATTCGTGATTTAGGAAAAAATAAGGATGGTAACTGGAGTATTAAGGTTAGAGATTTAGAAACTAAGGAAAGCAGAAAGCGGGTAGCTAAATTTGTATTCATTGGCGCAGGTGGAGGTTCATTGCCATTATTAGAGAAATCCGGAATTCCGGAAGGAAAAGGTTTTGGCGGGTTTCCGGTAAGTGGCCAATGGCTTAAATGTACTAACGACGAAATTATAGCCAAGCACCATGCAAAGGTTTATGGCAAAGCAGCAGTTGGCGCACCACCAATGTCTGTGCCGCATTTAGATACCAGAATGATTAATGGTAAACAAGCTTTGCTTTTTGGTCCTTATGCAGGTTTTTCTACAAAATTCCTTAAAAATGGATCATTTTTGGATCTTCCGAAATCAATTAAGTTTAACAATATCCGTCCGATGATTTCGGCGGGCTTACATAATCTTGACTTAACTAAATATTTGATTGAACAGGTAAGACAATCGCCCGAAGACAGGCTGGATGCTTTGAAAGAATATTTGCCTACCGCAGCGTTAAAAGACTGGGAGCTTGAATATGCCGGACAAAGGGTACAAGTGATTAAAAAGGATGAGAAAAAAGGTGGAGTACTGGAGTTTGGTACGGAGGTGGTAAGTGCTGCAGACGGTTCTATTGCCGCTTTATTGGGTGCATCACCAGGCGCTTCTACTGCAGTTTCCATCATGTTGGAGTTGTTGGCACGTTGCTTTAAAGAAGATTTAGCAACCGACGAATGGCAGAATAAAATAAAAGAAATGATTCCTACGTATGGAAAAGAACTGGCAAATGATGCCGCTCTTAGTAAAACAACTAGAGAAAGAACGTCCAGGATATTAGAAATACAAAACGCTTAAACGAAAAAGCTAAGCAAATAAAAGGGCTTGAAAATCAATTTTCAAGCCCTTTTATTATATCGTTAAATTTAAATATTATTAAGCCGCAATTACTTCTGCCACTTCCTCTGCAGAGATATCGCTATGTGATGCTTCTAAAACGCAGTCTCCATCTTTAATTAATAAAATTTGGGGCGATTGATGTGCCACGTTAAAAACCTCTGCAACTGAATTTGAGATTTCGCGAAAACTGATCAAATCTAAAAAGTAAAGTTTTGTATCCACTGGAATAACTTCCCAGTTAAATTCGAAATTTCTTTTTGCCATCATTGAAATAGAGCAACGGGTGCTGTGCTTGAATATCAAGCTGTAGCCGTCTGCATTTTTTATTTCGTTTAATTGATCAGCCGATGTTAAATTAACCCAAGTCATAGTAAATATTATTTATAGGCACAACAGTTGCATTGAAGATAATGTTCTGCAAATGACGTAAAAATGAAAATTGAAAGGTTAGTTTCTTCTTCGTTTGCCTTCAGGATAGGAGCTATAAGCCGGACAAAGTTTAGAAGAACAAGATTCTAAAATGGTAATGGTGCTAAACACCGCCAAGAGTAAGATGGCTACTTTTTTCATTAGATGGTTAATTTAATGCGCTAAGGTACAAATAGTTTACAGAATATAAGTTAAATATTTGCAGATAAATCGGCCATTTTAATTGCAGTGATTGCAGCTTCATCTCCTTTATTACCATGTTTACCACCCGCACGGTCTTGAGCTTGTTCTAAATTATTGGTTGTTAGTACACCGAAAATAACAGGTTTACTGTATTTGATGCCAACATTTGTAACACCTTGCGCTACAGCATCGCAAATAAAGTCAAAGTGTTTTGTATCTCCCTGAATCACACAACCTAAACAAATTACGGCATCAATATCATTTCTTTTATTTAATAATATTTCAGCACCACCAGTTAATTCAAAACTTCCGGGAACAGGTAAAGAAACAATATTTTCTTCCTTTACACCATTTTCTATAAGTGTTTTTAATGCTCCATTATATAAGGCACCCGTAATTTCTGCATTCCATTCCGCTACAATAATTCCGAATTTATAATCTGCGCCATTAGGTACAGTGGTGTGAGAGAAATCTGAAAGATTTTTTAATTGTGTTGACATGAAGCAAAGATAAGGCTAAGCTTTGAATCTTCGAAACATTAATGTTTAACGGTTGTAAGTTTTATTTACGCCAGAAAAATGTTTAAATTCTCTTGAGGCATTCTTATAAAGTTGTGCAGCTGGAACTCTTTCAAATCTGACTAACTTGTCCCTTTGGTGCTTTCACATTTAAACCAAGTTTAAAAAGACACCAGGCATTAAATCTCTTAATGGAGGTTATTTGCCGTTGCCCAATGGATAAACCGCAAAAAGCTCCTGCGCATCATTTGCAGGACCACCAACTATTTTAATATTTCGAAAAACACCTCATTGTTAAAGAATGATGAAACTTTTTTTGACTAAAAAAATCAAATAATATTATTATTCTTTAGAAAAGAAATAGCTTTTTCAACATCAATTTTATTATTTATATTCCCTATTTCTTTTGTACTATCGACAAAATACTTAGGGATCTCAATATCATATTTTGTTAAATAATACACTAAGTAATTTGGCCAAATCCATTTACCGTCAGTATAGTAAGCTATACCTCCAATTATTGTTTTATCATTAGCTTCTAATGAACTGACCACTTGCATAGTGGTAGCAAACAAAACACCTTGATTTAAATAATCCAATATTTGTAGTTTTGAACTATTGAAAATGCCTTTTCTAAATTCTTTATAAGGCTGAGAAAATTTA
>NZ_JAXCWE010000022.1:0-30816 GCF_034045265.1 Pedobacter sp. CFBP9032 | reverse complement strand
GGCTCGCATTTTTTTTATCCAAGTCAGTAGATGGGCTAGGTCAGTGCCATCCCAAAAAATTGACCATGCCGGTCTAAGAGCAGAACGAAGAAACGGTGGTTTGGCCTTGCTAGGTAGTGATAGCGATCGCCATTCTTTATAAATCTAAGTCTGCATGCTAAATCTCATCATTCTTATTACAAATCTAAGTCCGCATCCGACTTTCTCATCATGCTATTGCCACCCTGCTATCCGGCCTAGGAAATGATGGTAGGAGAAAACGTTTAAAGCTTCGGTCACAATCTTTCGTTCACCCACAACCCAAGGCAGCGCATTCTCTCCCGATTCTTCATCGGGTGCTTGTGCTGCCGAAACAAAGCTTTAACGAATTTATCCGACATCAGATCCAAGCCTTGGGTTTTGCTTCTTTTTGCCAAGAAAAAGAAGAGAGCCCTTCGGCGGCCAGCCGAGGCAAGCCAGCGCAGCGGAAAAAGTTTACGGCAAGTGATGACACCAGCCGGTAGATGAATGCTACAAAAAAATGTCTTTTACACTTCGGTTTAAAAGGATTTTATCGTGTCCTGGCCGGACGGGCCTTTTTTCTTTTGACAGCAAAAGAAACAAAACTGCCGGCTCGCAATTTTTCTGTTAAAGTTAGTAAGTAGGCTTGGACATTGCCATCCCAAAAAATTGACCATGCCGGTCTAAGAGCAGAACGAAGAAACAGTGGTTTGGCCTTGCTGGGTAATGATAGCGATCGCCATTCTTGTTATAAATCTAAGTCTGCATCCTAATTCTCATCGTGCTATTGCCACCCTGCTATCCGGCCTAGGAAATGATGGAAGGAGAAAACGTTAAAGCTTCTTCCACAATCTTTCATACCCCACAACCCAAGGCAGCGCGTTATCTCCCGATCCTTCATCGGGTGCTTGTGCTGCCGAAAAAAGGCTTTGACGAATTTATCCGACATCAGTTCCAAGCCTTGACTTTTGCTTCTTTTTGTTAAGAAAAAGAAGAGAGCCCTTCGGCGGCCAGCCGAGGCAAGCAAGCGCAGTGGAAAACAAAAAAATCTTCTTGTCCTGGCCGGACGGGCCTTTTTTCTTTTGACAGCAAAAGAAACAAAACTGCCGGCTCGCAATTTTTTTATCCAAGTCAGTAGCTGGGCTTGGTCAGTGCCATCCCAAAAAATTGACCATGCCGGTCCAAGAGCAGAACGAAGAAACGGTGGTTTGGCCTTGCTAGGGTAGTGATAGCGATCGCCATTCTTATTATCAATCTAAGTCTGCATCCAATTTTCTCATCATGCTATGGCCACCCTGCTATCCGGCCTAGGAGATGATGGAAGGAGAAGCCGTTGAAATTTTTGCACCAACGTTCAAATTTTCCCACAACCCAAGGTAGCGCGAACGGCTCCTAAAATAAATCTTTATTAAAAGAAAATCGAGCCCTTACGCTACCGCCCATTAAATTTCGACGTGCTAATCCGACATCAGATCCAAGCCTTGAGTTATTCATAAGTTATTTATGTTTTTATAGGTATTCATGAGCTCGCAGAAAAGCTCGGTTTTGTTACTTTTTTGATCAAGCAAAAAAGTAAGAGCCCTTCGGCGGCCAGCCGAGGCAAGCCAGCGCAGCGGAAAAACAGTTCAAAAACCACCCCGCCCTGCGGGCACCCCTCCAATGGAGGGGAATTGCAATCGCATTAAAATTAACAAGCTATAATCATTTATTTCCCCGTTTGTTCTATATCCCTATCCATTTCTACCAAATCAACATCACTGAGCTCCGAAAAATCGCCAATCAGGTATTTATTAAAGTGATCTGCTAATTTCCAGAAAGCATATTCTGTCATATCTCCAAAGCCATGGCGCTGACCAGGAATAATGAGAAAATCAAATCGTTTTCCAGCTTTCATCAGTGCATTGGCTACACGAATAGAATTTGCCGGATGAACGTTATTATCTACATCACCATGCATTAATAATAAGTGTCCTTTTAAATTCTTCGCCAAATCGGGGTTTTTCTCAATACTATATTTAAATGAGGTATCTCCTTTTAAGGAAATGGTTTCTTTCACCCCATGATGTTTTTCGCTCCACCAACGATTATAAATACTGTTATCATGATTACCAGCATTTGATACTGCAGCTTTGAAAAAATCAGGATATACCAACATCGCTGCTGTAGACATGAAACCACCACCAGAATGACCTGTAATACCTACTTTCGATTCATCGATGAAAGAATATTTTGCTGCCAATTGTTCGATGGCTGTTTTCTTATCGGCCAGACCGTAGTCGCGCAAATTGCCATAACCATAAGTATGGTACCATTTAGAACGCGATGGATTGCCACCACGGTTTCCAACCGTAATGACGATATAGCCGAACTGTGCTAAACGCTCCGTACGATCCATACTTTTGCTAAAAGCCTTGTTAACGGCTTCTGTTTGTGGCCCCGGATAAACATATTCTATAATCGGATATTTTTTATTCGGATCGAAATCAAAAGGTTTATACATTACGCCATACAAATCGGTAATACCATCGTCTGCCTTTACTTTAAATGGCTCCGGATATTTATAACCAGCAGAAATTAATAAGGAAAGATCGGTAGTCTCCAATTCCATCACCTTTTTTCCGTTTCTATCATAAAGTGTAGATTTTGGTACCGTGTTTACCCTGGAATAATTATCAACGAAAAAAGTATTGTTATCATTCAGAAAACTAGCATGATCAAAATCACCAGCATTCAGCAACTTCATGTTAGAACCATCAAAGTTGATGCTGTATAAATGCAGGTAATAAGGATCTTCCTTAGCCTCTCTCCCATTTGCGGTAAAATAAAGCACACGGTTTTTCTCATCAATATTAACAATACTTTCGCAATGAAAAGCACCCTTCGTTATTTGATTTTTAAGTTTGCCATTGCCATCAAATAGATAAAAATGTGCCCAGCCATCACGCTCGCTCCAATGGATTAATTCCTTTCCGTCATTTACCAAACCCGGACGATTTACTTCCACATAGGTATTAAAGCGCTCATCAATCAGCGGTGTAACTTTACCTGTGGCAATATCAACTGTGGCAATATCAATGCGTTTTAAATCGCGACTGGTACGTGAGAAATAAAAACGACTATCATTCCCTAACCATACAGATGGGCGAAATTCGTTATCGCGATCTTTAGCTAATATTGGCTTGCTCCACACCGAGATACTTTGATCTTTAAATGCCGAAACATTTAATTTCTTATAAGATTTGGCGGCAAAATCGAAAAGCAAAACCTCATCCTGTGGCGCCTCGGCCTCACCCGGCATTTGATACTTATAGGTTTCTAAAGTTGGCCGCCCAGGCGTAACGCTATTAATTACCCAAAGATCTTTCACCTTACGGGAATCCGTTCTATCTAAAACGAAATATTTAGCATTTGGCGACCAAAGCACATAAGCACCTCTGCGCTTTTTATTGTTTTTCTCATTTTCTACATTATTTTCGCCATCGCCGTCGCTGCCATAAGAATAAAACTTAACCCCATCTTTAGTGAGCTGATGTTCTACAATAGTACTATCTTCTTCATTTTTAACCGCCTTTTTATAGTTCTCTTTATCCATCCAGTACAAGTTGTAATTACGGGAGAACACAATTGCCGATGAATCGGGTGCGACAGAACCCCAGCTTGGTTTTGGTTTTGGCTTACTAAAATTAGGCACTTCAGTTAATTTTGCAGAAGCCAGTTCATACTTAAAAGAATAAATTTTCTTCTGCATAGAATCGGCTGCTTTTTTATCTTTCCGATCTGGCTTCAATTCATCAATAGAACTTTTGACTTCGAATGAAACACTCTTTTCATCCGCAGCAAACTTTAAGTTTTCTAAAGGCAAATGCTCAGCATCAAATGGATCACGAACAATCAGCGTAATCGCTGCCGCTAACTTAGCATTATCAAAAATTTGCTTTTTGGTTTTTGCTGATGGATCTACCAAATACCAGAATTTTCCCTTCGGACTTTCGAAGGTGTACCAGAAACGGTTGCTTAATTTTAGCCAATGTGGATCAACCGAGGTTGCATACACCATCTTTTTCAATTTATTTGGAGAAAAACGTGATGCCAGTTGATAATTAGCCTTAGGTGGGGCCTGAATATTTTCGGTTAGGGTAAAAGTTTTGGTTTGTGCAGCTACAGTAAGTGATACGAATTGTGCACAAAAGAATAATTTGTAAATTTTGTTCATTAAGAATGGTTTGGAGCGGCTAAATTATTTAATTAAAGCCAATTAAAACTCTTAAAGCATGTAATAAAAACGTTATCCAGTCATATTTTATGTCGGTAAATATTTATCAACACTAGTTATTTGCTGAACAATTATTTGATAGAATTTATAGTTTTGCACACATATATATTTACTATGAAATACAGCGTACTTACCATAATAGCAGCGAGTTTAATTTTATTGACAAGTTGCCATTCAGAATCATCATCAAAAAGTTCGAATGCTACAGATTCTACAGCACAAACAAACACCATAACACCTGCAGCGACTACTCCTGTTGATGTATCAAAAATAAAAGTTGCTGATGCCAAAACCATTTTAGCCCGTAAACAAGTACCTATCCTTTGCTATCACCAGGTTAGAAACTGGAAAGCTTCTGATGGTAAAGTTGGAAAAGATTACATTGTTGAAATTCAGAATTTTAAGGATCAAATGAAGATGCTTGCAGATAGCGGCTACCATTCCATCCTTCCAGACCAGCTTTATGCTTATCTAAATACTGGCGCAGCATTACCAAGCAAACCCATCATGCTTACTTTTGATGATACCGACTTGGATCAGTTTACGATTGTAAACCCAACATTGAAAAAGCTGGGTTACAAAGCAGTGTATTTCATCATGACCGTTTCTATCGGGAGAAAAGGAAAATTTGTTGATTATATGAGCAGCGATCAAATTAAACAACTGTCAGACGAAGGAAACATAATTGGATCACATACTTACGACCATAAAAACTTCAAAAAGTATGCGGGTAAAGACTGGGAAGAACAGTTAGATAAACCAACTAAAAGGCTGGAAGAAATTACAGGAAAAAAGATGACAGAGTTTGCTTATCCATTTGGGCTGTGGAACGCCGAAGGTATTCCTGAATTGAAAAAGCGTGGGTTCAGAATGGCTTTTCAACTATCAACCAAACGTGACGAAAGAGACCCATTATTTACCATTCGCAGAATTATTGCAAGCGGTTACTGGAGTCCGAAAACATTGAGCAACAGCATAAAAAACAGTTTTTAGAATGGGATTATTTTCAGCATTATTAGGCAACGCAGGCGCGGTAAATCCTGATGACCTAGTGAAACAATACGGTGCCTTATTAATTAATGGTGAGCAGATTGAACTTGGCTTTAAACTGATTCGCGACACCTTTATTTTCACTAACAAAAGATTAATACTTATTGATAAACAAGGCATTACAGGGAACAAAACAGAATATAAAAGCATAGTTTACAAAGCCATAACCAGATTTAGTGTAGAAACCGCCGGAACTTTCGATTTAGATGCGGTATTGAACATCTGGGTTTCGAATGAAACAATACCGAGTATTCAAAAGCAGTTTAATAAATCAGTTGATGTTTATCAGGTTCAAAAAATATTAGCCCAACACGTACTTTAATCACACTATGAAACGATTTTTAGTTATTACCGTTCTTGTTCCGGCGCTTTTGGCCGCATGTCAATCAAATTCTAAAAGTAAAAAAACTGAAGATCCAGCCGTTGCTAAAACTGAAAAGATAGACACCACCAAGCAAAGGCCTGCAGATGCTAAAGCAATTTTGGCTAAACGTGAGGTACCTGTTTTATGTTATCATCAAATAAGAAATAATCTGGCCAGCGACAGTAAAAGGGCTCATGATGATATTATTGCACCAGATAAATTTAGGGAACACATAAAAATGCTGGCGGATAGTGGCTACCATACGATTTTGCCAGATCAATTGTATAATTACCTGGTTTTTAATGCCAAACTTCCAGAAAAACCAATCATCATTTCTTTCGACGATACGGATGAAGATCAATTTATAGTCGGAAATGCTACGTTGAAAAAATATGGCTTTAAAGGAGTTTATTTCATCATGACAGTTTCTATCGGGAGAAAAGGCAGGATTAGTTACATGACTAAGGAGCAAATTAAGCAGTTGGCTGATGAAGGCAATACCATCGCGAGCCATACGTATGATCACAAAAACTTCGCTCAGTTTACTGATGAAGACTGGAAAACTCAAATAGATGACCCCACTAAAAAGCTAGAGCAAATTACTGGTAAAAAGATAGAATACTTTGCTTATCCATACGGCGTTTACAAAGCTTCAACTTTACATAAATTGAAGGAACACGGTTTTAAAGCTGCTTTTATTCTTTCTACCGCCAGCGATGCGACTTACCCACTTTACACCATTCGCAGAATTATAGATCCGGGAAGATACACAGCCAAAAACCTTTATTACAGCATTAATAAAAGCTTTAACAAAACAAAATCATAAGCTCAACTGTCAAGTATTAATCGCGACTAATTCAACTTATGAAAAGGCATTTATTATTTCTATTCTTACTTTCAGCTGTAATTACTGCTTGCAATAATACTAAAAGTGATTCTACAACATCCAATGTAAAAACCAACACCAAGCAAACGCTTACTGGTAATTTTTACAAGCGCCTGGAAGGAACAATTGCAGGTAAACCAGTTGTAATGCATTTGCAAAGGCTTAACGGCGATATAGACGGTGATTATTATTACGATGGCTCCTGGTTGAATTTATCCACAGATACTGTAATTGGTCAGGATAGTTTAGTGCTTGCTGAATATAGCTTTTACAATTCTTATTTTGAGCAAGATGCGAAAGAGCCCCGTATTTCTTTAAAATGGACAGGCACCGGTTTTAAAGGAACCTGGAAAAGTGGCGATGGAAGCAAGACTTTCCCGGCAATTTTAGAGGAGAAATATCCGGAAGGTAGTTATCAGTTTACCACAGGTATTTATAAGGATTCGGTGAAGGCTTATCCAAGTAAGACAGATTCTCCAATTGCGCAAATTACTTTTGAATATCTAAAGGCAACAAATAACGATGATGCCGGGAAATGGATCGAGGGTGAGTTAAAAAAAATATCAGGATTAAGATCTGATGTTGATCGTGAAATTAGCTTCAAAGCCGTCTCCGCTGCTTACCTAAAAGATTATAGTGCTGAAGTTGCTAGTCAGCAAGAAGGTGATAGAAGTGATGGCGAAGATGCCTGGCTAAATTATACCAATAACAGCCAACAATCAATTTTGTATAATGATAATGACTTTTTAGTTGTCGATTTTCTGGCTGATGCCTATACTGGTGGCGCTCACGGAAATTATAGTAGCCTCTTGTATTGCCTGGATGTTAAAAATAAAAAGCAGATGGTGTTAAGTGATGTTGTAAAAATTGACTCCAATAACCTCCAAAAATTACTGGAGCAAAATTTAAGAAAACAATACAATATCAAAGCGAATGAAAGTATAAACAAGGTTTTGTTTGATGATTTTCTGAAGCCTAATAAGAATTTCTATTTCAATGCCAAAGGTTTGGCGTTTATGTATAATCCTTATGAGGTGGCGAGTTACGCTCAGGGACAAATAGTGGTCTTCATTCCTTTTAGTGAATTAAAATCTTATCTGGTTCCTGCTTTTGCGGAAAGAATTGCCGCCAAATAGTTAGAATCAGCTTGTCAGGATTTGGAATTGAAGGGATGTGGATTTGAAATCCACAGATATTAGGATCGAGATTGCAAATCTCGACCAACATCTTAAATGTGTATCCCGCTCATTTCATAGAATGCGCAGATTTAAGAGATTGTGATCAATAATAGTTTAACGGATAATTAGAGTTCCTAATAGTGAGGTATAATGATCTACAAAATATCATTGATTAAATATTTGTTTCCATTAAAACTCAGTTCTTCCCCTTTTTTTGAGCCGATGAAGACCCTTCCGATTGGAGCTGCTTGCGATACTGCGATGAATTTTTGTCCCTCAACATTTAATTCGCCCGCACTGATGCTGATATAAAAATTTCCGTTAGAGGTTAAAACCAGACTGCCATTCTTCACTTCTTTGGCTGCATCTACATTTTCAATTTGCTGTAACGCAATTTTCTGCTGACCAGCTTCATATAACAACTTGCTATTCCGATCCATTTCCTGTTGCATCATTTCACGTGTGGTTTCATATTTATCGCCTGCGCTACTTTTAGTATCATCATTGGATGCCTGGCGGGCTTGCAACATCGAATATTCTATATTTTCAATCCTGTTTTGAATAAAAGTTAAGCAAAGCTGATAGAGTTGAGATTTTAAGGTAGACATATGGTATTGTTGAATAAATAATGAGCAATAGAAAATGGGAAGTGGGAAATAGATAATAATGAGATCATTGGATTATTTACGCGGTAACAAAGCTTGATCCAGAATCCCTTTTATTTTTTCCTCAGTGAGATCATCGAGGGGACTAGTCAATAAAATTTTCATTTGGGTTCTTTTTTCTCGCAGCAAATCTTCGTATTTAATCTTGTTTACCTCAACAAAACTATGTGAGGTTGATGAAACTTTTTAAAATCCAAAGATAGGCGAACACGTTGCCTTTATGGTAATAAAAATGCATTCCATATTCCCAATGTTCAGTGAAACTGTTAAAAGCCACCAAAAGCGACCTCGAATATCGCAGACCACTATTAATAGGTTCATCTTTTACCGAGAATAATGATCCAATGGATTTATCGGAAATTTTGAAAAGATACTTGTAATATAAACTAAAGACTATAGCCTCCAGACTTTGGACTTTCGATGCCAAACTCCAAACTTAAACCTACCCTTCCATCCAGGTTACCTTTTCTTCTATTGAGGTTCTATTTGGCGCCCAGGGTTTTTCATTATGATAGCCCATGTAAAACAACCCGATACATTTTTCATTTTCCTTTAAACCCAAAAATTCACCTAGATCATCAATTAATGGCGGCGAGCTCCAGTAAGCACCAACCTTTAAGCTTTCGGCGGTTAAGGCCATGTTTTGAACGGCACAAGAAACCGCGGCCAGTTCCTCCCACTCCGGTATTTTTCCACTAACCGCCATATTGATGGCAATAATGCAATCAGATTGACTTGTTTTTTCGGCAAAGCTATCGTACTTTTTTTGAAGGAACTGATGTGCAGGTACCAGTTCTTTGTATAACTTCCCAAGCGCTGCTCCTAACTTCGCGAGACCAGCTTTTCTGATTACTGTAAAGCGCCAGGGTTGGGTGAGTTTATGTGTCGGTGCGTAGTTTGCAGTTTCCAGGATCTGGTTGATTACCGCTACAGGAATTTCTTTTTTGATATAACTCGCCGGGAAAATACTCCGGCGTTCTTTAATCACTTGTGATACGATATCATAATTACTCATGTGGTAAATATAAGGTAAAAGGCTAAAAAATGAAAAGACTAAAGCGGAAAGCTTAAAGTCAAAGTTAAGACATAGCGTATTTACAGCTGTAACAGAATGCTCTACTCCTCATACTTTCTACTCGAGACTTGATACCCTATATTCGATACTTTCGACTCTGTAATTTCTACTTCCGGCCTGATACTCATTAACCGACATTATTTAAGCTGTTTTCTGATTTGTTTAACCTTTGCGAAAAAGGCAATACTTTCTTTTTCTACCAGAAAATCCATAGTTTGAATCAGTTCTTCCTTAATCCATTGATGCTTATCAATCAAATTAGCCAAGATATTAAGGCAATGAGATTTGATGGCGACGGGAATTTTTTCGTCTATTAACCAACCAAAAACGGCATCGACTAAATCGTCAGTTTTATATGATAAAATAACGCCCTTAATTTCTGGAGATACTTTCTTACCGGTAATGCCAGCTAAAATTTTAGCAAAAATCCTTAAAGCCGACTGATTTGTCTGCAAAGAAGAACGTTTTAGAAATGTTTCGACGTGTGGTAAAAATGAAGCTTCATGATTAGAGTAAACCTGTTCTAATACCCAAGCGGCTCTGAATCCGATCTGCTGATCATCATGAAAACTACAATCAATAATTTGCTGGATAGCAAAGGCATCATCAGCGCAATTCCTGCCCAATTCTACTACATTGGCTTTGCCAAGGGGTATCTCTAAATTATCAATTAAGTTTTGCATTAAAAGTCTTAGAAAAACAGTTTAAAATGAGGCGAGAAAAATAATTTTTTAGCCAAAATGGTTCCTAATATCAAATTTAAAAACTTTTCCATATCAGTACAGACAGTGCAATTGGATTAGCTAAGAACAATCCTTTTGAAATACTAACACCGAAAAGTCCCCCGTTCAGTGTTAGTATTTTATTCAAGCAGGTTATGAGTAACTTTCCCTAAGCTTAATAAGCGGTTTGAAACTAATATTTTGGTATTAACACTTGTTTATTAAGATGTTAAGTCCTAACTCGTAATACTCCTATCTTTTTAATTTTCCACTATTGTATTCCCAAAAATATCTTTTCTGGATACACTTATGGTTTTCCCATTCCCATCTTCTACAATGTCATTACCAAATATATCCTTCTTGTAAACTCTTAAAGTTCTACCCCTCCCATCCTCTATTATCGTATTTCCAAAAATATCTTTTCTTGCTATACTTACAACATGCCCGGCTCCATCTTCAACAATATCGCTACCGAAAATATCTTTTTTGTATACCCGAATCGTTTTTCCACTTCCATCTTCTACGATGTTATTACCAAAAATATCCTTTTTAAAAACGCCTAAAGTTCTGCCACTGCCATCTTCAACGATATGGTTCCCAAAAATATCTTTTTTGTATACTCGAATAGTTCTCCCATTTCCTTCTGCTACTACTGTATTTCCAAAAGCATCCTTTCGTCCGGTTAAGGCTTCCTCATTTGAAAAGTCTTCATCAGCTAAGCTTTCACTATCTCTTTTCCTTTTATCTAATGTTTGTCCGCTTTCTGTTTGGATAATAGTGTTTCCAAAAAAGTCTTTGCTTTGTTTTCCAATTACCGCCCCTGATTCATCTTGTAAAATGATATTATCGAAAAAATCTTTTTTCTGGATTGCAACTGTCTTATCATGTTGATCAACAATAATAGTTTTGCCAAAAAAATCTTTCTTTTGCTTACCAACAGGTTTATCGTTGGCATCGACCAGAATGGTATCTCCAAAGAAATCTACCTTGTACTTGTACTGAACGTCTTGACTATACCCAATAGCCGAAACTGCAGACATGAGAATGCCTAGTGTTAATTTTTTCATAAGATTATTCATTTGTGTGTGACACAAATTAGAAAAAATAACAACAATAAATGAATCTATTTTTTATTTAAAATCTCTGCAAGCCGCATGGTAAGTGGACTTCTAATTCGAGGACTGAAAACAATGAATTACTTTTATCGCAGCCAACCTTAACCTACTGGTTGGTGTCTCACCAACCTGCTTAAGTTCTACCTCATCAATCTATTCATTGAATTTATAAGTACAAGTTTTTATGTTGCTGAAACACCAACCTATAGACGAATGATCTGGTAACGCGACGGGTTTTAATTGCCAAAGGCACAAGCTGGAGTAACCTAAACCCGATTGAGCGAAAATACTTTTTATGTTTTTCAAGGTTACTAACTCCAATTAGCAAAACGTTGGTAGGGTTAGTAACTCGACATAAAAAGATTGCAGTGAAAGCGGGACTGCATGCGCCATTATAGCTAAACTTTCATTTTCAAATTACTAATCTTAAACTATCTACCTTTTTACCCTCAACCTTTTTCCCTATCTTTGCGGCTTATTTATTTATAGTATGAT
Organism: Pedobacter sp. CFBP9032; assembly: GCF_034045265.1. Lineage (NCBI taxonomy): Bacteria > Pseudomonadati > Bacteroidota > Sphingobacteriia > Sphingobacteriales > Sphingobacteriaceae > Pedobacter > Pedobacter sp. CFBP9032. The sequence continues at coordinate 18,993 of NZ_JAXCWE010000022.1, read as the reverse complement.
TTCAGTTTCTAATTTATCTTTACGCTACGGCAAACGCACATTATTTGAAGACGTTAACTTAAAATTTACCCAGGGCAACTGCTATGGTGTAATTGGGGCTAACGGCGCAGGTAAATCTACTTTCCTGAAAATTTTATCGGGTGAGGTTAACCAGACTTCGGGTAGTGTAGCCTTTACTCCAGGCGAAAGAATGGCTGTTTTGAAACAGAACCACTACGAATTTGATGACGTTTCGGTGCTTGAAACCGTAATGATTGGACATAAAGAACTTTATGCCATCATGAAGGAAAAAGATGCCATTTACATGAAAGAGGATTTTACAGAGAAAGACGGCGAACGTGCCGGCGAACTCGAAAACATCTTCGCAGAGATGGATGGCTGGAACATGGAAAGCAATGCCGCCACCATGTTAAGTAACCTTGGCATTACAGAAGATAATCACCATAAACTATTGAAGGAATTAGATAATACACAAAAAGTACGTGTATTGCTAGCTCAAGCATTATTTGGAAATCCTGATATTTTATTATTGGATGAGCCAACCAATGATTTGGACATTGAAACCATTGCCTGGTTAGAAAACTTCCTTGCCGATTACCAAAATATTGTACTGGTGGTATCTCACGACAGGCACTTTTTAGATGCTGTTTGTACGCACATTGTAGATATTGATTTTGCGAAGATGAGTATCTATACCGGTAACTATACTTTCTGGTATGAATCTAGTCAGCTGGCGTTAAAACAACGTAGCGATCAGAACAAGAAAATGGAAGATAAGGTGAAGGAGTTACAGGAGTTTATCCGCAGGTTTAGTGCAAATGCATCTAAATCCAAGCAGGCAACTTCACGTAAAAAAGCTTTGGATAAAATCGATATTACCGAGATTAAGGCCTCAAGCCGTAAATACCCTGCCATTATTTTCAATAATACCGGTCGTGAGGCGGGAGACCAGATTTTACAGGTTGAAAACTTAGGTAAATCTGGAAATGATGGTATTTTATTCGACAAAGTGACCTTTATGGTCAATAAAGGCGATAAAATAGCTGTCCTGTCACAAAACAGCTTGGCTACCGCAGCATTTTACGATGTGTTAACAGGTAGAACCACTGCTGATAATGGTGAATTTAAATGGGGTGTGACCATCAGCACGGCAGATATTCCGAATGATAATTCTGAATATTTCGACGGTAAAGATGAAAACTTGGTTGATTGGTTACGTGAATATTCCGGAACTGATGCTGATGAACAATTTGTTAGAAGCTTTTTAGGCCGTATGTTATTTTCTGGCGAAGAGGTTTTGAAGAATGTAAAAGTGCTTTCAGGTGGCGAAAAAATGCGTTGCATGTTCTCCAGAATGATGTTACAGCAAGCCAATTTATTGATGTTCGATGAGCCTACGAATCACCTGGATCTGGAATCTATCGAAGCCTTGAACAATGGAATGAAGGATTTTAAAGGTGCAGTCTTATTCACTTCACGAGATCACCTGTTAACGGAGACTGTGGCAAACAGAATTATCGAAATTACCCCAAAAGGAACAATTGATAAGTTGATGACTTACGATGAATACATTAATAGCGCAGATGTTGCAAAACTTCGCGAGGAAATGTATTCGTAACCGATACCATATTTAACCAACCAGCCACATGAAAGTTTCATGTGGCTTTTTTTATGAGAAAAAATTACCGCTACTGTAGCGTTTCCATCTCCTTAATCGTTTAACCTAAAAAAGCGTTAATGGCCATTAACCGATTTTATTTATAAAATTGATTTAACTACAACATGAAAACTAAAAACTACTTTGGCTTAACTTCAAAAATTATATGCACTTTATTCGCCATAACATTAACATTATCTGCCTGTAAAAAAGACTGGAATGATGATCCAATTGAAGCCGCGGGAATCGGTTTCATACATGCATCACCAGGTACTGGTCCATTAGATTTTATATTGGACAATCAGAAAATAGGCAGTTTTACCTATACCAATGATCGCGGATACTATGCTGCTTATCCAGGCACGAGATTAGTTGGGGTATCGAAAAAAGATTCCTTAAAATACCTCACCAATGGAACTGCTAACTTAAAAGGTGGCGGATTTTATTCTGTTTTTGTGGTTGATACCTTAAAATCTACTAAACTTCTATTGGTAGAAGATGATTTGAAAGCACCAGAGACTGATAAAGCAAAAATCCGTTTTATTAATTTAAGCCCGGGTTCTTCGCCTTTAGATTTAGCAATTGAAGGTAACCCTACTGCATTATTTACCGCTAAAGCTTTTAAAGAATTTACACCTTTTACTTCGGTTAACCCATCAGACAGTTACACTTTCCAGGTTAAGCAAGGAGGCAATGTAAGCGCGACGTTACCCGCTGTAAAGATTGAAAAAGGAAAAATCTATACCATTTGGGCAAAAGGTTTGAGCAGCAAAACAGACAGCACTAAATTTGCATTGGCAGTGATGACAAACAAATAATATCTCCCCCCGTTGATTTAGCACCATTCGATAAATCGGATGGTGTTATTTTATATTTTTGCAATAGACAAGCGTAAGCTCAAAATTAATCGAAATTAATAGGCCTTTACAGGAGTGATCAAAAAAATACTCAGATTTGAGGAGATTTTAAAAGGCTGTGTAAATAACAACAGTAGCTGTAAGGAAATGATGTATAAATCATTTTATGGCTATTTAATGGGCATTATTTTAAGGTACACAAAAAACACTGCAGATAGCGAAGAGCTTGTAAATGATACGTTTATCAAAATTTTTAAGAATGTTTCAGGATTTAAACCACCGCTGAACCCTGAAGAGTTACAACGGTCTTTTAAGGGATGGATCGCACAAATCGCATCCCGAACGGCAATAGATAAAATCAGAAGTTCGAAAGCGCATTTTTATGTTGATGATTTACAGGAAGATCAGCATCCGGTTACACAAGTTTCTGTCGCATCAGATCTTCACGTAAACGACATCATGAATTTATTAAATCATTTACCGGATACGCAAAGACTGGTGTTTAATTTGTATGAGATCGAAGGATTTGCACACGACGAAATCTCTAAGATTTTAAATATCCCAGAAAGCTCGAGTCGCGTTTATTTAACCCGGTCGAAACATAAATTAAGAGCACTTTACACCAATACGTTAGTGGGTTCATATAAAAAAAATGGATAAGGAATTAATAGAACATATCACCACCCAATTACAAAATCATGAGGAGAATTATGCTCCTGGTGCCTGGGAGCGCTTTTCTAAAAAAGAAGAAAAGAAGCGTGGTGGCTTTGTTTTATGGCCACTGTGGACTGCCGCTGCAATAATTCTGGTTTTATCAGGTTTATTTTTATTTAATCATGAAGATAAAATAAATAAGAATGTTATTTTAAAATCTAAAACAAACCACACGCATTCACAATCAGCAGCAACAAAAAAACACGATTTAATAGATGGTCAGCTTGCAGCTGAGGAACCAGGCATTATTGTAGATAATAACGAAAATTCTTACCGCACACAAGCTGAAAATACGACCAAATCGCCATTAAATATCATTGAAAATCAAAATCCGGTTTACCTAGCTAACCAGGTTATCGATAAAACAGTTACGCCTAAAATCAGCCCTGTCGAAAATAATACAAATGTAGCAGCAGCCAATAATGGCGTAGTGAATACCGAAGCAAAAGTGCCGCAGGAAAAGCCAAATGCTAATAATAAAATGACATTCGAAGACTTACTGGCATTAGACAGTAAAACAAACCAGGGAAAGAATGCTCAAAATAAGGGAAAGCAAAGCCAGAGGTGGCAACCAGATGTTTATGTAGCACCTTCTATGGGTAATGATAGCAAAGTGAATATGAATTACGGATTTTCATTGTCGTATGCTATTGCAAATAAATTATCAATTAGCTCCGGCGTTTCTTACGCATCAGTGAGTTCAATGGAATCTCAAAATGCAAGTGCACCTCAAAGCTTATCTGGTAGAAACCTGGAATCTGTTAATGCTAAGGTGAGTGGTATTAATGTACCGCTTGAATTGAGGTATAAAATCTCAGAAAAGCTGTATACTGGTGTTGGGGTATCTGCCTTGGCGGTAATTAACAACTCACAGCAAAATACATACATTGTTAACCAGGTTCAAAGTTTGTCCTCGCCATCGGTTAATGGAACAACAGACATTAGAAGCTTTATTGTGGCAGAAAAACAAACGGAGCCGCAGCCAGAGGCTAAACTTGATCCGGATAAATATATCGGCTTCTATAATTTCTCGTTGGGCTACAAACAAAAAATATCTAAAAAGAATAACATTGCAATAGAGCCTTTCTTAAGGCTTCCAATGAAAACTTTCTCCAGAGAAAATCTAAACTTAACCAATGGTGGCTTGCGTTTAAAAGTAGATTTTTAACAGTGTAGCCAATCATTTACCGCTTAAGCATCGTCTCTTTTGTATATTTGTAACCAGATTATAAATTAATATGAGATCATTAGCCTTTTTTTTATTCATATTTATTGGATTATCCGCTAAAGCACAGCATGATCCAAGCGACCAGATGGACTCTCCTAACTGGGATATTATTGGTGGTGTAAAAATTAAGACGGTAAAACCTACTGAAACTTACGCCATCTATAATCCTTCCATTCAAAAATATGAAAGCAAGGCATTTGAGCTTTCTGGTTATATCGTCCCCATTAAAGATGGTATGAAACAAACGAAGTTTATGCTTTCTACTTTACCAATTAACCAGTGCTTCTACTGTGGCAAAAATGGAATTCCAATCATGGTACTGGTGGAAATGGCAGAGCCGATAAAATTTACTTATCAACCCGTTACGGTGAAAGGAACGTTGAAGCTAAATAAGGGTAATGCGATGAATAATCCTCCGGTTGAGCTCACCGCTTCGAAGTTATTATAAATAAAAAATCCCGATCGAAATCGGGATTTTTTATTTATCTATCTAGATATTTTCTTTTATAAAGACCTAGTGAGCAGCATGTCCGTCTGCACCATGTGCATGTCCATGAGCCAATTCATCCTGAGTAGCCTCACGAACGTTTAAGATGGTTCCGCTAAACAATAAATTTTTGCCAGCCATTGGATGGTTTAAATTTACAGAAACCGTTTCATCATGTATAGCCGTTACGCCAGCTCTGAAGCTGTTTCCTTCATTATCTTGCAACGGGATTACTTCACCAACTGCAGGAACCTCACCGCCAGCATCAATAAACATTGATTTTGGAAGATCAGCAAATGCACCTGGATCGATATCTCCGTAGCCATCAGCTGCAGATAATTCGAAACTATATTCATCACCAGTTTTAGAACCAGCTAAATGCTCTTCAAATTTAGGCAACATCATGCCTACGCCATATAAAAATACTAAAGGATTTTGCTCGTCTGCTTTCTCAACAAAAACTTGTTGTCCTTCTTCGTTGGTAGTGTGCAATTCATAAGTTAATGCAACTACTGAGTTTGGTGAAATATTCATTCAGATTTTTTTTATTGTAAATACGTTAATGCTTCCTCAACAGTGCTAACCGGCAACTGGCATACTTTATTTCGGCAAATATAAACTTTTGTTTCATTGCTTTGCTTCCCTTTTAACAGCGGTAAGTTACTTTTTGTTCCACCCAATGTAATTTTATTAGGAATATAATGATTGCTTAACTCCAATTTAACTACATCAGTTTCTAAACCAGTTATTGCAATCTCGTTTACACCATAAATTTCGTTTAGCAATAAAATTGCCCAATTGGAGTAAGCAGAGCCGTAAGTTTTTATTTTAGGATGAACCGCGGCCAACATTTCTGCTGCCTTTTCAGTGTATTTTTCTTCATCAAACAGCAAACCCAGCTTTTTAAAATTTAAAGCCATAGTAGAATTTGCTGCCGGAATTACATTATCCATCACTTCATGTTTGCGGGCAATCAGGCTCTCACCTGCTGCAGAGGTATAAAATAACATTGGCGAATCGGCATCGCTGAAGTTATTTAAAACATAATCTGCCAGTGATTTTGCCTCCTCAAGCCACTTTTCATCAAAATCATATTCATACAAAGCAATTAAAGCTTCGATGAAAAATGCATAATCATCTAAGAATGCGGTGATAGATGCTTTCCTATTTTTATAATTGCGATACAAGCCACCCACTTCAGATTTCGCATTTTCGATAATAAAGTTGGCAGCACCTGCTGCTTTCTGATAATACAGATCGTGACCTAATATCTGCGCGGCATCTGCAAGGGCTTTAATCATCATCCCATTCCAGGCAGTAAGGCATTTATCGTCCAGTCCTGGTCTCACACGTTTGCTTCTTACCTCCAGTAGTTTGGCTTTCGAATGGTTTACCGCATCAAATAACTCATCTGCGGAAACACCAAATTTATCCAGAAGGGCTTGGTCATCAACTGTTTTCCTTAAAATATTTGTTTGTTCTTCTTCCCAATTCCCCTCTTCCGTCACGTTGTAATAATCTGCCATTAATGCGGCATCACCTCCCAAAACATGATCAAATTCTTCTTTATCCCAGATGTAAAACTTACCTTCTACGCCTTCGCTATCGGCATCTAAAGCGGAATAAAACAATCCATCAGGCGAAGTCATTTCATTGAAAGTCCATGCAATCGTTTCAACAGCTGTTTGTCTGAAAGAATCAAATTTTGTGCACTGATAAGCTTCCATATATAAGCTAATTAGCTGTGCATTATCATAAAGCATTTTTTCGAAATGCGGTACATGCCATTTATCATCTACAGAATAACGTGCGAAACCTCCGGCCAGCTGATCATAAATCCCACCCCTGCTCATTTCTTCCAAGGTGTGGCAAACGGCTGTAAAAACAGATTCATCATCATTGAGGAAGCCATAGCGCAACAGGAAGATCCAATTGTTAGGCAATGGAAACTTCGGCGCACGGTTATAGCCTCCATAACCGATATCAAAATGACGTTTCCAGGGTTCAATGATTTCTGTTAAATGGGTTTGGTTATAAGTTTCCTTCTGCTGAACGGCGATTACTTTTTCGCTATCATTTATCCCGGCGGTTAATCTTTCTGCATATTCAATGGCTTTATCAGGCTCGTTTGCCCAAAGTGCAGCCACATTTTCTAATACATTAATCCAGTCCGTTTTACGAAAATAAGTGCCTCCGTAAATTGGGCGCTGATCTGGTAGACAGATACAATTTAACGGCCAGCCACCACTGCCTGTCATGAGTTGAATGGCATACATGTAAATTTGATCAATGTCTGGTCGCTCTTCGCGATCAACCTTAATGCATACAAAATGCTGATTCATTACTTCTGCAACTTCATGGTTTTCAAAGCATTCTCGTTCCATTACATGGCACCAGTGACAGGCTGAATAACCAATGCTCACTAAAATCAGCTTATTTTCTGTCTTCGCTTTTTCTAAAGCTTCTGTACCCCATTCATACCAATGCACCGGGTTATAAGCGTGTTGTAACAGATAGGGAGAGGATGCGTTAATTAAATTATTGGATTCTGAATGTGTATTTGACATGAAATAATGATTACAATGTTAAACAAGTAAAGCTATAAATTATCTACAATGCTGCTCGGTTTTAGTTTTGTTTTTCTATTTTAGATGGCAACCAATCTATCTCCATGGAATTAAATAAAAACGATTTATTCAATTTTGTTAAGAAAATTATTATTCAATCGCACCTGAAAGTTTACCGGACGGCAAATCCTGAAGTCACTGAATCGTACTGGCAAATAGGTAAGTTGATTGTGGATGATGATCAGCAAGGTAAAGCCCAGGCAGATTATGAAAAAAGCACATCAAAGAATTTATCGCAACAGTTTACAATTGGATTTGGAAAGGGATTTAATGAAAGTAATATTAGCACTTTCTTCAAAGCATTTCCAATTTATGATGCATTGCGTCGCGAATTGAGTTGGGTGCATTACATACTTTTATCCCGAAGAGCAAACCTTACAGCTCCAGCCTTTTACCTTTAACCTTAAAAAAATGAAAATCACCCATACCGAAATATACCGCTTCAGCATCCCGATGGAACCTTTTGTTATTGCAACGGGCACCATGCATTTTGCACAAAATGTGCTCATTAGAATTTATACTGATGCAGGCATTCACGGAATTGGCGAGTGCTCTGCTTTCCCGATGATTGTGGGCGAAACTCAGGAAACATGCATTGCCATGGCAAAAGATTTTGCAGCGATTTTAAAAGGGAAAGATCCATTGGAGATTCCCGAGCGGATGAATGATCTTTTAGGCTATGCAGATCATAACAACACCATCAAGAGCGCATTCGACATGGCTTTATTTGATATTGCTGCAAAACACGCTGGCTTACCGCTCTATAAGTTTCTCGGCGGAACGAAAAGAACCATCGAAACCGATATGACTATTGGCATTGATACACCCGAAGGAATGGCGATAACGGCACTGAAATATAAAAGTCATGGTTGCAGGATCTTAAAAATCAAACTGGGAAAAAAAGTTCATGACGATATTGAACGGGTAAAACAAATTAGAACCGCCGTTGGCGAGGAAATGACTCTGCGATTGGATGCCAATCAGGGTTGGAGTTTTGATGATGCCTTATTCGCACTGGGAGAATTGGAAAAATATAATATCGAATTTTGTGAACAACCCATGCGTACCTGGTTTGATGATAAATTACCTGAGCTAAATTTAAATTCTCCTATTAAGTTAATGGCTGATGAAAGCTGCTATAACCACCATGATGCCCGAAAACTCATTAATAGCCAGTCGACAACTTACTTAAACATAAAATTCTCTAAATCAGGCGGAATTTTGGAAGCACAAAAAATTCATGAAGAAGCTTTACAAAAGGGAGTGAAATGTATGATTGGAAGCATGCTGGAAAGCCGGATTGCTTTAAGTGCAAATTTACATTTTGCCTTAGCAAGTCCGAATGTGGAGTTCTTTGACCTCGATACCGCCTTGCTTGGTCATCTAGTAGATCCTGTAGTAGATGGCTTAACTTATAATGGTTATTTTCTGGATGTACCGGAACTTCCGGGAATTGGTGCAGAAGCCGATGAGTTTTTTCTTGAAGAATGTGAAAGTTGGAGCATTTAGTTGATTAGGCATTAGTTTAATAGTAAATTGGTTTGAGTGCAAGAAATACCCCTTTTATTAACAGGTCACATAAATATCATTGTTGATCAATTTATCCTCCTGACCAACAAAATAATGACTAATGAACCAACATTTCCACAAGCGCGGTACTGTCACCATTAAAAGCATTGAAATCTACCACGTGACCAATGCCATTAATTTTAGCTTTATCAGAATGTTGCCAGAACTTCCATCGGCTTTTATCCAAGCGCAATTTCGGCTGATAATAATGTGCAATCCAAAGGGGATACTCGTCTAATTTGCCTTCGAGATTGTCTTCATAAAACTTTAAACCAGTATAAATGATTGGCCTTACGCCGGTTTTCATTTCTACATAAGTGAGAAAATCTGAAAGCTCCAGCCTCATTCTGAGTGGTGTTACACCATCTAAAGTCTCTATATCGACCACAGGAGGCAAATCTCCTTTTTCTACGGTAGCTACCTGCAAAAAGAACTTCGCTTGTGCCCTACCGCTTTTTTTAGGTCTGAAAAAGTGATAAGCACCGCAAATTATTCCCGCCTTTGGGGCTTCGCGCCAATTGCGTTGAAAATAGGGATCAACTTGTAAAATTCCTTCGGTAGCTTTGATAAAGGCAAAACTAATTTTAACCTCATCTTCTTTCATCGCTTTTACCTTGTGCCAGTTTATTTTACCTTGATAATAGGAAACATCAATGCCATGCACGGTATATTTCTTTGGTATTTTGATATTAAAACTTTTATAAGTGCGGTAATCTGGATTCTGTCCCCAATCTTTTATCCATCTCCACGTGGCGACAAAACCATTTAATACATAGCCATAATAGAAAGGAGATAGCAAAATTAAAAGTAAAGCAGCAATAGCTACCTTTATTTGTGGGGAAAAGAATCCAGGCTTTTTTTTCTTTCCTGAAGGTTTTCGGGCAGTTGGTTTTCTTTCAACAGGTTTTCTGGTTACTATTTTTTTTTCGGTAGGAATTCTTTTCTCTGGCGGCATATCTATTCTGCTGCTAAATTGAGTAAAATCCTTTTAAATAAGAAAATCATTCTCTTTGTTTAAGAATATTCGATTTTCTTAGATGCATCGTTTAACCCGTTAGCCCATTTCCTCAATGAGCACTAAAGCCGGGTTTCCCATTCGCAAAATATTTAAAAATTAAGTCTTTAGTGTATTTTCCTTCTAATTTTACCCGCTCTAATAAGTTTAAAGAAGATGCTTCATAAGCTAAAAAATTATGCCTGTAAACTTTAATTTCTGTAGTATAATAAAGATCGTCTACCTCAACATCACCAATATTCACCTTTATCTCCTCAAAAATCCATTTGTATCGCTCAGATTGCGAGATAATTTCTTTCATCTTATCGAAGTTAAAATTAATCAGTGTTTCTATTTTCCGGGGTGTATTATCATTTCTCTTCTTTTCACTTAGATTTACCGTAATTTCTTCCGGAATATAGGTTACATCATTACCTAACTGACTGGCCAGATTAAGCATGATAAAAACCTGCGGTTCCTTAATGAGTGCCCTGTTTAAGGTTTCACTTAATACAATATCCACCTCAGTGTTCGGTAAAATATAAGTTGTTGCATCGGTAATTTCAATCTGCCTCACATATGCCCGCAAACCAAAAGCATCAATCACATTAAGCAACTTGCTATGGCTTGTTTCATTAATTTCAAGTAAAGTAAACTGAACTTCTTCTGGGCTAAATTGAACCATTACAGGTAGGGCCAATGTTGCAAAAGGGCCAGTACCAGCATAGAGAATGTGTATCGGACCACTCTTCTGAGCCAGTTTATCCTGAATAGCTAAATACAAACCCCTAACAAAACGTTGAGTTCTCAACACTTCTTTCACACAATTGGCCGCCCAGAAAGTTCCAATTGCATTGCCAAATTTTAAGTTGATATGGTTTCTTTCTTCAGTGTCATTTGATTCTATTTCACCAATGTCAAATAACAACTTAGTATAAGCCGTTATTGCTGGTGCGAGTTTATCATGAAAATCTTCTGGTTGAAGTATATCGTTACTAATCCTTTTCAGTTGTTCTTTTAAATGCTGAGTTTGGTACATTAATTTAAATTGCTTAGATCGTTAAAAAGATAACCGAAAGATAAAAAGAATAGCAAAATTTTCATCAGATTCCATCTAATTTAACTTTAAAAAAAACAGGCAGTTAAAATAATATTTAGCATCAAATCTCCATTGCTTTAGTACTTTTGTGCGCTGGAAAAAACAACATGTTCAAACTCATACTAAACACCTACAAATCTTCCTTTAGCGGCTTGAGCCGCGAAACCTGGCTCCTAAGTATTGTAATGATGTTTAACCGATGTGGCAGCATGGCTGTTCCGTTCATGGGACTTTATGTTACTCAAAGTTTGCATCGAACAGAGATGGATGCAGGCTTAATCATTACGCTTTTTGGTGTTGGTTCTATATTAGGATCGGCCACTGGCGGAAAACTCACGGATATGATTGGGTTCAGACCCGTACAAATCCTCTCTTCGATTATCGGCGGAATACTCTTTATTGTGTTTTCTACCATTACGCATTTTTCTACTCTTTGCATTTTGGCTGTGGTAATCAGTTTTTTTTCTGAAGCTTTCAGACCTGCAAATTTCACCGCAGTAGCACATTATGCCAAGGAAGATACCATCACCAGATCCTACTCTTTAAACAGATTGGCCGTAAATATTGGCTGGTCAGTTGGGATCAGTATGGCCGGAATCATTGCTTCGATTAACTACAAACTGCTATTTATCGTGGAAGGATCAGTGAGCATATTAGTGGGCGTAGGCATCATGTTTCTTTTGCCGAAAGTGCAGGGATTTATAAAAAAGGCAAAAGAAAACCGCAGCAGCATGGTTATTATGAAGCCATGGCAAGATACTTTCTATGTCAAGTTTATTCTATTAACAACACTTTTTATTACCTGTGCCTTTTTAATGTTTAGGGTGGTTCCTGTATTTTTTAAGGAAGAATGGCAAATAGATGAATTTGCCATCGGAATTATTATTGGCTTGAATGGCGCAATTATCGCCCTGTTCGAGATGATCATGATCAATAAGATAGAAAAGAAAAAATCGCCAATGTTCTTTATCATTATTGGTTCCATTTTTTTCGCTATCTCTTACCTATTATTAAGTGCGCCGATCATTTTTCATGTCATAACCGCAGTGCTCACCATCATCACTTTCACTATTGGAGAAATGTTTGTTCTGCCGTTCATTAATACGGTGGTCATTAGCAGAAGTAATGAGCATAATCGGGGATTATATGCCGCTGGCTATACTTTGAGCTGGTCTTGCGCACAGGTGGTAGGGCCCTTTGCAGGCTTTTATATCGCCAGGCACCTCAGCTACAACTGGCTTTGGTTTGGTTTAGCTTGTGTATTGATGGTATGTGCTTACGGATTTAGTTTACTGGATAAGAAGCAAGAGAAAGCCATTCTAAATCCGAATTAATTTTCGTTCCCGGCTGCTAAACCGGGAACGAAAATTAATCTATTTTACTTTTTGGGCTTTAACTCCGTCATTGGTAATTTTCACCGGAAGGATCATGCCATCAGCATCGAATTTCATCTCATCTATACAGGTTACGCGGTGATTCCCATTGGTTTCTGTTAAGGGTCGGCGATGATAAACGATACGGTAAGTATCTTTTTTCTCGTTGATAATCACAGAGTGATGCCCTGCGCCAGTCGCAATCGCTGGATCTTGTTTCAAGATCTTACCCACTCTTTTAAATGGACCAAAAGGTGAATCACCAACGGCGTACGCTACGGAATAATCTGGACCAGTCCAGCCACCCTCGCTCCACATGAAATAGTATTTACCATTTTTGATAAACATGTAAGGGCCCTCCACATAATTATCCGGCGTAATTTCTTTAAAAATGGTTCCATCTTCGAAAGGTAAGAAACCACTAAAATCTTTATTCAGCTTTGCAATATTACAGTGTTTCCAGCCACCATAGATAAGGTAATACTGTCCGTCTTTATCTTTAAAAACAAACTGATCTATCGGTTGTGCACCATTGTGAAACTTATCGACCAAAGGTTTCCCTAAGTGATCCTTATATGGACCTTCTGGTCGATCTGCAACTGCAACTCCAATCCCACCTATTTCCTGATCATTCTGAATATCATTGGCTCCGAAAAAAAGATAGTACTTTTTATCTTTCTTTACGATGGCTGGCGCCCACATGGCTTTGTTTGCCCATTTTACTGCCGAAGTATCTAAAATATGGTCGTGTTTTTTCCAGGAAACCAAGTCGTCAGATGAAAAGGCATCTAAAAAAACCTGCTCTTTATATTTGGCGGAGAAGGTAGGATAAACCCAATATTTATTATTAAAAATGGCTGCATCAGGGTCTGCATACCAGCCTTCAAATATAGGATTACCGGACCGCTGAATCGTTTTAGTAGACTGAGCAAAAGAGGCAAATCCTGCTAAAATTAAAAGAGATGAGATTGAATATTTCATGGGGTACAATTTATAAAAAATTATGGGCTTTCATATTATTCTTAAAATGAAAGAAAAACCTTTTTGTAACCGAACCATTAGATTGAATGGTCGTATCGAGAAGTAAAGACCAGTATCTAGACGATAAAAACCCGCATTAATGAGTGGTTGGTTAGGCACCAAGCATTTGGTTAAAGTGATGGTCGTAGCATTTCACTACGACCAGTATTTTGACTTCGTAAAACTTATTTACTTAATTCAGCAAAATATTTGTGGAACAAAGGCAAAGTTTCGATGCCTTTATAATAGTTGTAAATATCGTATTTCTCGTTTGGAGAATGCAGTGCATCACTATCTAAACCAAAACCAAAAAGCACCGATTTAATTCCCAATACATCTTCAAATAAAGCTACAATCGGAATACTTCCCCCACCCCGGGTTGGAATTGCTTTTTTACCAAAGCTATCTTCTATTGCTTTTTCTGCAGCCTGATAAGCCACGCTATCAGTTGGTGTAACTACTGGTTCACCCCCATGGTGAGGCGTAACTTTTACTTTCACATTTTTAGGTGCAATGCTTTCAAAATGTTTAGTAAAAATTTCTGCAATCTCTTCAGAGCTTTGATTAGGTACCAAACGCATCGAAATTTTTGCATTTGCTTTACTTGGTAAAACGGTTTTAGCACCTTCGCCAATGTATCCGCTCCAAATCCCGTTCACTTCTAAAGTTGGTCTTGTACCCGTCCGCTCCAAGGTAGAATAGCCTTTCTCACCCCAAACCTCTGCTATATCAAGATCTTTTGTATATTCTGCCTCATCATATGGCGCAGCATTTAAAGCTTTTTTCTCCTCATCAGTCAGTTCCACAACCTGATCATAAAATGCAGGAATGGTAATGTGGTTATTTTCATCATGCAGGGATGCAATCATCTTGCAAAGAATGGTTGCCGGATTGGCTACCGCTCCACCATAAACACCAGAGTGTAAATCACGATTCGGGCCAACCACCTCCACCTCCATATAAGCTAGACCACGCAAGCCAGTCTCAATTGATGGATGCTCCATGCTGATCATTGAAGTATCAGATATTAAAACAACATCAGCTTTTAAGCGATCGGCGTTTTCTTTAACGAAAATACCAAGATTTGCAGATCCAACTTCTTCTTCACCTTCGATCATAAATTTCACGTTACACGCAAGTGTATTGGTTTCCATCATCAATTCAAATGCCTTAACATGCATATAAAATTGTCCCTTATCATCACAGGCACCACGGGCATAAATTTTACCATCGCGAACAGTTGGTTCAAAAGGCGGAGTATGCCAAAGCGCTAAAGGATCTGCAGGCTGTACATCGTAATGACCATAAATTAAAACCGTTGGCAGTGAGGAATCAATTATTTTTTCACCATATACTATTGGATATCCAGCGGTAGGGCAAATCTCTACTTGATCTGCGCCAGCATCTTTCAACTTTTGGGCAACGTAATCTGCAGTTTTTAGTACATCATCCTTATATTTTGGATCGGCACTCACCGATGGAAAACGCAATAATTCGAACAACTCATCTAAAAAGCGTTGCTTGTGCGTTTCTACATAATTTTTAATCTCTTGCATAACAAAATGAATTTAGACAAATATAGGGTTTTAGCGCAAAAGGCATCGGCCAATATATGAATTGAGACAGAAGCCCTCTAAAATGATCAGGCTAAAAACGTTAAATTTTTATCATGTTATTATAAAGCTCATAGTGAAGTTCAACTCTAGATCATGCAGAAATTTAGATTAAGAAAAATAATTTTCATAAATCGTTTTAACCCATTTTTTCGTAAATTGCGCCTTAAACAGATATCCTAAAAACCCTACCAGAATGATCATTTGTAATGAAATTTAGCGCAAGATTAATTTCTTTTCTGCTGTTGCTTGTTTCTTTAAGTATTTCTGGTGTTACGCTTGCACAGAATCCGCCCCGGGTAAGCTGTCCTGAAGCTGCCAAATTCTATGCAAAAGACAGTATTAATATTGTAACTTTCGGAGCCAGTACCGTTGAAGGTGTAAATGGTGTTGGTTTTCAAAGCATGCTCAAAAGTAATTTTGAAAACTGCTATATCAATAAAATCGTTGATATTACCAATCAGGGAATTGGTGGTCAAACTACGCTTCAAGGATTATTAAGAATTGATAATTCAGTAAGAGACCGGACGGGTTTTATTGTAATATCAATGGGAATTAATGATGCACTTGCTATTAGTAATGGCAGAGGTAGCCTGGCCGAATCGGAGTCTAACATGCGCCAGCTTATCACGGTTAGTTTAAAACAAAACCTAATTCCCATTATCTGCACCCTGCAAAACGTTGATGACCGAAACAATGCACCATTAATAGCCGTAAATGCAAATATCAGGGCCTTAAATGCTACCTATAGAAGGTTAGTAACCGAATATAAATTGTACCTGGCCGATGTAAATGCAGCAGTAAGGAGAGATTTCAGTCTCTATCAGGATGCATTCCATCCAAACGCACGGGGTTACAGACTCATCAGCTATGTGATATTTGATGCCATCAATAAGGCTATCTTTGATAAGTTCCTAATGTTCGTTGTATCGCAAAACTACCCAAACCCTGCTTCTACTCAAACATCTGTAGACATCGTTTTACCAGAAACCGATAAAATTAATATTCAGATTTTCGACACAATGGGCCGCCTGGTTAAAACCGTTGTTAATGAATATTTAAATACCGGAAAGCATACACTTGAGATCAATACAACTTCTTTTGCTCCTGGAGTTTACTTTTTCAAAATCACGTCAGACTCTGGCAAATATAATAGTGCCAAAAAATTTATTGTTGCGAGGTAACTTAAATAGCTACAATTAATCTAACAAGCGATTAAATTGTTTTTATATTTAAAGCCATGCCTACAGAAAAATTCACCAACGAACCAATAGACATCGGTACGCTTCCTCAATTTGAAGAAATTATTTTAAGAAAGCCTCATCCAGACTACTGGAAAATCATTTGTATTAACCTCATATTGTTTTTTGTACCATTAGCTATTGTAACTACTTTACTCTTATTTTTTGTTGATGATTTCAAGGCTTATGCCATATTGATCATCAGCGTTTATATTTTAATTTTATTCGTTTCTTTCCTGCTTCACTATATCGGCTTTAAAAAACGAGGTTACGCCGTGAGGACTAAAGATATTATTTATAAAAGCGGAATCATTTCCGATTCTACAACGATTGTTCCGCTAAACCGAATCCAGCATATTGAACTCAATGAAGCTGTTTTGTCCAGAATGTACCATTTAGGTTCCTTACAGATCTTTACTGCAGGTGGCCATACCGGGCATCTGAACATTTCGGGTATTCCGATAGCAGAAGCGAAAAGCCTCAGAGACTTGCTGCTTAGAAAACTCAATTTAATTGAAAATCTTTCTACTGATGCAGAGGCTTAATATGGATAGGGATTTTAGTCAACCCCAGCGTGAATCTGCCTTTGGTATTATTGTAATGGCCGTGCACACCATTGTAAAAGTTACAAAAGCACTGTTTTTCTTCCTGATTTATGCCTTTATTAAAATGGGTGGCACATACAGCCGCTATACGCTCCTTGGAATAGGTGTTGTGATGCTGCTATGTCTTATCTACGCCTATTTCTCGTATCTTAAATTCACCTTCTTTTTGGATAAAGACAAGCAGGAATTTGTGGTAAATAAAGGAATTTTTAACCGGGATCAAATCATTATTCAGCTCGATAAAATTCAACAGGTAAATATCAATCAAAGTATTCTCCAAAAAATTATCGGCGTTTATGGCTTGAAGATAGATACGGCAGGTGCTAAAGGTGAAGAAGTAAGTATAAAAGCGATAGATGAGGTTTCTGCTTATAATTTAAAAGATCATCTGCTAAATAGCCGGATAGAAACATCGGGACAAATTCTGGAAGATACAGTACCTGATCAAGCTGAAGGAATATTAAAGATTAGTTCGTGGACTTTATTTAAAGTAGGGCTAACCTCCAACTATGGAAAAAGTCTGGCTTTAATTACTGCCTTCCTTTTATATTTGATTCAAGAAGCCAGGCATATTATGGAGGTATTCCATATCGATAGAGATATTGTAAAAAGCACGTTCTTGAGCTTTGCAACTATATTTTCACTTGCGATTATTGTTGGCATACTTCTTATTGCATTTTTAATTTTCAATATTGCCCGTACATTTTATAAATATTTTGAGCTGGAGATTATTCAGCATAAACATTCTCTCCTTCTATCATCCGGGTTAATTGCCAAAAGGAATACACTGATTAGTCCCAAAAAAGTGCAGGTTACCAGTTATAGCCAAAACTATTTTCAAAAAAAGCTAAATCTGCTCAACATGAGTTTGAAACAAGCACATTTTGGTGCAAATAAAAAGGGTGAAGAAATGCAGGGCAATATGTTAGAAATTGTAGGCTGTAATCCCTTTGAGCATGACGAACTCTTAAAAATGATTTTAGGAAAAGTACCACTAAAAGGCAAAACCCTCATCCCCGACTGGCGATTTATGAATCTGCCTATTTTCTTTAAACTGATATTACCCGTTACAATCTTTTTAATAGTAGCCCTTAAAATTCCGGAAGTAAAGCCATTTATCGGATTTTCCATTGTTTATTTCATTATTGGTTTTTTGATGATTTTTATTAGTTACCAGAAACACAGACTTTCAGTCCACCAGGAATTTATAATTAAAACCAGTGGTATCTGGGATATTTCCAACGAAATTTTAATACCGTCGAAAATTCAGGCCATTACTACTTCACAGTATCCGTGGCATAGAAGTATAGATGTTGGTCATTTATGCTTACATACTGCAGCTGGCCAAATCAGGTTTAAATACGGGAATTACTCCGAAATTAAACAACTTGTAAATTATTGGCTTTATCAGGTAGAAAGTGGCAATGAAGATTGGATGTAAAGTAAATATTTAAAAACGACAGCTTGTTGTTATTAAATGTCTTAAATGGTAAAAGTTAACCACCTTAGACACCTAAGCTAGATAGCAAATGTTTAAACGCCACGGCTTATATGTTCTTAAATGTCTTAGATGGTGAAAAAATTTAACTTTTTTGTAAAACATGTCGTTGATTTATTAACCACCTTAGACACCTAAGCTAGACAGCAAATTTTTAAACACCACGGCCTATATGTTCTTAGATGTCTTAGGTGGTGAAAAATTTAGCTGGTTGTAAAATACATCTTTGATTTTGTTAACCACCTTAGACATCTAAGCCAGACAGCAAAATCTTAAACACACGGCTTAGTTGTTCTTAAATGTCTTAGATGGTGAAAAAATTTAGTTAATTGTAAAATACATCTTTGATTTGTTAACCACTTTAGACACCTAAGCTAGACAGCAAAATCTTAAACACCACGACCTATATGT
>NZ_JAXCWE010000021.1:0-39348 GCF_034045265.1 Pedobacter sp. CFBP9032 | reverse complement strand
AATCTTTTTAATCTGCGGGAAAATTATTTAAGCGAGCAGAAGGTCGATCGCTGGGGTGTGAACATTCTTCCAACATAATGCAAAAGTTAGTCCCGCAGATCTAAATGATTACCGCAGATTTTTACTATCATGATTCTGCGTAAATCTTTTTAATCTGAGGGAAAATTGTTCAAGCGAGCAGGGTGGCGATCGCTGGGGGCGTTTGCAATTCCCCTCCACTAGAGGAGTACCTGTAGGGCGAGGTGGCTTTTGAACTGGCTGTTTTTCTTTTTTCTAATCTTTTAACGATCCCACCAAACCCGGGCAGTCAGCACATCGCCCCCCTGAATCCTGCTTACTGCTTCTCTATAATTTTGTGGATTATTCAGAATCTCCGTCGAGAGGTAAATCATTCGCCTCGGGATGGTACCATTGGTTATGTTTCCTCTATAATTAACCGGAACCAGCTTTGGATAATCACTTCTTTTCCAATTTAACCAGGCTTCAATAAAATTAAAGGTGGTTCCTGCATTAATCCAATACTGAGTGTTGATTGCAGTTATTGCCCTTTCTGCATTGCTATCATCAAGCGGATTTTGATTGATAAAGCTATTAATTCTATTTGCATCAACTGCAGCTAAAGGATCTAATTGTGCAAGTGATTGTATAGCGCCGGTGAGCCCATTGGCATAATGAGTTTTGGCGCTCCCTTCTACATTCCATCCCCTTATTTTGGCTTCTGCCCATAGAAACTCTGTCTCTGCATAACTGAGAATAAAAATTGGTCCACCGAGTTTGAGGTATACATTGGTGCGTGGTCTGGAGTATTTTCCAAGCGGGGCGAAATCACTCCCACTCCCCGTACCCCCGGGATAGCCTGGAGCCCTGCTGATATCTGTAGCTCCTCCTTGCAGGTCGTATCCATTTGGAAGTCCAAGTTGAACATTTACATCTGTATTACCGGTTAGGTTTTGATCTGCGCTTTTGGCTAGTCCATCATTTGGAACCTCTCCTATCACGCCCAGTCTCGGGTCGTTTGTGTTCCGAAGCTGATCAATTAGCGTTTTGCTCCATCGCACTTCCAGATAATCTGAATAGGTTCTCAGTGCTAGTGAACTCCCATTTTGGCTATCGAAGGAGGAAGCATCGGTAATTACAATAGCATTATCATCAATATTGCTGAAGGTTTTACCCGCTGCTTTCTCTACCCAGATTTTTGCTTTTGCCGGATCCGCTTTGGTTAACCTCATGGCGATTCTCAACATTAAAGAATAACCAAGCTTTCTCCATTTATTGATGTCACCTTTGTAAAAAAGATCAGCAGTTGGTCCGGGTTTGCTGCTATCCAATTGTGCTATTGCAGTTTCCAGATCGTTTAGCATCTGGTTATAAATTGCTTCTTGCCGATCATAAACCGGATACTTAATCCCTTCGATCGCTTTTGCTGCCTGCGTGTAGGGCACATCTCCGTAGGTATCAGTAATTCTTTGTAAAATCAGCACAAACATGATGTCGCCAATGGCGACGAGGTTTTGATTTGCAGACGGGTCTTTCAATTTCGCCAGTCGCTGCATCTCCCGGATGTAGGAGGCATCCTTATAACCTTCATCAAAAATCCTACCCTGGTAATCGGTGAAACTGCCTACGTTGATGTACTTATCGCCATTGTTATAATAGTTGTAAGTAGAGGCGAGCAGTTGCATCATCGTACTTTGATATAAAAGTTGATAATAGCCAAGATTAGCATATTTTAACTGCGCCTGTGAAAGCAAACTATTGGGATCATAGTTTTCTTCTGTAAGTTTAGTTGGATCGGTATTGATCTCATCCAGTTTTGATTTCGAACAACCAATTATTAAAACGAGAAATGAAATTCCTATTGCACCTATCCTTTTCCAATTCATGGTCTATCTAAATTTAAAGTTGAAATTAATTCCGAAAGTTCGGGTTGCAGGTAATGATGCACCTTCTATTCCGGCGTAGCCGAGGGTTGGCGAAAATTGTGATTCAGGATCCACATTATCAATGTATTTAAGCAATGTGAAGATGTTTCTTGCCACCAAATCGATATTAATGCTACTAAAGGGAGTTTTCTTAAGAAATTGATTCGTGAAGGTATAACCTAAGGTCGCCTGACGAAGTTTTACGAAACTGCCGTTGAGTACCGATAGCGCCGAAACATTCGTAGCCAGTTCAGGATAGTAAGTGTAAGCCGGAACATTTACCGTATTTCTTTGGCCACTTTCTGTTACACCATCTGCAACAATACCCGTCTCCCGCCCGATAAGGGTTGCCTTATTTAGGCCTTGTACATAACTATAATATTCGGTAGCCGATAGAATTTTGTTGCCAAAACGGTAGTCGATCAAAAATGAAAAGTTAAACTGTTTGTAACTGATCGTATTGTTGATTCCTCCATACAAGGTAGGCATAGTACCGCCCATCGGGATAAAATTTCCCCGTTTCGGAATGCCATCAGATCCAATAATTACATTTCCATTAGCATCCCGCAGGTAATCATAAGCCATAATTTGAGTAATTGGCTTGCCCACCACCAGTGCTGTATTGGCATTTAGTGGTCTATACGTACCTGTGAGGGTGTAATTACTATTATCATCGATTGATAGCAGCGTATTTTTAACCTTTGTTAGATTCAGGTTAATCTGCCATTTGCTATTGGCAGTGAGAAGAGGCGTATAACCAAGTGCCAGTTCAATTCCCCGGTTTCGGGTTTCGCCAAGGTTAACATAAGCGGAGGTAAAACCAGTAGTAACCGATTGCTTCGCATTAATAATTTCATTATGGGTAACGCGATTAAAGTAAGTGAAATCTACATTGAAGCGACTGTTAAAAAATTTGAGATCAAGGCCAGCCTCAATCTCGTTCAAAGTAAAAGGCTTTAAATTGTAATTGGGTAGATCGCCGGAAAAACTTCCCACTGGCGTTCCATTAACATTGTTATCTACATTGTAATAAATCTGCGTGGTATAAGGAACAATGGGTTCGCCGCTGGTTTTGGCAAAATCCAATCTTAGTTTACCAAAATCAAGGCCCTTCAATTTGAGCAAGTCTGAAAAAATAAAACTGCCGGATACGCCAGGCACGAAAATCCCGCGGTTATTGGCGGGTAAGGTAGAGTATATATCATATCGGCCGGTTACAGAGAAATTTAGAAAGTGTAGGTAACTTAAATCTGCAGTATAATATGCCGACTCTGTTACTATCCTGGAAACATTGAAAGTTCTGCTACTGGTAATCAGATTTTCCGGCACATACAAATAAGGCATGATAAATTGAGAACCCCTCAACCGTTCGCTATGGCCTTTTCTTTCCCGGTAATTGGCACCCAATGAAAATTGCAAACTCAACTGATCACTTAAATCTCTATTTGCGCTGAGTAAAACATCACTGTTAAATTCTGATGTTTTACTTTGATCGTAAGCATTAATTCCGCCCTGCCTGTTGATGGAAAACGCCGTTCCGGTAGGTAAAATGCTTACCACTTTATCTTTACTAAAATCATAACCCACCCTACCCTGAAGCGAGATCCAATTGGCCAATTGATACTTCATCACTGCAGAGGTGATGTATCGGTTTCGACTGGCATAATCGGCCTGCTTATTCATCAAAAAATAAGGATTGGTCTTGTATTCATCAGCATTCCACTGCCGCTCAAAACCAGTTTCTGAATCAAAACCAGGAGCAAGAATCGATTGATCCAGACTGGTAGCTAAAGCCGAAATTCCATAATTGGCATTTAAAGGTCCATCGCTTAAATAACTTTTATTTTTATTGCGCTCATCGATGTAGTTTCCGGTTAGGCTTAATGAAAGCTTCTTGGTGAGCGCCAGGTTTCCGTAGAAATTAAAGGTTTTTCGGTTAAGTGAACCATTGGTTAAAATGGAATTGTAATCTAAATTAGAAACTGAAACCCGGTAGTTATTGCTCATGTTTCCACCTGTAAGCGAAAGGGTATTGGTAACTGCCGGCGCGGTTCTGTAGAAAGTTTGGATGTTGTTTTTTACTGGATTATATGGCCGCATCGAACCATCAACCTGCATGGTTAACTGGCCATCCATGATTTCACCCCAACTGAGCAAACCCGTGTTAATGGCATTGTATAAATCAGCAGGGCGTTTATTTTGTGCACCCTGACCATATAAATATTGATAATCAGTAGAATTAACCGGAACATCGAAAGCTACATTTGCATTGTACTCTAACTTAGGATCGGCATTTTCTCCTCCACTTTTAAGATTGATGAGGATCACACCATTTACGGCCCGGGCGCCATACAAAGCCGAAGCAGCCGAACCTTTTAAAATGGTGATGGTTTCAATATCATCAGGATTGATGTTGCTGATCCCATCACCGTAATCGGCACCACCATATTCGTTTGCACTTCCTCTAATGCTATTATCAATGGGTACACCATTGATGACAAATAAAGGTGAGGCAGCCGTCATGCTTGAAACACCGCGAATTAATACCCGTGCGGCAGACCCTGGTCCACCACTTACCCCTGTAATATTTAATCCTGCAACCCGGCCTTGTAAAGCTAAAATTAGATTGCTCTCCCTGGCTTTTGAAATGGACGATCCTTTTATCGTAGTTAATGCATAACCGACTTTCTCATTGTCTTTTTCAATGCCCAAAGCAGTAATCACTACTTCTTTTAATACGCGACCGCTGTCTGCCGATGATTTGCCGGAATCACGCTTCCTGATTACTATTAAATTGTTTGGCAATAGCGAATAGACAT
The DNA here is from genome assembly GCF_034045265.1 of Pedobacter sp. CFBP9032. NCBI lineage: Bacteria > Pseudomonadati > Bacteroidota > Sphingobacteriia > Sphingobacteriales > Sphingobacteriaceae > Pedobacter > Pedobacter sp. CFBP9032. Next base: position 34,607 of record NZ_JAXCWE010000021.1, on the reverse strand, counting down.
ATCCGCTGTTGCGCAGCAGCTGATCAACTACTTTGAGCGCTTCCTCTTTTTGTACGCTAATGGAAACCCGGTGTTTCGGAATTTGATCTTCACTATAAGCGAAGTGATAAATGGTTTGTTGCGATATGGAGGCAATGACTTGCTCAAAATCTGCATTGTTAAAGTTGAGTGTAACTTTGGTTTGCGCAGTTGCATAAAAAGGAAAGAGCATTCCGATAAATAATACGACTTTTTGCAGCAAACTCATGGCTACAAATATACGTGGCTAATGCTTTGTACTAGCGGAAGATATAGACATTTTTACCCTTTATTGAATAATTAAAATTTTCGATGAATTTTAAAACATCCAATGCTTCACTAATATTCTCTTTGGTAAAGTGGGCTGTAAACTCAACCTTTTTCAAATCAGGATCTTTAAAGAATATTTTAACATCGTAATGCCTTTCAAAAAGCCTGGAAACCTGATCAAAGTTTTTGTTTTTAAAAACGAGTTCATCGCTTGTCCAGGCGGTTTCTTCTACACCACCACTTTCCGTTTGATTTACCTGCCCTTTACCTTCCGCAAGGGTAAACTTATCATTTGGCTGCAAAGTAAACTGTGCTTTTTTATCATCTTTAAGCGTAACCACTACCTTTCCCCTGATCAACGTAGTTTCGGCGAAATCATCATTCGGATATATTTTAACGTTAAAAGCAGTACCTAATACTTGTACGTCCATTTTTTCGGTATGCACGATGAAGGGGTGTTGCGGATCTTTTTTTACATCAAAAAAGGCCTCCCCAGATAGGTAAACATTTCTGTTATCGCCACTAAACTTTTTAGGATACCGGAACCGACTAGAAGAATTAATCTTAACAACTGACCCATCTCCAAGAGTAACCGTTCGGGTATCTGCAGCTTTAGTTTGTACTTTCACCAGTACTAAATGGCCGGAATTACTGAAGAAGAGTACTTCTCTATTGTATAATAAAACGGCTCCCACTAGGATGGCAACCAAAGCTGCAACCTTTAGCCACAAAAAGTTCTTGCGTTTTACAACTTTCAATGGAGTTCTGGCAGGAGGCTGAATCCTCGTTTTGATGCGTTCAAAAACCAAATCAATATTTTCTTCGTCCTCTGTTTCAGATTGCAGGTAATTCTGCAACAATTGATATTCTCTATTTGATGCGCTATTGTTCTCTAACAGTGATTTCAGTTCTATAGATTCATCCGCAGAAATATCTCCGGCCAGTTGTTTTGCAAGCAATTCTGTAAATCTCTGATCTGTCATTTTAGTTGTGGTCTTCTAATTAAGGTTCCTGTTTTTTTGAAAATTGCCTACAAGTAATATAAAAAAGATAAAGTTCCTAGCAGTATTAAGAATGAAATTATGGTTCCGCTTCGGTTTTCGCCAGACTCCATTTCCACCAATGGTTTTAAAATTAACCGAAGTTTGGCAATTGCTCTGAATAATTGCGTTTGCACCGTTCGTGGTGAAATATTAAGCAATTCGGCTACTTCCTTATATTTAAGTCCACCTTCCTTAATTAGCCTGAACACCTCCCGGGCCTGGGGTGCCAAAGTCTCTATAGCAAGATTGAGTTCCTTGTGGAGTTCCTTTGTTTCGAGAATATACTGGGGCGTTTGTGCGGTTGCCGAAACATCTTCATCCACATCTGCCAAGTCTATCAACGTAACTGAAGATTTTTTCTTAAGCTGTTTAAGCGATTGATTCTTAACAGCAATAAAAAGATAGCTTTCAGGATTTAGAATTAATGTTCCCGAACTTCTGTTTTCCCAGCATTTAACAAATACTTCTGTTACCAGGTCTTCTGCAGTTTGTTTATCGCCAACATAGTAAATGGAAAATTTAATCAGCCGGCTATATAAATATCTATAAAGCTGCTCAAAAGCGGTCATATCACTTTCCAGGCAAATCTTACTCCATAAAACAACCAGATCCGGCTTTGCTGCTTTCAAATTAAAATTAATTAGTTTAATTAATCAAACGTAAAGTAATCAAAAAAAATCTAGCCGACAGTCACTTAAACAGAAAAATGTGATTTCTTAAACGGTTACTAAAACGATATAAAATGCTAATAACTGCATTTTAATTGAATGATAATCAGGCTAGAAAAAATAAATATCAAAATCATCAGTTTTTCTGTAGGCAATTTATCCCTAATAAATGCTCTTAACTAATAGACCATCCAGATGGATTCTGCATGGCGACTAACAATTAACCAAATAATTATTATTCAAAATTATTCTTAATGAATATGAAAAAATCTTTACAGCTCACTTGTTTACTGCTTTATGCATCAACAGGTTTGTACGCAGCTGCACCAATCAATCATTTTAACCACGCGGTTTCCTTTCATTCGGTTTACCAGGATGTGATTAAAGGAACGGTAAAAGATGAAAAGGGTGTTACGCTACCCGGTGTAACTGTTGTGATAAAAGGTACAAAAACCGGAACGCAAACTAACACTTCCGGGCAGTATAGCCTTTCTGCTAAAGCTGGTGACGTTTTAGTATTCTCATTTATAGGTTATCAAAACAAAGAGGTAACAGTGGGTACGGAAAGCACTATTGATGTTTCAATGGGTGCTGATTCTAAAAACCTGGAAACAGTTGTAGTAACTGCATTGGGAGTTAAAAGATCAGAAAAATCGTTAACCTACAATACGCAGCAAGTATCAGGCGATGAATTATCGAAGGTAAAAAGCCCTAATTTAATGAACTCGCTAAATGGAAAAGTGGCAGGCTTAACCATCAGCCCGAGTGCATCTGGCGTGGGTGGTTCTGCAAAAGTAATTTTACGTGGTAGCCGTTCGGTAAGTGGAAATAATCAACCTTTATACGTAATTGATGGGGTTCCGATTAGCAATAACGGTAACGCAAACGGCCAGCAAAACAGTGTATTTGGTGGCGGTCAGGATGGCGGCGACGGGATTTCTAACTTAAATCCTGATGATATTGCCAGCATCACGGTTTTAGAAGGTGCATCTGCGGCAGCATTATATGGTAGCCAGGCACAGAATGGTGTAATTTTAATTACCACGAAACAAGGTAAATCGGGCAAAACTGAAATTGGTTTCTCATCCGGTGTAAACATCGATAACATCGCTTACAAACCGAAGTTTCAAAATAGCTACGGACCAGCATCTGCTACCTCCAGAGATAGCTGGGGCAGTGCAATCAACAACTCGACAGATAACTTGAGTGATTTTTTCCAGACTGGAATTAACACCTCAAACGCCATTAATCTTTCTGGCGGATCTGAAATTGCGCAAACTTATTTTTCTTATTCGAACACTTATGCAAGTGGAATTCAGCCAGGAAATAAGTTAAACAGAAACAACATCAACTTACGTGAAACCGCTAAGTTTTTAAATAACAAATTAACTGTTGATGCAAGTGTGAACTACATCAACCAAAAAATTAACAACAGTCCTTCTTTAGGTTTATATTTAAATCCATTGGTAGGCTTATACCTCTTCCCAAGGGGTGTAGATATTAATCCATACAAGGAGCAGTATTTACTTTCTGGTAACACGGGAACTGCCCGCCAGAACTGGTTAGGTGGCTCTGCAGATATTAATCAAAACCCTTGGTGGCTAACCAATTTGAACCCGAATACGTCTATCCGTAACCGTTTCTTATTAAGCGGAAGTGTGAAATATGATGTGGCCAGCTGGTTAAATGTTCAGGTGAGGGGTAATATGGACAGAACCACCGATGATTATGAAAACCACAGGTATTCAGGAATCAACGGAAACTTCAACTCTACCGGAACTGGTTATTTTGCACAGAGCAACCAGACTTTCGTACAAAAATATGTAGATGCGATTGCAAACTTTACAGTGCCATTAACCGGATCAGATTTCAAATTGAATGGATTAATTGGTGGAAGTATTAATGATCAGAAAACCTCTGGTTTGTCTCTTGCAGGAAACCTTTCGGCGGTTGATTTCTTTACCCCTTCAAACACCATTGTGGCACAACCAGGTACTTTTACCGGCAATACGTTAACCAATACCACGGCGATTATACCAAATCACAATCAGTTACAGGCGGTTTTTGGTAACGCCAACTTATCTTACAAAGACTGGGCTTTCTTCACCGTTACGGGTAGAAATGATTGGTCTTCGAACTTATCATACACGCCGAATAATTCTTATTTCTATCCTTCTTTTGGTTTGTCTTTCATTGTTTCGCAAATGTTTAAATTGCCAGAGGTAATCAGTTATGCGAAAGTAAGAGGTACCTATGCCGAAGTAGGTAATACCGTGCCGCCATACCTTACTTTTATTCAAAACACATTGAAAGCAGATGGGGCATTATTGTTCAATACCAATGCAGCTTTTAGAGAATTACAGCCAGAACGCACCAAATCTTTCGAGATCGGAACAGATTTACGTTTCCTGGCTAACCGAATCAATTTTAGCTTTACTTATTACAAAACCAACACCAGAAACCAATATATTCCGGTAATTGCACCGCCTTCTTCGTTGGTATCTACCGGTTATTTAAATGCCGGAAATGTAGAGAACAAAGGTATCCAGTTCATTTTAGGAGCTGATGTGGTTAAAGGCGACGGGCTAAACTGGAACACATCAATTAATGGTTCTGCTAACCGCAATAAAATTATCGATATCGCATCAGAAGATAGAATTTTCAGCGTAGACTTAACTGGTGGTGGAAACAATTCTTACATCTCCAGGTTAAAAGTTGGTGGTTCTTACGGCGATATCTATGGCTATACACTACAGCGTGATGCACAAAACCGCGTTATTTTGGCTGGAGACGGAACCAGCACTTCTCCTTACACACCATTAAAAAGCGCAGACTTTAATTATATCGGCAATGCCAATCCTAAATTCCAATTGGGCTGGAACAACAGTTTCAGCTATAAGGATTTCAGTTTAAGTTTCTTGGTTGATGGTAAATTCGGTGGTCAGGTTTTGTCATTAACCGAAGCATTGATGGACGAAGCTGGCGCATCTGAAGCGACTGGTAATGCGAGAAACCAGGGTGGTGTTAAAATTGATGGTGTAGATACGAGAGGAAATGCAGTTTCTGCAAGCATCAATCCACAAAGTTATTATTCTATTGTTGGAGGAAGATCAGGCGTATCTGGAGAATACATTTACAGTGCAACTGTGGTACGTTTAAGAGAAGCCGCACTAGGTTATACCTTCCCGTTAACTGGGAAAACTTTCAAAAGCATGAAATTTTCAGTTACTGGCAGAAACTTAGTTTACTTCTACAAAAAAGCACCGTTTGATCCAGAGATCACGATGTCGACAGGTAATGGTTTATCAGGAATTGATGTATTCAATCAACCTGCAACCCGTACTTTAGGTTTCAATCTAAATTTAACATTTTAATTCTATTGAAAAACAACATGAAAACTATATATCATAAATCCGCGAATAAAGGGATTAAAGGATTGTCTGCTGTTTTGCTGGCATCTTTAATGGCCCTGAATTTTGGATGCACCAAAGACTTTGAAGAGTTTAACACTAATCCAACTGCACTTTCACCGGAGCAGACAACAGCGCTTTTGAAATCTGCAATTGGCCCGATTGAGCAGGAAATTTTTCACAATTATCAAATCGCACAGAATTTAAGTGCTGATGCTTTTAGTGGATACATGATGGCGCCAACGCCATTTAACGGTGGTATCAACAACATGAACTATTCGCTTAACAACGGATGGAACAGCACTGGTTTTAACGATCAATACAATTTCGTAATGGCGCCAATTTCTAAAATTGGCCAGAGTGAGGTTAAAACAAAATCACCTGAAGCCTGGGGAATTGCCCTTCTTGTTCAGGTAATGGCGATGAGTAGGGTGACTGATAAATTTGGTCCGATTCCTTATACCACAGCAGGTTCTTCACTGGTATCTACGCCTTATGAAAATCAAAAAACAGTTTACGATGCATTTTTCAGGCAGATTGATACCGCAGCAACTAACTTACAGGCGTACATCACGGCGAAACCGGGAATTCCCGCTTTTTATGATAAAGGTGATTTAGTTTATCAGGGCGATCCTGTTAAATGGTTAAAACTGGCGAATTCGCTTCGCTTACGTTTGGCCACGCGCATGGTGAAAGCTGATGCAGCTACAGCAAAACTTCAGGGAGAAAAAGCATTGAGTGCACCGGGTGGCTTATTAACTACGGTTACAGATAATGCTGCAGTAGCCCAATCCGGAACCAGAGATAACGATTTATGGGTGGTTACCGTATCTTATGATGGCGATAATGCTTTAGGCGCTGCTTTACAGTCTTATTTAGTGGGTTATAATGATCCACGCTTACCAGTTTACGCTACACGTGCAACAGATCCGCTACTTGCCAATCAGTATGTTGGCATCAGATCAGGAGCAAATACTTCATTTAATGGTTTGGGTAAACCTGGCTACAGAAACTATTCCAGCATCAATTCAAGCGATAATTTACGGTCGCCTGCCGGACAAAAAGCACCTCAAATTTTAATGACGGCTGCTGAAGTTTGGTTCTTAAAATCGGAAGCTGCACTTCGTGGATGGACAGGTGCCGGAGATGCACAAACTAATTACGAAACCGGAATCGCTACTTCGCTTCAACAATGGAATGTGAGTGCTGGCAATTATTTAGCTGATGCAACGAGCACACCAACTGCTTATGTGGATCCAAAAAACCCGGCAAATAATGCGGCAGCAGTAAGTACGATTACCGTTAAATGGGATGCAGCAGCTTCGAATGAACAGAATTTGGAAAGAATCATCACTCAAAAATGGTTAGCTATCTTCCCTGATGGACAGGAAGCCTGGTCTGAATACAGACGTACAGGTTACCCAAGGTTGTTTACTGTAGCCAATAATTTCAGTAACGGAACCATTAATACCCAAACGCAAATCAGAAGATTGCCTTACCCATCTACCGAATTCGGAAATGGTAACAGTGCAGAAGTGGTTAAAGCGGTTGGCTTATTGGGCGGACCGGATAACGGCGGCACCAGGTTATGGTGGGACGTTGATAAAGGAAATTTCTAATCCAAATTTTAACAAATGATAATTTAAAGGTAGGATGACTGAGGTCGTCCTACCTTTTTTTGTTAGGGAGAAGGAAGAGGAAAGAGCAAGGAGTAAGGAACAAAGAGTAAGGAGTAAAGAGCAAGGAACAAGGAGTGAAGAGCAAAGAATAAAGAGCAAAGAATAAAGACAAAAAACGAAATGAACAACGAAAAATCCTACTTAAAATCCGGAATCGGGAAAAGGTAACCACCAAACAAAATATACGACCATAACAAGGTCCAGAAGATATTAAAGATTTGTGCAACCACAAATGTCAATGCTGGTTTTCCTCCTTGTAATTTAACCAACGAAGAAAACTTCGCTTCCATACCGATAGAAATAAAGGCAATGGCAAACCATATCGTGCGCAATCCGTTCAGCGTTGGCCCTACGCCTTTTGCTGTTGCAGGCGATAGTAAAAAAGAAAACACCAAAGATGCGCCAACAAATCCCAACACAAATTTCGGGAAACGCTCCCATACAATTTTAAGTCCGGGACTTTTAGTTTTCACAGCAGGAATTTCGCCATTTAAATTTGCAGGCTTTCTGTAAGCCCACCAGATGGCGATAAAAAATGCTGCTACGCCAATAAATACATTCTGTGAAAATTTAGCAATTACGCCGGCTTTTACGGCAATCGGCCCGACTAAATCCCCAGCAGCGGTTACAGTTGCCGTAGTATCTAACGTTCCACCCAGCCAGGCACCACCTATCACTTCAGGTATCTGAAAATACCGCACTGCCCATGGCAAGATCACCATCATCGGGATGGCCATAATCAACACCAAAGTAGTTACATAAGATAGTTTTTTCTTATCGCCGTTAATTGCGCCAGCCGCTACAATGGCTGCAGATACCCCACAAATAGACACTGCAGATGCGAGGATGATTCCAAATTCATCGTCTACTTTTAACTTCCTGCTCAGCCATAAAGAAAAAAACCAAACGGCACTTACTACAATTACCGCCTGGATGATTCCTGGCAAACCTGCTTTAATTAAATCAGCAGATAAAATGGTAGTCCCTAAAATCACCAAACCAGTTTTAATATAAAATTCTGAGCGAACGGCTTCCTTTAACCATGCTGGAAGTTTAATCAGGTTGCCTAACAAAATCCCGATCAGCAACGCAAAAACCACATATTCTAATCCATAATAAGATACCGTTTTGTTGCCTCCGATAATGAAAGCAATATTGGCGAGGAGATAAATGAAACTGAAGCCAGCCGCAAACCGGGCAACATTGCCACCCGATAGAGCAATCGCAATGCTTGCCAGTGCAAGAAAAATTACACCAGTTTCCAGGATAAGGAGCAGGTTCCCCGGAGCTAAAATTTTACTCAACAATTCCTCACTTCCACTCCATTTGTAGACTGGCAAAGCAATGGTTGTACCGTTGTTGGTTAAAAATAAAACGCTTGCAATAATAATGGAACCTAAAATTACGGCCCACCAGTCTTCTGTTAAAGATTGTAGAAATGTCTTCTTATCTGGCGTAATACCTGCATCGGTTAATGCAGCGCTATTTTTTGTTGCTGTATGCTCTACTGACATAATTTTCTTTTTGTGAGTTTATTTGATTTCGATTTTAAAAATATCTTTTAATGCCGCCTTTGCAGCGTTATATCCACACATACCGTGTACACCACCACCAGGCGGCGTAGATGATGAACAGATATAAAGACCTTTTGCTGAGGTTTTATATGGTGACCATTTTAACACCGGACGGGTAAATAATTGCCTGATGTCTAAAATCCCGCCATTGATATCGCCACCAATGTAGTTGGGATTATGTGCTTCCATCTGTTCAGTATTCATGGTGTTTCTGGCAAGGATAACATCTCTGAAACCAGGCGCAAAACGTTCTACCTGATTTTCGATAATGGTAGTCATGTCTTGCCTCGAGCCATTGGGAACATGGCAATATGCCCAGCCGGTATGCTTGCCTTTTGGCACCCGCGAAGCGTCAAAAAGACTCTGTTGAGAAAGCAGTACAAAAGGTTTCTCGGCCTGCCTACCTTTACTGGTCATCAACTCGCCTTCTGCTATTTCTTCGAAAGTGTTGCCGAGGTGAATCGTTCCTGCTTTTCTACAGGCTTCGGCCTTAAATGGAATAGGCTCATCTAATGCCCAGTCGATTTTGAATACGCCCATTCCATATCTATAGCGTTCCATCTGCCACTTATAAATATTAGAGAACTTGTGACCTGCAATTTTTAGCAATTGTTTGGGCGTTACATCAAAAAGAACCGCGTGGGCAGAAGGCAATTCTGATAGATTATTTACGAAATGGCCGGTTTCTATCTTGCCGCCAATACTCGTGAAGTAACCACTCAGTGCATGGGCAATGGAGATAGAACCGCCTTTTGGAATCGGCCAGCCTTTCAAATGGCCTGTCGCCATGAGTACCAGCCCTATCGCCGTAGTACTTAAATTGCTTAACGGCTGAATGGCATGAGCTGCCATACCGCCAAACAAACCCCGTGCAGCCTGCCCTTTAAAATGATCAACAAAATAGGTAGCACTGGTAATGGCTTTCAAACCAAAATTCGCCATAGCAATTGGATGTGAAGGTAACCGCAGTGGCCCTAATGTATCTTTGTCTATGAGCGCCCAGTCTGAAGTCACAGATTTCATCAGCTTTTCATAAGCCTGTTCATCGCGACCTAAGAGACTTGCAGTACGTGTAATGGATTGGTCTAAAATTGCTGCGGTGCCATCATCAAAAGGATGAGCCGCGGCAAGTGTTGGGTAAATAAATTCCAAGCCATGTGCAGCTAAAGGAAGTGTTTTAAGGAAGGGCGAAGCGACAGCCATTGGATGAATGGCAGAGCAAACATCATGTAAAAAGCCCGGCAATGTAAGTTCTTCTGATGCCAGACCTCCACCAATTTTATCTTTCCCTTCGATGATTAAGACTGATAACCCCTGTTGCTGCATTAAAATAGCTGCAGCCAATCCGTTGGGACCAGAACCTACTACAATCGCATCGTAATCACGTTTTTCCAAACTCATTTTTTATTTTGTATAATTTTCAGGCTTAAAAAACACGAAGCCATCTTCCCTAATCTTCCAGGCGGTAATCGGATTCATGTGGTAGCCACCTATATGCTGACCCCTCGCCTCCACCAATTGTTTTAGCGTAGGCTGCAAATATCCCGTTTCATCTGTTACCCTGCTTAAAATTTCTGTTGAAACGCCATTCCAGTTCCATAAATATCTGAAATAAGTGTGGGCTTTGCTCAATACAGGCTCCTGTAGTTTTGCAATTTCCCAGCTTTTTCCTCCATCTGTACTCACTTCCACCTTGCTCACCTTTCCTCTCCCGCTCCAGGCCAATCCACGAATTTCAACATAACCTTTGTTAATTTGCTGTGGATAAGATGGGTAAGTGATGATAGAACGGGCGTCCATCTCAAAGCTAAACATGCTAATTTTATCCTTCACGGGATAAGTATACTTGGAAGTTTCTTCACGCGTCATATAAGGCTCCTCAGATAATTCAATCCTCCTGAGCCATTTAATGTTCATATTCCCTTCAAATCCGGGCAATAATAGCCTGATAGGATAACCTTGTTCCGGTCTGATGGCTTCTCCGTTTTGGGCATATACGATCATCGCATCATCCCAGGCTTTAGCTATGGGAATGGTTCTGGTCATCACTGCCGCATCAGAACCTTCTGCTAAGAACCATTTTGCTGCTGCATCAATTCCAACTTCATTAAAAATTGTTGATAACAATACACCTGTCCATTCACTCTGGCTTGTTAAACCCAGAATATCCTGAGGTGTCATTTCTTCCTTTCCCGTTCTGAAATTGCCGGCACACTCAATAAAGCAGGTGCGGGTAACCGATGGAAAACGCTTTAAATCTGCGAGGGTAAACATCATCGGCCGCTCCACTAATCCATGAATTAACAGTTGATGTTTTGCTGGATCAATATTAGGGATACCGGCGTGATGACGCTCAAAATGAAGATCAGCCGGCGTAATGGTGCTATGTAAATCTTGCAGCGGTGTGCGCGAAGAAATATCTGAAGGTTTCCGGACAGGATTTTCGAAGGCAGATCGCTTACCCAAAGCACTTGGACCCGGACCAGGTATTTTCGTTGGATCATCAGTGATATTTACATCTTTCTCCAGCGCAAACAATTCACCCAAGGGCAGAACCGCAGCAGCCAGGACACCACCTAACAGGCTTCGCCTGCTTATGCCGCCAGCTTTATTTTCAACATTAAGCTTTATTTCCTTTTTCATTATTTAATTTCCGCTCCTCCTTTGCGATCATCCATAATAAAAAGTTTTTTTGCCGGCATTATCACTTTTGAAAGGTTATTTGCATCCAGCACCACATCAGCACCTACAATTTTATTGGCATTTAAAAGATAAGCACTCAGGCTGTAAACTTCATTATTGGTGAGTGAACCTGGGAGATTGTAGGGCATTGCCCGTCTGATGTAATCAAACAAGGTGGTGGCATACGGCCAGTAATTGCCAATAGTTTTTGGTTGGGCTGTAGCTAAAGTATCGCTTACCAAAGCGCCACCTACTAATTTAACAGCCCCGGTTTGCTTACCATCCGAACCATGACAAACTGCACATTTCGCAGCATAAATCAACTTCCCTTTATTTACATCGCCCTGTCCTGCCGGTAATCCTTTTCCATCTGGCCTAACATCAACATCCCAGGCAGTAATTTCTGCACCCGTTGCTGATCTACCGAAACCAAACCTCAAAGGCTTTCTCAAGCTGTCTGTTAATGGCTGCGGTTTTTGAGCAGCCACGAAGGAATCATTTACGGAAAGCAGGATCATCGCCAACAGCAAACTGAAAAGGAATAATAATCTTTTATTCATCTGTTTAATATTTTCCTGCATTCAATGTGCTTTTTGGTAACACATATTTTCGTTCGTAACGATTTAACACCACGTAAACCGAATCTTTAGCTTCATTTAATCCTGTTAGTACCACTTGAGAACCATCTTTAGTATCATAGTGTAGTACCATTCTGTTTCTTTTGGTCACCTTGGGTTTTTCCGCAAATTCCCGGTCACGCCTGGTTGACCACGCCATTGAATCTATCATTTCTTTCTCATTTCCAATATGTACCCAGGCTGTTTTACTAATCCATTCATCAGGTTTTTCTGCCTCGCCTGCCTTAACCACACCTTTCTCGCCACCACGAAGCGCCATCACATTTTTATCCTGAAGGTAAAGTACCTGATCAATGGTATCGGCATAATAATGAAAAGCGCGCTGTCCACCGGCTACACCGCTAATTTCAAAGGTGCGTTGAATGTCGCGCATCGGACTTCCTCCTCCGTTTGAAGGGTCAATCAACACTGGCCGGTTTACACGAAAAGTGAGTGTTGTCCAGTTTTCGAACGTTGCCTCCTGCCATCTGGTAGAATCGAGTGGATTATAAGGAATCACTTGTCCGTTGATTTTAAATTCCGTTACCTGATAATTTCCACGTAATTTTTTTACACCCGCAGTAGCTGGTTGTTTGTATGGATCAAATTTGAAATTGATAACCTCTGTGTAGGTCATTACGCCAAAAAAGATCACGAAAGTCAATGCTTTTAAACTCATGCGCGTATACTTCCATGCGGGTTTGCTGAGGTCCGGATAAACCCGGAAAGGCACAGTATACCGTTCCAGGATGAGTAAATTGTAAAGTTTTGGAATATCATCTGCCACCAGGAAAAGCCCCAGCACTACGAAATAAAACGCGTAAACATGTACACCGCCATCATAGGCATAGTTTACAAAAGTGATATCGCCCAATGCAGCAATCAGCAAAATTGCGCCAAAAGTTGTCGTTTTTCTGAAGAACAGAAGTGCCCCAGCCAAAATCTCTACAACACCACCAAAAACCTGATACCAGGGCACCACACCCACCGAGAGCCAATAAATTTTCTGCGCGGTGAAGTCTCCAAAGTTACTATTCAGCAAGCCAAGAGATGGATAAGGCATTTGCGTAGGAAACAGTTTGGTAAAACCGAAACCGATAATGCCAATACCAGCCCGATAGCGTACCACCACACGAATCCAATAGTAAAGTTCGTAATATGATTTTCGCCTGCGGTCTAATATCGACCAGATGGCACCCCCTGCCAGTCCGATCAATAAAGCAATTCCCCAATCGGCATAATCAGCTAAAAAACTTTTCTTTGGAGGCATGCCTGTAGCATTCTCGTTGCCTTTTTTCAATTTTCTTTTAGCTTTTTTATCCTCTGCATTTCCAGCTGGCGAATCAGTAACATCACGGTTCCGTTGACCGCCAAGAAGGGAAAGAAAGCCCGGCTGAAAACGGGCAATATCATAAAGGTCGCGGTAGTGCGGGCGAGACCAATCCAATGTGAAAACATTTTTATACCAATTAGGCGAAAAAGGGATGCACATGGCCAGTAAAAAAATGAATAACACACGAAATCCAAATTTTTTAAGCGCAGACCATGGTTTTAATTTGGCCGGTGTAACACTGGTTACTGTATCTTGATTTTCGTTTTTGCTAAGGTCAGACATGGTTTATTAGTTTACTGTTTAGCTTAAATTAAAGTTTTAGCGCTTTTCGGCGGCTCATTTTTAATGAATATTTTTTCTCAATCCGGTTCAAAACCACATATAAGGAGTCGCCTTTTTCATTGGTACCTTTCAATATAACCGTAGCAGTATCAGGTCGGCTATAGTTGAATTTAAAACGCTCACCTTTATAGTGGAAGTTTTTATTTGCCAATACCAGTGCATGATTTGTGGTATCGAGTTGGTAAGCATAGTAATGTCTTCCGCCGGTTCCGGCCAATTCGTAATTGCGGTCTTGATCATTCGTAAAAATTCGTTCGTAATTTAATGAGTCGATCAACACCGGGCGGTTGGATCTGATACTGATCGTTGCCCATTTCTCAAATACCACATCTTTCCATCTAATGGGATCAGCAGGATTATAGGGCAGCGTTTTATTATTAATTCTAAATTCACTCACATTATATATTCCAGCAGCTGCCGGCAAACCTTTCGTTTTGGGAAACTGATAAGGATTATGGCGCGAACCGGAATAGGTTTTAAATCCATAGAAGAAGACAAAAAAGAAAATAATAAATCCTTTTGCTGCGGTACGAATAGACCTTAAATTGTTGTTAAAATACGGTTTAAAACCATTTGGCTGTGTCGGGCGCTCCAGCGCAATGAGGTTGTAAATTCTAAGCGCATCAAACCACAAAATAAATAAAGCAAGACTGATGAGGTACAGGGCATAAACGTATTCGCCACCTTCATAAGCTAGGTTTGAGATAAACACGTTGCCGGTAAAAACCAGAATAATAACCGCCCCAACTGTTGCCGTTTTACGAAAGAACAACAGCAAACCAGCCAGAATTTCAACTGCGCCTAAGAATGATTCATAACCAGGAACAATGCCTAAGCTCATCGAAAAAAGCTTCCAGTTGGTAAAATCTCCATAACTGGTATTTAGATTACTTATGGAAGGAAAGGGCGCCTGCATGGGGAAAAATTTAATGAAGCCGTAACCAATAATTCCGATAGCCAAACGGTACCTTACCAATACCCTGAGCCAATAATAGAGTTCATTGTAGTTGGCATTTTTATGTTTCGAACGCGACCAAAAGGCAGCCCCGATTAACGCGATTACGGCTACAATAAGCCAGTTAACTAAACTGTCTGTACCTGGGATAAACTTCGCAGCTAAACGGGTGAGGTCAAAAATATTTCCATAAGATATATACAGCCAGTTGAAGCCGAATAAAAGCTTAAAGAGATCGACACTTAGTGGAAGGGCCTGAAGTAGAAAAAAAATGAAAAAGAAGCGAAAGATCAGCTTTTCATTGTCTGTCCATTGGCTTGCAGAAATACTGTGCGTTTGAGTCATTACCTTAATTCTGATTTGACGTTTTTCAATGCTAATTTTTTGCAGTATTGGTTTTCTTTGCCTCAGCAATTACCTTTCTGGCAGCTAAATCATACCGCTGCCCATTTCTTAAAAAGAAAAAAGGACCGCTTGAAGTCGTAAAATCTTCCCGGCCATCTGCCACATGTTTATTGCTATCATTTATGATATGTGCATAATCGTAAATGGCCACGAAAGATTTCCCCAATACCTGAAGCGTATCTTGCTGCACCAACACTGCAGTAGCCTCATCCAGGCCGATGCCAATCAGTTCAGGAGATTTACGGATAAAGTCTACCAGATCGAACTGCCGGTTGCGCACTAGTAAATGCTGATCAATGGCAGAATTTTTAAGAAAAGCAAGACCCTGGGTATGATCACCCACCAAAATGTGCGCACCTCTGGTATCTCCACGCCACAAAAAGGAACCTAAAATAGTTGCACCTGCAGAACTGCCCGCAATTACACCACCTCGGTTAAGTACCTCGATAAAAGCCTGGTGCGTGAGCGTATTGAGGTAAGAATCTGCTATTCGCCATTGCCTGCCACCTTCAAAATAAACGGCAGTTGCTTTTTTTAGCGGCGCAATGAACTTTTCGCTATTTGCTTCTTTGATGTCGCTCGTATGCAAAAGCGTCACATTTTTAATTCCGGTTTGCCGCTTCACTTCTTCCACCCCTTTTTGATCGAAGGCCGCAGAATCGCCTGTGGCTGTAGTCACCACCACCAGTACTGCCTTCTCTTTCCCACCGGCAAGCTCGGTGAATTTATCCCAGATATCTCGTTGCGCACCCACATTGCCGCCAATAATAATCAGGCTGCCTTGCTCCGGCCCATGCCTGGTAACTGACTTTTTTATTGTAATCGGCGACTGTTGCGCCAGGACTGAAATACCAAATGCTGCAAGAGCAAAAACAGTTAATGTTATTTTTTTCATACTCATGTTAATAACCTGGATTACGGTTTGCACCCGCAAGTTGTGGATCAACCAATGTTTCATTATAAGGAATTGGAAATAGGTAAAGGTGCTTATCTGGCAGTGCTAAAACCGTTTGTGCCCGATCTGTGCGAACAAGATCGAACCAGCGGTCGCCTTCAAATGCGAATTCAAGCTGACGCTCATTCTCCAGTGCCAATAAAAGTCCTGCCAGTGTGGAGGCTGTGGTTGGGTTAAGACCAGCCCTGATTCTAACAGCATTTAGATCTGCAGTTGCAGCAGTTAAATTACCCTGATAAGCCCTTGCTTCTGCGCGGATCAGGTAAAGTTCAGCAATCCTGATGAGGTAGGCAGGGTCCGTTCCAAGCGGGTTGCGGTAATATAACCGGCCATACCACAAGTTGCCCGGAGGCGCTGTTCTGGCAATTAACGCATTCCGGTTTCCACCTACAGCTGGGTTGTTTAATTGTGCTACCAAAGCATCGTTTGGCGACCATTCCCTTCTGCCGCCTAAAGCAGGTGGAAGCCACCAGTTGCTGTGGTTATTGGTATTTGATGTGGTATAGGCCAATTCCAGGATAGATTCATTGGTATTTGATGCATTATTTGCAAAAAAAGCACTATAAGGCGCAACTAACGAATAGGTTGCATTATCACCGATTACGGATGTAGCAAACTGCTCTGCCAATGCCCAATTTTTTTGGTATAAATAAAACCTCGCTTTAAGTGCCTGCACGGTACGAAGAGACACCCGGTTTCTATTTACAGCAGCAGGTACCAAAGTTTCTGCGGCGTTTAAATCTTTGAGCACTTGTGCATAAGTATCGGCTAAACTGCTTCGTGGAATGTCAGAATTATCGGAAGAAGTATTGGTTGGTTTCAAAATCAACTGTACTCCGCCCCAACCTCTCGCCAGATCAAAATAAGAAAGTGCACGTACGAAGTAAGCTTCACCTAAGTATTGATTTCTTAAGGCGGTTGAAAACTGAGGATCGGTTACGCCAGGAACTTTATCTATAATATAGTTGGCTTGCGAAATAGTTCTATAAATCGCCGTCCAGGCAGATTGCACGTAGCCATTGGTTGCCGATGTTAAATGTTTGGTAATTTCATTCGGATCAGATTGCGAACCAGACCATTGGATATCGCCAGCAGAAAGGTAAGAAAGTGCGGGAAAATTTGATCCATAATAACCGTTGCTGGATAGCAAATTAAAAAGACCGTTAGCAGCGGTTGTCGCAGAACCAGCATTAATAATTGCCTGATTCTGATCTACCTGAAGTTGTGGTTCTACCTCCAGAAACTTTTTGCAGGAAGAAAACAGTACCACGAGGGACATAATGTAAATTACTTTTTTCATAATTGTTGCCATGATTAAAATGTAATGTTTGCGCCGATTTGGAAAGTTCTTGGTACCGGAGGGGTTCCCAGGTCATAACCTAACACCGTTGCAGATGATGACACATTGATTTCCGGGTCCGGCCCTTTGTATTTGGTCCACAAAGCCAGATTTGACCCACTTGCGTAAATTCGAACGGCAGACATTTTAGCTTTCTTAGTGATGCTTTTCGGAATGTTGTAGCCTAATGTTACATTACTTAGGCGAATAAATGAACCATCTTCAATGTTCCTGCTGGTCGGGCTGATGGTGTAATTCTGGCCATAAGCCGTAAGCCTTGGCATAGCGGTAATATCCCCAGGTTGTTGCCAGCGATCCAATTGATATACATCCATCGCCCTGTTGGCGTCGCGGGTTCCGCCACCTTCCAGAAAATAATGGTTATTATTGTACACTTTGTTGCCGTAAACAAAGTTGAAAAATACCGACAGATCAAAACTCTTGTAGCTGAAATTATTAGTTAACCCTCCACTAAATTTCGGCAACGCATTTCCTACCGGAACAATGTCATTTGCGTTAATGACTCCATTTTTATCTGCATCTTCATACACTGCATTTCCAGTTTGTGGATCTACATATAATTGATTGTACACAAAGAAAGTATACATCGATAAACCTTCAACCATCCGCTGCGCAGCATACGCAGCCACAACTGGCGTTGGTAGTTTCTCAATTTTGTTGATATTTCTAGAAATGTTGAAATTCGTATTCCATTTGAAAGCATGATCGATATTTACACTGCTTACATTAAATTCGAAACCTTTGTTGCTCATTTCACCGGCATTGGTTAATATCGATGAAAAACCTTTGCTTGATGCCAGCGGGAGGTTAAGCAGTAAATTGCTTGTATATTTTTCATACACATCTCCGCTAATGATTAAACGATCTTTAAACAAACTCAAATCCAGACCAATATTGGTTTGACGGGTACTTTCCCACTTCAAATCAGGGTTGGCCAGTTGCGAGGCAACGGTACCGGGATTGTTTTGGTAGTTCGCACCCGCTCCCCATAACCCGCGTGATGCAAAATCGTTGATTCCGTTCTGGTTACCGGTGATTCCGATACTGCCTCTTAGTTTTAAGTCAGAGATTACAGCGACATCTTTTAAGAAGTTTTCTTTGTTAATGCGCCAGGATACCCCGGCCGATGGAAAATATCCCCATTGGTGATTGGTACCGAAACGGGATGAGCCATCACCACGAACACTGAAAACGGCATAATATTTACCTGCATAATTGTAATTTAACCGCGTAAAAAATGAGGATAAGGTATATTTCGTCTCAGAAGCCGATGACGTTGTGGTTGCCGCAGAAGCGATTTGCTGAAAAGAGTCATTTGGAAAATTGGTTCCCTGGGCCAAAACCTGTTTGCTCACAGAACCTTGCAGAGAGTTTCCGACTAGTGCGCCAAAACTATGATTACCAAAAGTATGGGTATAATTTAAGGTTTGTTCATTCGTCCAGATGGTGTTATCACTAACGCTGTTTGAACCCAGGTTTCTATTGGCAATTCCTAAATTGGTTAAGCTATTCCAGTATTGGTATTCATCGTACTGGTTATAATCAACACTCCAGCTTGTTTTAAAAGTCAGGTCTTTAAGAATTTTTACTTCACCATACACATTGCTGATTAACCGATTACTCGTACTATTCATGTTTGTATTGGCCAGCAACACATCCAGATTATCAAATCCCGCCCACTTTCCAGGTGTTCCATCGGCGTTCACTTCTGGTAAATAGGTTGGGGTATGTAAGGCAGATTGAAGAATGCCACCCTGTGGTCCATCGCCCACCCTCGCATTTGTACGGTAAGTTTGGGTCAAAATATTACTTGTTCCTATCGTAATAAGGTCGCCAATTTTCTGATCAAGGTTAATTTTAAAGCTGCCTCTTCTAAAATCATTTGTTTTTAAAGTTGCCTCCTGTTTATTCAGCCCACCACCAATATAATAAGTCGTTTTATCATTACCTCCCGAAACAGATACATCGTAATTTTGCAAAAATCCGGTCCTGAAAGTTTTACTCAATCTATCGTACGTACTTTGTTCCTGAGGCAAACCGCGTGGAGCCGGAGATGCGGCCGGGTTATCTGTTAATGCCCTGAAAGGTTGAAAACGATAGGTGGTCGCCGGATTAGTGCCATTAGCTGCAGCAATGGCAATGGCATCTGCATTCGAATTTCTATAAAATTCATTTACCAGTTCTGCATGCTGCGGACCAGTAACCAGCTCCCACAACTTAGGTGCTTTTGCAGTACCCACATAGGCACTCAGGCTTACCTTTGGCCCGGTATTGTATTTTCCGCGTTTCGTAGTAATTAAAATGACACCGTTAGCTGCCCTGGCACCATAAATCGCTGTTGCATCAGCATCCTTTAATACGGTTACGCTTTCGATATCATCAGGATTAATGTCTGATAACGGATTATTAGCCTGACCTTGTGTGGTAATGCGTTGTAACGATCCGCTGTTTACATAAACGCCGTCTATTACATACAGCGGATCATTACTGGCGTTTATAGAAGTAGTTCCCCTAATTCGGATAAACATCCCATCGCCCGGCACTCCAGTTGACGTACTAACCTGTAAACCAGGTGCTTTACCCTGCAATTGTTCCGCAAATGTAGCGGTGGGTTTTGTTCTTACTTCATCAACAGCAATAGTAGATACCGCGCCAGTTAACGATTTTCTGGTTTGTTTGCCGTAACCAACAACCACAACATCGTTTAGCTGACTGTTGGTTTCTTTTAAGCGAATCGTGATCGGACTGGTTGAAACTACGAGTTCTTTGGTTTGGTAACCCACTGAACTTAAGATTAAGGTATAAGGTAATTTCTGGCCGGTAACGAACATAAATTTACCATCGCCGTCTGTTGATACCAAGTGCGTAACCCCCTTAATACGAACCACCACACCCGGTAAAGGTTGTTTGGTGGCCGAATCGATCACTACACCCTGTAGATTCGAATTAATGAGCGGAGGTGGTTCTACCTGAGCAAAGAGTTTGTTGGAAGCAGACAGCAATAAAAAAGAGAAAATAAGGCTGGCTTTGAGAATATACTTTTTCTTATGGAGAAATATTTCCATATTTAAACTGGTTTTAGGTAAATGATTATTTCATTTGAATAAAGCTGAGCGGATATCAGTGCGTGATTGGCGTTACAGAACTGATATTCCAATTAACCGGTGAGGCTTCCTTGCCGGTTTTTTTATAGACTTTCAACACATAAGTTCAGAGATCGGATTGGTTAAGGATTGACGGATATTCATAGTGCGTTCAACTACAATAAAGGTTTTTGAATAAATGTAGAATGGCTGATAGATACGATGGCAAAGCTGACACCTTAAGTACTTGATTAAGAATTGTTCCAGTTGTATTCATCGCGATGGCAAACGTAAAAAAAAATAGTTAATCTACCAAATCGATAGATTAACTATTTTTATATAACTACATCCTTCTAAATCCTTTTAGATTATGCTAAGCCGGAAAGATAATATTATATTTTGTGCCCCATTTGCCTGTTAACATACCATTTTTATCTTTGTAACCGTTATCTTTGGAGGAATACAGATATCGATTCGTTTAAACCGTAAAATTTGCATGATAAAAATTATTCATTCCTTCCCTATTTCCGGGCTTTGTCTACTTACATTTTTCAAAAAAGGTCTCCAAAACAGTTTAAATGAATATACTTTTTAAATCAAAAACGATAATTTTACAGAATGGATATCTCGTCATCTCTTTTTGAACTCTTACAACAACACAAAGAAATTGGTATTACCGGCTTAGGCACCTTTTATAAAAAGAAATATCCTGGGAGATACGATAAAGAAAAACAATCTTTTTTACCTCCCGGCTTTACCTTGCAGTTTTCGCATGATGTTAGAGAAGAGGATTTACTTCCTGCTTATATCTCGTCTAAACAAAATATTTCTGTTGGAAGCGCAAATCATTATATCACCCAATTTGTAGAAGAAACTACTGAAAAACTGGCTCAGGAAAACGAAGCCATTTTACCGAGTATAGGAAGATTATATTTTACAGAGCACGAGGGTTTAAGCTTTGAACCAGCGCAAAACATCAATTACGGATCTGAGTTTTTTGGCTTACCTGCATTGGTTGAAACCAGTGTTGTAGAAGGCGAACTAAATGAATTGAAAGATGATGAGTCTGAAACCTACGAGGAAATTGCTGAAGCACCAAGTGTTCCTGTTCACATCATTCCTGAAGAAAAGGATGCCAAACATCCTGAAATAGAAAATATTGAGTTAGACGAAGTGAATGATGATTTCAAAAATACTTTGAAACATACTTTACCAGCTGATGCAGTTACGGAAGCTCCTGATTTTATTAAGGAGCAACACACGGAGCATCCAAATCGCTTCGGTCATACCCCTGAAGATGAAGAAGCAGTTAAAGCAATTACAGCTTCTGATGCTGATTCTACAAATTTAAAAGGAACAGAAGGCAATCTCGAAGATGATGTTAAAAATGAAGAAACAGTAACGGATGCACCGGAATTTATAAAAGCGCAACACACGGAGCATCCAAATCGCTTCGGTCATACCCCTGAAGATGAGGAAGCAGTTAGGGCAATTACTGATTCTGAATCTCCATCGATTAATTCCCGGGAGGAAACTACGGGAGATTTGAATACATCAGAACCTGTAATTGAGGCACCAGAATTTATAAAAGAGCAACACGCTGAACATCCGAATCGTTTTGGAAATCCGCCAGCATCAGAAGAAGAAACTAGTTCTTCTGAAACTGAAAAAACAAGTACGCCTCCTATTACGACAGCAGGCCATATCGAATCTATAATTACCCATCAGGAAGACCCAAATCGTTTTCGCTTTGGCTATACAGCTGAAACCGAAGCGCCCAAAACTTATCTTAATTTGGAGGAAGATGCTAAAATAGAAGAGCCAATCATTGAGGCGCCTCAATTTATAAAGGAACAACACGCAGAGCATCCGAACCGCTTTGGTCACGATCCGATGGTGCAGGAAGAAGAAAAGCCACAAGGCATGTCTACCTGGTTAAAGGTTACAATCGTAATTTTGATATTAATTATCCTCGCGGCGATTACTTATCTTGTTAAACCAGAATTATTTACTGGACAATCTGAGCCCATAGCGGCTGCGAGTACGGTAGTGGATTCGCCAAAGGTTGCAGTAGAT
The DNA here is from genome assembly GCF_034045265.1 of Pedobacter sp. CFBP9032. NCBI lineage: Bacteria > Pseudomonadati > Bacteroidota > Sphingobacteriia > Sphingobacteriales > Sphingobacteriaceae > Pedobacter > Pedobacter sp. CFBP9032. The sequence goes on along the minus strand of NZ_JAXCWE010000021.1, from coordinate 12,137 downwards.
ACAGTTAAAGCGAAACAAGATTCGATTGCCAAAACAGATAGTATCCTGAAGGTAAATCAGGTGGAGAAAAAAACAGATACGGTAGTAAAAGCAATTGAAAAACCAGTAGTTAAACCAGTTGCAGAAACACCAAAAGAAATAAAAGTTGTACCAAATAGTGGTCCTTCTACGTTTGATGTTATTGCAGCTTCTTTTCAATCAGAGAAAAAGGCTTTGGTATTTGTAAAGCAAATGGAAAAAATTGGTTTAAAAGCAAAAATCGCTAACCTGCCTGGCCGCCTAAAAAAAGTGAGCGTAGCAAGCTTTAAAACGCAACGGGAAGCAGAAGAACAAAAAGAAATTATACAAAAAAGACTTAAAGGAAAAGGATTTTTCGTTCAACAAGTATTTAACAACACACAACCATAATGATTACTTTATTAATTCAAGACACCACGCAAGCGATTCAAGACTCAGCAAATGCGGTTAACCAGGCGTTAACACCAGCACCAGAAGAACTTCACTTTATCGACCTGCTGTTTAAAGGCGGTTGGGTAATGATTCCTCTGGCCTTTTTAGCTTTTCTAGCCTTAGTTATTTTTGTTGAACGTTATTTAACCATCAAAAAGGCCACTAAAGATGAGTCGAATTTAATGGGACAGATCAGGTCTTACATTCAATCCGGTAATTTAGATGGCGCAATGTCATTATTAAAAAACAACAATTCTCCCCTTTCCCGCATGTTGCAAAAAGGTTTGAAACGTATCGGTCGCCCGATTAAAGATATTGAAGGCGCCATTGAAAACGTGGGTAAATTAGAAGTTTCTAAATTAGAGAAGAACATTAGTATTCTTGGAATTGTGGCTGGTATTGCACCCATGCTTGGTTTCGTTGGAACTATTGTTGGGGTAATTACCATTTTCCACCAGGTATCCATAAAAGGAGCAATTGAGATTGGTACCATTTCTGGTGGTTTATATACAAAAATGATCACCTCTGCATCTGGATTAATCATTGGTATAATTGCCTATGTTTTGTATCACATCCTTAATATTATGGTAGAGAAGATTATCCTGAGAATGGAAACTGATGCTATTGATTTTATTGATTTATTAGAAGAACCGAGCAAGTAATGAATTTACGCAAAAGAACAAAAGGAAGTGTAGAAGTACATACATCGGCACTGAACGATATTATGTTCTTTCTGATGCTGTTTTTCTTATTGGCCTCTGCTGTCGTAAATCCACAGGTGGTTAAATTGTTATTGCCACAATCCAGCAGCGGACAACAGTCGACGGCGAAGAAAGCAGTGACAGTAAGTATAGACGATAAGTTCAATTATTTCGTTGATAAAAAACCAGTACCTGCTGAAGGTTTACAATCAGCCATAGAAGTTTACCAACAGGCAGCGCCAGATATGACAATCGTACTTTATGTTGCGAAGAATGTTCCGGCAGAAAATATTATGGTTGCTTATGATGTGGCAAACAAATTGAAATTAAAACTCGTTTTAGCTGTAGAGCCTAAAAAATAATGAATACTACAGAAGAAAATAATTATCCAAAAGCCATTGCCATTTCCAGCGGAATCATGGCTGTTTTGCTTGCGATTAGCTTTTTGATCGTGATAAATTCTTTTGAACCACCCGAAGAAATAGGAATGGGCGGTATGGTGGTTAATTATGGTACTGCTGAAACCGGGATGGGTGATGATTATACCAGTATTGAAGAGCCCTCAGCAGATCCCAATGCCAACAATAAGGCACCAGATAAAGTAGTGCCGGAAGAAAAAGTTACGGATAATACCACCGTAGAAACTGGTGAAAAGGAAATTCAGACACAAAGTACAGAAGAGGCAATTGCCGTAAATACAAAGCCAACTAAAACAAAAGCTGCTACCCCAACTACAGCAACTGAAGATAAACCTTCGAAACCCGTAGTAAATCAAAATGCACTTTATAAAGGCAAGAAAAGTACTGGTCAGGGTGGCGGAGATGGAACTGGAAACACACCAGGTAATCAAGGTTCTGTTAACGGCGATCCTTTAGCCAATAATTATGGTGCAGGTGGATCGGGATTTGGAAATACCCCCCTTCCGTTAAGGCGGTTCGCCAATTTAGAAAAACCAACAGATGATGGTCAGAAAACAGGCCGGATTGTAATCAGGGTATATTTTAACCGAAACGGAAAAATAGTAAAAGCAACTCAAAATCTTAAAGGATCTACCACAACTGATACTGAATTGGTTAATAAATGTATTCAGGCGGTTTTAAATTCTTCTATTATTAAAGCAGAAGAAGGTGGAGACAATCAGACTGGCTTAGTGACCTTTAATTTTGGGGTAAATTAGATTCAATTCAAAGAATTTTACTTTATAATCTTTATCATACAAAAGCACAGGTATATCTGTGCTTTTGTGTTCAAGCCGTATAGAATTTAACACCCACATTAGTTATCCCAGCTTACCATAAATTTGATACCATTCAATTTCACATTGAATTCCCTTGATGTATATTTGCGGCATGAATTACCAGCAAACACTTGATTTTCTATACAGTAAACTTCCAATGTTTACCCGTGTTGGCGCCTCAGCGTTTAAAAAGGATTTAACCAATACCATTTTATTATGTGCAGCAATTGATAATCCACAAGGTAAGTTTAAAAGTATTCATGTGGCTGGCACCAATGGCAAGGGTTCAACATCTCACATGCTGGCTTCAGTGCTGCAGGCACAGGGTTACAAAACAGGTCTGTATACTTCACCACACCTCAAAGATTTTCGGGAGCGCATCCGGATCAATGGAAAAATGATGCCTAAGCGAGCGGTTGTCGATTTTGTAGCCGCACAACGATCTCTTATGGAAGAGATTCAACCCTCCTTCTTTGAAGTTACGGTAGCCATGGCTTTTGATCATTTTGCTAAAAACGAAGTAGACATTGCGGTGATCGAAGTTGGTTTAGGCGGTCGTTTAGATTCCACCAACATTATCACACCGCTAATTTCTGTGATTACCAATATTAGCTTGGATCACATGAATATGCTTGGCAACACTATTGAGGAAATTGCCCGAGAAAAAGCGGGCATCATCAAAAACAACATACCTGTTATCATCGGTGAAACACAGGACAAATCATCAGCTGTTTTTAGTACAAAAGCTGAAGAAGTCAATGCACCAATTGTATTTGCAGATCAGCATTTAAAGGCAGCGGATTTTGAATTGAAGGATAACTTACTTTCGTTATCAGTATTTCAGGAAGACAAAATCAAATACAAAAATCTGCAAAGTGACCTTACTGGCGTCTATCAGCATAAAAACATACTAACTGTCTTAGAAGCATTGCATGTTTTAGACATAGAAACCGAATTTAAAATTGCTGAAGAAAGTATTTATAATGGATTAAAAAGTGTGAAGAACGACACTGGTTTACAAGGCCGATGGCAAATTTTGCAAACCAGCCCTTTAGTAATTTGCGATACCGGACACAACGAAGCCGGAATTACAGAAGTAGTTAAAAATATCAGTCAAACACCTTATGAAAATTTGCACATCGTGTTTGGAATGGTAAACGACAAAGATATTTCGAAGGTGTTGTCACTCCTACCTAAAGACGCAGCGTATTATTTTTGTAAACCTGATCTGGAAAGAGGCTTATCAACAGCCGAATTAGCTAGACAGGCAGCAACTTTTAATCTGCATGGTGAAGCTTATCTTTCAGTTTCGATCGCAAAGGAAACAGCGATTAAAAACGCAGGTCCTTCAGACCTTGTTTTTATAGGTGGCAGTACTTTTGTAGTGGCCGAAGCGATATAAAAACTTTACAAAAACTTCAAAAGTTCTTCATCTTAAAATCCTTAATTTAGGCCTTTATATAAAAATAGAATGAAGAAAATTTCTTATTTACTCTTTTCCCTCTCGCTCTTATCTTGTTCAATCGCATCGGCGCAAACCAAAAAAGCTTCCGCCAGTCAACCTAAAAATTTTCCTGCAGAAGTTGCCCGCCCAAAGCTGGTAGTTGGTTTGGTTGTCGATCAAATGCGCTGGGACTATTTATACAGATATTATAACAGGTATACAAATGGCGGTTTTAAAAGGTTAATTAACGAAGGCTTTTCTGCAGAAAACACGTACATCCCTTACACACCAACGTACACAGCTTGCGGCCATACCTGTATCTACACCGGATCAGTACCGGCAATTCATGGCATTATTGGCAACGACTGGTACGATGCTGAAACGAAGAAAAATATGTACTGCACAGAAGATACTTCAGTCGTTACTGTTGGAAGTACACCTTCATCAGAAGGCAACATGTCTCCAAAAAACATGCTGAGCAATACCATTACAGATGAATTACGCATTGCCACCAACTTTAAAGGTAAAGTAATTGGAATTTCATTGAAAGACCGGGGTTCTATCCTGCCAGCTGGTCACGCAGCAAATGCGGCATACTGGTACCAGGGAAGCACAGGAAACTGGATTACGAGCTCATATTACATGAATGAAGTGCCTACCTGGATTGCCGACTACAACAAACTGAAACTTGCCAATAAATTTTACGCGAAAAACTGGGAAACTTTATACCCGATTGATACTTACGTAAACAGCACAGCTGATGAACAAGCTTATGAAGGAAAATCAAGCACCTTTCCGCATAGCCTGGCCCAGTTTACAGGTAAGAATTACGATGCCATCAGAAGCACACCTTATGGCAATACCATCACCTTAGACTTGGCAAAGCTGGCAATCCTCTCTGAAGATTTAGGCAAGGATAACATTACTGATTTTCTTGCTGTGAGCTGTTCAGCAACTGATTATGTTGGTCACCAATACGGACCAAATTCTATTGAAGCAGAAGATACCTACCTGCGGTTAGACAAGGATTTTGAAGAATTTTTTAACTATCTCGATAAACAAGTTGGCAAAGGAAACTATACCATTTTCTTAACTGCAGATCACGGTGCTGCACATGTACCCGGCTTTATGCAAAAGAATAAACTCCCTGCTGGTGTAGTGAGCGATAGAGATATTGCTGCTAAACTTAACGGATATTTAAATGAAAAGTTCAAGGTAAATAATCTGGTTCTGAGATCAATGAATAACCAAATCATTTTCGATCACGACAAAACAGATAAGGGTGATGTAAGCTTTGATGTCATTAAATCGGCTTCGATTGATTTTCTTAAAAAGCTGGATGGTTTTGCAAACGTCGTTGATATTTCGAGAATTTCGCAAGCAACGTTACCAGAAGTTCAGAAAAAAATGATCACCAATGGTTATAATGCCAAACGAAGCGGAGATCTTTATTATATCCTTAATCCGAACTGGTTTAACGGAAGCAGTACCGGCACCACACACGGAAACTGGAACCCATACGACTCCCACATTCCCTTGGTATTCATGGGTTGGGGAATAAAGCCGGGCGCATCCAATAAAACGCATTACATGACGGATATTGCACCTACCCTTGCTGCACTCCTCCATATACAAATGCCAAATGGCAATGTTGGTGAACCAATTACAGAAATTACGAACAAATAAAAATCATGAAACTATGCTCCACCAGCATAGTTTTTTGTTTTATGGCTATATGGTAAAAAAAAATCTAACATCTTTTTTATATAGCCTACCACCTTAGGCACCTTAGCTCATCTAAGAATATAATATATAACTCAAACTTTGGCCTATATGCCCTAATATGTTTATATGGTTAAACCAGTATTTGACATCTTTTTTATATAGCTTATCACCTTAGGCACCTTAGCTCATCTAAGAATATAATACTTAACTCAAACTATGGCCTATATGCCCTAATATGTCTATATGGTTAAAACACATCTAACATCTTTTTTATACAGTTTACCACCTTAGGCACCTTAGCTCATCTAAGAATATAATACCTAACTCAAACTTTGGCCTATATGCCCTAATATGTCTATATGGTTAAAACAATATCTAACATCTTTTTTATACAGTTTACCACCTTAGGCACCTTAGCTCATCTAAGAATATAATATATAACTCAAACTTTAGCCTATATGCCCTAATATGTCTATATGGTTAAAAAATCTAACATCCTTTTTATACAGCTTACCACCTTAGGCACCTTAGCTCATCTACGAATATAATATATAACTCAAACTTCGGGTTATATGTCTATATGGTTAAAACAGCATTTAGCGTCTTATTTATACAGCTTACCACCTTAGGCACCTTAGCTCATCTAAGAATATAAAATATAATTCAAACTTTGGCCTATATGCACTCATATGTCTATATGGTTAAAACAATATCTAACATCTTTTTTATACAGTTTACCACCTTAGGCACCTTAGCTCATCTAAGAATATAATATATAACTAAAACTTCGGCCTATATGCCTAATATGTCTATATGGTTAAAAAAATCTAGCCTCTTTTTTATAAAGCTTACCACCTAAGGCATCTTAGCACATCTAAGAATGTAATATATAACTCAAACTTTGGTCTATATGGCCTCATATGTCTATATGGTTAAAACAGTATTTAACATCTTTTTTATACAGGTTACCACCTTAGGCACCTTAGCTCATAAGAATATAATATATAACTTAAACTTTGCCCTATGTGCCCTAATATGTCTATATGGTTAAAAAAATCTAACCTCTTTTTTATACAGCTTACCACCTTAGGCACCTTAGCTCATCTAAGAATATAATACGTAATTCAAACTTTGGCCTAAGTGCCCTAATATGTCTATATGGTTTAAACAATATCTAACATCTTTTTTATACAGCTTACCACCTTAGGCACCTTAGCTCATCTAAGAATATAATACATAACTCAAACTTTGGCCTATATGTCCTAATATGTCTATATGGTTAAAACAATATCTAACATCTTTTAGACACCACCCATAATAAACGATCTATGGTGGTTGAAGCAATGAATATGAATGGCAGAGTTATGGATCGTAGCTGAACCAAAGGCCGTAACGGTTTAGAGTATTAGCTGTTAAAGTAGCTTATTTTGCTACATTTGTTGAACCAAATATATTGGGAACAAGCAGTAAAATTTGATTTTATATCGCTTTAAATCCTTTAGTATGCAACAAGTAGAAATATACAGGCCACAAAATAAAATTAGATTTGTTACGGCAGCCTCACTTTTCGATGGCCATGATGCAACCATAAATATTATGCGTAGAATTCTTCAGTCTTCAGGGGCCGAAGTGATTCATCTTGGACATAACCGTTCAGTTGATGAAGTGGTAAATTGTGCCATTCAGGAGGATGTTCAGGGCATTGCCATGACTTCTTATCAGGGTGGACATATCGAATATTTTAAATATATGTATGACTTGCTTCAGGAACGAGGTGCGGGTCATATCAAAATTTTTGCTGGTGGCGGCGGTGTTATTTTGCCAACAGAGATTCAAGAATTGCAGGAATATGGAATTACCAAAATCTATTCACCAGATGATGGTCGCAAAATGGGATTACAGGGAATGATCAATGATATGTTGATTCAAACCGATTTCATCACCAAAGAAAAAATCACAGACGAGCTGATCTCTATTCCTAAAAAGGAAGTGAAGGCAATTGCAGCTGCGATAACCGTGGCAGAGAATGATCCAGAAGGTGCGCAATCTTTCGTGAATGAACTTAAACGCCTATCCAAAAACAATAAAGCACCAATCCTGGGTATTACTGGAACAGGTGGAGCCGGAAAATCCTCCTTGGTAGATGAACTTGTCCGTCGTTTTCTGGTAGAAGTGCCAGAAAAAACACTTGCCATTATCTCCATTGATCCTTCGAAACGCAAAACCGGGGGTGCTCTGCTTGGAGACCGGATCCGGATGAATGCAATTAATAATCCAAGGGTATACATGCGGTCACTCGCCACGCGACAAGCAAATCTGGCCTTATCGAAAAACGTTCAGGAAAGCATTGATATCTGTAAAGCTGCCGGTTATAATTTAATTATTGTAGAAACTTCCGGCATTGGCCAGTCTGATACAGAAATTACTGAACATTGCGATGTGTCACTTTATGTAATGACACCCGAGTTTGGTGCGGCAACACAGCTGGAAAAAATCGATATGCTTGATTTCGCAGACCTCGTTGCGATTAATAAGTTCGATAAACGTGGCGCCCTAGATGCCCTTCGGGATGTACGTAAGCAGTATAAACGCAACCATAATATTTTTGAGGCGAAAGATGAAGAAATTCCTGTATACGGAACAATGGCTTCGCAGTTTAATGATCCGGGGATGAATAACTTGTTTGTTGCCCTAATGCAGCAGATTAAAGTTAAAACATCCACAGATTTCAAAGCAAAAATGGAACTAACTTCAGATCAATCTGAAAAGATTTACATCATTCCGCCAGACCGAATCCGTTACCTCGCTGAAATTGCAGAATCAAGCCAAACCTATAATGAATGGGTAGATAAGCAAGCAGCGATAGCCCGGAAAATGTACCAACTAAAGGGCGTAATTGACCTTGCATCTGATAATCCCGCTCTATCTTTAAGTGAAGGATTGCAGGAAGCCTATTCATTTTTTGAAGAGCAGTTAGATGGTGACTGCAAACGCTTACTTCGTCAATGGCCGGAAACTAAAAAGGCTTATAAAGAAGAATTTTTCATCTATAAAGTGCGAGATAAGGAGATTAAACAGCCTTTGTATTACGAATCGCTATCAAAGCTTAACATTCCTAAGGTTTCCCTACCCAGATATGAAGACTGGGGTGATATTTTACGCTGGTTGCTTACCGAAAATCTACCAGGTGAATTTCCGTATGCGGCAGGCGTATTTCCACTAAAGCGTGAAGGTGAAGATCCAACACGAATGTTCGCAGGGGAAGGTGGGCCGGAGCGAACGAATAAACGTTTCCACTATGTTTCGCTTGGACAGCCAGCTCATCGACTCTCCACAGCTTTTGACTCGGTGACCCTCTATGGAGAGGATCCACATGTTAGACCAGATATATATGGCAAGATTGGAAACTCAGGAGTAAGTATAGCAACATTAGACGATGCTAAAAAACTTTATTCTGGTTTCGATCTTTGTGCACCCTCAACTTCTGTATCCATGACGATTAATGGGCCGGCACCGATGTTGTTAGGTTTCTTTATGAATGCTGCAATTGATCAGCAGTGTGAAAGATATATTATAGAGAATGGCCTTGAAAACGAGATCCAGCAGAAAATAAGATCAATCTATAAAGCTAAAAACATCCCACTCCCTACATACAATGGCACTTTGCCCGAAGGAAATAGTGGCCTAGGGTTAATGCTGCTTGGGGTTACCGGAGATGAAGTTTTGCCCACTGATGTTTATCAAGCCATCAAGGCAAAAGCAATAAGCTCTGTTCGTGGTACTGTTCAAGCCGACATTTTGAAAGAAGATCAGGCGCAAAATACCTGCATCTTTTCCACAGAATTCGCATTGCGAATGATGGGTGATATTCAGAAGTACTTTATTGATGAAAAAGTAAGGAACTTTTATTCGGTATCAATCTCCGGCTATCATATTGCAGAAGCAGGTGCAAATCCTATATCCCAACTTGCTTTCACTTTGAGTAACGGTTTCACATTCGTTGAGTATTACTTGAGCAGAGGTATGCACATTGATGATTTTGCGCCGAATCTTTCTTTCTTTTTCTCTAACGGAATCGATCCTGAGTATGCTGTAATTGGCCGTGTGGCGAGAAGAATCTGGGCAAAAGCCATCAAAAATAAATATAAAGGAAACGATAGATCGCAGAAGCTGAAGTATCATATTCAAACGTCAGGACGCTCTTTGCACGCTCAGGAGATAGACTTTAACGATATCAGAACAACTTTACAAGCATTATATGCCATTTACGATAACTGTAATTCACTGCATACCAATGCCTATGATGAGGCCATTACAACACCTACAGAAGAATCTGTTCGCAGGGCGATGGCCATTCAGTTGATCATCAACCGTGAATTGGGGTTGGCTAAAAATGAAAATCCCCTTCAAGGTGCTTTCATCATTGAAGAATTAACAGACCTGGTAGAAGATGCTGTGCTAACGGAATTCAAAAGGATTAATGATCGTGGAGGTGTATTAGGCGCAATGGAAACCATGTATCAACGTGGAAAAATTCAGGAAGAAAGTTTGTATTACGAAACACTTAAACATACCGGAGAATATCCAATTGTAGGTGTAAATACATTCTTGAATAAAAATGGTTCGCCAACTATTGTTCCAGGTGAGATCATCCGAGCCACCGAAGAAGAAAAACAATATCAGATAGATGCACTCAAAAAATTCCAGGATAGAAATGAAGATCGATCAGCTGATTTACTTAAACAGCTTCAAAAATCTGCTATTCAGGGAGAAAATATTTTTGAGCAACTGATGGAAGTATGTAAGGTCTGTTCACTAGGTCAAATTAGCAAAGCGCTTTATGAAGTAGGAGGACAGTATCGCAGAAATATGTAAAAACCAGCTAAAAGAATAAGGGCCTTGATGAAATTCAAAAAGGCCCTTTAATATATTTATAGATGAAGCTTAACCAGCTATCCAGGTAAACTTATAATCAATTGTCGGATTCTTCATTCGATCAGCGACTTTCAATAAACGAGATGGAAGTGCCATAATATAGTCGCGGGCTTTTTCACCAGCATCATTTAAATCTTGCATGCCTTCGATTTTCCAATCTTCGATAAGCTGCTGCATAATTTCTACATAATCAACAGCCGTATAAACACCTAAACGTTGTGCTGCATCTGTAAAGTGACCAAACGTCTGGCCTATCTTTAAACCCACCTCTCGTAAAAAGTGTGCAGGCATCACAATTTTTTTACGCATCATATCTTCGAAAGCAAGCATAGCTTCATTAGGATCCACCTCAAAAATGCGGTTCATAAAGTCTTTATAAGCCTTTGCATGTCTGGCCTCATCAGATGCAATCACACCACAAATTTTAGACAAAAGTGTATCGCCATCCTTTTTAGCCAGTGAAGCAACTCTTCTATGTGAAATATTTGTTGCTAACTCCTGGAATGAAGTGTAGATAAAATTACGGTAAGGATCATGTCCGGTACCAATATCAAAACCATCAGCAATTAAATATTGGGTAGATATTTCCATCTGGCGCATATCAACACGTCCGGATAGATAAAGATATTTATTCAATAGATCACCATGACGATTTTCTTCAGCAGTCCAGTGTCTGTTCCACTTCATCCAACCACCATCTTCTTTCATACTTGGTCCCTGAACCATTGCAAGCCAGGATTCATAAGTTGGCAGTGCCTCCTCAGTAATGGTATCACCGATTAACACAGCCATTAAATCATAAGATATATCTTTTGCATTTTCCCTCAGGATTCTAATTTCCTGATAAAAATTTTCACTTGTAGAATCAGGTAAAAAATCAGATGGCTGCCAATTCGTATCGATTGGCTTAAGGTAGGTATCCATCATTTCGAGCATATACTTCTCGATATGCACCATTACTTCCCTTCTTTTATCTGCAAAAAAACTCATTACTCTTTTATATAAATTTTGTTAAAAACAAAGATAACCAAATATTATGGCAAACCTTATTATATTAACACATTTGCAAGGAATCAGTTTTATATATGATCTTAATTACTGTTCTCTTAACGAAAGTATGGTTTTGTGAATGTAATGAAATACGAATTTATGGCGAGATATTAAATTTAATTGTTCAGGAAGAAGTGTAGCATAATTTTGTAAGATGTGATGAGATGATTTTTGGAATCAGATCATCTGCGATTATTTGCCTTTCGCTACTCGTTGCCTGATTCATTCATTTTCCAGGAAGATACAGTATAAGGTTTAGGCTAGAAAACAAAAGGAAAACTGGTCGGATCCAATTTTAGCGTTTGTCTTTAATCCTTGTTCTTTGCTCCTTGCTCTTTAATCCTTGTTCCTTATTCTTACAAACGAAGAATCGACTTTCAGCTTTCTGCTTTGACCTTTCGTCTTTCAGCTTTAGTCTTTACTCCTTGCTCTTTGTTCCTTCTTCCTACAAACGCAGAAACCCCTGCAGTTGTTACTGCAAGGGTTCTTTGTTAAATGCCTGCTTGAGGCTTTTAAGATTTGGCACCGACCTACTCTCCCACGTGTTACCGCAGTACCATCGGCTCTGGTGGGCTTAACTTCTCTGTTCGGAATC
>NZ_JAXCWE010000020.1:30479-41929 GCF_034045265.1 Pedobacter sp. CFBP9032 | reverse complement strand
GGCTTGCGTAATTGTGTAAGCCGCTGTGAAGCTTGTCGCGTCAACTGCACCAGGAGCCAGCGTTACTGGTCCACCTGTTACCGTCACTTTCGGATCCGTGATTTTAATATCACTTACCGTTACGTTACCGGTATTTTCTACCTTGAAGGTATAAGTAATCGTCTCACCTACTTCGGCCTTGCCATTATTGTTCGCATCAGCGAATGTTCCGGTTTTGGTTAAGCGGATCGCAGGGCTTGCTGGTAATGGCGTAATCGTACAAGTCGGACACGTTGGGGTAGCCGGGTTATTTGGATCTGTAGGATTACCGTTTTCTGAATCATCAGTAACCGGGTTACCTTTCGGATCTGTACCCTTAGCGGTAGCTAAATTGTCTACTCTTCCTGCATCAACATCAGCTTGCGTAATTGTATAATTCGCTGTGAAAGTATTATTGTCAACTGCACCAGGAGCCAATGTTACTGGGCCACCTGTTACCGTCACTTTCGGATCCGTGATTTTAATGTCACTCACCGTTACGTTACCGGTATTTTCTACCTTAAAGGTATAAGTAATCGTCTCACCTACTTCGGCCTTGCCGTTATTGTTCGCATCAGCGAATGTTCCGGTTTTAGTCAAACGGATCGCAGGGCTTGCTGGTAATGGCGTGATCGTACAAGTTGGACACGTTGGGGTAGCCGGATTGTTCGGATCTGTAGGATTACCGTTCTCTGAATCATCAGTAACCGGGTTACCTTTTGGATCTGTACCCGTAGCGGTAGCTAAATTGTCTACTCTTCCCGCATCAACATCAGCTTGCGTAACTGTATAAGCCGCGGTGAAGCTTGTCGCGTCAACCGCACCAGGAGCCAGCGTTACTGGGCCACCTGTTACCGTCACTTTCGGATCCGTGATTTTAATATCACTTACCGTTACGTTACCGGTATTTTCTACTTTAAAGGTGTAAGTAATCGTCTCACCTACTTCGGCCTTGCCGTTGTTGTTCGCATCAGCGAATGTTCCGGTTTTGGTTAAGCGGATCGCAGGGCAATTAGCCTGATCAATAATGATTGTAGTTGCAGCAGAAGTACAGCCATCGCTGTTTCTGGCCGTTACGGAATAAGTACCCGAGGCCAAATTATTAAACTCCGTTGAGGCTTGATAGTTTGTTCCATCAATGCTATAAGTATATTGCGAGCCTCTTGGTGTAGCTACCGAAATGCTACCCGTTGCTGTGGTACAAGTTGGCTGAACTACATTCGCCGTTGGCGCAGCAGGCGTAGCCGGTTGCGCGTTAATGGTTACACTAGTTGCAGCAGAAGTACAACCATCGCTGTTTCTGGCCGTTACAGAATAAGTACCCGGTGAAACGTTGGTAAAATCTGTTGAAGCTTGATAGTTTGTGCCATCAATGCTATAAGTATACTGAGATCCTGTTGGTGTAGTTACAAAAATGCTACCCGTTGCTGTGGTACAAGTTGGTTGTACATTGGTAACTGTTGGAGCAGGTACCGGACCAGCTGGCTCAGTAATAGTTACATCTTGCGTTGTTGAGCAGCCATTTGCATCTGTAACAGTAACTGTATAAGTACCTGCAGTAAGGTTATTGGCCGTGGCCGATGCCTGTACAGGATTAGTGTTCCATGAATAATTATAAGGACTAGTACCTCCACTTGCTGAAGCGGTTGCACTTCCTGTATTAGCACCATAACAAATTACATTTTGTGATGTAATATTGATGCTTAATGCAGCAGCAGGCTGTGCGATAGCTACACTTTTGCTATCGGTACATCCATTTGCATCGGTTACTGTTACCGTATAATTACCTGCTGAGAGGTTACTTGCAGTAGCCGTATTTTGTACAGGTGAAGTATTCCATGAATAAGTATATGGACCGGTGCCACCAGTAGCTGAGGCTGTTGCACTTCCCGTATTCTCTCCAAAACATTTTACATCTAAAGGTGGAATATCAACATTCGCTACCAAGGCACTTGAAGGCTGAGTGATCGTAATCGTTTCGGTTCTGATGGTACCAACATTGTCAGTAACTGTGACGGTATAACTACCCGCTGCAAGGTTACTGGCCGTAGCTGTTACCTGTACCGGTGAGGTATTCCATGAATAAGTATATGGTGATGTGCCACCTGTTGCCGTTACCGTAGCTGAGCCATCGCTATTTCCATAACATTTCACATTTGTACTTGTAGTGCTAATGTTCAATGTTGATGCATCAATGGTGATGGTCACTATAGCTGTAGAACAATCCCCGTCTACATCACATACATGATAAGTAAAGGTATCTGTTCCACTGGTATTTGGTTTTGGGGTATAAGTGAACGATCCATCTGTATTCATCGTTACTGAACCCAACGTTGCACCTCCATCGGTACCAATTAAAGACCATACATTACCACCGTCACCACTTGGAGTATCATTCGTTGCTGCGTTTCCAGAAACTGGAACTCCAGGTGTCGTATTTCCAAAATCATTAACTGCAGTTGGCTGACAATTACCTGCTGTTACCGTAAATGACGATGATGTAGCGCAACTTTTGGCATCTGTAACCGTTACGGTATAAGTACCAGCTGCTTTATTGCTGATATCTTGTGTGGTTTCACCAGAGTTCCACTGATAAGTATATGGGGTAGTTCCACCTGAAAGTGTAATATCAATCGATCCATTATTAGTGGCTCCACAGGTTGAATTTATCACCGTTCCGGTAATACTTAATCCGGCGGCTGGTTGAGTAATGGTTACATCCTGAGTGGTTGAACAACCACTGGCATCAGTTACAGTTACCGTATAAGTGCCTGCAGCTAGATTATTTGCGGTAGCGGATGTTTGTACCGGATTAGAATTCCATGAATAGGTATATGGACTAGTGCCTCCTGTCACTGAAACTGTTGCACTACCTGTACTTTCACCAAAACACTTAACATTAGTTGAAGAACTGATTACGGCTGTTAAAGTAGCCGGGCGGGTTAACGTTACACTGGCTGATGCGCCAGAAGTACATGAACCAAGTGTTGCTGAAACGGTATAAGTTCCTGCAGGAGCCGTTACCCGGTCACCAGCAATGGTTACGCCTGCAGACGGACTTACTGTATAGGTGTAAGCTGCGTTATAATTGGTGATGGTAAAGCTACCTGTTGGTGTACATGAGGTAGGCTGAACAACCGCACCAAGCGTTGGAGTTGCCGGTGTTGCGGGTTGTGGATCAATGGTTACACTAGTTGCATCAGAAGTACAGCCATCGTTGTTTCTGGCCGTTACTGAATAAGTACCCGGTGAAACATTGGTGAAATCTTTTGAAGCCTGGTAGTTTGTTCCATCAATGCTATAAGTATATTGCGAGCCTGATGGTGTAGTTACAGAAATGCTACCCGTTGCTGTAGTACAAGTTGGCTGAACTACACTCGTTGTTGGTGCAGCAGGCGTAGCCGGTTGCGCGTTAATGGTAGCATTAGTTGCAGCAGAGGTACAACCATCGTTGTTTCTGGTCGTTACAGAATAAGTACCCGAAGCTAAGTTATTAAACACTGTTGAAGCTTGATAGTTTGTGCCATCAATGCTATAAGTATATTGCGAGCCTGTTGGTGTAGTTACTGTAATACCGCCTGTTGCAGCAGTACAAGTTGGCTGAACTACACTCGTTGTTGGTGCAGCAGGCGTAGCCGGTTGCGCATTAATGGTAACACTAGTTCCATCAGAAGTACAACCATCGCTATTTCTGGCCGTTACTGAATAAGTGCCCGGTGAAACGTTGGTGAAATCTTTTGAAACCTGGTAGTTTGTTCCATCAATGCTATAAGTATATTGCGAGCCCGATGGTGTAGTTACCGAAATGCTACCCGTTGCTGTAGTACAAGTTGGCTGAACTACACTCGTTGTTGGTGCAGCAGGCGTAGCCGGTTGCGCGTTAATGGTAGCATTAGTTGCAGCAGAGGTACAACCATCGTTGTTTCTGGTCGTTACGGAATAAGTACCCGAAGCTAAGTTATTAAACACTGTTGAAGCTTGATAGTTTGTGCCATCAATGCTGTAGGTATATTGCGAGCCTGTTGGTGTAGTTACTGTGATGCTGCCTGTTGCAGTAGTACAAGTTGGCTGAACTACACTCGTTGTTGGTGCAGCAGGCGTAGCCGGTTGCGGGTTAATGGTAACACTCGTTGCAGCAGAAGTACAACCTTCGTTGTTTCTGGTCGTTACAGAATAAGTACCTGAAGCTAAATTATTAAACGCTGTTGAAGCTTGATAGTTTGTGCCATCAATGCTATAGGTATATTGCGATCCTGTTGGTGCCGTTACTGTGATACTACCTGTTGCAGTAGTACAAGTTGGCTGAACTACACTTGTTGTTGGTGCAGCAGGCGTAGTCGGTTGCGCATTAATAGTAACATTCGTTGCATCAGAAGTACAGCCATCGCTGTTTCTGGCCGTTACTGAATAAGTACCTGGTGAAACATTGGTGAAATCTTTTGAAGCCTGGTAGTTTGTTCCATCAATGCTATAAGTATATTGCGAGCCTGATGGTGTAGTTACCGAAATGCTACCCGTTGCTGTGGTACAGGTCGGTTGAACTGCAGTCGCCGTTGGCGCATCAGGTATTGTATTTATGGTTACACCAGTCGTTGAGCTACATCCATTACTATTGGTATAAGTAATGGTGGCTGTTCCTGCGGCTATACCGGTTACTAAACCAGTATTGCTTACCGTTGCCACTGCGGTATTTGAAGATACCCAGGGATTATTAGCAGCTGCCGTAGCAGAACCCGTAAGTTGCGTCGTTTTTCCAACACAAGCTTGTGTGGCTCCCGTGATAGTTGGTAAGGCATTTACCGTTACTGTTACCTGGCGTGTACAGCCATTGCTGTTGGTATAGGTAATAATTGCTGATCCAGCAGCTACTCCAGTTACCAAACCGTTATTATCAACAGTAGCTACTGCGGTATTAGATGACACCCATGGATTGTTAGTGGCGGCTGTAGCTGATCCTGTTAATTGTGTGGTACTGCCCACACACACCGTTGATGTTCCAGTAATGGTAGGCAAAGCATTTACCGTAAAAGTTACCTGTTCCGAACATCCGTTGCTGTTGGTATAAGTAATTGTGGTAGTACCGACAGCAACACTGTTTACGAGACCAGTGTTATTTATGGTGGCTACCGCGGTATTAGAAGACACCCATGGGTTGTTAGTGGCCGCTGTAGGGGAACCGCTCAATTGTGAAGTGGAGCCAATACACACGGCTGTTGTTCCTGTTATTGTTGGTATAGCATTTACCGTAACAGTGACTTGCCGCGTACATCCATTGTTGTTGGTATAAGTAATTACAGCGGTACCTGGCGCTACGCCAGTAACCAAACCCGTATTATTTACTGTGGCGATGGCTGGTGCTGATGATACCCATGGATCTGTTGTAGCTGCCGTGCCAGAACCGGTGAGCTGGGTAGTGGCTGCAACGCATACACTAGTAGTTCCTGTTATAGTTGGCAACGCATTAACGGTCACCGTTAACTGCTTTATACATCCATTACTATTGGTATAGGTAATGGTGGAGGTGCCAGCTGCCACTCCCGTTACTAAACCCGTATTATCTACTGTAGCTATTGCTGTGTTAGATGATACCCATGGATTGTTGGTCGCTGCTGTTGCAGAGCCCGTAAGCTGTGTGGTACCAGCCACACATACACTAGATGTACCGGTAATAGTTGGCAATTCGTTTACCGTAAAAGTGACTTGCTGTGAACAACCATTGCTGTTGGTGTAAGTAATGTTGGATGTTCCTGCTGCAACCCCGGTAACTAAACCCGTATTGCTCACCGTGGCTATGGCCGTATTAGATGATACCCACGGATTATTGGTAGCCGCCGTAGCAGAGCCTGTAAGTTGTGAAGTTGCCCCGATACATGCATTGGTGGTGCCGGTAATGGTGGGTTGAGGATTTATGGTAATCGCAATTGTAGCGGTACAACCTGTGTTGTTAGTATAAGTAATCGTGGTATTACCCGCAGAAACCGGAGTAACCAAACCGTTATTGTCAACAGTGGCCACCGAGGGGTTTGAGGATACCCAGGGATTATTTGTAGCCGGAGTACCTGAACCTGTAAGCTGAAGCGTAGAACCGCCTACACAGCCAGATGCCGGGCCGGTAACGGTAGCCGGAATACAAGAATCGGTAATGGTGTAGGTAGAATTAGATGTTCCATCTGTACAGCTACTTAATTCACCAATCGCCAACCCTGCAGATGGATTGGTTAAAGCCAGGGTAATGGTTTCGTCGGGCTCTGGTGAAACGAGATCGGTACTGACCCTAATATAAGGCGCCAGATTAATTCCGGTTGCCGCTGTACCATCATAGGTACCAGCCGGAATATTGACGGTTATGTTTCCGCTGGTAGCTGTTGGCGTGGTATAATCTGAGCCTCTTGTAGCGGTTCCCCCCACGATAAGCTGCACAGTAGTAGCCGCGGTAGTGGTGCCCGAAATAAGTAATCTTGGTAAATTGGCAGTGGGTGTAGTTTCCGGCCCTGTAGCGGTTGCTGAGCTAAATGATACAAAACTTGATAAAGAAGCTAAACTAACGTTATCTATAAAGTTACCATTACTTACACTTGTGGTACTCCCAGAAGCGCTCACTGCACGGTAGCCATAACTTACCTTTTGTATTGATCCCGTGGTATTTCGCCAGGTGCCTGTATATTGCGTCCATCCGTTTGCGTCTGTATTCTGAGCCGTAAGTGTGGTGGTACCCGGTGTTAAAATTGCGGCAGAGTGCGTTCCGGCTTGAGCATTATTATCTGAAAACCGGGCAACGTCTATATCGTTAATTCTTAATGCCATTACATCCACACCACCCCGCCCCCGGTGGGCAAAAGACCAGGTAAAGGTTTCCCCATTTAATACGCAAAGGGGTGGCTGTTCCAGCATCCCATTAGTAAAAGCATTTAATTCAGCAAAATAATTACCCTGTTTGGCAACAACATTATTAAATCCTGAACGCCAAATTTCGAGGAAACTCCCGTCAGTAGGTACAGAAGTATTATTACTACTTGACATACCTACTGCTTCTGTAGCACTCCAACCGGGAACCTTATCTTCTCTAATAAATTCATTTCTGGTGGTAACGGTTGGACCTTGTTCAAAGCTTCCATTTACAAAGGCACGCACAAAAGGAGTAGGCGCTTCGAATACCTGTAATTCTGTGGGATCAAGGTAATCATCTTGAAGTGTGATCAGCAGAACATAACGGGCTTTATGTGTACCTATATTGAGACTCAGTTGGCCACCTGCAGTCGCTGTATTTCCAGGAAAGGCAGGCGCAAGTCTTGTACCTGCAGGGCCTGGAACAGCGTCAGTACCCTTACCAAAAGGGTCGCTAGCAAAAACTTGATCAGCTTGAGTATAAATTAATCGATTGTACAATGAAGCATTGGCGCCGTCAAGATAATTTTGAGGGTTCACCGCGCCACCTTGTGCAGGCAACAATGATGGATTTTGAGCGCCTACTATGCTCGGAAAGGTTACAATCATAAAACGACGTACCCGATTAGATCCCGGACGGTCTCCGATGTTTACGCGATTAATAAAAACATCAGATCCCAAATCAATCATTAGCCACTCTGCATTTGTAGGCGAATTGGCATTACTGGTATGTGCAATAGTATTGAAGTTCCCATCCGTTAGGTTGGAAATAGGAAAATTTACTGCATCGAAATTACCAGAGGACGTAACTGTTTTACCCAGGGCTACATTAGTCTGCGCTTGTGCAAACCCCGTTTGCATGCCAAAAACCAGCAAAAATAAATATGCCAGTTTCATCCAAAAATTAATAGAGCATCTATTGTTGTTAGTTGGGGGGATTTTAAGGGGTAATTCTCCTGAAAATATCTGGCAGATCAACAGATCCTTTTTGGTGCATGAAGAAGGGTAGAGTTTTTTCATATTTAATGCAGTATTAATCTTGGGTACTATCCTGATTGGTATTGATGACATGTAGGCCAAGTAAAAGCAAGGTTTTTTAGCACTTAACCTCTACTCAGTAATGAATGGGTACGTTATTTTATCTGGTTAATGTGTTCAGCATCTGTTTATACCTGGCTTAATGAAATAAATCATTAGCCTATGTTGCAATCTTAAATACGGTAGTATTCTGTTGATTATCTTTGGCATAAACTATTGCAAAATTTTAATGAAGGTTAATAGCGTTAATGATATAATAGTTGAAAATTGTTTGTTCAGATAAAAGGCCAGTTAAGCCCTTTATTATTTCCGTGCAACTAATGTATTACAAGTAAATATGATGAGGAATAGCCAATAGACAGAAAGGCATTGTGACTCCATAAAACAGGGATTTTGTTCGTTGAATAAAAACTGCAGAATTTCATAGCAACGGAACAAAACGAAGCAATCTCATTTCGGCTAATGATATAGAAATTTAAAAACCGCTAGGAAAATTGCACAGGAGGTTACAAAATTAAACCTGCACCAGGACAAGTTTATATCGACGGCATTGCAAATTAAATGATAAGCTATTTTAAATATCCAAAAATTTACAGGGAGTAAAAGAACGGTATTAAGACAGTTTCCTATATGATTTATCTATTTAGCTGTTATCATTAGCATAGGAATATGTGGTATTTTAAGAAGGATAACTGATTTAAAATTACATCCCGATAAACCCATTATTAAGCCACGTCAAAAATTGTTTATGCAGGTGTATATTGTTGGGGCAAAGAAAAACTTATCATAAATTAATTTAAATGCATCAGCAAAATAACCTAATGCTTATATATTATTTTTTTTAACAATATTGCATGATTGAAATCCCCGGCAAACTACTTTTTCATTTAGCCATTCTTATATGGTTTAATATGAACTTAACCCATTTACCAGGGCGAATAAGAATTTATAGATAACTGCTATCCCCAGATAAACTCCTATGCATAAAATCTTAATCAGTCTGATCATTCTCTTTTATTTTGCTTCCTGCAATAGAAAACCACCCCAGCAAACTGATCCGGGTTTATCCAATCAGGCAGAAAAAATATTAAGTAAAGTAGATACAATGAGGCGTTACAAGCTGAGCGATCAAGCCATGGTCTATCTTGATTCTTCTTATCGTACCTTAAAAAATCCCAGCGTAAAAGATTTATATGAGCGGTTAAACGTCAAATTCATGCATTATCGTACAACAAAAGAAGATACCCGTAAAACAAATTTGTATGCAGATAGTATGCTAACGCTTTTAAATAATTGGCAAAACCAGTATAAGCTTGAGTATGTAGATGCAATTTTTGCCAAAGGTGATGCTGAATTAATGAATAAACAGTATAATACTGCCTTTCATTACTACTACAAAGCCCAGGATTTTGCTGCTAAAAACTTAGATAAATGCCATGCCTATGGTATCACTTATCGCCTGGGTGGGGTGAGATACAAACAAAAAAAATATCTGGAGGCTATTCATTTCTTTAAACAGGCTTACCGTGATAGTAAATACTGTAGGGACAATAAAACACTATACAACAATTACTTAGCTAGGCACAACTATCTAAATTCAATCGGCATTTCCTATGAACTTATCGGTAAGCTGGATAGTGCAACACTTTATTATAAAAAGGCGCTATATTTAATCAACCAATACCCACAGATGCATCAGTTAAAAGAGGATTATATCCTCGCTTCTATGGGTATCGTATATGGTAATCTTGGAGGAGCATATGCCAAATTAGGTCAATATGATCAGGCAGAGCAATACTTAAAAAAAAGTATTGCGATTAATGACCGGCCAAAGTTTGATGAAGTGGATGCCTTGACAGCAAAAATTAAGCTGGCAAAACTTTACCTCGACTTTAATCATTTACAAAAAACTGATCGCGTGTTGAAAGAGTTGAGGCTTAAATTAGCAGACAAGCATTCTGAGAAGGCCATGCCGATAGAGAGCGAATTAAGGGTGTATAAATTGGGGTGGTTGTACTATGATAAAACCGGAAATATCCCAAAGGCGTATGCTAACCTGCAACTTTACTACAACAAGCAGGATTCTATAAATAGGGCAAATCTGACGCTTAAGGTGAGCGATATAGATATGTTTTTCAAAAATAATGAGCAACAGTATAAGCTAAATTCCTTAAGCGAAGAGAAAGAAAAACAACAGGATTTTCTGATTGCGTTGATTGTATTTTCAGTCGTTATTATTATCACTTTGTTCTTTTTATCTCATAGCAGGAAAAAACTTAAAATGCTTAACCGGCAAACCACTGAACAAAATATTCAAATGCAAGAGCTACTCACGGCGTTGGAGATCAGTCAGCGTGAAAACACGCGTATGATGCAGATAGTAGCGCACGATCTTCGCAGTCCATTAGCTGCAGCCATTAGCATTACGGCACTGCTCAAAGATGCTGATCTCTCCACAGATGAACATAAAATGGTAGATCTGCTGGAAACTTCCTGCACCCATTCACTAGAAATGATTGCCGATTTATTACATATTAACACCAATGCTAACGATATAAAAACAGAATCGGTTGTATTGAATTCTTTGATAATTTACTGTATTGAATTGCTTCAGTTTAAGGCAAAGGCAAAAAAGCAAAAGTTAATGTTCTCTGGCATAAACGTTACGATTAAGGCAAATTCCGGAAAAATCTGGCGGTTAATTAGCAATTTAATTATTAATGCAATTAAGTTTAGCCCGATAGGTGGAGATATTACAATTGAGATGTTTAAAACAAAAGATAAAGTTACGATCAAAATTAAAGATCAGGGTATAGGAATCCCCACGGAACACAAGGACAAAATCTTTGATATTTTTACTGATGCCAGACGGGTAGGTACATCTGGAGAACATTCCTTTGGTATTGGCCTTGCCATTTCCAAACAAATTGTGGAAGCGCACCGTGGCGATATCTGGTTCGAAAGCAAAGTGAATGAAGGAAGTACTTTTTATGTATCGCTACCTTTTAATTAATTTAATTTCTAACAATATTATTGAAAAGGTATAGTAATGCAGCGGATCAACATGCCTTTAATACTGTTGTTTTTTCCCGCTGCGCTGGCTGGCCTCGGCTAGCCACCGAAGGGCTTTTACTTTTTTGCTTGATCAAAAAAGTAACAAAAAAATCAAGGCTTGGATCTGATGTTGGATAAATTCGTTAAAGCTTTGTTTCGGCAGCACAAGCACCCCGATGAAGAATCGGGGGAGTACGCGCTGCCTTGGGTTATGGGGGTATGAAAGTTTAGAGTTGAAGCTTTAACGTTTTCTCCTTCCATCATTTCCTAGGCCGGATAGCAGGGTGGCAATAGCATGATGAGAATTAGATGCAAACTCAGATTTATAACAAGAATTGCGGTCGCTATCACTTCCCAACAAGGCCAAACCACCGTTTCTTCGTTCTGCTCTTAGACCGGCATGGTCAATTTTTTGGGATGGCACTGACCTAGCCCAGCTACTGACTTGGATAAAA
>NZ_JAXCWE010000020.1:0-30469 GCF_034045265.1 Pedobacter sp. CFBP9032 | reverse complement strand
CAGTTTTGTTTCTTTTGCTGTCAAAAGAAAAAAGGCCCGTCCGGCCAGGACACGATAATATCCTTTAAACCCGAAGCGTAAAAGACATTTTTTTGTAGCATTCATCTATCGGCTGGTGTCATCACTCGCCGTAAACTTTTCCGGCTGCGCTGCCTTGCCTCGGCTAGCCGCCGAAGGGCTTTTACTTTTTTGCTTGATCAAAAAAGTAACAAAAAAATCAAGGCTTGGATCTGCTGTCGGATTAGCGCGTAGAAATTTAAATGGCGGTAGCGCAAGGGCTCGATTCGCCTTGTAATACAGATTTGTTTTAGGAGCCGTTCGCGCTACCTTGGGTTTGAGGTATTTGAATCGTTAGTGCAAAAATTTCAACGGCTTCTCCTTCCATCATTTCCTAGGCCGGATAGCAGGGTGGCAATAGCATGATGAGAATTAGGATGCAGACTTAGATTTATAACAACAAGAACGGCGATTGCTATCACTACCTAGCAAGGCCAAACCACCGTTTCTTCGTTCTGCGCTTAGACCGGCATGGTCAATTTTTTGGGATGGCACTGACTAAGCCTATCTACTGACTTGGATAAAAAAATTGCGAGCCGGCAGTTTTGTTTCTTTTGCTGTCAAAAGAAAAAAGGCCTGTCCGGTTAGGACACGATAAAATCTTTTAAAGACGAAGCGTAAAAGACATTTTACTTGTAGCATTCATCTATCTGGTGTCATCACCTGCTATAATCTTTTCCCTGTGCGCAGCCTTGCCTCGGCTAGCCACCGATGGGCTTTTACTTTTTTGCTTGATCAAAAAAGTAACAAAAACCGAGCTTTTCTGCGAGCTCATGAATACCTATAAAAACATAAATAACTCTTATGAATAACTCAAGGCTTGGATCTGATTTTAGATTAGCGCGTCGAAATTTAAATGGCGGTAGCGCAAGGGCTCGATTTGCTATGTAATAAGGATTTGTTTTAAGAGCCGTTCGCACGACCTTGGGTTTGAGGTATTTGAGACGTTAGTGCAAAAAATTCTACGGCTTCTCCTTCCATCAGCTCCTATGCCGGAGAGCAAGACGGCAATAGCGAGTGAACCACATTTTAAAACGCTATTAGTGGCGATCGCTATATCAAGCCATGATCATTGCGAGAAACGGTTCTTCTCCGTTTCATGGCAACCTCAATGCTGATTAACCTACTGGTTGATGTCTTATCATCCAGCCTAAGTTCTATCTCGTCAACCTGTTAACAAATTGAATCTACTCGTATAAATTTTCCGGGATTAAGATAACATTCCGCAAACAAATCTGCTTGATCCCATCCCCCCTATTTATTGCTTTTTTCGATTTTGAGAGCGGTCTGTAAGGTATTGCCGCGTCTTAATGTTTTCCCACATAATTAATTTATCTTCAATTTTAGAAAAAGCCCTGATTTCTCCATCTTGCGAAATTACCAGCCCCAGCGAAGTAGGGTGATTCCAGCAATAGGCAATCATAGACCTGTGCCTGGTTCCATAATGCCGTGGATCATGAGCGGCCAGTGATTTTGCCGTAGCTGTAGCTGTGGAGGAAACATAAATTTTTCTCGGCATTTTTTTCGACCTCAAAACGGCCCCGAAACCATTGGTAACCATATTTCTATTAAAAAGCACCACACCATCTACACAGGTTTGCGAAGCGATAAAATTAATGGCTCCCTTAATTTCATCGGCTGTGCCTTGTTTATCATAAAAAGACTCAGACTCCTTTAAATATAGTGCCTTACTGATAGATCTTTTTCCGGCATACATGCCCCCTTCAATTGTATGCTCAGAAACGAAATTATCAATGGCTGCTTTGGCATGAGCGACCATAGACAGGGTTAACCGCTCGTAGTGTATTCTGTATTTCACGTCCAGATCTATACTGTCATCAGCAATCAAAATTGCGCCTCCGTGCTGATAGTTTTGAATTTTGAGCAATAATCTGGAGAAAGTCTGAATCCAAAGACCATCTAAAAAGTCTTCCCAATCAGTATATTGCTCCTTTGGATGTGCCTTTTCAATATAATCCCTTAAATTGACTTTTAAAAATTCTGCATTTTTCCGGAGAATTTTTGAGATCGGTCCGATGGTTAACACATCCAGGTAGCGCTTTACAAGTACATTTTGCTTCAGCGTGGCCAGGAGTTCATAGTCGAACAGTACATGGAGCGTGCCGATATCACTTACCGAAACCTGAAACAGGCCTGGTTGCTCTGAACCAGTGTCAGATTCATAATTTAAGAAATTTTGATAGTGCATCGCCTGATCAATCATTCCCCAAATGAAAAGCCCACCTGTTTCATCATAATAAACCGCGAGTGAAGAACTTGCCGGATCTGCAGCCTTAGAAAGTTTAGCCAAAGCCTTAGTGTTCATCGCTATCGGCTGTTCGAAAGCAATACAACTCCATCTTTCCGGAACAATATGTTTTGGAGGTGCCGGGTCTGGATTGGAAGGATCAATAAAGGTTACTGTAACCCTGATCAGATCACTTTCCTCCTTGCACATGCTCGAAAAAAAAAGGCAATCAAAAAAGTCATCAAGCACCTGAAGTTCTGGAAGTGGGAATTTTTGCTTGGTTAGCCTGAGCTTATCGTATACCAGAACGGCCAGGTCATGCGGACGTGAGTTTTCCAAATTTATATCCTTTTTTTACATTAACATTTACCATCCAAAATCGTTTGAATTGAAGTAGATTCAACTTCAGGGAGTAAAGAAGAGTGATTTATGACCTTTTATTAATTGATAAATCAGCATTTTGACTTATCAATCCCCTACCTTGCCCCTATTATTTAAAACCTATAAGATATTGATTACTAATCGGTTAATGATTAAGTTGTTTAATCTGGATTGATCAGCCTTACACCAACTCCACACCTATACAATATTTTTTCTGGATTTCCAAAACAAAAACGATATCTGGCAAGTTATTTAACTAACAAGACTGAAATAGAGATGGTTAATACATATAAAATACAGCTGGACGAAATTACTTATAAAGAAATTTTTGAACCTTTTTTGCATAAAAATTTTTTGAAGTTGCCTGTTGAGGCACATGATAACATGGTTGAAGTTACCATTAGGAGAACCTGCGTACTGGAATATTTACAAAAGAAAATCATTAGTGAGATTGATAATTATGAAGTGATGCAATCAGAAATGATTAATAAGATGAACATTCATTAAGCTTAATTTTCTTCATTGTATTTCAGGTGGCTGGTCTAGGCTAGCAATCGAAAATTGCAAGTTGAATCTTTTTCGGTGACTTTATCTAAAGATTTAAAATGCCATTATAAATGAAAGATCAGGTTATTCTTCAACAACCTGGTTAATTACTTTATAATCAGAATAAATTACTATTTTAGACATCACATCTAACATTTTTATTATTGATTCACATGTCTAAAAGTATCAAAGCAATCTTTCTGTTCTCGTTAATTTTTTTAATGAGCCTGTTTAATGCCAGGGCTGCTAAACAGGATTTTTATCAGATTAAAATTTATCATTTAAACTCAGATGCACAGGAAAAGGCAGTAGACGATTATTTACAAAAAGCCTATTTACCAGCACTTCATCGCTTCGGGATAGATAAGATAGGTGTTTTTAAGCCTGTATTAAGCGATGCGGCCCTGCCCGCCGAAAAGTTGATTTACGTTTTCATCCCCTTAAAATCTTTTAACAGCATTTTAGCGTTGAATGAGAAACTCGCTAAAGATAAGCAGTATGTTATTGACGGAAAAGCTTATCTGGATGCGCCGTATAATGACGCGCCCTATGAAAGGTTAGAATCTATTGTACTTAAAGCCTTCGCTGAGGCACCGAATTTCATGTTGCCGAAATTAAAATCGCCAATGAAAGAACGGATTTATGAATTAAGAAGTTATGAGGCGCCTACCGAAAAGTATTTTCAGAATAAAGTTGAGATGTTTAATAAAGGTGATGAAATAGGCCTGTTTAAAAGACTCGGTTTTAATGCTGTTTTTTATGGCGAGGTGCTTGCGGGCAGCCACATGCCCAACCTGATGTATTTAACTACGTTTGAAAATAAGGCTGATCGTGATGCACACTGGAAGGCTTTCTCTGCTGATGACTATTGGAAAAAACTTTCTGCTATGCAAAACTATCAGAACAATGTATCTAAAAACGACACGAAGTTTATCTATCCAACGGACTACTCTGACATTTAAAATTGATTAATCAGTTTCACCAACTACCTGGAGAGCCGATTTGCGACTACAAATTTTGATACCATAAAAGTCTGATTTGTATAAAAAGAAGTCTCTTTAATATAAAGATCTTCACGTCTGCAGTAATAAATTTGTTTTCTATATTAGAACTTGCTAACCAAAGTATATGAATCGTAGAAAACTCATTCAAAGCCTTGCCATTGGTTTACCCACCCTACTCTTTTCCAATAAGCTTTTTGCATGCTCCATTAATGAAACTAACGCACAAGAATTTGTAGAGAAAATTCTTGCGGGTCCTTTTTTACCTACCTGGGAATCTTTGTCTAGCTATCAAACACCAGAATGGTTCAGAGATGCAAAATTTGGAATTTGGGCGCATTGGGGGCCACAGTGCCAGCCAGAAGCCGGAGATTGGTATGCACGTGAAATGTATATGGAAGGAAGCAGGAAGTATAAATTTCATCTCGAAAAATATGGGCATCCTTCTCAGTTTGGTTTTAAAGATGTGATTAATACCTGGAAAGCAGAAAATTGGGACCCTGATGCCTTAGTTTCGTTATATAAAAGTGCGGGTGCAAAATATTTTATGGCCTTGGCCAATCACCACGATAATCTCGACCTCTATAATAGCAAATACCAGAAAGATTGGAACTCAACAAAACAAGGACCGGAAAAAGACATTGTTGGCGGATGGGCTGCTGCTGCAAAAAAACAGAACCTTCCTTTTGCCGTAAGTGTCCATGCGGCGCATACCTGGAGCTGGTTAGAAACAGCCCAACGTGCCGATAAAAATGGACCATTGGCTGGCGTGCCATATGATGGAAAATTAACTAAGCAAGATGGTAAAGGTAAATGGTGGGATGGACTTGATCCACAAGAGCTTTACGCTCAGAATCATCAGTTAAGTGAAAATAGCCTGGATGATGGTGTTATTCATAAACAGTGGAATTGGGGAAATGGCGTTACTCCACCAAGTAAGGCTTATATTGAAAAGTTTTATAACCGAACAATCGACCTGATTAATAAATATAATCCGGATATGATTTATTTCGATGACTCTCAGCTTCCTTTATGGCCCGTTAGCGATGCCGGTCTTCGAATTGCCGCACACCTCTACAATAAAAGCATTAAAGAAAAGGGGAAGCTCACTGCGGTGATTACTGGAAAAATTCTGGATGAGGACCAAAGGAAGGCAATGGTTTGGGATATTGAGCGGGGCCAGAGCAACAACATTGAGCCGCTTCCGTGGCAAACAGACACCTGCCTTGGCGACTGGCATTACGATCGAAGCGTTTACAACCGCAAAGGGTACAAAAGTGCATCAAAAATTATCCATACCCTGGTAGATGTAGTAAGCAAGAACGGTAATTTAATGTTAAATGTACCCGTTCGTGGCGATGGTTCTATTGATGAATTGGAACGTAAGATTGTGGAAGATATTGGTGTATGGATGAATGCAAATAGTGAAAGTATTTACGCCACCCGGCCCTGGAAAATCTTTGGTGAAGGGCCTGCTCAAAATCAATCTGCTGCACTAACCGCTCAGGGATTTAATGAAGGTAAAGGTGCTCCGTTTGGCGAACACGATATCCGCTTTGCGGTTAAAGACAAAGTTCTTTTTGCAACGGTAATGGCTTGGCCAACCAACGGGTCGGTACTGATTACGAGCTTAAAAGATAGCAGTACCCACTATCCTGAAAAAATAAATAGCGTACAGCTGGTGGCTACAGGACAGCATTTGAAATTCGAAAGAAATAGCGATGGACTAAAGGTTTACTTCCCGGCCGAAAAACCTGCCGCTTCGTATGCTAATCCTTTAAAAATCAGCTAAAAAAACAGGATACAACTCGAACGTGAATAAAGGGCTCATTAAACATTCTTTCCAATTGCTGAATGCAGACTATGTTAAACTGAATAAAAAGTGGAACTTCAGGAATGTTATCAGTCCGTATTACAGGTTGTATTATATAGATGATGGCGAAGGATTTATCGGCGATCAGCATGGTGGCTTAAGTTTACGGCCGGGTTTTATCTATATTATTCCGAGTTTTACTTTGTGTAACCTTTCCTGTGATTTGTTTCTGAGCCAGTACTTCATTCAGTTTTTCGAAGAATCTCCTGATGGAATTTCCCTTTTTTCCAATTGCAGAAAAATTCTGGAAGTGAAAGCAAATCCTGATGATATTACTAATTTTAAACAAATAATTGCAATTAACCCAGGCAGAGGAATAAACCGTTCTGATAATCCACTAGTTTACGAAAAAGACATTTATTATAAGGAGTATACGGAATTAAACAACTTACAAAGTATTTCTGCACAGTATGAAACTCAAGGCATTATTCTCCAGTTAATTTCGAAATTTCTAAAACCGGAGATTTTCCAGAGGGATCAGGTTATAGTTATGCCATCAGTGGTGATGGATGCGATCGCTTTCATCCAGATAAATCTTGGCTCCTCTTTAAAAGTCAGCCAGCTTGCCAATCGGGCGAACCTCAATACAGACTATTTTTCCCGGATCTTCCACCGTTACACTGGTCAGAGTCCACTTAACTACATTCTCCATAAACGAATAGAAAGGGCGCAATACCTGATCATTACCACCAACAAGCAACAGGATGAAATTGCCGAAATTACTGGCTTTTACAATGCACAATATTTTTCGAGGGTTTTTAAAAAGTTAACTGGGCTTACTCCAGGCGCTTACAAAACTCAAAACAGAACGCTTAACCTGATGGGTTAGGTTATTTATTGAAGGTTAGTTTTATCTACACCATTAAATCTACCTTACAATCAATCAGCCAAATACAGTAGCACCAGTTCTTCCCATTCTTCATCAAGGGAACAATCTGGCCGGGATGCTCCTGCCCTTTTGTACCAATAGTCAGCATTCCAAATGTCGCCCTCCTTTCGGTGAAGGTAAGCATGTATTCTTGCAGATGCTTGGTCATTTAAATGATCAACCTGCTGATGTGCCTTTGTCCAATCTCCTTTACCATCATACCAAAGTGCCTTTAACTGGATCGAAATTCCACTATCGGGATTTTCTGCCTTTAATGATGTTTTAAATTTCTGTAGCTTCTTCACTGCCATTCTTTTTAGGTGACTGATAATACGAAAATTATTTAGAAAAATTGCGCGCACATTTGAAATTTAAATACATTACTATTAACTGTGCCGGGACGATGTAAATAAAACTTAAGCACCCGTTCGAATGTTGCATAACTTTAATCTTAAAAACAGGCGCAAAAAGAAATGGCAAAGAGCAAAGACAATAAGATGATTAGGGTAAGTGGAGCGAATACACACAATTTAAAGGATGTTAGCCTGGACATTCCAAGAGATCAGCTCGTGGTGTTTACGGGTGTTTCGGGTTCCGGAAAATCCTCGCTCGCTTTTGGAACATTGTATGCAGAGGCGCAACGACGCTATCTGGATTCCGTATCTCCATATGCAAGAAGACTTTTTAATCAAATGAGTGTGCCTGAAGTTGATTCAATTGATGGCCTTCCACCTGCAGTTGCCTTGCAGCAACAACGAGGTGGATCTTCTACGCGCTCTTCTGTAGGAAGTGTGACCACTTTATCTAATCTTTTACGCATGCTGTTTTCCAGGTCAGGAGATTATCCAAAAAATCAATCTATTGTTTACGCAGAAGGTTTTTCTCCCAATACACCACAAGGTGCATGTGAAAAATGCCATGGGTTGGGCAGTGTTTTTGAGGTAACGGAAAAGACCATGGTTCCTGACGATACGCTCACCATCCGTGAACGTGCGGTAGCTTCCTGGCCCTCAGCCTGGCAAGGGCAGAACCAAAGGGATATATTAGTCTCTATGGGTTATAACGTTGATATTCCCTGGCGGGAGCTACCCAAAAAGCAACGAGACTGGATACTTTTTACTGAAGAAACTCCATCTGCGCCAGTTTATCCAGGACTTTCGCCAGAGCAAACCGCCAAGGCTATTGCCAGAAATCGACCACCAGATTATATGGGAACCTTTATCGGGGCAAAGGCTTATGTTCTTAAGACATTTTCGACTACGCAATCGGCACTCATGAAAAAACGGGTTTCGCAATATATGATCAGT
This sequence comes from Pedobacter sp. CFBP9032, assembly GCF_034045265.1. Classification (NCBI taxonomy): domain Bacteria; kingdom Pseudomonadati; phylum Bacteroidota; class Sphingobacteriia; order Sphingobacteriales; family Sphingobacteriaceae; genus Pedobacter; species Pedobacter sp. CFBP9032. The sequence continues at coordinate 22,188 of NZ_JAXCWE010000020.1, read as the reverse complement.
GCCGCCTGCCCGGTTTGTAATGGCAAACGCCTTAAAAAAGAATCGCTCTCCATTACTTTTGAAGGCAAAGATATTGCTGAAATTTCACGCCTGCCGATGTCATCGCTGGCGGAAATATTTAGCAGACATGCAAAGATATCAACCGGGCAAAAACAATCTGAAAAGAATATCATCAGACAAAGAATCGCCTCCGATATACTAGCCCGAATCCAGGTAATGCTTGATCTCGGCTTGGGTTACCTAAGCCTGGAAAGGACTACGCCTACCCTTTCTCCCGGAGAATTACAACGTTTGAGACTTGCCACCCAGGTACACTCTAATCTTTTTGGCGTAGTGTACGTACTCGACGAACCATCAGCAGGCTTACATCCGGCAGATACGCAGGCACTTCTACAGATTCTTGATAAACTTAAGGATGCAGGCAATTCGATTTTTGTGGTAGAACACGAGCTTGAGGTGATCCGACATGCGGACTGGATTGTAGATGTGGGTCCTGAAGCTGGTGAAAAAGGTGGACACATTCTCTATAGTGGGCCTTTGGGGGGATTTAGCAAAACCAAAGGATCTTATACATCAAACTTCCTTTTCCAGAATAAAAAAGCATTGGATCATATTTTAAGAATACCAGCTGGAAAACTTAGTCTTCGTGGCGCAAGCAGACATAACCTTAAGAACGTAGATATAGATTTCCCATTGGGTGTAGTAACCTGCGTAACGGGTATCTCCGGCTCGGGAAAAAGCAGTCTGGTTAGCCAGGTATTAATAGAGTTACTTTCCGCTTCCCTCGGGCAGAAAATAGAAACCGAAACCGATAACCAGCGCCTCGCTCCAATTGTAGATGATAACTTTCCAATCGGTGGGGTAATCACTTCCGGACTTGAAAAAATTTCCCGTCTGGTGGTGGTAGATCAGCGTCCGATTGGGAGGACACCTAGATCAAATCTGGCAACATACACTGGCTTATTCGACCATGTGAGAAGCCGTTTTGCAAATACCCCATTGGCTAAGAAAAGGAAATACGATGCAGGCCGATTTTCATTCAACGTGGCCAAAGGCCGCTGTCCGCATTGCCAGGGAGAAGGTTTTGTAATGGTTGAGCTGCTTTTTCTACCCAGTGTTTACACGCCTTGTCCTACCTGTGGCGGCACGCGGTATCAAAAAGAAACATTAGAAGTAACCTATAAAGAAAAAAATATTTCAGAAGTTTTGAAAATGACGGTAGAAGAAGCCTGCGATTTTTTTGATGAAGATCCACAAATTTACCGCGCATTGGATATTGTAAGAGAAGTTGGATTGGGTTACCTACGACTTGGGCAGGCGGCTACGGAACTATCTGGTGGAGAAGCTCAACGCATTAAATTGGCTACCGAACTTCAAAAGAGCCAAAAGGGTTCTTCCCTTTATGTACTGGATGAGCCCACCACCGGACTCCATCCTGCAGATGTGGAGCGGCTCCTTATCCAACTTAACAAACTGGCCGATGCAGGCAATACCATAATTTTAGTGGAACACGATATGCAGGTAATTGCGCAAAGCGACTGGGTTATTGACATTGGTCCGGGTGCTGGTGATCAGGGTGGCAACATTGTCTTTACCGGAACACCTGAAGCACTTGCGCAACATCCTTCAAGCAGAACGGCTCCATTTTTGAAAACCTATCTTTCTTAAACAATTTCGAGTATATCAACTTACGAAGTTTCTTTGGCCTGTACGGTTGGAAACTTCGTAAGTTTAAATATTACTTACCCTTTTAACGTCTTTTCAAAAACATCTTCCAATCCTTCATCGGCGAGGTTCGCGGCAATTTCTTCCTTGCTACACCATTAACCTCAAGGATATTGCCACAGTCAATGTTGATCTTTTTTACTGGTGTATTAGTTTAGCTAACCAGCTCGTCTACCCTCTGAAGGAGAACAAGTGTTAACTCAATAAAGCACGAATATTTAAATCACTACGCAAAGTTGCATAATCATCAAATAATACATTCACTGCTTTAACCACTTCTGATGTTAATTCACCTACATTTCTTCGGGTATAAGTTGAAATATTTAAACCTCGCTTTTGCAGAAAATATTTGGAAACAACCGGGTAAATAGTATGCATTACCTCCATATTGTTAATTAAAAACTGTTGAACCAATGCTACTTCTTCCCTTAAACCTTCATCATCATAATGATCACAAAGCCACACTATTAATTCTGGAAAATAATTCCCTTGAATACACGACAATCCAGAAGAACCAGATTTTAACGACTTCACGGCATGCCCCATATAAGCATCGTACAATCCAAAAGCATGATTTTCTGTTAAAGCTAATTTTTGCTTAATCTGTAAGAGATCAAGTGAGGTGTCTTTATGGTAAATTACCCTTCCGGTAGAGACAAAATCTCCCAGCTGCCGGGGTTTTAAAACTCTTTTATAGGGAACAGGGCATTCATAAAAACCGATAGGAATTTGATCGGTTTGCTTTAGCAAATCATAAACACGATCGTTAAAAACGACATCAGATTCATTTTCATCTGCCAATAAGCAGGTAATCGCAATAACAGCCTCCACACCGCAATCACTTACTTTCTTAACAAAATCTGCCTGTTCAGCAATTGTACCACCAAAAGTACCTGTAGCCACAATTGGTACGGAACCATTCACAACTTTTACGACATGCCTAATCACCTGAATTCGTTCTTCAGGGCTCAGTTCGAACATTTCGCTGGAGAGGCAATTTGAAAATAAACCCGATGCCCCGGCTTGTAAATATGTTTCTGTGATTTGGGTTAAGCCATTATAATCAATTTTTCCATTGCTTAAGAAAGGCGTAAGCATTACCGGGATGAACCCCTTATTTGCGTTTTCCATTGTATTTTCCATGGTTGACATCCGTTTTATAAAATGGTCATAATAAGATGCAGGTTTCTTAATCTTTTTCTATGTTTTTTGTTTTTTCAATTTCGTCAGCACTATCCCGACCAGAAAGATGGTTAATGTACCTACCACAATAATCATATTTTGATGCAATGGATTTCGAAAAGCTTCATACCCGGAAGGTAAGAGTGAAGAAAGCGTCATCCATACAATCACCAGTATGCCAATAATAGTTGCAATAATAGCTTCATGATTTTTAGTTTTTCTGCTGATGATTCCTAATAAAAACAATCCCAGCATTCCTGCTGCAAAAATTCCCGAAAGCTGCCACCACACATCTAAAATGCTTTTTACACCAATCATAGCAATGCCAGCAATCATTCCCAACAAACCAAAACCAACTGTGGCGACATGCAATAATGACAAATTCTGCCTTTCCGTAATGTCTGGATTTATATATCTTTTATAAATATCTATTGAAAATACCGTTGCCGAAGCATTCATTCCGGAACTGATCGTACTCATAGCTGCTGATAAAATGGCAGAGACAATCAATCCCACCAAGCCAGCTGGTATTTTAGTTACCATAAAGTGTGGCATTATTTTATCGCCATAATCTGAGGGTTGCAGTAGATTCTGAACTTTTAATACCTCAGCCGCCGATGCACCTGAGAGCGATCTTTCTACCGCCACCTGGTGTTTGATTGAGGCTACTAAATCTGGATTTACTTCGTAGTAGGCGAATAAGCAAGATCCTATAATAAAAAACAATAGCGATGCGGGGATGTATAACCAAACACACAACCAGATCGAATTTGAAGCTGCCTTGCTTGTTGATGCGGTATGATAACGTTGAATATAATTCTGGTCCATTCCGAAGTTATTCAGATTGATAAAAAAACCATATAATAAAACCACCCAAAATGATGAGCCAACAAAATCTGGCTTGAAACTGCCCAAACTAAATTTATCTACTGCCTTTCCAATTTCGATGATTTTAGACACGCCGCCATCCATATTGCTAATAATAAGGTATAAAATTAATAGGGCACCAAAAGTTTTAACTATCGCCTGTACCACCTCTGTCCAGATTACCGCTTCAATACCACCCAGCACCGTGTAAATGATAATGCAAATTCCCATTACCACCATAATCATTTGCATAGAGTAGCCTGTTAACGCCTGCAGACTTAAGGCAATTCCGAAGAAAATCGATCCCATTCTGGCCAGCTGCGTAAGTAGAAAACAGATTACCGCATAAACCCTTGCCCAGGCACCAAAACGATTTTCCAGATGCGTATAGGCAGAGATTTCTCCCGTGCTTCTATAGAATGGCACAAAATATTTAGCGGCAATCCACGCGGCTAAGGGCATTGAGATGCTAAAAACAAAAGCATTCCAGTTGCTTCCAAACGCTTTTCCAGGCACCCCCAGAAATGTATTGCTGCTTAAAAAGGTTGCATAAATTGATAAACCTATTGCCCATCCGGGAATCAGGCCCGAGGCTTTCGTAAACTGTTCGGAATTTTTATTCCTTCGCGAAAAAAATACCCCAACTAATATCATTCCAACAAGGTATATTACAATAATAGCCAGATCGAAAATAGGTAGACCTTTCATTATGTATTGGCTCGTTTATTAATTTGGTTAAAAAAAATATGCATCATTAAATGTTAATATAAAAGGTAAGTTGTAAGTTTTAAGTGGTAAGTTATAAGTTAAAGGTCTGGGCGCTTAAAAATATTTACGGAATTCTTATCTACCTAACCCCTAACCTTCAACTTTTAACCTTTTTAATTCTAACCCGCTAAACCATACCAACCCAAACTAACCCATGCTAACCCCCTAAACCACCCTACACAATACTAACCCGCTACCCTACTGCACATCCAAACCATCAATGGTCAACTGCTTAGCATCCGTTGCAATCAGACGGACTTTATAATTTCCGGCATTAATCATACTACCAGAGTTGGTATTAAAATAATTCCATTTTCCTTCTTTAGTCGGCGCGAACTCCAATTGCTCTGCTTTCATTAATGTACCATCAGCTGATAAAAATTCCATTGTTGCTTTTAAAACCTGCTTAAAGGGATTGTGGTATTTAATGGTTAGCGAATAGGTATCTGCTACGCCAACGCCTATATTCCATTCCAGTATTCCGCCCTTCGCTTCCGTGAAGGTTACTCTTGGTTTCCCCATTAAATCTGCCTTAACAATACTTTGACCGCTAAGCAGAGCATCGGTAGCCTTGTAAGTGGCCACTGTTTTCAAATCGTAAGCTGGCTCCAAATTGCTTGGCGGGATTACGCCAACTATTGTAAAATCGGCTGTCAGCACTACATTATCACCTTTCAAAAATCTTTTACGGTAAACATTAAACTTTTCACGTACGCTGTTCTCAATTTTTGTTTTGGTGTCTTCATATCCATCAGGTACTTTAGCCTGCTGATCCAAAGCGACAAATACATCAGCAATTGCATTTACCTTGAATTTCAATTCCTGGTTACTTTTATCAGCTGTTTTTTGGATCCATTCTGCGCCGTACAGGTTTGGTGGAAGTTGTGTTAATTCTTTCTCCTGATTTGAAAACTGCTGTTCGCCGATGTCCAACCAGCTTTTGCCCTGGAACTGAACTTCATCTGCAAGCTTAAAAATCGAATTACTTTGCGCACCTGTCTTTATACCTTTATTTAAAGAAGCAATTGCAATTGCTGAAATCACTGCTTGTCCAACCTTAATCTGCGGGAAGGAAACCACCAGCTGGCCAGCCTTTACTTTCACCTTTACTGTTTTCTTCAATACGCTGTTTGTACCTACAGATTGCCAGATGTCTACATCTCTTAAAACAGTTTGATCATTAATGGCAACATCAAACAACCGCATCTTTTCGGCATCCATTCCGCCACCAACGCCCAACCATGGCTCAATAAAATACAGTTCTACCAGGTATTCTCCATCTACAGGAACAGGAAAACTAAATTTTAGCTGATCTCTTCCATATCTGAATGACTGAAAAAGTTTCCAATCCTGCGTCCCCTCAATTGGTGAAAATGTTCTTCGCTGGCTGGCGAAAAAAGCTGGAACACCTGTAAATGCGGCCGTCCATGAGGTTGAGCCGTAGTGATTAAGATCGGTAGTTAATTGTTGATCAGCGAGCCATTTATTTCCCAAATGATCCACATAATCCGGACCGCCACAGTTTAAACGATAGAGATAATCATAATTTTTATCAGGTTTTAGTACTGCAGCATCTTTAATTAATTTTTTGAAGTTTGGTGACTTTGGCAAACTATTTAATACAATCTGATCCTTCGCAACTGCCTTTCCATTTACATAACCCACCGCATAGAGCACATTGTATTTAATGTTAGGTTTATTCCACTGAAAATGCGTACCAATAGCTCCACGCTTTTGTTTTCCTAAAGATTCTCCATCGATATCATTAAAAAGTTCCACTTCATCACAGTTTGAATACACCACGATGCTATCTTTCACACCCGGTTTACTCCAACGATTTGGCCAGGTATGGGAAACAATATAAGCCATTGGTGCTGTTTCCTTTGGTGCATAATTAGCCCTAAACATATAAAAAACATCAGTTGGTTCTTCCCAAGGGGTGAACATGCCTTTATAGTTCACCGGACCAATTCGATCCAGATCCCGTAAACCTTCCCCACCCTGCACCCTACCTGGATTATCATGCGAACTGTATAACCAAAAGAAATGGCCAGCCGTTTTGTCTTTCACAGTTTCTGCCAGGCGCACTTTGGTTTCCATTAAATCGGTCATTTTGTTTTCGGTATAACCTTTGCCATTTGCGTCTTGCTGATGTAGATCTATGGTTCGCCAGGCACCGTACTCGCCTACCAAAACCTGTCTTTGTAAATCTGCGCCATAGGTTAAGGGATCGCCGCCGTAAGTACCCGTCCAGTTTTGCGGTACATCCCAATCTGTTCCTTTTCCACCATTGCACGTCGTTACCTTACGTTGCGAGGATGCCGTTGGATCTAGTTTTCGAATCAGCTCAGTGCATTCTTTTGCGAAATCTTCAGGCAGGGTACTCTCATTTTCTAAACCCCACAAAACAACCGCCGGACTATTCCTCCGTTCCTTTACCCAATCGATTAAAAGCTTTTTGAAATTCTCGCGAAATGCAGGTGTATCATACCAGATATGGGCGGCCATCTGTGTCCAACATAAAACCCCCTCCCGATCCCAATAATCAGAATATAATAAATTATGGGGTTGATGTGCATCGCGAAAGGCATTAAAACCTGCTGCTTTAATCTGCCTTACGCGTGAAGAAATTTGTTCATTGGTAAAGGCATGGCTGTAACCAATCAGGTGTTCATACTCTGCAATACCATTAATGAAAACGGGTTTTCCATTTAATAAAAATACCTTTTGATTCGCCTCTTCGCCGATTGGCCAGCTGATCCAACGGATGCCATAAGGTGTATTTAACTCATCAATTACTTTTCCGTTTTCCAGAATCGATGTTTTGAGCCGGTATAAATATGGATCTTCCAGCGACCATAATTTAGGATTCAATAACTCATCCGTTTTCTGATTAAGATCAATCGTTTTTCCTGCAGGAAGATTGATGTTCTGTTGCAGCATTTTTACGACCTTCCCATCAGCATCAAGCAGTTGATTATTAATCGTAATTGATTTACTTTTCGCAGTATAATTTTTGACTGTGGTAGTAAAGTTTAAAACAGCTGATTTTTCTGAAATCTTATTGTCATTCCAGATGTGAATGCCGAAAGGCTCTATCCTGGTTTCGTTAGTTACAAGGAGATGAACAGGTCTGAAAATCCCCATCGGTTGCGAACCTTCAGAAAAGCCACGTTCGGTTGAACAACCACCATCTACCCAAGGTAAATCCTGGATATTTGCCGGATGGTCTGCCCTTACAGCGAGTAAATTATCCTGGTTTTGGAGTTTAATTACATCAGTAACATCCAGCGTAAAAGTCGTTCTTCCCCCAGGATGATAACCAACTTGTTTACCGTTCAGCCAAATGGTAGCATAAGAACCTACCCCTTCGAAATACAGGAAAAACCGCTTTCCAGATGTTACATCATTCGTTTTGAAACTTTTTCTGTACCAGGCATAACCATGCTTATTGCCATGCAGCTTTCGCTGATAGCCTTCATATTGATCCCAGTTATGCGGAACGGTAACCTTTTTCCAATTATTGGTCGTGTATTTTTCAGCCTCAAAGCCATCATGTGCCTTTATATTTGTCTCATCGGCGATAGTTTCCCAATTGGCGTTCAGAGAAATATCTTTACGGATTTGCGCTGAAGAATTCTCCGCAAAAAAAAGCAAAATGAAAATGGGGCCTAAAAAAACTGACGAAATTCTTTCGCCCGCTACCCATCGAAATTTCGCAAGTTGAATTAATCTATTCATTTCAAATCTCCATTCAATTTATAACCTTCTCCAGCTTTTGTATCTATATCAATTTCTTTATTCAGATATTTAACCTTGCACTTGCCTCCGACTTTCGATTTAATTTCAAGCGCAGTTAGTTTTCCATCCATCCAACTTAAATCTACCTCAAAACCACCTCTGGCCTTTAAGCCTTTAACTTCTCCGTTCGAAATGGCACTGGGGAGCGCCGGCAAAATATCAATATATCCCTGGTGACTTTGAATGATCATTTCAGCAATACCTGCTGCTCCTCCAAAATTCCCATCGATTTGAAACGGTGGATGGGCATCAAATAAATTTACATAAGAGCCTGAACCACTGCCAGCAGGTTTCATTAGCATTTTAATCAGCCTCATGGCATGGTCGCCATCTTTAAACCTGGCCCAAAAGTTAATTTTCCAGGCAAGACTCCACCCGGTTGCATCGTCGCCCCGGTACAGAAGTGATTGCTTCGCGGCATTCATCATTTTCAAATCCTGATCCCAGGTAATATCACTTCCCGGATAAACGCCCCATAAATGCGACACATGACGGTGTTTATTGGTGGTATCATCTTTATCCTCCAGCCACTCTTGCAACTGGCCATATTGGCCAATTTGATTTGGTGCAATCTGCAGGATTTTCTTCTGAAGGGAGTTTCTAAAAGATTCATCTACATTTAAAACGTTTGCTGCTGCTAAACAATTTTTAAAAAGCGACCGGATAATTTGATGATCCATTGTTGGCCCGGCTACCATGCCCCCATTTTCCGGCGAGTTAGACGGCGTACTAATTAACCAGCCGGTTTTTGGATCTTTCACCAGAAAATCTTCAAAGAAAAGGGCGGCTTGTTTCATCAATGGGTAAGCTTCGTTTTCTAAAAATTTTTGATCTTGTGTAAACAGATAATGCGCCCATAAATGCTCACTTAACCAGCCTCCGCCCGTAACCCAAATCCCATGATTGGATGCGTTGATTGGCGAGGTACCATTCCATAGATCAGTATTATGGTGTAAAACCCAGCCGTTGGCATCGTAATATTCTTTGGCAGTAACTGCACCAGCTTTCGCAAGGCCTTTTATTTTTTGAAATAATGGATCATTTAAAGCCGACAGATTTAATATTTCTGCGGGCCAGTAATTCATTTCCATGTTAATGTTTGTGGTGTATTTACTGCCCCAGGGTGGCGCAAGTAAATCGTTCCAGATTCCCTGTAAATTAGCGGGCTGGGTACCCGGGCGGGAACTGGAAATTAATAAATACCGACCATACTGCATATAAAGTGCTGCGAAGCCTGGATCATTGGCCGTAGCGAACTGCTGCAGGCGTTCATCTGTTGGCAGCAGTTCATTTTTTGAGCGACCAAAATCTACTTTAAAGGTGTTATAATATTGCTGATATTCCTGAATGTGTTGTTGCTCAATATTGGCATATGTGTTTCCCTTTATCACATTCAAAGCTTTCGTTATCGCAATAGTCGGATCACCAGATACATCATTTGCATTTATAAAATTGGTTCCGGCGGTAAGATATAAAGTGACTTCATCTGCTTTTTGAATGCTAATCTGATTGTTTACGATGTTGATCGTTCCATTCTTTAACACAGCAGTTAACTCGCTTTCGCCCCGTAAAACACCATCTTTTACTTGTACAGTGAGCCTGATCGTATGCTTATCAATTACTTTAATTGATTTTTTTTGGTGAATACTGGAAAGTGAAGCGATAAAATTTATCGATGCTTTCTTATTAGCAGTCAAATGAATCACCAATGCCTGATGAGGCTGACTGGCGAAGTAGGTTCTCTGAAAGTCGGTACCATTTAGGGTATAAGAAGTTTTAGCAATGGCTGTTTTTAAATCCAGTAATCTCTTATAGTTTAATACCTTTGATTTTCCATAATCAAATTTTAGGTTTAGATCGCCAAATGGCTGGTAACTTGCCTGGTATTGTGGCACTTCGGGAGGCGTATCATTTTGAATTTTATATTTCCATTCTTTAACGAGTGAAATGCCATTTTCAACATCGGATCCTACTGGATAAACGCCTATTTTTTTGGTTGTATCTTTATAGCCGCCAATACCGCCACGATCATAATAATTAAGTACCTGAACAGCGATTGTATTTTTACCAGCCTGAAGTAGTTTTGCAGGAATGGTATATTTTCTAGCTTCTGCACCTGCGGTTTGCCCAACTAAAATGCCGTTAACATAAGTAAAATCCTGATCGAAAATTTTGTTCAGGTCTAATATTAAATCTTTGCCCAACCATTCTTTAGGAACATCAATAGTGGTTCTAAACCATACCGCACCATCGAGGTTATCTAATCCAACCCTTTCCCAACCTTCATAAGATGGAACTTTTATGATTTTCCAAAGTTTATCATCGTAATTGGTTAAAGCTGGGTTGCCGGAGATCCCTTTCCCCGATTGAATTTCTTTAACCCATGCAGCACGATCTCCTGCTTCGCTTTGGACGCCCATAAACTGCGCTTGCGCCAGTGCTTCAGCTTCTTTCTGTTTACCTTCAAAAAGTAACTTTCTAATAGCTGGCAGATATTTCGACGCCCCCTTCCGGTTATAATTCCTAGGTTTTCCCGTCCATAAAGTTTCTTCATTAAACTGGATGTGATCGTTTTCTACGCCAGCAAAAATCATGGCCCCCAGACGACCATTACCAATTGGCAAGGCATCCGTCCACTTTTCTGCAGGTTTAGTATACCAAAGTGTTTGATTTCCTTCCTGTGCAGAAAGCGAAATAGAAGTACACAGAATTAAAATAAAAAACAGTGTCGAATTTCTTTTTGGCCACATCATATGATAAAATTTACTGGCCTTTATCACCAGAGATTACAGTAATCATTTCGGAAACGTCTTGCTCTTTTTTAACCGCTGCCTTTATATTTTTGAAGTTGTTATTCCCTAAAGTAACGTTTTTTGTAGTTGCACCACTCAGCTTTAGATAAGTGGTAGTATCTTTGGTTGGAAAGGCATTGTACAAAAACACATCTGCTACATTTCTTAAATCCACCACAGCTGCATTTGCATGTGGCTGATAGGTTTTTAAACCATTAATAACCAGGTTGTTTACTTTTGAAGCCATCAGCGAAGGCCCGATCTCTGTATTAACCTGTACGTTATGAAACTCAATTTTATCAGCAGCGCTAATCTTAAAACCTGTTTTAGCATCCATATTAATATCGTTAAAAGTAATGTTTTCAATAGGCATTTCTTCCAGTCCGTTCAGGTAAGCTGCCTCATTTACCTGGCCGGTAATGTTGCTGAAATGGATATTTTTAAATCTAGGCGTTCGTGCTGAAACAGGCTCAATATTTGTTTTTGCGTACTGCATATCCAAAACAATAGCCTGTTGTTTAATATTTTTCATAATGATGTTGCTCACGCGGATCTCTTCCACTACGCCTCCTCTTCCCCTGGCTGTTTTAATGCGAATGCCACGATCCGTACCATCAAACACACAGTTAGAGATGGCGATTTTACGCACATCGCCAGACATTTCGCTGCCGATCACGACACCGCCATGACCAGATAACATGGTACAATTGGTGATCACATAATTTTCTGCCGGAACAGCCATTTTCCTTCCAGGTTCGTCTTTACCAGATTTAATCGTGATGCAATCGTCGCCAACGCTAATATGGCAATCTGAAATGTGTACATTTTTACACGATTCAGGGTTAATTCCGTCTGTATTTGGTGAATGAGGGTTATTAATGGTCACCGCATGAATTTTAACATTCTCGCAGAATTCGGGATTGACAGTCCAAAATGGAGAATTACGAATGGTGATCCCATCGATTAAAACATTTTTACAAAACATCGTCTGGATAAATGGTGGACGTAGGAAACCACGCTTCATTTGTCTGGGATCATCAGGCAGTGTGATCTCTTTATTGAGTTCATCAAACGTATTTTGCCATTTAGAACGCGGTTGCCCTTCTTTGTATCCTTCTACAAAATCCCACCATTTTTTGCCATGCCCATCAATTATTCCCCGTCCGATAATTGAAATATTCTCTGCTTTATAGGCATAAAAAAGTGGTGAAAATGAGGTTACATCTACCCCTTCGTACCGGCTTTTAACCATTGGGAGATAATCGTCGAAGTGATCACTGAAATGAAGTTCCGCCCCGGCATCAATAAAAATAGTAATGTTACTTTTTAAATGAATGGCTCCGGTAAGGTATTTTCCCGCAGGAAAATAAATGGTGCCACCACCTTTTTTAACCGCCGCATCAATGGCTTTTTTGATCGCTTGCGTAGCCAGTTTACTGCTATCGTTTTTAGCACCATATTGCAACACATTATAATATTGTTGTGCATTCGCGCTGAAGCAAAAGAGAAATACACATCCAAAAATTATGGCTTTAATCAAATTTTTCATTCGTTGTCTTTTGTTATATGCCTACCTGTTCGGTGATGCACCGCACCGTAAGTTAATATCCTTATTTCATCAAAACCTCAATAGGTTTTAAATTTTTTGACTGATAAATTTGCTTACCATTCACGTATACCAGAAAACCCTTCCCAAGGTTATATTTTCCACCTGTTTTATCCCAGATTAGCGTAACCAATTGATCATGGTAGGTTACATTATCCAGTTTAAACCAGTCCCACTCGTTCTTAGGAATTAATGGATAAACAGCTAATACATTATCCTCACGGGGTTTAATTCCGATCAGATCATTAATAATCAAATCGCAGAAAGTGGAGTGGTTGTAAAAACTACTTCTTGGATTATCACCCTTTAACCATTCACCTGTTTTCTCATCCTGGTACTCACCGATATAAGGCTTTCCATTTTTTATATGCGATGCTGCGTACTGATGCAATTCCTGGTAAAAAACATTGGCATTCATTTTACCATGCTTTTTATAATTCGTTAAGAAATTTGAGAGTCCTTTTAAGGTTTGAGAACTGGCGAAAGGCCAAAGTGCCCCATCCCATTCACAGCTGTGGCCAGAACCACGGGTTCTAAAAGTGGAATCTCTTCGCTCTGCCGTAGTTAAACCCCAAGGTGCTTTAAAGCCTTGCGTATCTAATATCTGATCCCATGCTTTCGCGTAAGTGGCATTGTCATCCGGCAAGTTGAAATCCCAGGGCGTAAACCCAATGGCCTCCCTAACATTTGCCAAGCCACCCTTCGCCTTTCTTGTTTCGAAAAACATCGATTTTGCATTCCATAAACTATCCTGAACCAGCTTCTTTAATCCCGTTGCTTTATTCTGATATTTAGCAGCAAGGTTTTGATCGCCAAGTAAAACAGCAATTTTATTCAGTGCCATCGCATTCCCATACATGTAACTGTTAATGGTTGGACGCTGGTTCTGGTCTTTCCTTGAGCCACTGATTGATTCTTCCATACCATCTTTTACATCATATTGCCAGAACAATCCATCTTTTCTTTGTCGCTCTGTTTCCCATTTCGTAAAATCTGCATCCAGTGCCGGAAGAATTTCCTTTAGAAAAGCCTGATCTGGTTTAACCAGAAAATTCTGATAAACAGCATCATCAATCCAGCTGCTAAACTGGTGAAAGCGTTGTTTGCTCTGACCTACATCAGCTTTGTAAAGCCAAAATTTGATATAATCCTTCAGGTAATTATTATCCTTAAACCATCTGCCTTCATAAATATGATGCCCCAAAGCACAGCTGATGGAATTGTATTTTCCGGCATGTTTAACAGGTTCAATAAATTCAGTAAAAATAAATCCCTCCGGGCTTTTCACCAGGTGTTTCCTGAAAGTCCATAAGCGATAGTAATAATTCTGTTCCAACACCGAATCCGGGCATTCAAATAACGGTGCCTGCTCGGCCAGAAAATCAAAAGCCATTGCATTTGGGATGTAGTTTTTAACGGCTTCACTATCTATTGAATTAAAATATTCGACATACTTTTTCAATTTGTCCGTATTCCGCTTTTGCTGGGCAAAGCCAGTTACGGTTATAACAGACAAGCCAATTGCGGCAATTAAATTTCTTTTTTTCATCATTCGAATAACCAATCTATATCTTTTCCTCTGCCGTCTAACCCGGCATTAAATATTCTCAACTCCTGCTTATCATCAATAAAGCCTAAAACTAAACATTCGCCTTTCCCTAAATTCAAGGTATGTGTTCCGGCAGGAAAAGCGTAAGCATGAACATTAGCCGGAGCATAGCCATTTAACACAATTGCGTTTGAGATTTTAATTTCCGACTGACCATAATTATTTGCACTGGCATCAGTTTCTAATTGTGGCGGTGCCAAAAACTTTGGATCTTTCTGATTGAAAAAGGCTACCAGAAGTTTTACTGGTGATTTTGTATTAAACCTGATTTCCGTTCCTGATTTTACCTGATTACTTTTCGTTAGTTTGATTCCTTTCAAACCGACTAACTGTTCTGCAACTTCTTTAATTACCACCGAGGTATCGGTAAATACAGCCGCATTTTTATTAACTATGTAACCTCCGGTTTCGTTCAGCACATTTACTTCAGCGCCTTTATAAGGAATAATTTTAACCACTGCATCACCCTTCGCTGCCTTTAAAGAATCGATACTTTTTTTGAAATGATTTAATTCTTTGGTAAAAACAGGCAACATTTCCTTCCAATGGATGAATGTTTTATCTACCCCTCGCATGGGGATCTTTCGTTGCTTGGTCTGCATGCTATTGGCATACAAGTATTGCTGATCAGTAAGCTTAACCAGCGCCGCGTAATGGGCTACACTTTTCTCTAAAAACGGAAGCGCTTTTTCCAGATCAGAAACGTTGTTTGAATACTTATACCTCAATACCCAAAGGGCAGATTTAACCTTTTCTGCGTAGAAATTAGCCATCTCATCGTAGCAGTACATATCGTTTTTTAAACGCGCAAATTCAGCGGTATCCTGAGTAATTGAAGGTGCGGCTTCATTGATCGAAACCAAGGCCTTTTTTCCATGCTCCACCACTTCTTTTGCAACCTGCATAGGGGTTTCGCCGATGTGACCTTGCTTTTTCCATTCTTTTTCGGCGTATTCAATAATCATCTCCCCTTCTGGCGCTTCAGATTCATACATCAGTGTGAACAAACCATATCTAAAAGGATTGATTAATTGCGTCATCAACATACCTAAGGTTAGGGTTTGTCTATTTCCATCGGTAATGCCATACCTCCGCAATAACTTTGGCGAAATCTCTCCTGACTCTTCGTAGGCATTTAAAATCGCTTTACCTCCAGCCAGGTTTGAACCATATTTTTTCGCCAATTCTGATCCCCAATAATTTACTTCCTGCGAACGATCCCGATCTGATTTCCAGGCATATCTTGCCCATTCTTTATACCAGATCCAGTCACGATCAACTTCCAGAATCCTCCCCTTTACCTCATCAGCAGCATATGGCCAATCCCAGTAACTGTGTTGTGGATATAGGTGTAAGCCTTTGGCATTGTAAATTTTGTTCATGGCCAAAACCGATTTTTGGATAAAATCCGCAGACCCATATCTAAAGGGCTCCAGATTGGCTAAAATGTGCACATTAGAAATATTAACTGTTCCAATGGCAGCGAGTTTTCTATTCAATTCTGCCCAGGCACCTCGTGGCCCATAGGTAGTTAGCGCCTCCCCATTAAACTTATTTTCAGTATAAAGATTTTTGTATAAGGGTAATGCTGCTTTCATTACGGCGGGTGCGTCAGTATCATGCGCGCGCAATACAATTGGTGGTTCACCCTGAATATTTGCGGCTTTTAATCCATCCTTTACACCGGGAATAATGGTTTTGGTAAACCAATCAATATCATCCTGACCTACGCCTTCCATTGCTTCGCCAAGTGCTACCATTAAACCTACATTTGGATATTTTTCTACAAAAGCAGCGATAGATTTTCGGGTATAATCTGCAATTAATGGAACAATCGGGCGATTCCGGTCTTGCGTTTTTAAACCATGTTTATCTGCAAAAGGCTTCGGAATGATGATGTTATAAAACATCTGAATCACCCAGATGCCGCGTTTATCTGCTTCGTGCGTAAGAAACTGAAAGATTTCTTCATTCTTTTTTAAGGTAGCTTCATCCACTTCTACCGCATAAGGATAATCTTTCAGGCGAATTAACGAAGAAAATGGATGACCATTCCATAGGTATAAAGAATTGTAACGGTTTTCAACCATCATATCTAAATACTTAATCCATAAGTCTTTGTCATAGAGCCAGGGGAAAGTTTCCGGGGTGTAGGGATACTCGTAAACGTCATGACCAGGCAGGTAATCAGGCTTTTGCAATCCGATACAGGTTCCACGCAACACCATTTCCGGTCGATCAGTAAGTTCAATTTGAGCAGGAAGTTTTTGCTGGGCATTAATCTGATCAATCAATTCCAGGCAGCCGTATAAGGTGCCCGATGCATCTGCTCCTAAAATATAAAGTAAGCCGTCTTTACCTTCGGTGATGGAAAAACCCTCCTTCCCTGCAGCCAAGGCTTTATCTTTTGATGATTTTGGCAAGTTTTTAAAAGCGTCGTCGCTTGCTACTCCTATAATAATGGCGTTCTTCCCAGCTGCTAACTTTCGCTGATTTTGAATCTTCGTAACATAGCCGTTTTGTTTTAAGGCTTGAGAAAGTCGTTCAGCACCAAACTTTACCCTATCTGTACTACTTGCTGAAATGATGATGCTTTTTTGTTTTTGCGCAGTAGCTGGAAAGTTGAAACCGATCAAAAACAATAAGGTACAAAAAAACGGAAATATAAATTTTCTCATTTAAACTGGCTCTTGCACGCTAAGCCTTTGGCAAGGTTTAGCGTGGCTATTTGGTTAAAATATTTATTTAAATATAAAAATATTATTCAAATATAAGTATTATAGCTTTGGGGTTATGTAAAATTTCCGCAAGGTAAACCCGCTTGAATAGTCAAAATTAAAGGATGTTAAGATTAGTGAATATTTAGATAAGAAGATAAAATGTTTAATCAACATTATTTATTTTATTTGTATCCATATTCTAATCAATATTATTTAAAGGTGGCGAATGCTATATTTCCATTTATTAAAAAGGAGAAAAATGAACATTATATTAACATCGCCTTTATTTTTAATTTATATCTTTCCATTATTGAATCAATCACCATTTTAAACCATAAACATGTTTTCATTAACGAACAAAAGAGCAGTAGTAACTGGCGGAGGAAGTGGCATTGGCAAAGCAATTGCGACTATTCTGGCCAGGCAAGGTGCTGAAGTTCATATTTTAGAACTTGGCATTGAGCAAGCTGAATCTACCCTTACAGAAATCAACAGCAATGGCGGCAAAGCTTTTAGTTACGCCTGCGATGTTGCTGATCATCAAAATGTGAAAGAAATTTTCAATCAGATTGGAGCAATTCATATCCTGGTTAACAATGCTGGTATCGCACATATTGGCAAAGCCGACACTACTGAAGAAGCGGATTTCGACCGCGTGATGAACGTGAATGTTAAAGGCGTTTATAACTGTTTATATGCCGCAATTCCTCAAATCCGGGCGGCTGGCGGCGGTGTGATCATTAATATGGCCTCGATCGCCTCTTTAATTGGCCTGCCAGATCGTTTTGCGTACAGCACGGCGAAAGGTGCCGTGAAAGCCATGACCATGAGTGTAGCGAAAGATTATATCGGCGAAAACATCAGGTGCAATTCCATTTCCCCTGCCCGTGTACATACGCCATTTGTAGATGGTTTTTTACAGAAAAACTATCCCGATAATATTGAGGAAATGTTTGATAAGTTATCTAAAACACAACCTATCGGCAGAATGGCGAAACCGGAAGAGGTTGGCGCCTTAGCCTTATATTTATGCAGTGATGAAGCATCTTTCATTACCGGTTGCGATTATCCTATTGATGGTGGCTTTACCACTTTAAACAACTAACAGATTTTAAAATATTTATATTAAGTTAAAATGAAATTAATCAGATTCGGCGAGCCGGGGGCAGAAAAACCAGGTGTAATAATTAACGATAACTATTTTGATGTTTCGGCATTGGTAAGCGATTATAACGAAGAATTTTTCGGTGGTGATGGTTTAGAAAAGCTTAAGCAAGACATTGAATCGGCATATTTACCAACAGTTGATAAAAGCGTTCGCTTAGGTCCTGCCTTAGCACGTCCATCTAAAATAGTTTGCGTAGGTTTAAATTACAAGGATCATGCAGCAGAAACTAATGCTGCCATCCCTACAGAACCTATTTTATTCTTTAAAGCCACCTCTGCAATTGTAGGTCCTAATGATGATCTGATGATCCCTAAAAACAGTAAGAAAACGGATTGGGAAGTTGAATTGGCGATCGTTATCGGTAAAAAAGCCAGTTATGTTACTGAAGAGAATGCTCTAAACCATATCGCTGGTTATGCATTGCATAATGATTACAGTGAACGTGAATTTCAGATTGAGCGCAACGGACAATGGGTGAAGGGCAAAAGCTGCGATACCTTTGCACCAATCGGCCCATTTATTGCTACGCCAGATGAAATTGAAGATGTACACAATCTTCGCCTATGGTTAACTGTAAATGGAAAAACATTACAGGATGGTAACACAGCCAACTTTATCTTTAATGTGCCTTTTATGGTTTCATACATCAGTCAGTTTATGACACTCTTACCTGGTGATGTAATTTCTACAGGTACACCTGCTGGTGTGGGATTGGGACAAAAGCCAGCGCCCTGGTATTTAAAAGCAGGAGATGTAGTTGAGCTTGGTATTGATGGCTTAGGTACGAGTAAACAAGAAGTTAAAGCCTACAGCGGAGAATAAAATGAATAGATACTGCTTCACACTCGATTTAATAGATGACGAAAAACTGATTAGCGAATATAAGCAGTATCATTTAGCCATCTGGCCGGAAATTAAAGAAAGTATCCAATCTGCTGGCGTTGATCATCTGGAGATCTACCTTTTGGGCAATCGTCTGTTTATGATTATGGAAGTGAATAACGACTTTTCTTTCGAGCAGAAATCTGCGGCTGATTTGGCTAATCCCAAAGTGCAGGAATGGGAAACCCTGATGTGGAAATATCAGCAGGCGCTACCTCAGGCAAAACCAGGCGAGAAATGGCTTCTGATGGATCAAATATTTAAATTATAGCATCAAACAATAAATGATGATAGATAGCCACGTTCACTTTTGGAATTTTGATCCGGTTCGGGATAGCTGGATTACGGAAGAGATGAGTATAATCCGCCACGATTTTACGCCTAAAAACCTGACCCGTACATTTAATGATCTTCAGATCTCTGGCTGTGTTGCCGTTCAGGCGAACCAATCGGAAAAGGAAAATGAATTCCTGCTTACCCTGGCAGATCAAAATGAAATCATCAAAGGAATTGTGGGCTGGGTTGATCTTAAAAGTCAAGATTTAGCTGACCGACTTGCCTATTGGAATAACTTTAAAAAAATAAAAGGCTGGCGCCATGTGCTGCAGGCAGAAAACGCAGCCTTTATTCTCGATCCTAAATTTATTAATGGCATTAAACAGCTGAAAAAATTTAATTATACCTACGATTTATTGTGCTACCACAACCAATTGGAAAGTATGGTTAAATTGGTAGATCAGGTTCCGGAGCAGCCGTTTGTTTTAGATCATTGTGGTAAACCAGATGTTAAAAGTCAGGACTTAAAACCCTGGGCACAGCATATTAAACTGCTGGCACAAAACCCAAATGTACTATGCAAGGTATCCGGATTATTGGCCGAAGCAGATTGGAAGAACTGGAAAGAAACCGAACTTTTTAATTGCTTTGATGTAGTTTTTGAACATTTTGGTGTAGACCGGGTGATGTATGGCAGCGACTGGCCAGTGGTTTTAGTAAGCAGGCCGTACCAGGATTGGTATCAGCTTGTTCGTAAATACGCAGAAAAATTCAGTGTTGCCGAGCGAAAACGCATCTTTTCGGATAACGCAAAACAGTTTTATACGTTATAGCAGCTGGGAATATCAATCAATCTAAATTCCTTGAAAGGTGTGAAATCGAATGGAAACAATTTTCCAAGAAGAATACCAATGGCACATAGCCGATAGAACAGGATGGCAAATACAATATAAAAGATTAGTTTTCACTTTTTAAAGGTGACATCTGACCAAGACGATAAATAAATATGAGTAAAAAGATTACATTTCCCTACAATCCTCAATACCCTTCTATAAGTGATCTAAGAAGAAAAGCAAAGGCACGAATCCCAAAATTTGCTTTCGATTACCTGGAAGGGGGTTGTAATGAAGGACTTAATTTAGCAAGAAACGAAAACGACTTCGACAATATTTACCTGAAACCTAATTATCTGAAGGTTGGTGGAGAAATCGATATGTCTGTTGAACTATTCGGCCGCAAATATAGTGCACCTTTTGGTGTTTCTCCGATCGGTTTACAAGGATTAATGTGGCCGAATGCACCAGAAATTCTGGCAAAAGCTGCAGCTAAGGGAGATATACCTTATACCTTAAGTACCGTATCTACGAGCAGCATCGAACGGATTGCAGAAGTATCTGAAGGAAAAGCCTGGTTTCAGTTATATCACCCTACAGAAAATAGCTTAAGAGACGACATCTTAAATCGATTAAAAGCGGTAGAATGTCCGGTTTTAGTGGTTTTGGTTGATGTGCCTGCATTTGGTTTAAGGTATAAGGAAATTAAAAGCGGCTTGTCCATCCCGCCTAAAATGTCAATTAATAATATATTACAGGCATTTGCGCGTCCCTTGTGGGGAATAAAAACGTTGCAGCATGGAATCCCATCTTTCGCTACTTTGAAGCCTTATATGGAAAAGGGTTTGGATATGTCGCAATTGGGGCAATTTATGAACAGAACGTTTACGGGTAAGGTTGATATTGAAAAAGTTGCAGCTATCCGCGATTTATGGAAAGGCCCGTTGGTACTCAAAGGGATTGCAACTGATGAAGACATGCAGGCCGCGATTCAGATTGGTGCTGATGGGGTGATTGTTTCTAACCATGGGGGAAGACAAATTGACGCGGGTGAATCGTCCATTAACTCACTGATCAAGTTGGCAAACAATCCTTTATATAAATCAAAATTAAAAATTATGATGGACGGAGGTATCCGTTCGGGCGTGGATTTGGCAAGAGCCCATGCTGTTGGGTCAGAATTTAACTTTATGGGCCGACCTTTTATGTATGGTGTTGGTGCCTTGGGTAATCAAGGCGGAGAACATACTATTAATATGTTCAAAACACATTTATACCAAATTATGCAGCAACTTACTATTGAAAAGGTTTCTCAGTTTCCGGAGCGATTGTTAATTCCATAAATCCTTAAAAGAGAGGTTCAATAGCATCAACAAAAAAGCAAGACGATTGAAGTCTTGCTTTTTTCGATAATGATTATCTGAGTAATTTTCGTCCCAGTGTCTTGGTATGGCCTAAATGATTTCTGATCAGGAACCTTTCGCATTAAGATTGCTTCGTTCGCCTCGGAATAACATAAATGAATAGTGCATAGGTTAATAAATAGCAAGAATGGCACTCGCTATCACTACCCAACAAGGCCAAACCACCGTTTCTTCGTTCTGCTCTTAGACCGGCATGGTCAATTTTTTGGGATGGCACTACCTAAGCCCAGCTACTGACTTGGATAAAAAAATTGCGAGCCGGCAACTTTGCTTCTTTGGTTGCCCAAAGAAGAGAGCCCGTCCGGCCAGGACAAAATAGAATCCTTTTTCATCTATCAGCTAGTGTTATCAACTGCCGAGAACTTTTTCCCGCTGCGCAGCCTTGCCTCGGCTGGCCGCCGAAGGGCTCTTACTTTTTTGCTTGATCAAAAAAGTAACAAAAAAATCAAGGCTTGGAACTGATGTCGGATAAATTCGTTAAAGCTTTTTTTCGGCAGCACAAGCACCCGATGAAGAATCGGGAGAGGACGCGCTA
>NZ_JAXCWE010000002.1:0-684005 GCF_034045265.1 Pedobacter sp. CFBP9032 | reverse complement strand
CCTATGGCATAATGCAAATTTGGTCCCGCAGATCTAAATGATCACCGCAGATTTTTACCGCTCGATTCTGCGTAAATCTTCTTAATCTGCGGGAAAACTATTTACGCGAGCAGGGTGGCGATAGCTAGGCTGCGATTGCAATTACCCTCCGTTGGAGTGGTGCCCTCAGGGCGGGGTGGTTTTTGAACTGGCTGTCTTTCCACTGCGCTTGGCTTGCCTCGGCTGGCCGCCGAAGGGCTCTCTTCTTTTTCTTGACAAAAAGAAGCCAACCCGAGCTTTTTCTGTGAGCTCATGAATACCTATAAAAATATAAACAACTGATGAATAAACTCAAGGCTTGGATCTGATGTCGGATTAGCGCGTCGAAATTTAAATGGCGGTAGCGCAAGGGCTCGATTCGACTAGTAATAAGGATTTATTTTAGGAGCCGTTCGCGCTACCTTGGGTTGTGGGGAATTTGAACGGGAGTGCAAAAATTTCAACGGCTTCTCCTTCCATCAGCTCCTAGGCCGGTGAGCAGGATGGCCATAACACGACGAGAATTAGGATGCAGACTTAGATTTATAACAAGAATGGCGATCGCTATCACTAGCTAGCAAGGCCAAACCACTGTTTCTTCGTTCTGCTCTTAGACCGGCATGGTCAATTTTTTGGGATGGCACTGACCCAGCCCAGCTACTGACTTGGATAAAAAAATTGCGAGCCGGCAGTTTTGTTTCTTTTGCTGTCAAAAGAAAAAAGGCCCGTCCGGCCAGGACACGATAATATCCTTTTAACTCGAAGCGTAAAAGAGTTTTTTTTTGTCGTATTTATCTATCGGCTGGTGTCACCAATTGCCGTAAAATTTTTCCGCTGCGCTTGACTTGCCTCGGCTGGCCGCCGAAGGGCTATTTTCTTTTCCTTGATGAAAAGAAACAAAAATCAAGGCTTGGATCTGATATTGGATTAGCACGTCGAAATTTTGATGGCGGTAGCGCAAGGGCTCGATTTGCTTTGTAATAAGGATTTGTTTTAAGGAGCCGTTCGCGCTAACTTGGGTTGTGGGGAAATTTGAACCGTTAGTGCAAAAATTTCAACGGCTTCTCCTTCCATCATCTCCTAGGCCGGATAGCAAATTGGAATAGCACGATGAGAATTAGGATGCAGATTTAGATTTATAACAAGAATGGCGATCGCTATCACTACCCCAGCAAGGCCAAACCACCGTTTCTTCGTTCTGCTCTTAGACCGGCATGGTCAATTTTTTGGAATGGCACTGACCTAGCCCATCTACTGACTTGGATAAAAAAATTGCAAGCCGGCAGTTTTGTTTCTTTTGCTGTCAAAAGAAAAAAGGCCCGTCCGGTCAGGACAAAATATAATCTTTTAATACGAAGCGTAAAAGATTATATTTTTGTAGCATTCATCTATCGGCTGGTGTCATCATTTGCCGTAAACTTTTTCCGCTGCGCTTGGCTTGCCTCGGCTAGCCGCCGAACGGCTTGTTCTTTATTCTTGATAATAAAGAACCAAACAATCAAGGCTTGGATCTGATGTTGGATTAGCGCGTCGAAATTTAATGGGCGGTAGCGCAAGGCCTCGATTTTCTTTAAATAAAGATTTTTTTGAGGAGCCGTTCGCGCTACCTTGGGTTTGAGGTAATTGAACGTTAGTGCAAAAATTTCAACGGCTTCTCCTTCCATCATCTCCTAGGCCGGATAGCAGGGTGGCAATAGCATGTGGTCATAGCAGGGTATCAATCGCTGGAGTTTGAACCGTCCTACGGCATAATGCAAATTTGGTCCCGCAGATCTAATGATCACCGCAGATTTTTACCGCTCGATTCTGCGTAAATCTTCTTAATCTGCGGGAAAACTATTTAAGCGAGCAGGGTGGCGATAGCTAGGCTGCTGTTTTTCCGCTGCGCTTGCCTATTTATATTTTAATATAAATTTTGAAACTTGTAATGCTTAGCTTTGCAACCGAATGTTGAACAGGTTAGTCGCCATATCTTTATTATTTGCGCTTATTGGGGCAAATTTTTCGCGTTTTTTCATTTATGCTGGTTTTGAAGTAAATCAAAAGTACATTGCTGAGAAACTTTGTGAAAATAAAAACCGTCCGTGGATGCACTGTAATGGCAAATGTTTTTTAATGAAAAAATTAAAACTAGCCGAAGAAAAGGAGAAAAAACAAGAGCGCAACAACCAACGGATCCATTATATGGAAGCAATGCCATCTGCAGCATTATCCTTTACCTTTCAACGACCAATATTAAGAATTATTTATCCCCAGCGCCCGGTACTCAACACCATCCATCGCGCTTTTGCTATTTTCCAACCACCTAAGTCTGTACTATTGCAGGCTTAAATTCCCAATTCCATTTTCCTTACTAAATGAATATAGCAATCTGTATTCATAGGTAACTGCGATTACTGAATTTTGTCTGTGTTTCAAAATGATCAGGTCATCTCGTGTTTAAATTGTAATTGCTAATTGCAGTTTAGCCTAGTCTATTATGCGTTTGTTTGGCTGTTTTTAGTCCAGGTTGCAGATGTGAAAAATAGGCGAATGATCTTTTACACTGCTATTTCCCTTCTACTATAGAGTAGCTTCTGGCAAAACAAAGTCATTGGCATATGAATTATGTTGGGGCATTTCTATTTACGTAATTAAGAATCCAGGAATATGAAAAATCTTATTCAAAAACATTTTGGCGCATTATTATTGGTACTGATTTGCGCAGGACTTATTTTAAGTTGCAAAAGCGAACGGAATTATAAGGCCGTCCGTGAAGAAGTAATTGATATACATAATGATGTTATGGCTGATGGAGAACAGGCAGCAAAATACCGAATGATAATGGATAGCCTTTCGAAGATTAAGATAAGGGTAAATACCGATCACCAACCAGTGGCGGATACCACAGCCGACCATAAGAAAATCTCTATGCTTATTGCAAAGCTTGATCAGGCTGAGAATCATATGATGGAATGGATGCAACGCTTCGAACCAGATACGGAAGGTAAGAGTAATGCGGAAGCCATACAATATTTCGAAGGGGAAAAGATTATGATAAAGAAATTAGACCTGGAGTATAAAACGGTGCTAAAAGCATCAGCTACTTATCTGAAAAAATTTAATATTAAGGGATTGGGGTCCATTCAGGACCACGATCACAGTAAACATTAGCGGCAGCAGACTAAATAAATAAAAGTAATTCAGGATCTCACTTATTGTTTTGCTTTCGTAGACGGCAATTCGTAGGTGCCACTGCAATGCGCTGCCTGTTTCGCTGAGAAATTTTACCCGTAAAGTAGTATTGCTCAAAATCAATCAGAAGAAATTTGGCGGTTCATCAGCATGCAAAATAATGCTTTTATTAATTTTTAAATCTGCCGCCTTAAACAGAATATAAATGAAATATATATTATTAACTGGTCTTTTTTTGATGATGGTTATTGCCGTAGCTTCGGCACAAGACCAAACAAAAGTCAAAAAGGATTCAGTTAAAACATCCAATGATACTTCAGTCAGGATACTGAACGAGGTCAAAATAAGTTCCCGTTACTACCGAAGGTATAACCTGAACAAATCTTCAATGGCTTTAAAACTAAATACACCATTACTCCAGCTGCCACAGAATATTCAGGAGATTGATCAAAGCATCATTGCCGATCAGCAATCCATCAATATCAATGAAAGCGTTACCCGGAATGTGAGTGGAGCCATTCGGAATAACAATGCCGATATGTACAACTCTTCGGTTTTTACGCGCGGTGCACAGATTACTCCTATGCGTAACGGGATGGATCTGTCCATGATTTATGCCGGGCCTAGTGCAGAAGACGCCGCAATTATTAACAGGGTAGAATTTATAAAAGGACCGTCAACCTATATCAACGGTCTTTTTGATCCTGCTGGCTCATATAATGTACTCACCAAACAGCCAATGGGGAGCAATACCAGTCAAATTAGCCTGGCAACCGGTAGTTTTAACCTGTACCGGGGAACAGTAGATCTTGATGGCAACCTGGATAAAACGGGTAAATGGCAATACCGGATAAATGCTGCCGGACAAAAGGCTAAATCTTTCCAGAAGTATAATTTTAACGATAAGCTGGTGGTAGATCCGGTAATCAAGTACAATATTAATGATCGTTCTTATATTTCAGCGGAATATCTGTTCCAGACACAGCGCTTTCAACAATATTTTTCTACGGTATTTGCGCCCGATGGATTTGCCAGTCTGCCAACTGACTTTACCATAAATGATCCGAACAAAGCACCATTTAAATCTGTAGAGCAAAACGGCTTTTTAAGTTATCACAATGCTTTTAATAAAAACTGGCGCCTCACGGTAAATGCCGCCTATGCGCAAGACCATTTAGAAGGAACATATTTTTTTGTTTCACGGTACAATGCCACCCAACCCAATCTGATTATGCGAAGGGCAACCTACGAACGTTTAAATACAGATGTGCTGGCTATCCAACCCTATATCAATGGCGAATTTAAGACAGGTGCGATTGCTCATCAGTTTTTAGGAGGTATAGATCTTAACCGAAAGAAGTTTCTTTCTTATTCTGGTGCAAATGACCCAACTGCGAACCAGACCCTTTATCCGCTTGATGCCTATAATCCTGTATATGGGATTGGTTTTGATGCCAATGTACGTACCGGCAATTTATCCGAAATTGCCACCGATCAGCAATCAATCAGTTACCAGGCCGCCTATATACAGGATGAACTTGCTATGTTGGGGAATAAACTCCGTATAACATTAGCTGCGAGATTAACTTTTAGCGAAACTGGCGTTCAAAAAAGTGCAACCAAAACCAGTTTGGGTACAACAAAAAATACGGCTTTCACCCCAAAACTTGGGTTGAGTTATTCGTTAACATCAGATTTATCTGTTTATGCACTTTTTGATCAGACTTTTACCCCGCAAAGTGGTGTAAACAGCACAAATGGTGAGGCATTTAAGCCACTCGAAGGTGAAAATCTGGAGGCTGGTCTAAAGAAAGACTGGATGGGTGGTAAATGGAATACCACAATTTCGGTTTACCGGATTATCCGTGATAACGTAAAGGTTAGCGATCCTTCTACCAATATCCAGACCCAGTTAGGGCAGACAATTTCTAAAGGAATTGAGTTCGATCTGAAAGGAGAAATTATTAAAGGCCTGAACACGGTAATTAACTATGCTTATACCGATAGCTATATTTCTAAAGACGCCAATGTGGCCAGGATAGGGTTGGTTACACCTTTTCGGGTAAAACACATTCAAAACACCTGGCTCAACTATCTTTTGCCGATTGATGATATAAAAGGTATATCTGTATCAGCAGGATATCAGTTACAGGTAGGAAGAGCTGGTCGCTATGAATTGCAAAACCTGAAACTAGCACCTCTTTTTCGGGTAGATGGTGGAATAGGCTGGTCGAATTCCCGCCTATCTGTAAATGGAATTGTAAATAATATATTGAACCGGTTTAATTATGGGAGTGCGTGGATTACACCATCTGCTGCAACCACTGGCACTTATGCCTATGTTCCGTATCCGCCTCGTGAGTTTAGGTTAAACATAGGCTATAAATTTTAACGGAAAGATGGTGATGGACTGGAAAAAACGATTAACCAAATTATCTTTCAAATTGCATGGCTGGGTAGGATTGGTAGCCGGGTTATTTTTTCTGCTTTATGGGGTAAGTGGCTCACTGCTTGTTTTTAGGCACGATTTAGACCGCTACTTTAATCCTGAACTACATAACCTTATTCCTGCCAGGAAAAAAATACCAGCGGATGAAATTTACCGGATGATTTTACGGACGCATCCTCATTTGAAAAAATTGGTTTTGCATGATTTTCCGCGCGATAAGTATGATAGTTATGAGTTTATGCTGTATAAGCGGCAGCAACATCTTGCTGATAACTATCTTTATTTCGTTTTTGTAAATCCATATACCGGAAAAATTCTAAGAGAAGGGGGCTATCAGGAGATGGCTCCGTCTTTTCTCCGCTGGATCTATACTTTTCATTATAGCCTGCAATTGGGGATACCCGGCATGTTTTTTACTGCAATTATAGGTTTAGTGATGCTTCTGTCAATGCTCACCGGAGTTATTATCTATCGAAAGCATATCTGGCAAGCGCTCCGGTTTAAGGCAGGTCTTAACCTTAAGAATTGGAGAACCGGCCTTTCTTCCCTGCATCGAATTGTAGGCGTTTGGGCATTACTTTTTAATATAGTGCTTTTTTTTACTGGCTTTTGGATGTTGAGGGAATATTTTATCCCTTCTATGTGGATACTCCCGAAACAGCAGGCCAATTATGAAGTAGCTGTAAACATTGATAGCCTGATTAGCCAGGCCCGTAAAAGTATTCCAGGTTTCGAACCCATTGCGGTGAATATTCCTACAATAAAGGATGCCGATGTTTTGGTTAGGGGAAAGATGCCTCAAACAACAAATGTATTGCTTCAGGGTAAGGCGAGTAGTATTGCTTTTGATGCCCACACCGGAACATTAAAACATTATACCGTTATTGATCAGCAGGATCTGGAAGAACGGTTGGAATATATGGCTTATAAACTTCATGAAGGTGCATTTGCAGGGATAATCCTGAAGTGGATTTACACGATCTTTGGATTAACTCCAGGTTTTCTCTCTATCACTGGCGCATTACTTTGGTTAAAAAGGAAAAAGAGGTAAATACTAAGAAAACGTTTAATAAGGGAATTTATTAACTTCAGGAAAATGTAAAAAAACACACAATCAATGGTGGTTAAGGTATGTGTAGCAAATAAATTTATGGTGATACGTATTGAGAGTTAATCTATTTAATTACAGGTAGAATTAATCAAAGTGGTTTGCTTTGTACTTTCATCCCGCGTTTGCAAACCATTACTAACAGTTACAGCATGGGTGTTTTCTACAATCTTATTTGGTGTTCCATTAACGTTTCGAGTATAGGTATATGTTTTATTGATATCAGAACGGAAATTCCCGGACGTGTAAACGTACAAGCTTGACGTTAAAATATTTCTGGATATATATCCGGTAAGAAATGATGGGATGTAGAGATCAAGTGAACCAAAAATTAAAGAACGCGCATCTGTATCAACCTTAGTGGCAACCTCTGTAGCATAATTATACGTGGTAACTCTTTTCACAGCACGCTCTTCATGATAAGTTTGCGTTAGAGAAGCAAGATTACCATTGCTATACGTAAAAATTTTGGTGTCGGTTAAAATTCCCTTGAAATAGGCTTCTATTTTAACCAGGTTTCGGTTTCCATCATAAGTCATTTGTTGCGCTGACTGGTCTTTTAAGTCGGTAATTCTGGTAACCAGTTTATCCGCAATATCAATCCGGTAAATTGGTGTACCGGAATTAGAAATAATTACCCGGTCTGATGCATATTCATAGGTTAATTTTAAACTATTGGAGTTTATAGATTTGATTTGTCCATTTTCATAACTCACAGATGCTGTTTCATTGGTTGATACCGACTCTCCCTACAGCACTTCGTATTTTGTTTCGCAGGGTCCTACCGGTGCCGGTTCATCAACTGGCTTTTCTTACAACCCAGAATAAACATAGAACTGATGGTAATCATCAATAGTGAATAGTGTATTTTAGATTTTATAAAAGTCATTATAATTAGATATTAACTAATTTTTGACCGCAATTTAGATTGTTAAAAGAAGATATCTATGTAATCTGTAGTTTCACCATCACAGTTTAGCATTTGTTGTAGCCGCCAGTATTGCCGCTTGCCACTGGCTTTAAAGATAGAAAGTCCGTTAAGTTCACAAGGCTGTCCACCATTTATAGAATTAATTTTTGAAACAATCTTCCCATTAAATTTCAATATACTGCCCTGGTTCAGGAATGTTCCTTTGATGGTGACGTACTCCTTTGATTTGGAATCTCTTTGTTCGCCTTCAATGCTATACTCGTCTTCACTAATTTCTTTGATATATACTTTACCCGGATTGGATTTATTAAAAGTAATCCACTGGATAGTAAACGAATGCAAGCCTGTTCGCACAGGTTTTATTTGTGATTGAACCGATGTGGTAAACAAAAAAAAAGAAGCAATAATTAAATTGTATCTCATTAAAATAGGTGTTGGATTATTAATGTAACAGCTGGCTGGCGCGATGATAAGAAGCCCGTATAGTTTATCTTACTGTTCTATCGGTATGCCATTAATGGATAAAGAAGTACAGGTAAGTGAAATGGCTACGTTGCCCATCGTTTCTCCATAATAGGTGGAGGAATATTGATCTGAAAAGGTAAATAAGGATGCTTTAACAAACTTAATCGTTCTAACAGGTAATTTTCCATAACTATCTGTTATCGTAACTGTACCATCAAAGCTACTTTTCCTTCCAGCCATTAGTTTGAGCATCTCATCAGGCATGTTCTTTACATCAAGATTAAGGTAAAATACGCCTGGTTTGTAACCACTAGCGGTGACGTCTGTTTTAGTAGTGGTAGAATCTTTACTTTTCCCGATGGAAGGAACAGCAACTGCATCATCATAGTATCTCGAAACCGATGTTGAGATGTTATTTAAGATAGCAGTCATCGGTTTCCCGTTCGCATTTACGCTTAACAAAATTTTAATGCGTGCTTCTTCTTGTGCGGTACTTTTCTGTGAAAGTGTAACAGAAAAAAACAATATTAGGGCGGCAGTAAATAGATTTCTCATAGTGATTTAGATTGAAATTATTTTAGTTTTTGAAATAGGTTTGTTAAGGAAATTGTTAAAAGGATAATCAGGATTAAATAATGATACTATTTAACTCGGCAACAAAACGTTCTACCTTCCTTGTGCTGAAAAAACTTTGAAGCGCAATCGCTTCCTCCTTTTGTGTTCCGGATTTTAAGAAATAAACCTGAACTTCTGTGCCCGAATAAATAAAGTTGGTAGATCTTCTAACCGTTTGTATACCATTAAAGTTGTCAAAAGAGTAGGTCTTGTTTCCAATGCCGATAGGGTTCGTTCTGGTAAGCAAACGAGAAGTTTTATCCAGGGTAATGTTTGTAAAACCCGCAAGGATGATTGAGGGTCCACCGATAAGTGTAAAAAGCAGAAAACAAATTCGCCCGATGTTGGTCTCGTGGCCCATCCAGGCGTAGGGTGTAAGTTCATGAATACCAACAGCTAATAACAGTGTGCCAAATACAACACTTCCGATCCTGTTTTTTTTGAGTGTATAAGAACCACCTTTCACGTTAAAAAACGTATAGTTATCAATTACCTGTGGCCTAAAATCTTCGGGACTATCATGAATTTCCAGTTGGCGATGAATCGTTATAATCACTTCATCTACAAAGGCTACAGCATTGGGGTCATCATTCTTTACATATGAACAAGATACCAGTATGCCCTTTCCATAACGATTATCTTTTTTGAATACCCTATAGGTATAAGAACCCATCGTGTTAGATACAGGGCTGATGCCGTAAATTCGGGAAAAAGAAATCGAAGTGATCGGCAGGAAACCCATTAGTTTTTTGCGCATGATTCCGCTATTCACATCAAATTCAATGGAGGTTCTGGCCCAGCCTAGAAACAGCACAATGATCACAAGCAGTACCAGGAGTAGTGGCATGGATGATTCCATTGAATTTTGTAGAGATTGTACATAAAACAGATACCCGGCTCCGAAGATGATGGCCAGCACTCCTGCCAAAATATAAGATAAGCCGTAAGGATAAATGGTTACCCGGTCTGACTCAATTTTCCAGCGGGTTTTAGATAGTGACTTCAGTGACAAGGGGCGTTAGATTTTGTTTTTAGCTAAACACCTTTTGACTTATTTGGTTTTAAAAATCTGTATTTAACTAAAGAATGTCAGCGCACCAACTTAAAAATTCTATCGGCTGGGTGTCTCAACCACCGAAAAATATGTCTTTAATTCGATTATGTATCAATAGCATGGGCTGGTTGGTGAGGCACCAACCCGTAGGTTAAGCGACAATACAGTTCACCAACAATATAAAAGTTTTATAAATGAAAAACGGGAATCATCCAATGGACGACTCCCGTTTAATCTAAATTAACGCTCTC
Organism: Pedobacter sp. CFBP9032; assembly: GCF_034045265.1. NCBI lineage: Bacteria > Pseudomonadati > Bacteroidota > Sphingobacteriia > Sphingobacteriales > Sphingobacteriaceae > Pedobacter > Pedobacter sp. CFBP9032. The sequence continues at coordinate 673,940 of NZ_JAXCWE010000002.1, read as the reverse complement.
AAGATAAAGACGCTTATATCCGTCATTTATTGTATAGCGTAGAATTTTTTTTTATTAGTCTTTCTTTTCAGAATGATCAATTAGTTGATGGATGGTGTTTCTTTCTTCTATCCGCTCTGGATCTACCAAAGAATCTGTATGAAAGCTATTGGCTTCTGAAACAGTGGTTCCGCGATGAATAAGATTGCCCTTATCAAAATGATGGTGTTTGTAGAAATTCTCGCGGTCTATTTCCACAATCGTTTCTTCCATACGCAATGCTGCCGGACTGCCAATCACCTGTCTGATCTTATCTTCCAATTCATGGGTAACTTCGCCAATAATGTATTGAGGCAAGGCTTTGAACTGATCCAAATGGATATCCGGTAATATCAATTCATCCTTATCTTCCGATAAACGTACGAGGCCTATAGGAATTAAAACTGTTTTTTCTTCCAGGTCTGTGCCTAGATGATCTAAATCAATAATGGTATAGCGTACCGCATTGTTCTCCGGATCAAACAGCAAATCACGTACTTTTCCAACATTTGCCCCGGCTTCGTTTTTCACTTTCCAGCCTCTAATGTCTGCCTCGCCTTTGGTAAGTTCATAACTACTATTGGAAAGTTCTTCCAGGTTGCTGTAAATTATATTTCTTGGTTCCATAGTTTAATATTTTATTGACAATTATATAAGTGTCTAATCTAAAACACATCTTTAGAATAATGGTTTTTACGATATGGAGCAAATTAGAAACGTCAACCGTGTATAAACCTTACTTAGGCGTTTAAATCATTAACTTTGAAAAGTATCTAATTATAATTCATTTTAAACCCAATCTTGTCTTCTAATCTGTTAACATCAACTATTAAACGGATTTGTTAAATTTTTTATACCGCTTTGATTAGTAAATCTTGTTTCAAGCCTTTTTTATCATCTGTAAACCTTGAATATAAAGTGGTACATCTATGCAAATTTTATTCGACGACGACCTAAAGCGTGCATTCTGACAAATTTTGCTAAACAAATTTGATTTGAGCTAAGTTCTAGACTCAAAGGTTAACTAATACCTCGCAATTATTTGATTGAGTTAGAATTCTAAATTTATGGTTTACAAGGTTACGCATTTACGCCAACGATATTTGATACCCTTAGTAATTGTAATGCTGCTAAGCGCTTGTCATAAGGAAGATCCAGGCAGCTATAATATGCCTGTAAGTAATTTTGCTGAAGCAGTTGTACGAAGATATATATATCAAATTGCGCTTGCCCAACAGATGGAAAGGCAGTCTGATGATCACTTCTTAACACTAGCAGCTAAAATAAAACGCCAGTCTGAAGAATCTATCCTGGAGATAAGTAAGGCTGCATCAACTCCTGTTGACATCAATAATATGAGTTTGCATGAAGAAGATAAGCGTAAAATAACAGAACTCAACGCTTTGTCTGGAGCTGACCATAGAAGGAGATTAATCGCACTTGTAATAGATGCAAACCAAGAACTTACGGCGTTACATGTTAGAGCGAGTTCATCCACCGGGATTGCGGATGAGGCTATTAGAGCCTGGGCAGCTAGCAAACTTCCGCTACTCAGGGAAAATCTAAGTGAAGTGCAGCAAATTAAATAATGGTTGTGCAATTTGTGTTATCGATCTGTAGTTTCATTGTCGAACATTTGCTGTAAGGTAATTGCATTTTTAGCTGCATATCCTGCTTCATCATTATCAAAATAAAGGTATACATCTTTCCCATATTCAAGCCAGGTGTGCAAAAGTCTGTAATAACCTGCTAACGATTCGTCTGAATACGATCCCTGATATTTCTCTCCGGGTCCGTGCAGCCGGATATATACAAAATCTGCGGTGCTCCATAACGGCGATTGATGTCCTGCAAGCTCGTAAATACAAAAAGCGCAGTTATACTTTTCAAGAAGGGCGTAAACCTCTGGAGTGTACCAGGTGTGATCTCTAAATTCAAGGGTGTAACGTTCGCCCTTCGGAAGTATAGATAAAAAATTTTCCAGTCGTTCTATATTAATTTTCCACCCTGGTGGCAATTGAAATAAAATAGGACCGAGTTTTTCTTTCAGACCACTTGCTGCTTCAATAAAAATTTCGATTTCTTCCTTTGAAACTTTGAGCTTTTTTAAATGGGTAAAATAGCGGTTCGCCTTAACCGAGTAAATGAAGTTTTTTGGTACTTGTTCTCTCCAGCTCTGGAAGTTATGAATTTTGGGTTGACGGTAAAAGGAGTTGTTTAACTCTACCGTTTCAAAAATGCTGGTGAAATATTTTAAATGGTCTTTCTTTTTAAGCGATTCCGGGTAAAATGTTCCTTCCCAGTGTGCATATTTCCAGCCCGATGTACCAATATAGACTTTTCCTTTTTTCATCTCCTTTATCCTAAAAAGACATTTCCCCAGATTTGGGGATCTGTAGAGAAATAAATTATTGTAGCGCAGTTGCGAGTATGGCTACTTTAGCTCGTAGCACTGGCATCAGCGTTTTGAGTCAACGCTGCAACCAGACTTAATTATATTTCCTCCGAAGGCTGCACCCGCCTAAAATCATCGATTATTTAATTGATGTAGAAAGAGATGCGGTATGTGTGTTTTGATTCTTTGCTCCATAGTTTTTACCTTTTATACTGTGAAAACAGGTTTTTAATCATGAAAGTTTAGGTAAACTATCCGACTTACTTAATTAATTTAAGTATAAATGAATATTATTGTAGTCTGGCCATAATCACTTGTATGTATGAAGTCATTTTTAGTGAATAATTTAAAAAATAGCTTGTAAATAACAGATTAATTAGCAATATTCATACTGTGAATGCGTTTTAAATGCGACAAATACTAAATTTGGCTATTCTGTGAAACGAATTGCCATGATGGTATCTTTGAATTAAATAGTTGTCTATTCTTTTTGTCTATGAGTATGGAGCAAGCCACCCTAAAAACTTGGACATCACCGGCATGTCCAAAATGTAAGAACCCTGAAACTTATCGGGTTCCAAGAAGTTTCCTGTTTAAGAAAATTTTAACAATGGTACCGATTAAAAGATATAAGTGTTACAGGTGTTTTAACCAATTCAACACGATGAGTTAATGAGCTTTGTTAAAAGATGTTCTTAACCAGTACCCGATTAGCGCTGCAGGATCATCCAACGAAGTATAAATGGAATCCTGGTTCTTTCCTTCCGTTGTGATGGTTGCAGAACAGGCTTTAAAGGCTGTAAATAACTTTCAAACCCAGGTAGATAATTGGATAATGATACATATGATGTAGCTGATGGTAAGATCAATGCTTATCAGCAATAAACAATTTGCTACGAGTTGCTCATTTTAGCTCAATTTTTTCAGCAAGATATTTTTTCTCCGCTTTTCGGACGTTCAATAATCCGGCGATCGGCCCATTTTCTTAATTCATTTATCAATGGAATCAATTCCACTGAAGCCGGAGTTAGTGAATATTCCACCTTTGGAGGAACTTCCAGGTAAACTTTTCGATTTACCATTCCATCCTGTTCCAGTTCTCTTAAGGTTTGCGTAAGCATTTTAGTTGTAATGCCCTGAAGCAACCGTTTAAGTTCGCCATAACGCAACACCGAATACTCATTAAGGTACCATAAAATACGACCCCGATACTTCCCGCCAATTCTTTGAAATGCAAAATCGACTGCACAATAGGCCTCATTTTTATCTTTTCTCATTTGCAACTAATTTTAAAATGCTGATAATCAGCTATAGATTATAAAAGGTATGTAGGGTACTTTAAAGTACATACTTGACACGAATATACCTTAATAATAGCTTTGAAGAAAAAAAAATGAATAGAAGAACCGCTTTACTTAATCTTACCGGACTGGCTTTAATTGGTTTAACAGAAACAAAAAACTTACTTGCCATGTCTGTAGCTCCAAAAAGAAATCTGGCTAATGGCTTCCATCGGTTTAAAATGGGCGATTTGGAATTTCATGTCGTTACTGATGGGCATATCTTCATGAAACCAATCCAGCCAAATTTTGCGCCAGGGATTAACAAAAATACGGTGGAGCAGGAACTCAACCGAAATTTTGCTTCTAAAGACAATGTAGAACTGAGTATTAATGTTTTAGTAGTGAAATCTGAAGAACGAGTTATTTTAATCGATAGTGGGTGTGGCGCAAACTTTGGAAAGGATTCAGGCTGGTTGATTAAAAATTTAGCCGAGGCGGGTATTCAAGTTAATCAGGTTACCGATGTAGTCATTACACATGCTCACCCTGATCATATTGGGGGACTTACCAATGAAAATGGGAAGTTGTTGTTTCCTAATTCCCAAGTCTATCTATCGCGGATTGAACACGATTTTTGGATGTCTAAAGCGCCTGACTTTTCGAAAAGCAAGATTAAAGACCCATCGCTCATCAAGTTTGTGACTGATGTAGCCAGAAAAAATATTATTGCCTTAGCTGATAAGTTACATCTATTTGAAGATGGAGATACCATTCTGGATTGCGTAACCATGCAACTTGCACCCGGACATACGCCAGGACATTGCATCGCAAAGATATTTTCAAAAGGGGAGGAGTTGTACCACATTGCAGATTTGGTTCATTCAGCAGTATTGGTTGTGGAGCATCCGGAATGGGGTTTCGATGGCGATAATGATTTCAATCTTGCTGTAGCATCCAGAATCAAAGTGATGGATCAATTAGCCAAAAAAAGATCGTTGGTATTTTCTTACCATTTGCCATGGCCAGGATTGGGGCATATGCGAAATAAAGAAAAAGCATTTGAATGGATACAGCAGCCAATGATGATACCAGATTAGATTTAATTATAAGGTATAGCAGATGAGTGTAGATTTATAATTCGATAAATTCTAATTATGGCTTCAGTAGCAGGTTAACATTCTTTAATCTAAGATCCTGCTACGGTTGCATATTTACATTTTTTACCTAAATAGAATTAAAGTTTATACTAAAAAATAGATGTTTAAGTGTATCTTACTTATCCTTTTGAAAAAAAAAACATATTTGCATCTTCTTCAGGATTAGCGAAATTTTACTGTTGGGTGGGTTACTGTTTTGAGAATGAATAGTTACTAACGATGATCAGGCAGGGGGGAAGCAGCGTCTGAAGATTTAAACGTTTGTGTTTTGAGTGCGCAATGGTTAGTTCATTTTAAAAATCTATGATCTTTTCTTATGAATGTGCAGCGAGAATCTCCTGTTCCTCCCCGTTAGATTTTTCTGTTTCACCTGCATAGGTTTTAAAAACCCAAAGCTTCATCATCGGATAATTAAATCCATAGGAAACTACACTGTCTACCAATAATCTTCCCAACCGGTAATCCAGATTAAAGCTCCGTTGCAACAGGAAAGTACCTGCTGATTTTAAGGATATACTTCCAAGCACAACGGTAGAGAATTTCAGGAATTGTTTTTTAGGCGATGCAGCGTATTCCTTTCCATCGTTAAAAGCCCAGAATCTGTTTAAGCAAAAATTTACGATTCCGCCTAAAGTGCCGGAAAGGAGAATGGATATGGCAAAGTGGATTCCAATAATTTCAGTAAATAAGATCATTAGCCCATAATCTGTTAATCCTCCTGAAAATGCCGACACCTGTGCCTTTAGGAAAATACCTATCGATTTTTTCTTACTCATTATTCCCTTTCTTTGCGATCGCGGTCATTGCCAAGTTCCAGCAATGCGTTCGTATCTTTCAAGTTTATCACCAATAGAATAAGTGCGGTAGTGAGCGCAGAATAAGTTATCGATCTGGGGATGATCGCTTCAAGAATTAATATCACTCCAATAATTACCCTGAGTTCTGTTGGTCCAAGCAGGCCTGCATCAATTCTATAAACACCCAGTATTTTGTATCTTAGTAAAGAAATAATCATCGACCAGCCATACAAAACAACAAATAGGAAGCTTAATATTCGGGTAGATTCTGTAGCATAAAAATAGTAACCAATTCCAATTAGGATGATGCTTAACCAATCCATAATAATGTCCAATGCAAATCCGTACCATTTTCTGGCAATGCCCCGATAGTAGGCCAGTCTTCCATCCAGCGAATCGCCAAACCAATTGATAAAAAGACCGATAATTCCAATTAAGATAAAAGATCCGCCGAAATAGGCATTAAGCAAAAATCCCGCACACACCACCATCGAACCAAACATACCTATTGCAGTCATGATATTTGGCGTAATAAAGCCTGGTATCTGCCTGAGCAGAAAGTGAATAAATTGTTGCTCCCCCGCTCTTAAAATATTTGTCCGTTTTCTGTCTGCAAAAATTTGCGCACGTTCTGTTGTTTTATTTTTCATTTAAATTAATGCCTATACTTAAGGCAAGTCAATATCAATATGCTGTTGCAGGGCGAATTAGTCTTCCACTAATTTTTTTTCGTAAAGATGTGATGAAAGTCATTTGACGCTTTAGTTTACCTGATCGCGCAAGATAACTCAAAATTAGGATTATTAGCATATTTTACTTGACTATTCCAGCAAAACGCTGATAAAATACAGTTGGACTATTTTCATTTTTAGGTGCATATTTTCCGGCGATGATCGGGATGTAGATTACTCTTCTACGGCTTTCCTCTCCACGAAGTGATGATTGCGCCACACGGTGCCAAAGTCTTCCATCATGAACCGTTAAGTCACCTGCTTCTGGCAGGATTGATATTTCATTTTTATCAGCACGGTTATCAATGAAGTATTTTTTACGAAAAAGCATTTGATAAATACTTTGTTTATGAGTACCCGGAATAATTTTTAAACCACCATTTGCTTCTGTCTGCGTACTCAGATGTACACCAACATTTAACATAGGATTCAGCTTTCCACCATAAAAAATATCTCTCAATCCATCGGTATGCCAGCCCATTTTGGTAAAGCCACTTTCAGGACCATTTACATAATGGTTAAAAACCATTCCATCTTTCTCCTCTATGCCCAACCTTGATTCATCACCGGCAAGTGGTAAAAGCGCAGATAACCTTGGATCAAGCAATAATCCGCTCAATGTTTTATGGTGCTGATTGATAAAAGCGAAGCGCTGCACAATTTTTTCGCCATCAATATCTTTTCCATACTTAATTGGCACACCATTAATTTTACGAACATCTGCATTAATCCAGTCTCTTTGAACCTCTTTAGATGCCTCAATTATAGACCCTACAGTGGGCTTGGTAATAAAGTTTTTGAAATGGATAAACCCGTGAATATTGAAAAATTCGATCTGCTCTTCGGTGAGCTTTTCTGATAAGGTAAACGTTGGATACGATGATGCCATGGAAGAAAATTTTATAGTTGGAAATGATGAATTGGTTGGTGAGAATTATGCGCAACAACAACACATTCGCATTTGCAATGTCATTGGTGCTATCGAAGAATAAAACAGGTTTGTTTTACTATACATAATCTATAGAATTAGTAGTGTACATTGCAAACTTAACATTTTTTTAATATTAAAAAGAACAATGTAACATTTTTTTTTCTAAATAAATTAGTGATCTTAAATATTTAGTTTTAAGTTATCGGCCAAAAAAGCGGGCGTGGCCTGATAGCGCCTAAGATTTATGACTTTAAATATGCTTTTCTAAATCGCTAAACCTGTTTTAGCGAAGTTGGGCATGAACAAATCCATAAAGTGCCGGAAATTTCTTCTTACATTATTCTGATTTATAATAGCTGTAGGCTGGTCTGTTTTAGGGGGTGACGTGTTAAATTAAGAATTGCATTAACCCTCAGAACCTGAAAGTTAATGCATCTTTTATTAAGGCTGTCCAGATCCTCCGGCTGCGCCATAGATCTGACCGGTAGAGAAACTGGCGTCATTTGCGGCAAGTTGCACATAAATGGAAGCCAGCTCGGCTGGTTGACCGGGGCGGCCCAGCGGGGTATCTTTCCCAAAACCTTTAAGTTTTTCTGGTGTTGATCCACCGCCCATTTGTAATGGTGTCCAGATTGGTCCAGGTGCTACGCCATTTACGCGAATACCTTTCGGACCTAGTTGTTTTGCCAGAGATTTTACAAAATTTGTTGTTGCGGCTTTGGTTTGTGCATAATCAAACAAATCTGGTGATGGATCAGTAGCTTGTACAGAAGTAGTACCGATGATGGAAGAACCTGGTTTTAAATAGGGTAAAGAAGCTTTGATAATCCAAAAAGGCGCATAAATATTGGTTTTAATGGTCCAGTCAAATTGCTCAGTGGTAATGTCTGCAATGGATGGATTGGATTGCTGGCGGGCGGCATTGCTAATCACAATGTCTAAACCACCGAGTTGTTTTGCAGCTTCATCAACCAACTTTTTACAGAAGTTTTCATCCCTGATATCACCTGGAATGGCAACTGCTTTTCTACCTGCTTTTTTAATCAATTCAACCACTTCACGTGCATCAGGTTCCTCTTGCGGTAGATAATTAATTGCAACATCAGCGCCTTCGCGTGCATAGGCAATTGCTGCGGCTCTCCCCATACCCGAATCGCCACCGGTAATGAGGGCTTTTCTTCCCATTAAACGGCCAGAGCCTTTGTAGCTGGTTTCTCCATGATCTGGTTTCGGATCCATTTTGCTGGATAATGCCGGCCAGGGTTGATTCTGATGTATAAAAGGTGGTCGTGGGTATTTTGTTGTCGGATCCTGTAAATCTGCAGGGCCAAAATTAACTCCCGCTGGGGAAACAGCGTTGCTTAAAATAGGAGATGCTGCAACTGCAGCCATTGCTAAACTCAGACCGCCCAAGGCCTTCCGTCTACTCATTTTATCATTTTCCATATGATGTTTTTCTATAGGTGTATCTTTAAAACCCTTTCAGTTTTTTTTGGTTTCAGATTTCTATAAACAAAAAACAATGAGTAGGATATGAAAATATATTTCCAGCTGTTATACACTGAAAACACCTGGAAATATACTGTTTGTAGACTAATTTATTAGAAACTTACAAACTTTACACCTAAACTTACCCAGCGAGAAGGCAGTGGAATAGTGCCAATCTCCACATACCGGGCGTCTAAAATATTTTGCGCATCGAAGTAAATAGTGAATTTTTGAATCGCCTGGCTGATTCTGAAATCATTTACCCAATAGGATTTTCCTACTATCCGTTGGTTAAAACGTGTGGCCACTAAGAATGAAAAGTTCAGGTATTTAATATCGATGGTATTGGTAACCTGGTGTTTCAACGAGGCAAGCTGGTACCTGGAAGAAATTCCGGCTTCCATATCTCCAAATTTAGAATCAAGATAAGAATAGGCCAGGTTTACGTTCATTTTTGTTTGCTGATTAATGGCCAGATTATAGTTCGAGCGGAAATTAATGCCCTTGGTAATCATTGTTCCCAGGTTATTGGCTTCAAATGGTTCTGTACTTACCAATCTGGTGTAATCAATAAAATTGCTAATTCTGCGGTAGAAGAAATTGGAGTTAAAGGTAAAATCACCTTTTAAAATTTTAAATCCTATTTCGCTTTGGAATGCATTTTCCGGTGTAACATTAGGATTGCCAATGTTACCGGGACGCTGGTTCAGGTACAGATCGGTAAAAGAAGGAAGCCTTTGACTGGTACCTATACTTCCAATAATCTTGAAGGCATCAACAATGGCATAACTTGCATCCAGACCCGGGTAGACCTGCCACTTATATGAAGAATTGTAATTGACATAAGTACCAAGATTCACATTTAATTTTTCAGTTAGAAACGTCCTGTATTGTGCATAAATTCCTATGTTTTCACGTTGATGCTTGCCAATGTTAGAGGAATTAATAGCATCACTCCTCGCTTCGGCACCCAGACCTAACTCGCCCTTATTGGTTTTGTAGGTGCTATTTACCTCTGCAGCGAAAGAATTTGTAGCATGCTTACTGATGCCTGCATTAAGATTTGTAGATCCAAAATAGCGGTAATCGTCGAAATTATAACGATAACTCAATCTTGGTGTAAGGGTCCATTTTGCAGAAAGCAAATGTTTCGATTGTACAGAGGCCAGGGTGGTTTGAACGGCTTCGGTTGAATTCCGGTCGCCAGGTGCGGCATAAAATCCATTGGCACCAAATTCATTTTTGGTATAGCCAAATGAGGTCATGATTTCATTCGCGCTATCAATTTGAATATTTCCCAGGTAAAGGAGCTTTGTATTTTCGAATTGAGTATTAAATCGATAACCATTACTTTGATCACGTGAGCCAAATATAGAATGCTGATGACTTTTTTTAGTTAACACTGCACCTGCCTGAACACCGGCACCATAAAATGTTTTTCCACTGCCCTCTGTATTTTTTTCGAAATTAGAGCCTGCATAAGAATCAATCAAGAAGCCAGATTTAGTTGGTTTCTTCGTGATAATGTTAATTGCGCCAGTTAAACTATTGATGCCATAAATCCGGGCTGCTGGTCCGCGAACAATTTCAATCCGCTCGATGGCCTCTACCGGAATGGGCAGATTGAGCATGTTGTGAGCGGTTTGCGTATCGATAATTTTAATACCGTTTAACAGCACAACAGTTTGTTCGAAACTTCCACCATCTATGCTAATATCTGCCTGGCTTCCAAAGGGACCCCTTTGCCTGAGGTCGACACCATTTGCATATTGCAGCAACTCCTGGATGGTACGGCCGGGTAATTTAGCAATCATGGCCTTGTCTATAATGTAAACGTTTCTGTTTTGTTTAGATATTGGTGTGTTAAATCCATTCTCATTAATCTCTACATCTTTAAAAGTGATTACGGTATCTTGTTTTTGTTGCGCATACACATTCGCACTCCACAGTAGTGGTATTATCAGGTAAATTTTTTTCATTACTTATAAATTTCTGCAAAAATAGTATCTTGCCGTACCAGTAATGTATACCAGTTTCGATATAATGGATAGTCCGGTTCAAATTCCCTTTAAAAGTTTCATTCAGATTAAGGCAAACGATGCTACCCCGATTTATTTACAGGTCATCTTTGAATTTATTAAAGCGATTCAGTTAGGTTTACTTCCGGAAGGAACCAAAATTCCGGGTACACGTGTGCTCTGTAAACTACTAGAAATTAATAGAAATACGTTAATTAAAGCTTTTGAGGATTTAGAATCTCAGGGTTTTATAGAAATCAGGCCAAATAAGGGTACGTTTATCTTATCAGATCAGAAACAGCATCAGCCTAAAAGGGGAGCCTCAAAATCTGTGGAAGTAGGTGTTCAAGCCTTTACATTTAAACATTCTTCAGTACTGGAAAGTCCGCTGGAGTGGAGTAACCTTCCCTTGCAGTTTAATGATGGACTACCAGATTTGCGACTGATCCATACCGATATTCTGGCAAGATTATACGTTTCGAAACTCAAGCGACAGAAAATTCGGCAACCATGGGAACAAATTCAAACCCAGTCTCATCAGCATTTTAAAAAGCAATTTTTCAATTTTTTAAATTTAACCCGCGGCTTGCGGATTTCTGAAGCCAATTTATTAACCACCACCAGTCATGAGGTGAGTTTATTTTTAGTTGCAAAGCTGCTAATCTCAGCAGGAGATTACGTAGTGGTGGGTACGCCTGGGTATTATTTGTCCAATATGACGTTAACCGATAGTGGTGCAAAAATAGTTCCGGTACCGGTTGATGAAGAGGGAATTAATGTAGAAGCATTAAGGAAAGTTTGTGAAGCGCAAACCATCAGGATCGTTTACCTCACCTCAATTTATCATTATCCAAGTACGATTTCGCTGAGTGCTAAAAGGAGGATAGAAATTTTAGAACTGTCTAACCAGTATGGTTTTGTGATCCTGGAAGATGATTATGATTTCGACTTTCATTTAGATAATAATCCGATTTTGCCCTTGGCGGCGATTGATTCAAATGAGCGGGTGGTTTATATAGGGTCGTTTGTGAGATCATTACCCGCCGGTTTTGGTTATGGCTTTGTTGCAGCACCAGCAGCATTTATTAAAGAATTGGAGAAACACCTCAGTATTCTCGAACCGGGAATAGATGTGATTAAAGAACAGGTATTAACGGATTGGATTCAGGATGGGGAAGTACACCGGCTATCTAAAAAGAATAAAGTAATTTACAAGGAGCGCCGGGATCATTTCGCATCGCTGTTGAATGCTAAGTTGGAAAGTAGAATCCGCTTCAAAATCCCTGCCAGAGGCCTTGCTATCTGGATTGAGTGGCTGGATAGCTTCAACCTGATCAGAATGCAGAAGAAATGTGCAGAGAATGGTTTGTTTTTGCCGAAAACGGTTTTGTATCAAAGTAAAAACTTTACTGCAACCCGTTTAGGATTTGGGAGTTTGCATTTGCAGGAGATGGAAAAGGCTGTCGAAATTTTGGCAAAATCGCTTGATGCTGTAATTGATTATTAACCAGCTTCTTCGTTTGGTGTTATCAACCATTTTTGCATTTTGTATTGCGATTTGCACCAAAGAACCCATGGTTTGGTGGCTCACCAACCATTTTACCATCACTTTGGCTTGCCTCGGCTAGCCGCCGAAGGGCTTTTACTTTTGGCTTGGCCCAAAAGTAACAAAAACCCAAGGCTTGGACCTAATGTCGGATTAGCTCGTCGAAATTTAAATGGCGGTAGCACAAGGGCTCGATTTGGCTTTTAATGAAGATTTGTTTTTAGGAGCCGTTCGAGCTACCTTGGGTTTGGGCTATTTGAAACGGTAGTGCAAAAATTTCAACGGCTTCTCCTTCCATCATCTCCTATGCCAGATAGCGAGTTGGAAATAGCATGGTACTTCATTAGATTTGTTATGTTTCTTAATACGAATATAGGTTTTTAAGGTATCTCATGAACGGTGGTTTAAAGCGGTCGTCATCCTGAACATGATTCAGGACCTAAGTTTTAATATTATTGATTATTTCAATCGCGAGGTGCGAAGAATGTTTTTTCTTGCGCCCTTTCCCATCCGGGGAAAGGTGCCGTTAGGCGGATAGGGGCTTTTTCTCCTTCCATCATCTCCTATGCCAGATAGCGAGTTGGAAATAGCATGGTACTTCATTAGATTTGTTATGTTTCTTAATACGAATATAGATTTTAGGGTATCGCATAAACGGTGGGTTAAAGCTGTCGTCATCCTGAACTTAATTCAGGACCTCTGTTTTAATATTACTAATTTTTTCAATCGCTAGGTGCGAAGAATGTTTTTCTTGCGCCCTTTCCCATCCGGGGAAAGGTGCCGTTAGGCGGATAGGGGCTTTTTCTCCTTCCATCATCTCCTATGCCGGATAGCGGGATGGAAATAGCATGGTGCTTCATTAGGTTTGTTATGCTTCTTAATACGAATATAGGTTTTTAAGGGTATCTCATGAACGGTGGTTTAAAGCGGTCGTCATCCTGAACATGATTCAGGACCTAAGTTTTAATATTATTGATTATTTCAATCGCGAGGTGCGAAGAATGTTTTTTCTTGCGCCCTTTCCCATCCGGGGAAAGGTGCCGTTAGGCGGATAGGGGCTATTTCTCCTTCCATCATCTCCTATGCTAGATAGCGGGATGGAAATAGCATGGTGCTTCGTTAGGTTTGTTATGCTTCTTAATACGAATATAGGTTTTAGGGTATCGCATAAACGGTGGGTTAAAGCGGTCGTCATCCTGAACATGATTCAGGACCTAAGTTTTAATATTATTGATTATTTCAATCGCGAGGTGCGAAGAATGTTTTTTCTTGTGCCCTTTCCCATCCGGGGAAAGGTGCCGTTAGGCGGATAGGGGCTTTTTCTTAGTAAATAAATAGATTACTTAATATTTTATTAAAACAGCAGCAGGTATTTAACAATTTGATAATGCTAGCTGACCAAATTCCTAACCCTGTAGTTTCATCTTTGTGGCACATTTAAAGCGCCCGTTGGCGGTGGCTGAAAGAGGTATTCCAAACAATCATAACCAATTATTCATGAAACAAAATTACAAATTCAATTATTTGTCTTTGATCGGAAAATGGCAAAGCCTTGCCGTATTCCTGATGCTTATTTCACTTAATGTGTTTGCTCAAAACATTAAAACCATCACGGGTAAGGTAGTCGATGAGACCAATCAACCTGTTCCAGGCACTAGCATTAGAATTAAAGGAAGCAAAGTTGGAACATCAACCAATTCTGATGGGGTATATCAAATCCAGGTTAAAAGTGGAGATGTGCTAGTGTATTCTATGCTCGGAAGTGTAACCAAAGAAGTTATTATAGGTAACCAAACCAGCATCAACATTACGTTAATGCCTGATAACCAAACGCTGAAAGATGTGGTCGTAATTGGTTACGGAACTGCAAATAAAAAGGATTTAACAGGGGCGGTAACTTCCATTAAATCAGAAGAATTTAATCAGGGTGTAATGGTTAATCCGGCACAGCTTTTACAAGGAAAGGTAGCCGGACTAAATGTAACCAAAAGCGGCGATCCAAATGCCCGGCCCTCTACCATTCTGCGTGGCCCATCTACGTTAAGAGAAGGTGCGGCACAAGAGCCATTTTATGTAATTGATGGCGTTCCGGGTGCTTCTATTGATTTACTGGCACCATCTGATATCGAAAATATAGACATTTTAAAGGATGCATCTTCCACCGCTATTTATGGTTCAAGAGCAGCAAATGGGGTAATCATTGTAACAACCAAAAGATCTAAAAATGGTCAGGGACGTTTATCTTATAGTGGTTATGCTGCGGTAGAGAACGTGTCGAAAAAATACGAAATGTTATCTGCACCGGAGTTAAGACAGTATCTGGCAGATAACAAGCAGACCTTAAATCCGATTGATGATGATGGTTCTGATACCAACTGGCAATCATTATTGGAAAAAACAGGCTACTCTCAAAATCATAACCTTTCTTATGGAGGTTCGGGGCAGTCTTCAGATTATGGCGCCAGCGTAAACTACCTGGATAACAAAGGGATCTTAAAGAATACATCGTTAAAAAGAACAGTTGTGCGTGCATACCTGAATGAAAAGTTTTTTAACGACAGGTTAAAACTAGGTTTGACCATTACCAACAGTAATTCCAAAAGTTCAGATATCTACCAGTCTCAGGCTTTGCCAAATATGCTTTTCTATTTGCCAACCGTGAGTCCATTTAATACGGATGGATCTTATAAAGAAAATTATAACCGTACAGGTAGTGGTACACGTAACCCTTTATCTATTGTAGATAACAATAATATTGATAACCTGAACAACAAAACGTTGATTAACGGGATGGCTCAATTGAATATTATTGATGGGTTGAAGTTTACAGCAAGTGTATCTTCGCAAAGAGATCAAAATAACTACAGTACTTTTTTAAATAGCCAGTCTGGATTAGCACGTGGCGTAAACGGACAAGCACAAAAAATAGACGTTTTAAATAAGAGTCAGGTATTGGAAGGATATTTCAATTATGATAAGACTTTTGGAAAACACAGCTTAAAATTGCTTGGTGGTTATTCATGGCAGGAAGATAGAACCAACGATGGGTTTGGTGTAACTACACAAAATTTTTCGAACGATAACTTAGGTTATAACAACCTGTTCCTTTCTAATCCATCTTTACTATCTCAAATTGCATTTAACAATGCGCCCATATCTACACTAAGATTAATCTCTTATTATGGCCGGGTACAATACAATTACAATGAAAAATATTTATTTCAGGCTTCGTTACGGGATGATGGTTCTTCTGCATTTGGTAGAAATAACCGTTGGGGCTTGTTTCCAGCTGTTTCTGCCGGATGGAGAATTATAGGTGAAGAATTTATGCAGGCCGTTCCAGTCATCAGCGATTTAAAACTGCGTGCTGGTTACGGTGTATCGGGCAATAGTTTAGGTTTCGATGCCTTTTCTTCTTTACTCATTTATGGCACGCTTTCAGGAAGTAACAAATTCTTAAACAATGGGAACATCAGCAATGCGATTGGACCAGTAAGAAACGAAAATCCTAATCTGAAGTGGGAAAGTACAGCCACTACCAATATTGGTTTGGATTTTGGATTATTAAGTGATAGAATTACAGGTTCGGTAGATTTCTATGTGAAAGAAACATCTGATCTGATTTACGACCGTTACGAGGTATCTACCACGCAGTTTTTCTTGCCAACCATTACCGCAAACGTTGGTAAAATAAAAAATACGGGGATAGAGCTTTCATTAAATGCTGTAGCGGTTAAAACTGATAATTTTAAATGGACAACCTCACCAAATCTGGCCACCAATAAAAATAAGATCGTCACTTTATCAGATGATTTTTATAAAATAGCCGCTATCCAAACAGCGCAGTTGGGCGGTAAAGGCCAATCCGGAAATTTCAGTCAGCTGATTCAGCCTGGCTATTCGCTTGGTACCTTTAACCTATGGAACTACGCTGGCAAGAATGCAGCAGGTGTAAGTACCTATATTAATGCCTCCGGACAAACCATTGCCACACAACCTTTAACCACTGATGCAAAAATTGCTGGTGATGCACAACCCAAACTCATTTATGGCTGGGCAAACAGTTTCAACTACAAAAGCTGGGATTTAAACTTCCTGGTACGTGGTGTATTGGGAAATAAAATTTTAAATGCGACAGCGGCAGCTTTAAATAACCCGGCTGATGCTAAATTGCAGAATATTCCACGCAGTACCATAGGCGAATCGTTCAATGATATCAATGCCTACCTCATTTCCGATCGTTATCTGGAAAGTGGTTCTTACCTGCGTCTGGATAACGCTACTGTAGGTTATACCATCAGACCTAAAAACCCATCAATTAAATCCATTAGATTATATGTAACAGCTAATAATCTTTTTGTGATTACGAATTACAGCGGTATTGATCCGGAAATTAACATTGGTGGCTTAACTCCGGGCATTGATAATAATAACTTTTATCCTAAAACAAAAACCTTCAGCTTTGGTGTAAGTGCATCATTCTAATCAAAATATAAAAATGAAAAAGTTTATCGTCCTATTTAATATTTTTGCTTGCCTGGTGGTTCTTGAATCATGCAGTAAACTCGATGTCGATGTAGAATCGCAATACGTAAAGGATAATTTTCCGGTTACTAATGCTGATTATGCAGCACTTTTTGGTACCATGTATTCTAATTTATCTTCCCAGTATGGCGTACCTTACTGGAGGATGCAGGAACTTTCTACTGATGCCGCAATCATCCCAGCCCGTGATGGAAATTTTGATGATGGTGGTCAGTATCGTCAGCTTCATTACCACACCTGGACCATCGATCATCCAAACGTTCGAGACATCTGGCAATGGGGTTTCGGTGGTATAAATAACTGCAACCGTTTAATCAATCTTACCAATGAATCTGCTGTTTCTGAAGCCGCTAAAACTTCAAGTTTAGCTGAAGTAAGGGCTATGAGGGCTTTATATTATTACTTCATGATGGATTTGTACGGAAACGTGCCTATTATTGATGCCTTCCCGGTGAGCACACTACCTGGAAATCAAACCCGTGAAAAAGTATTTGAGTTTATCGAAAAAGAACTTTTAGCCGTTGTGGCACAATTGCCAATAAAAGACAATAACAATCGCGTGCTGGTTTATGGCAGACCAACACAGGCGATGGCTTATGCTTTATTGGAAAAAATGTACTTAAACGCAGAAGTGTATACCGGAAAACCGAGATACAATGAGGCGGTAACGATGGCAGATAACATTTTGAAAAACAGCAATTACTCACTTGATGCGAAGTATAGCGATATTTTTGATGTAAATAATGGCGCACAAATTAATGAAACCATTTTTGCTATTCCTTACGATCAGCAGATTCCGGGTAACCAGATGACGAGGTTCGGATTTTATCCGGCATTAGCTGCATCTTACGGCATAAATGTAGGTTTCAGTATTGCCATGAGTACCACGCCAGAATATTACAATCGTTTTAATTTAACCAATGATATCCGCAACAGCTTCTGGTTAATTGGCAAGCAATATGCACCTGATGCAAACCGCAAGCCTGATTTATCAAAACCCGTTTTCGTTGCTGGTACCACTACTCAAATCGAAATTACACCTGATTTAATTCTTAAGCCTGGCAAACCAATGGATTTAGGAAACACGGTAGCCGATCAGGCAAAAGGCGTACGTTCTGTAAAATACTGGCCGGATGTAAATGCTATCCAGGCTACCCGTTTAAATGGAAACGATATGCCGGTTTTGCGTTTAGCTGATGTAATGTTAATGAAAGCAGAAGCGATTTTAAGAGGAGCAACGGCCACCACCGTAAATGGCGAATTACAATTGCCGCTTGTGTTGGTTAATAAAATTAGAACCCGTGTTGGCGCACCCGCTGCCACAACTGTAACATTAACGACCTTGCTCGATGAACGCGCACGGGAGTTTAGTTGGGAAGCATGGAGAAGAAATGATCTGATTCGTTTTGGTCAATTCGAAACGGAATACCCGCTTCCAAATGATGTGCTTACCATGAATAAAGATTTAACGAGAAGAATTTACCCTATTCCGGCAAATGAATTGAAGCTAAATGCTAATTTGAAACAAAATCCTGGTTACTAAAACCAATAAATTTAAAGATATGAAATTGATTACCTGTGTTGGTTTATTGATGGTTTTGCCTGCAATTTCCTTAATTGTTAAAAGAGAAGATTTACCCATTAATCAAATCCAGGTAATTGGTTCTCATAATAGTTATAAACAAGCCATTAATCCTGGTCTTTTTAAACGCTTTGCCGAATCAGATTCGGTAGCGGCTAAGAGTTTAGATTATGAACATATTTCGATGCCTGAGCAACTCACGATGGGACTTCGAAACCTGGAAATTGATGTATATGCGGATCAGAAAGGTGGTAAATATGCCCACCCACGTGGTTTACAACAGGTTAAAGATCAGCCAGAATTTGACAAACAAGGGGAGATGACAAAACCAGGCTTTAAGGTATTACATGTGCCGGATCTTGATTTCAGGTCTTCTGCATTAACTTTTATTTCCGCTTTGCAACAACTTAAAAAATGGTCGGAAGCTAACCCTGAACACACACCCGTCTTCATTACCCTGGAGGCTAAAGATGATTCTATAAAACGCCAGGGTATTACACAGCCAGAAATTTTTACTGGTAAAATATTTGATCAGCTGGATGCCGTTATTCTGGAAAATCTGGGTAAAAAGCATGTCATTACTCCAGATAAGGTGAAGGGGAAATACAAAACTTTAGAAGATGCGGTGTTACACCAGAACTGGCCGAAGTTAAGCAGTGCCAAGGGCAAATTTATTTTTGTACTGGATGCTACTGGCAGAAAGCGCGCCGCATATATTGAAAATCACCCCTCATTAACTGGCCGGGTAATGTTTGCCAATGCTGATGCCGGAACACCCGAAGCCGCACTGATGATTAGAAATAATCCGAAAGATGAACAGATTCCAACATTGGTGAGAAAGGGTTATATCATTAGAACCAGAGCGGATAATGATACCAAACAAGCCAGAAATAACGACTATAGTGATTTTGAGGCCGCCTGCAAATCAGGAGCACAAATCATCACCACAGATTATTATCAAAAAAGTACGCATTTCACATCTACCTACGCGATCAGCTTTCCGGAAGGAAAATACTTTAGAAGAAATCCTTTATTTTAAAAAGCAAGAGAAGATATGAACAGAAGATCATTATTAAAAGGAGGTTTATTAACTGGTTTAGGCTTACCATTTGTAGGCTTGAAAGAGGTGATGGCCAAGCCTTTAATTGGCGGTAAGAAAGCCAAAAATATCATCATGATGGTGAGCGATGGGATGAGTATCGGTACGTTGAATATGGCCGACCTATACGCCAATCGCACCTTTGGTAAAAGCAGTAAATGGTTGGGCTTATATCGCGATAACAAAGCGGTAAGAGCGCTGATGGATACCGCTTCGGCCAGTTCGATGGTAACCGACTCTGCAGCGGCAAGCTCCTCATGGGGTGGAGGCATGCGGGTGAAAAACGGATCACTTAACGTAGGTATGAATGGTGAAAAACCACAGCCCATTCTACAAAAATTTAAAGAACAAGGTAAAAAAGTTGGTTGTGTAACTACGGTACCCATTACCCATGCAACACCAGCTGGCTTCTGTATTAATATTGACAACCGGGGCGGACAGGATATTATTGCTGAAATGTACCTCGGACTGAAATTCGATGTGATGATGGGCGGCGGACATAAATATTTTGGTGATAAAAGAGCAGGCGGAAACCTGATTCCGAAATATTTAACCCAAGGATATAAAGTTGCAGAAAATCGTTCAGAAATGCTTGCCTTAGATTCTTCTAAGCCAGTTTTAGGTTTGTTTGCCGAAGATGGAATGCCTTATGAGGTGGATCGCCAACATGATCAGGAACTGATTAAAAATACCCCAACTTTAGCAGAGATGACGGTGAAGGCCATCGAGTTGATGAAAAATAATAAAGCTGGTTTTGCACTACAGGTAGAAGGAGGAAAAGTAGACTGGGCGGCACATGCTAATGATTTAAGCGGATTAATTTTTGATCAGCTGGCTTTTGATGAAGCAGTTGGAAAAGTAATTGAATTTGCTGAAAAAGATGGCGAAACATTGGTCATCATCACTACAGATCATGGCAATGCGAATCCTGGTTTATTCTATGCTGATGAAGCCAATAAAAAATTTGATACCCTGCAGAATTTTAAACATAGCAATACTTGGCTTCTAACACAGCTAAACCAATCCTTCAGTGAGCAAAAGATTATTGATCTGATCAAAGAAAATCAAGGTTTTGAAATGAAGGCAGATGACGTGAAGTCGTTGCTGGTGCATTTTAAAGATATCGTTCCCGGGCAGCTTTACAATGAATCGAACCTTCCTTTTTATGAGTATGGAAAAATTCTTGGTAAATATACCGATGTGCAATGGGCGGGAATGAACCATACCGGAGATTATGTGGAGTTAACCATGTTTGGGCCGGGTTCTGAAAACCTTAAACCCTTTGTTAAAAATTATGAGCTGCATAATTTTATGCTGAAAGCAGCAGAAATGCCTGAAACATTTTTAGTCAAAGTTTAAATCTTAACCACAAAAATTATTAAATGCCTGTTTTTCACAGGCATTTTTTTTATCCGTTTTCCAGAAAAAAATGATCATGAATTACAATTTTAAATATTTTCTATTAGCAGTTTTTCTTACTTCACTCTTAAACCTTCAAAATAGCTACGCACAGAATAATGAGTCGCTTAAAGTTATTGAAAATGGTTCAGGCGTATGGCTAAAGGGCGATTTACATGTTCATTCGAGGCACAGTACTGAATCTTCAAACAACTCGGTTGCGAAAATAATCAATTTTTCAAAATCGGTAAAAATGGATTATTTATGCATAACAGATCATGATAACCATGTAAATGGAGATGTGGCACACCATACCTGGGCAGATCCGGAATTTAAGTCAGACTCTTTACTGCTGCTTTACGGTGCCGAGTGGACCACTACCAGAGGCCACGGGAATGTGTTTTCTGCTAAGCCATATGATCATCAGCGGCTCTTTGATGTAAGAGATCAACGTGATGTAAATATCGGCAAGGTTAAAAAATCTCTAAATATCCATTTATCAGCTAACCACCCGAGCGGTAAAGATAATTTTGGTTTTTCTTATGATTTGGTGCAGTCTATTGAAGTTTGGAATTCTGCCGTTTGGCCCAAAAATGCAAATGCCATCATGATCTGGGATGATATGCTCTCTTCAGGTAGAATGATGACGGGTAGAGGGGGAAGCGATGCCCATCATGGAACGCCAGCTGGTGCAGAAAAAGCAAGCGAAAATACTTATCAGGCTGCCTACAATTATATCGGAACCCCGACCACCTGGGTATTTGTAAAGGAGCGGAGTTTGAAGGCAATTGTAGATGCATTAAGCCATGGAAAAGTTGCTGTAAGTGCAAATCCCTTTTCACCCCGTGTGGAGTTTTATGCGGATGCAAGTGGAACAGGCAAATTCGAGATGATGATGGGTGATAATGCCATTTCTACAGGTAAACCTGTAAAATTCCAGGTGCAGCTAATGAACAATCCATTGCCCAACGAAACCTATAGCGTTACGGTAATTAAAAATGGAAGAAAGTTAAATACCTACCAGGTTAAGGGAGAGGTTCCGGTGGTTACTTTCATAGATACACCCGATTTAAAAGGACGAACATACTATCGCGTAATGGTAGAAGGTAAGATTACTGATTATCCGCAGGTTCCAAAATCTATGGCAGTAAGTGAAAAGATGGTTAGCATTTCAAATCCAATTTACTTTAATTTCGACGATAAGTTTTAAGTAAGAATTAGTGAGGCTGTTTATTTTATGGTTATAAAATAAATCATAATTCCGCAAAATATAGTTAATTGTCTTTCAGAGGGGGAGTTACAAACAAGCGTATAAAAGACACTGGAGGATTACATCATTCAGGTTTACTGCAATATTTTATTGGAAAGATAACAGTTAAGAGGTTGTGGTAACGATTTTTGCTTATTTTTATCGAAAATCATTAATATGTCATTCACCACTCTGGGTTTATCACCGGATTTATTACAAATTTTATCAAATCAGCAGTTCACTGTTCCAACACCAATTCAAGAAAAAGCGATACCAGCCATATTAAGTAGGAAAGATGTTTTAGGCATTGCAAAAACAGGCTCTGGGAAAACGGCCAGCTATGTATTGCCCATTTTAATGAACTTGCAAAAGGCAGTTGAACTTAAAAACAGGCATGTTAACGTCTTAATTTTGGTTCCAACGAGAGAACTGGCTGAGCAGGTGAAAAATGTTTTTCAGACTTTTAGCAGGGGGCTTTCTACACCTGTTAAAATATCAGCGGTATATGGAGGGGTTTCTATTAATCCGCAAATGACTTCACTACAAGGGGTAAACGTACTTATAGCTACCCCTGGCAGGCTATTGGATTTAGTAGATTCAAATGCTGTTCACCTAAGCAGTATTGAGACGCTTGTGCTCGATGAAGCAGATAAAATGTTAAACTTAGGGTTTAAGGAAGAGGTGGATAAAATCATTTCCCTTCTCCCTGTAAAGCGCCAAAATATCTTATTATCTGCTACCTTAAATGCAGATCTTAAATTAATTCACCAGGTTTTACTACACGATCCGCTGGTTGTGGTTATTGAAACTCAGGAAGATTCCCTTGACCTAATTAATCAGGTAGCTTATATCGTTTCTGATGAAAAGAAAGGTCCTTTCCTACGGTATTTGATTAACCATCACGAGATGAAACAAGTACTGATATTTGCATCCTCTGTTCACACTGCAGATGCTATTGTGAACAAACTCCGTAAAAATAACTTTGATGCAAAAGCACTTCACAGTAAAAAGAGCCAGGGTGCCAGAACCGAAACTTTGTATCTTTTTAAATCTGGCAAACTTAGAATATTGGTTGCTACGGATTTAATGGGAAGGGGGATTGATATTAATGAACTTCCTTTTGTTATCAATTATGAATTACCGAGATCGCCCAAGGATTATATTCACAGGATTGGTAGAACGGGCCGTGCAGGTAGTACAGGCGAGGCCATATCTTTAGTTAGCCCGGATGAATTGCATCATTTTGAGGTAATACAAAAGAAGATGGGGAGGGAAGTTAAATTGATTGATAGTGGCAATTTGCAGAAATAAAATATAACCAGGGCATTGTCGATTCTTAAAAGCCTAACTGATACGATTTGATAGTAATTTGTCAAATATATTCTTTGTTAACCTACTGGTTGGTGGCTCACCAACCAGCATAAATATTTATACTTAAATACTCCCCCTCAACAATAATTCCGCTAGATCCGTTTGTCATGCAGATTAAAATGATCACTGTGGATTTTAACTTTTGGTTCTGCGTAAATCTTCTGGATCTGCGGTAAATTATTAACCTATTATTTGGTGTCTTACCAAAGATGATAAGTTATCGCGTCAATCTGTTATTGACGAATACAGTAGGGACTTATCTGCTCCATTTGCGTTTGCTGAATGCAATTCTATTTTAATAAGTACTTGAAAATACTCATCCTTTATTCCATAGGTAATTTCAGCACTATTGCCATAATTATGCAGCAACCGCTGCTTAATATTGTTCAGGCCAGTATGAAATCCGGTATCGTTCAGACCTGTGTTGATCAGATTGATGGTTTTGATCGTGAACAGTCCATGAGCAATGTTTAAGTCGATCCTTCCTGGTTTATCTGCATTGCTTAGGTTTCCATGTTTAACCATGTTTTCTGTTAGGGTTAATAGCACCAGTGGAATCATTTTAGTTTGCTCTATTCCATTATCGTAATGAAAGTTAATGTACAAATCTGGCTGTTTGATTCTAGTGAGTTGGAGTAAGTTCTCTACTTGTAGAATTTCTGCCTCCAGATTCATGATATTAGGGCCATGTTCACATTCCAGTGCATACCTCATCAATTTTGACAGGTACCGAACAGCCTCGGCAGCTCTTGGTTCGGATTTATGGGTACTATTATAAATATAGGTTAAGGTATTAAATAGAAAGTGTGGGTTAATTTGAGCTTTTAAATAAGAGTTTTTAGCATCCGAGAGTTCAATTGCAATTTGTTTTTCTGCCAGCTCTTTTTTGATGGCTTCTTTTTCCAGCGTAGCAGTTAGTTGTTTTTGATGAATATAGCGCTTTACAAAGTAATAGGCGGTTGCAAACAAGATAAAATATATGCTTCTCCACAAAGCACCGAATACAAATTTCCAGTCTATTGCCATACTCATCAGATTGATTGGCGTATTTGATCTGGGAATCACCTGATCAACCAGGTATGATATGAAGGTAAAGGTGCAGATTTCAAATATAATTAATACCGTTAGTTTAAAGTAGTTTGGTCTAGGCCGGGCTAAAGACTTATTCAGTATAAAATCTGAATGGATATAAAATAGAAATATGTTAATCACATAGTGACTGCAATACACCAATACCGGTTCATTTATATTTAGAATCTGCGCAACTAAGAGATACTCGTAGATAATGAAAATTAACCAGGAAATAATGTGCCAT
Source organism: Pedobacter sp. CFBP9032 (assembly GCF_034045265.1). Classification (NCBI taxonomy): domain Bacteria; kingdom Pseudomonadati; phylum Bacteroidota; class Sphingobacteriia; order Sphingobacteriales; family Sphingobacteriaceae; genus Pedobacter; species Pedobacter sp. CFBP9032. The sequence goes on along the minus strand of NZ_JAXCWE010000002.1, from coordinate 649,017 downwards.
TGATACTGTTTCGGCCAACTTTTCATTTTGTTTTTTAAGTTAAAATTTTGCTTTACATCAGTCAGAACTTGCTTGGCGTAAGTTGGTCTCTTTAGGTTTTTCATAGGGCTAAGTTTCTTTCATGAAAAGAATTATCGACTTAAAAAAAAGCAGAAAAACGGCGTTTGTTTTTCGCTCAAACAGAACTAAACTGGCTATCAAAACCGACCCTACAACCAGTACAATGACAGTTGTAACAACGATGACCACCCACTCACCAGAAGGTAGTTAGTGTTAAAGCCTTTTGGAAGTGAGGATGTGTTGGCCTACATAATCCATAAATGCTGTTTTATATTGCGGACTCATAATCACCTCGTATTTTCCAAGATCTACCTTGTGACCATTTATTTCTTTCACAAAAGCAGTATTGATCATGTATGATTTGTGTACCCGATAAAAGTGTTTATTTTCATTTAGCCTTTCTTCCATTTCCTTGATGGTCATATACACCGAGTAGTTGTTATTAATGGTGTAAATATGAACGTGGTTGTTTGAGCCCTGTAAATAGATGATTTCTGCTTTCAGTATTTTGGTAAGTCTGCCACGTTCCCCATTGGTTCTAAGAAAGAATGCCTTATCGGTTTCACTAACTACGTTTTGAGCATCATAATACTCTGTCACAACCTCATTTACCACTTCTGCGAAATCACCAATATTAAAAGGTTTTAAAAGGTAATGCTTGGCTCTTACCTTGAAGGCTTCCAGTGCATATTCTGGATAAGAGGTAGTAAAAATGATGTTGTGACATTTATGCTTCAGGTTGTCTGCAAGCCTGATTCCAGACATAGACGGCATATCTATGTCCATGAAAATAAGTTGTTTGTTTGGTTCTCTGCTAATGTCAGAGAGGGCCTCCACGGGCTTGGTATAGGTTCTGTTAATCTTTAATCGTGGAATCTCTGCAATATGATGTTCCAAAATACGGATTGCAGTAGGGTCATCATCAATGATGATGCAAGAGATTAAATTTTTCATGATACCTGGGTTAGACAAAGCAATTTAATCAAAATATTCTTATTTGGAATATCTTTGACAGCAATTCGCTAAGTGTCATGATACAGGTACGCCCGATTAAAAGAAGTTCTCGACTGTTTTGAATTGATTTAATTTTCTCTGTAAAATTGCCATCGTAGAACTGGATGGTTTCGATGTCGATTTTACGATCGCCGCATAGCTTAACAAAATAATTTGTCGTATTCACCTGGCACCGGATCCTACGGAATGGCCTTATAGGTAATTCCTGTTATGGAATAGGGCCTTTTTTATAGGAAAGAAAATCTGCTTAAAATGTACTTACCTACGTGCTCGGTATCTCAAAAGCTGATCTCAATTTAACTCGTCAATGTGTTAGTACTATTAAATTGATAGGTACAACTTTTCGGTTGGTAAGCTCAACTAACAAGTGGAATTTACAATCTCAATCAGTTATACCTATATGTGATGGTATGACTGATAAGAAGTATTAGATCTGTATTGGAAAGTAGCGGCGTAGTGTTAACCTAATGGCTGGTCTCTCACCAGTCACGTTAACCTTACCTTGTCAATTTGTTAATTATGGACGTAAGTTTTTACTATTGTTGTACTAAGTAAATGCTACCTAATAGCGGGATATTCAATCACAATGATCCTTGACCCATTCCTACAGTCGTTTATTCTTATTAATTGTATTCATAGACTATTTACTAATACATAAAATTACAATAACTGTCTGTTGTTTTTGATTTTTTAAATATAATTCATTACATTTGAGTTATATAAAGGTATTAATAAAAGAGTCTCGGCTACCAAATTCTGACAAGTGAAGCCAACGAGACAATAGATTAATGCCTATAGGGATATTTACGTACTTTTGTACGTACTATAGATCTATAGGCTCTATTGTAAATCCGTTGGCAAGGCCGTCAGAAGCCAGGTAGGACGGTATTTAGAGCCTACTATAGTGCTCTTCACTCCACCAAGACTCATAACATATAGTTATGAGAAACCAAAAATTAAGGCATGTTAATCATTTAAACCCCACGAAATCGAAGGGGATTTATTATGGCTTTTTTGTGTTGCTCAATTTTTTTCATGTATTTCTTTATCATTCCCTTTTAAGTTGTCCGTTTGATTGGCTTTATGCCTTAAAGCCTAAAAATCCCGAATGATTTTCTGATAGGGCAGGCTTATTATGATGGTTAATGATAAAATAATTTCGCTCTTGATGGCCTGCCCTATGCTTTTTTGATGGATCGATCGATCCTGTTTTCCTCTTAAAATACCTCTGATTTAATTTTGATTTAAAAAATAAATGGCTTCGCCGTAAGGGGATTGCTATGTCCAGAATTTTCCATAGCTGTGAACATCGTCCGCGAAAGATGTTGCAGCAAATAGCAGGGTTGCAGTTAAAATTTATTACCGGCTGTCCCTGCTTTTTTTCTTATTCACCTTTAATAAATCAGTAAACCAAAGTATGAAGTCCGATATCCGTTATTTGCCACTTTTCTTTCTCTGCTGGGCTTTTCTTTTCAGTCCTTTTGCTGTTTTAACTGCTTCTCAGAATCTGCAGAAGAGACAAAAGACTCCGATGGTACCAGCCTGCTGTAAAGATGCCCGGCATACTTCCTGTACGAGGACGGTTTTCGGCATTTATAATTTTGGATGTGGTGCTGATGCACATCGGTGCTTTGTTGGTTTATCGTCGCTACCCTGCTGTGAGGAGGCTGTGAATTTAAATAGTTTAAATTATCAATCGGAAGCACATGAAGATAAGTGAATATTATCTTTTCGATTGGCTTTTTGCACTAAAGCCTAAAAACCCGGTCTAAGCAGATCGGGTCTGCTGTTGATTAGAATATTTTGATGATTGTAATCAGGCCATCTCATTTTACGTCAACCAACTAACTACTCTATTTTTTTATAGGTCATTACCGTACCCTGAAACTGTATTGTCTTTTTTTATGCGCTTATGTATGGCTGTAAAGGGCATTTTTTGCGCAAATCAGAAATTCTTGATACATAATTTTGAAACAGGATTTACTAGCTTCTGATACGGTTTGACCACACTTAACCAAACAATGATGATTAAAAATATATGCTTTGTTTTATTTGCACTGCTAGGCACTGTTGGTGCTGTTTCTGCCCAGGTTCTGGGGCCAGACCATGTTGTATCTGTGCCGGTGGGAGGGCAACTGCCAAAGGCTTTCTGGGATTTTAAGCACGCGCTGCTGGAACGTGGAAATCCGAAAGAATATGTGCTTTCTTCAGACAGGGGGAAGTTGATTATTGTAGATTTCTGGGCAACCTGGTGTGGCTCTTGTATTAAACGGTTTCCTAAACTGGAGGAAATTGAGCAGGCATTTCCAGGAAAGGTGAAGGTGTTACTGGTCAATTCTGTTGGTACCGGAGATACGCAGGAGTCACTGATCTCCAGGTTTAAATCAGGATCGGGAACTTTTACCTCCACAGGCCTATCTGTAATTGCAGGCGATACGGTATTTCTAAAGGCCTTTCCGCATAAAGCACTTCCGCATTATGTATGGATTGCGGATGGTGATGTGAGAGCGATAACCACAGCCGAGTTGTTAACGGTAGAAAATGTTGGTTTAATACTGGAGCATATGGATGTGCTGAATGTTCGCAAAAAGAAGATCGAGGCATTTAAGACTAAAAATAATTAAGCGATGAGACAGACAGGTAGCTTTTATAGAAAATGTAAGGTCTTTAGCTCTTTATTTTCGGTTTTGATTTTAGTGTTCCTTTTATCGGGCTTGTGTTTATCCGTTGCTGCGCAAGAACGGTTGAGTGGATTGGTGCTTAGTGCAGATGGGAGGCCGCTTGCCGGGATTGCTGTCCACTCGAACACTGGCGAGACGGCGGTTTCTGCTGATGCAGGTGAGTTTTCAATCTCCTTAAAAGCTGGCAGACATAGACTCAGATTTTCTGGTTTAAATATCGCAATGCTGGATACAGTAGTTTCAGTGCCTTTTAAGGGCGTATTTAAGGTTACACTTGCCATGGGTGATCAGCAATTGCAAACCGTAGAGGTGAGTACGGGTTATCAGCGCCTGCCAAAAGAGCGGGCCACAGGTTCTTTCGCACAAGTTTCAAATAAGATGCTGTCAGAACAGGTGGGTACCGATATTATCAGCAGGCTGGAGGGAATGGTAAGTGGCTATAGCATTGATAGAAAGAGTAATGGGAGTGAAGGCTATGGGATCATCATCAGAGGAATCAGTACCCTGCGGGGGATACGTGCCCCTCTGATTGTGCTGGACAATTTCCCATATGAGGGAGATATTGATAACATTAATCCGAATGATATAGAGAGTGTAACCGTACTGAAAGATGCAGCTGCGGCTTCGATTTGGGGAGCCAGGGCAGGAAACGGGGTGGTCGTAATCACCTCTAAAAAGGCGAAATTTAATTCACCATTGAGGGTTTCCTTTTCCGGAAGTTTTAAGGTGACTGATCAGCCTGACCTATATTACCAGAATAAAATTGGTGTCAGCGATTTGATCACTGTAGAAAATTTTCTCTTCGATAAGGGATACTATAATAATATAGAAACGGGTGCAGACAAGTTTGCGCTCTCTGATGTGGTAGAATTGCGGATTGCAGCAAGAGATGGCAGGCTTTCTGCACAAGAGGCGGCAAGGCGGATGGATTTGCTGCGGGGATACGACCTCCGTCCGGATCTTGACAAATACGTATTTTCAAAGGCTACTGCGCAACAGTATGCGCTGGGTTTAAATGGTGGTGGGGAAAAGAGAAATTGGCTGGTTTCTCTGGGAACCGACCGGAACATCAGTACTTTAGGTGTACCATTTAACAGGTATAGCCTTAAAGCAGAGCAGAACCTGAAGCTGATGGATAAGTTGATGCTGGGTGGAAGCGTGATGCTAACCCATTCATTTACCGGGAGGGGCAGGGAAGATGTCTCCGATCTTAATACTTCAACCGGAAATCTACCGCTTTACACCCGTTTGGCAGATGAAGGAGGAAATCCACTTGCAGTAATGAGGAGTTACCGTCCATCTTATCTTGCAACTGCAGGTGGTGGAAATCTTTTAGACTGGAATTATGTACCGCTGGAAAATTATAAGAGCATTAATGGTGGATCTACTTTAAATGCTGTTCTGGCTTCCTTTAGAGCAGGTTATCAGTTAACCGATTGGTTAAAGCTTACGGCGAGCTACCAACTTGAGCAACAGGATACGGAGAATATTACAGACTATCTGCAGGGAAGTTACATGGTGAGGAACTTGATTAATCTTTATTCTTCTATTGATGTGAGTGGAACGCTCAAAAGGAATATCCCGCTAGGGTCAATTAAAGACCGGGGACTTTCGCTTCTTACTGCCCAAAACGGGCGGGGGCAGTTGGATATCAATAGAACGAATGGCCGCCATGCTATTGTTGCTCTTTTAGGTGCAGAAATCAGAAATACCACTATAGAGGAAGAAAACAAACGTGTTTATGGGGTAAGTGAATCTACCTTAACTACCGGAGTGGTTGATTATGTGAATCCATATCGGACCTTCGTTACAGGGGCAACTGCATTTATACCCAATGTAGATAGTTTCTCGGGTTCGGTATCCCGCTTTGTTTCGCTTTTTGCCAATGCAGCATATACTTATGATGAACGTTATACACTTTCGCTGAGCGGAAGAAGGGATGCTTCAAATTTGTTTGGTCTGGCTACTAATGATAAATGGAACCCGCTGTTTTCTTCCGGGCTTGCTTGGAACATTAGCAGGGAAAAGTTTTATAGTTCTTCCATACTCCCACTGTTAAAACTGAGGATGACATTCGGGGCGAGTGGGAATACTGATCCCAAAGGTTCTGCTGCCACTTCAATCATTTTTGCAAGTCCTAATTCTCCCTACACACAGTCTCCTTATGCAATCTTTAACAATTATAATAACCCTGAATTGAAATGGGAGCGGATTTATATGTTCAATGCCGGGCTTGATTTTGGTTTCAAAGGTAACAGGGTAAAAGGGAGTATTGAGGTGTTCAGAAAAAAATCTGTAGACCTTTTAGCCCTTACTCCGATTGATCTGACTGCTGGAATTGGGTATACGGTTGTGAGAAATGCAGGTTCCATACAAGGAGATGGTCTTGACCTGGAAATCAACGCTATAAATACAACAGGGAAGTTTTTATGGTCCACAGACTTTTTCTTCAATTATTATAAAGATAAGGTAGTGAAAAATTATTCCGGTGCTTTTAGCGGGCGTGGGCTGGTAGCTGGTAATCTTAGCGTTGCGGGGTTAATTGGCTATCCATTGTATAGTATGTTTTCATATAAATGGGCAGGCCTTGATCCGAAAACTGGTGATCCGCAGGGGATGCAGGCAGGTGCGGTGAGCAAAAATTATGCTACTTTAATTGGCAATACTTTACGCGTGGAAGACATGGTCTATCATGGATCTGCACTTCCGGTTTTTTCCGGCGCATTAGGGAATAATTTTTCTTACGGCCGGTTTAGTGCCAGTTTCAGGGTAAGTTATAAATTAGGTTACTATTTCAGAAAGGCATCCTTAAGTTATACTTCACTTTTCGTAGCGCGGAACGGTAATGGAGAATTCGCCTCCAGATGGCAAAATCCAGGAGATGAACTTTTTACTCATGTTCCGAGTATGGTTTATCCTGTGTCATTAAGCAGAGATGAGTTTTATTACGGATCGGAAGTTAATGTACTCAAAGGTGACCACGTACGCCTTCAATATATTAACATCGGCTTTGATATTCCAGGTAGAAAGACAGGGAAAAAATTCCTGTCTCAGGCGAAGGTATTTCTGGTGGCTTCCAATCTGGGAATTATCTGGCGGGAAAATAAAGAGCACATAGATCCTGATTTCTCAGCTATCCCTGACCCGAAAAATATTGCAATCGGTTTTAAAACTAATTTATAAGCATATCATTATGAAAAAACGATATTACATCATTCTGCCTTTGCTTTTCGCATTGGCTTCCTGCAAGAAATTTTTGGATGAAAAATCTAATCGTTCGATTGCCATTGCCGAAACCCTGGCAGACCAGCAGTCGCTGCTAGATCATTATCAGGTGCTGAACCAGGCAGATGGAAATTCAGCAGAAATTAGCGCAACAGATTTCTATCTTACGGATACCGATTTTTCCTCCAGGCTGGAAAATGAACGCAACATGTATACCTGGCAACGAACCAATATCTTTTTGCCCGAGCTTAACGAATGGTCCAATAATTACAGAGGTGTTTACAGGGCCAACAGTGTTATTGAAAACCTGGAGAAAATACCGCGAACCCCTTCAAATGCTTCCCAATGGGATAATGTAAATGGTCAGGCCTATTATTATCGAGCAAAGAATATCCTCAAAAGCCTTTTTGTATGGGCTCCAGCTTATGACGTAGCTTCGGCTGGGACCGATCTTGGGGTTCCGCTCAGAACGGGCTCTGATTTTAATGTACCGTCTTTTAGATCGACGGTAGAAGAAGGTTATGCTAAAGTACTTTCTGATCTCCTGGTTTCGGTACGGTGCCTGCCACCTGTTGCCGTCCATGTGATGAGACCATCTAAAGCCGCCGCCTACGGAATGATGGCCAGGGCATTGTTAACCATGCGCAGGTACAATGAAGCTTTTCTTTATGCCGATTCGTCGCTGCGACTGAAAAATGAGCTGATGGATTTTAATACGCTTAATGCCGCCGCTCCACTTCCTATCCCGCAGTTTAACGTAGAAGTACTTCATGATAGTTTCTTTACCGGGGTGCCACTATCCAATGTAAGGGCGAAGACTGATCCACAGCTTTTTGCACGCTATGAAGCCAATGACCTGCGTAAGACGGTGTTTTTTAATGATAATAAAAATGGAACTTATGGTTTTAAGGGGAGTTATGAAGGGTTTACTACATTTTTTGCTGGTGTTGCTGTGGATGAGGTGCTGTTGATCAGGGCTGAATGCCTGGCCAGGATAAACAGGCTTCCAGAAGCTTTAACAGATCTTAACAAACTTCTGCGGAACCGTTATAAGAAAAATACATTTGTTGACAGGCAAAGTGCTGATCAGGCAGCGGTTATCACTATGGTGCTGAACGAGAGAAGGAAGGAACTACTGATGAGGGGATTGAGATGGGCAGATGTGAAAAGGCTAAATAAAGAAGGTGCGGGGATTAGTTTGACACGAACAGTAAACGGTAAAAGTTATATCCTTTCGCCTAATTCATCTGGATTTGTGTTGCCTATCCCAGAACTGGTAATTGAAGCTTCGGGAATGCCACAAAACCCGTAATACAAATAGGTGCAGCTATTATAAACTGCACCTATTTTTATTAATCTCTGGTAGATCTGATTTCGGGAGAAGCCATTATCTTTTCTGCAGTATCATTGCTTAACAGATAAGAGGAAAGAGATCCTTCCACTTCAATAGTGCAAGGAAGTACATTTTCTTGACTGCAACTGAAAGATGTTGCTTCTGAAACAGGTTCCCACGAGCTTTCATCTTTAATTTGATCATTACTTTCTTTGTAGTGATATAATGTTCCAGTGGTTGATGAAGTGAAAGCGCTTTGGGTAATGATAAGGCCGAATCCTAATACAAGGGCTGCAAGACCTAAATTTAATTTTTTTAACATGTTGTTGTAGATTGATTTTCTGCTTATCAGATAAGGCTTAAGCAGTTAGCCTATTTGTCCTTTTCTTTGGCCTTCGGACTTGCTGGTTCATATTGAGTTGGGTTAGCCATTCCCTCGTGGTTTTACTCTTTGCCGACTGCCTCCCGCTTTATTTTGATATTTAATGCAAAAATTGCTAAGATTAAGAAAATCAGGTTGAATAGTAAATGCCCTTTCCAGCCCAGAGAGCGGATTACTCCGCCACAACTACAGGGAACTTTGGGGAAATATCCAATAGTAATCAGGAAAATATATCCTGTAAAGGCAGCAATCAGCAGCAAAGAGAATATTAAACCTATTTTATTCGTCCTTTCAAACAACAACAGTAAAACAGCCAATAGTTCGAAAGCAGGTACAATGTAGATTAACATCGCTGATATTTCAGCATTAAATACCTGGTGTTGCATCTCCAGTCTGTAGGTTCCAAAGTTTATGAGTTTGCTTCCTGCAGTATAAATCCATAAGAGGATAAATGCTGCGGAAATAACCTGTAATGCATAATATTTGGATCTGATGGCACTCATTATTCTGGCGTTTTAATTTTGTTATTCGAAGTTGGTGCTTTTCGAATGTTGCATCATCACATCTAGGTGGGAAAGAGTCTTTGATTTTCCTGGTGGGAATACATCTATATGGGGTTTACAGCGATACTCGTTCTAATTTTACTTCATTGTTTCGTATATCTTTTTGTCCTCATTGCACTGAGTGTAGAGGGATGTATGCCGAGATAGCTAGCAACACTTTTCACGGCAGTTACGTTAAAAATATTTGGAAAGGCTTGCAGTAATTGGTGCAGGCGCTGATCTGCGCTATTGAGTTTTAGGTCTGTAAGTGTGGAAATAGTTTTAGCCCAGGTTTCAGCGCTAATCGCCATGCTAAGGGTAATGGCTTCGCGAAAAAGTTTATGGACATTGGGAATATGATTTTCGGGGATGCAGTGTAATATCGATTCTTCCAGAAATTCTAAAAATAACATTCCTTTAAAATGACTTGCAACCAATTGAAGATCCGGAATCATTTGCCGGGAAGGTAAAAAAAGTATAGTTACCTCTTGTTCGCTATCTTCTTCATAAAGGAAAATCCTTGCACTTCCTTTTTCCAAATAACAATATCCGCCCAGAATGGTCTCTGAGATGCAAATTTTGTCTGCCCCGGTAAATAGGGTTTCTTGTAAGGTAATTTTAAGATAGCCCTTCAATCCTGGAGAAAGGCTTTGATAGGTTGATAGTTTGCGGAGGTATTGATCTTTTTCCATAATTGGTTTTTCATTGGGTAAAATGTGGTGCTGTCTTTAGCGTTGCTGAAAGCGCAACCCTGAGCAACCCTTTTATTTTTTTGTTTGGAAATGATAAAAGCATGGAATCTGTTATATTTGGCTCATGAAATAAATCAATTACATACATGATATTTTAGCAATTGCTATTTTACTGTTTTAGAAAACCGCGAAATTTTCAAAAGACACAGGGAAAAATAGATGGTTGCCTATGCTATAAAGCGTGGGTGCCTGTTTATCTTGTGTCTTAGGCTCTTCGCGGTGCCTCTAAAGCAGATATCAGGTCAACCCACGTTTTTATTATGGATTATTCTGCCGAGTCTAATATCTCTTTGTTAAACCTTCCTATAATGGAGCTTCCGCTAACCGAGTCTTTTAAACTAAGATGTAAGCTGATGGGTTTTTTTACACTAAATGATATTCTTATTGTCGATCAGAATGCGTTGCACCTTAATAATGACTATTCAGAACGTTGGTATTTTGAGTTTATAGATTTTCTGCAAAGGAAGGACCTGATTTATCTGCTAGGTTAATATTTTTCCTGTGCAATAACCAGCATAGTCACGATTTTGTCGATTACTTTTTCCACATCAGTCCCTTTATTTCCATAATAGGCGTTCTTAAAGCTTTTTTCTGATATCTTTTCGGTTTCTATGGTGCTGTAGTGCTTCGTTACATATTGATGAAGCACCTTTGGACTTTGAGGCAAAATAATATTGGCTTCTACCTGCAGGTGTATAAATATAGCTAGCTGGCGAATGGTAAGGGTTACCTTGAAATTGCTCTCCAGCAGTCCGGTTGAACTTAAATCCTCAGCAGTGGCTTCAAGAGATCGTAGGTATTCGAGTTCTGCATCCAGAAATCTTTGTACAGATTCTTCAATTACGGGTAGTTTCCTGTCGTAGGTGGATATTGAAAGCTTAAATACTTGTTTAAAATTTTTTTTCAGGAAATTGAGGATCCTGTATTGTTCAGTAATGTTTTCACATTTCTCGATCGCTTCCGTAAAATAATTGCAGCAGAGGTGGTAAAATGCTGGATGATTAAAATTTAAAGAAACAATGGTTTGAATAATTTCCAGTGTTTCGAGTGGTTTATTAGCAACAATACACGATTCGTTAAGCTGTTCGAAAAAATCTTCGAGATAAGCACCCTGTTCGTAAGAAAAGTTTTTTTTTGGATGTAGGAGTTGCTCAAAAAGTTGTAGGAAAATTTCTATCGTCTGGTCATCGACTCCTTGTACTTTTAGCAAATCTGAGCATCCGGCAATCTGCTCTTTTAGTTTTGTTTTTAGCCTTTCTGTTGCAGCCTGATTTAATAGCATGCTATAGTCAAAATACAAGGGAAAATCAGACTTCAGCAAAACCAATAAATCTTCTGCAGCTTTCCTACAGCTTTTCAGGTTTTTATTTTTCGGCTCATTTTGCGTAGATGGTTGACACTCATTTTTAATTGCATTTTCCAATTCATTTAGGATTGTTGAGATCGCCTGTTGGTATTGGAATAACGTAAATTTGCACTTTTCAGGTTCCATTAAGACTATACTTTGATGTATGGTGTCTCGTATTTGATTAGACTCTGCCTTCAATTCTAAATCCAGCTGATCTGGATCATCATGCCAGGAAGATAATTCATTAATTTCTATATTGATGATCCGGCTAAAGTTTAAAAGTTCATAAGTCATTTTCAGTCTCGATAGTTTGACTTTAACTTATTTCTTTTATGTTTAATTTCGGTACAACCTTGGTGAAACATAGAGATAGCATGGTAAAAGCCATTTTCAAGGGTCTGAATTTTTCTTTTAGCAAACCTGATCAAGCGTTATCTATCTTGATCAGCATCCAATCCTGGATAGCTAATATTTTCGTAACTATTTTACGAGTTGAGTGATGCCTGTGGAATTCATCGTTTTTAAATAACTGTAGTCAACCGGTTTGATTGATGGTTTACTGTTCGTAGGGGAAGATGCAACGCCTTACAAAACAAAAGAATAAATGAACTGGCATGTTGCCGGGATAAGCCTTTTTTTTTGTAGGATAACCTTTTTTCATATTTGTCTTATAATTGAGAAAAATGTACAACATCTATAATAGGAGGATAGAATGCAAGTAGTGATGTCGTTTTTCAAATGTTAATGACCTAAATCTTTCCAAATAACTCTGCAAGCTTGGTATCCAGGTCCTCGCCACGCAGATTTTTAGCAATAATTTTACCGCTGGGATCAAGCAGGAAGTTTTGAGGGATCTGATGCACACCATACTTTTTGACAGTTTCACTGTTCCAGAATTTAAGGTCAGATACCTGAGTCCATGTTAAGTTGTCTTTATGAATAGCTTTTAGCCAATTTTCTTTTCCGTTAGGCCGGTCTAATGAAACGCCGATGATGTTGAAGTTTTTGTTCTTATAATTTTTGTATGCTTTTACCAGGTTAGGGTTTTCTGCTCGGCAAGGACCACACCATGATGCCCAGAAATCTACCAGTATGTATTTACCACGAAAAGACGATAGGCTAACTAGTTTGCCCGCGGTATCTGGCTCGGCAAACTCGGGTGCTACAGCACCAATAGCTACTGCTTTGAATGTTATTAGTGCTTTTGCATAAGCTATGCCTGTTGACGATGCTTTTACTTCAGGAGTTAAGGCTTCAAATAATGGCGCAATTTCAGCGTAGTCCGCACTATAGGCATAAGCTTGTAAAGCTTCTAAACTAACAGGAGAGTTTGGGTGTTCTTTGATAAACTGTTCATTAACGGCTTTCTCTTTCTGATCCAGCGCTTTTCTTTCCTGCTTAGTCTGCCCGATAAATTCAGGGGTTTTTGCTTTGGCTCCCGCTGCTTTTTCCTTTGCCTCTATTGCCTCGTAACCCTCCTTTATCGGTTTTAAGGCTGCACGATAGCTTGCATTTTCCTGGTTGATTTTTGTTCCGTAAACTTTCGCGTTTTCTAATAGATCTGTAGTGCTTACGTTTATAGTGCCTGGTTCAAGATAAACAGAGATGTAATCACTATCGCTATCAAAGCCAGTGCTTTTTGGATTGAATATGAGATAGCCCATTTCAGGTACGGCGCCAATATCGCCTGTGAATTTAAATTTGCCATTTTTTAATTCAGTAGAGTCAATGATGATTTTTTTATCCATTTGATATCTCAGGTATACCTTAGCCGGGGCACCGAAGGTACCTATGTTACCCTGGACAGTAAAAATGGAATTCTGGGCAAAAACCAGTGCCGGCATCAAAGCCAATGCTGTTAAAACTAATTTTTTCATACTGTAAATTTGAAGATAGATTTAAATTTTTGACTCTTATTTATATAGTTGCAAAAAAAAAGCTTTGATAATTGTGAATCCAACAAAAAACGCTGAATGTTTTGCAATGTTGCTTATTTGGGGAATATATTTAAATCTTAACCTAATGTTAATCAATAATATATGATGGTGATAAACATTATTCGTGATTTTGTGAGATAGATAAATTAGACAATTGTTCGTTTTAGGGAAGCAGATTGATAAATGCAATAGGGCAAGAAATCTGAGCTAATATTCACCGACCAGAAACAGACCACAGCAAAAAGAAAATATTTCATGAAAAACGATTATTCTAATTGAAATTACTTATTGAAGTATTTGATCTCCTGGCATTAGCACTAGTAAAACAATCGATGATATGACAAGGTGCCGGTTCGTTACAATGAATGCTATGTATTCAAGAGATTTATTAATTTAATTTACAATTACTGATCATGCAAGACCTTATTCTCTATCAGTTTCCCGTCGGCATCGTCTGTGAAATAGATGTCGTAAATTCGTCCGGACTGCAAATCACGAACATCTGAAGTTCCCAGTATTTCGCCTGAAGAAGTACTACTTAACTGTATGGAAAGTACCCCCGGGTCAACGAACTTGTAGCCGGTATCCTCATTTCTGGTGATATTGTTCTGGAGCTCCGTGCCTGACGAGTCTTTGATGCGTACATTGGAAGGAGCATTGTCGCTAAAGTGAATAAATTTGATTTTGACTTTTCCTGAATTCGGCGTACTTAAGTTATCTGTAAAGTATTTGATGCGTGCCTTACTTCCCTGTCCGATGAGATAAACAGTTTGTGAAATGGTGTTTGCGGTAAAAATTTCCCCAGAGGCATACACAGATCCATTAGGGTTTTTGAATTCTGCTACTAGTCTTGTGCCTGAAGGGCTGGAAATGTAATTGGTGGCATCTTGATATCTCAGTCCTTCCGAAACCAGGATACTTCCAGCGAGGGTAAAACTTTGAGGGCTTGATGTGGCGGAAGCATTGACAATTTTAAGTTTAAACTGCCCGGTATCGTCAACATTATTTTTTTTGCAGGAAGAAAATGCTGAAATAAAAATCAGGATTGCTAATGAAAGCAGACGTGATTTGGTGTTTGATGTTTTCATTTTTGATTTTTAACGTATTAAAAGGTTGTTGCTTAAATGTATTTGATTCTGATTGCGATTTTTTTTGTTTTTTTGATATCGATCTGAAACTGCTCGAATTTTGGTTTTTTTAGCGTCTCCATGAAAAAATCAGAGAATCCAAATCCCTCTTTTGGCATGCCAATGAAATTTTTGTCCATCTTTCCATTACTGTTTTCATCATCTAAAAGTGTGAGTCCATATTTGCCTGCATCTATTGGGAATTTTACCGTCATTGCGCCAGCGTTTATATTTGTCTTGCTGAAGGTAAATTGCTTATAGGGCTGCTGATGCTCATAGCCGGTTTCATCCCTGTATACCTGGATAATGATATTTCCTTTTGCACTTCTTATTTCACTGATTTGCATGACAGCTTCTTCCGGGCCTACTTTGTAGGAAGAAATACAGATCAAGCTTAACCCTAATAAGGTATTAAGGCTTGCAATAATTACGTTGTACATAGTCTTTAATTTTTTTTGATAATAAGCGAAAGTATATCATCGTGGAAAACACGTAAAGATAAAAGATGGTGGAGCGGACGTAAAGGCGGCTGAACAATGCTTTTAAGGCATCCAAATGATTTATTAATTTTTGTTAAATCGCTTTGGCTTAAACTGCTACATTTGTTTGGTACTTTAATTTTAAGGAAGATTTGTCCGTTTCACTTGCGTTTTTGTCCGCTTCGCTATAATTTCATTGTGATCATTGACGTGGATTGTTAGGTTTGTTAATATGCTTTTAAAATTGAATGTAAAGCGGCTCAATCGGTTAAGCTGGTTGCTGGCGGCAATTGTCGGGCTGATTTTCTATGTAATTTATCTGCACAATGGCCCGCAAAAGTCGCTATACTCTTATACACTGCTTTCGTTTTTGGGCGTTGCACTGATTGGCCATGTAGATGTGGCATTAATGGTGCTGTTAAGTAAACGCTTTTCTGTGAAGTCTAAGAAGTTTACGCTTTACAGAACGCTGGTTACTTATCCGCTAAGTATTGCCATTTATATGTTACTTTGGCCAATATGTGCATATCTGGCACTTTTTCAATCCCCGCTGTGGACAATGAACCTTCTGCTGGCTTTCATTGGTTCTGGAATTTTAATGAACACCATGGTAACTATTATGCATGATTCGGTATTATTTTATGAATATAAACTGGAAGCAGATCTGGAGGTTGAGAAACTGAGGGCATCAAATGCGGAAGCCAAAAATATGCTGTTAAAGCAGCAGATTCAACCTCACTTTCTCTTTAACGCCCTCAATACCCTAAAAGCACTTTATAATAAAGATACTTTAATGGCAGATGATTATATTGTACATATGGCAAGTTTCTTAAGGACCGCAATATCCGAACAGGGCGCGAACCTTTCTACATTGAAACAGGAATTGACTTTTTTGAACGATTATCTGGAAATGCAAAGGATGCGTTTTGGTCATGCACTTCAATATAACATTGAGATTAGTGAGCAGGAGCAGGAGTTATTTTCGCTTCCATCTTTTTCATTGCAACCTTTGATGGAGAATGCGCTAAAGCACAATAACTTTACCCTTGTCAGCCCGCTTATTGTGAACATTAGACGAGTTGGGGAATGGCTGGTTATAAGCAATAACCTGCAAAGAAAACGGGTGAATGTTTCCTCAACTCATTCTGGTCTTGCTAACCTGGCTGAGCGCTACCGGCTCTACTCTGGTGATGAGGTTGTGATCAAAAGTGATGAAAACATCTTTTCAGTGAGTATTAAACTTTTAAGGAAATGAAAATCGTAATCATTGAGGATGAACCCATAGTGGCAGATGATCTTGAGAAAAATTTCAGGATGTTATTGCCCCAGCCACTGGAAATTGATAAGATTGCTTCAGTTACGGAAGGCATTGAGTACTTTTCCAAAGGCCTGCTACCGGACTTGATTTTTAGCGATATTCAGCTGGGAGATGGCCTCAGCTTTGAAATTTTTATTGCATGTAAACTATCCGTGCCGGTTATATTTTGCACGGCATATGACGAATATGCACTGGATGCGTTCAAGGCAAACGGCATTGATTATGTTTTAAAACCCTTTTCTAAAACTACCCTTAGTTCCGCACTTCAAAAATATCATCGGCTGAAACAGCTTTTCTCTGCTGAACAAACTCCACAAATGGCCGCCCTCGTCAGATTAATGTCCAACTCAGTACTTCAGCGTGCCTCTTCCATTCTCGTTTACCATCAGGACAAGATTATCCCGGTTAACGTCGATGAAATTGCACTGTTTTATCTGGCTAACGAGGTATTGCATCTATTAACTTTTTCAGGTAAAACTTATTATCCTAATGGCAGCTTAGACGAGATGGAAAGGGTATCTGGCAACTCCTTTTTTCGGGCGAATCGCCAGTTTCTGGTCAGTAGAAAGGCAATAACAGATGTGTCGAGTTTTTTTACCCGAAAACTTTCAGTTAATCTGAAAATGCCTTTCGAAGAACGGATATATGTAAGTAAGGTCAAAGCACCCATTTTTTTGAAATGGCTCTCAAATGAATAAGTAAGTTACCAGCTTGCTGAGGATACCTCGCTACTTCAACATCTTTTGTTTGCCTTCTTGTTCACAAAAAGGTTGCTTGCCCTTGTTAGTGGGTTTCTTCTTTTTTCCTATCCTTTTTTTACCATGCTTTCATTCCCCTTGCCGGTTCATTTTGTCCGTTTCACCAATTTTATTCTTTTCTGATTTTGCTTTAACCTGCACATTTGGCTTAAATAAATAAAGGTGTAAAGCCTTTATAAAATGTTCCATAAAAATAAGTTATGAAAAAGCTATTATTACTATCAACAGTGTGTGTGCTACTATCCACCAAAAGTTTCAGTCAGGGATTGATGAAAAAGTTATCAGAAAAGCTCGAATTTGGGGTTAAAGCGGGAGGGAATTACAGTAATTTTGAAGGTGCAAATTTTAGGGTAGATCCTCTTGCTGGCTTCCATGCTGGTGTAACTGTGGCCTTTAAAGTAACTGATCAGTTCCTTATTCAGCAGGAGTTTTTGTATTCTCAACAAGGCGCTAAAGTTCTGTCTGGTCCGTTAGATGCTGCAGAAATCAAACTTTCCTATATCAATGTGCCGGTCCTTTTAAAATACAGAACAGCTATCGGGCTATTTGTCGAGGCGGGGCCACAGGTGAGCCTAAAAATGAAAGAAAATGTATCTGGCTTTGAAAATGCTGATTTTGCAAAGAAAATAGATTTTGGTTTAGCAGGAGGATTAGGTTTTCAGTCTAAGATCGGATTGGGTATTGGTGCCAGATACATTTACGGAATGGAAAAAGTGATGGAAAATCCTAATGCAGCATTGGGTGAATTTAAAAATAATAACATCCAGGCGAGCATCTTTTATAAATTCTGATTGGTTTAGCCTTCATTTGCTCGAAGTTATATTCCGGGTGACGTGTCGGCATCAGGAATATAACTTCGAAATTCCAACGCGTTGCTGGAGCGAATCGAGATGGATAGGTAAGATAGTGGAATCAAGCATCGCCTTTGAAAAATTGTTGTAGGGCAATTTCTTAATAAGGCTTTTATAGGAGACCGCAAGCCAGTTTTTAGAATAAAATAACATATTCCTTTGTTGGCAACTTTTGGAATTTATATGATAGGCTTGGAAAATTCGCAGGTCAAAAGGCCTAAAGCGGAACGTCTTCTTCTCTACTGCTTGACGCAAAATGCCTGATTGAACTAAAATGTAACATTGATTAGCATTTTCCAGGTCTTCATTTCACAACACTGGCTGATGGCTTTGGATTTCTCCGGCGTAACCTTTTGAGCTGTCCCATGTGTTCAGTAGGAATGTTGTCACCAAGAAGTTTTCCCCATGGCTTTAATCCCTCGATCCTATCAAAAATAATTTTCAGTACGGCAATGAAGGGGATCGACAGAAACATACCCGGTACACCCCACAGGGCGGCACCAAGCAATACAACAACAATGGAGATCAACGCATTGATCTGCACCTTCGAGGAGACAATCCTGGGAACCAAGATATTGTTGTCAATAAACTGAATCAGTGCATAGGATGCAATAATAAGTAATTGTGTGGTAAAGCCATCGGTCGTAAGTGTTGCCATCAAGACTGGTAGTGCAATAGCGATAATCCCTCCAATATAAGGTAAAAGGTTTAATATGGCACCGATGACCCCAATCAGAATCGCATTCTGAACGCCGAGTATTAATAATGCACATGAATTCATCACCGCAACGATACCCGTTTCAATCAATAAGCCCACAATATAGCTTTGAATAGCTGCTTTTGTCTCGGTTAGTATTTCTCCAACTTTTTGCTGATTTTCCTCTGAAAATACTTCATATAGAAAGTTAAGGATAAGTGTTTTGTAAAGCATGATCAGGAAGGTATATACTGGAATCAAAAAGATTACACTGAGTACGCCGAGCGCTCCGCTAAGTGTTTCTCCAATTACAGCCTTACTGCCATTTGCTGCCTCTTTAACCATTTGTACCTGTTTTTGAACAGCGATTCCAAAAGTCTGCTCCAACCATTTTTGAATATTGACTAACATTTCCGCAAATTTTTGTTTCATTGCATCCACATTATCAAAGAAATGTGCAATCTGGGAACTTAAGAAGTAGGCGAGGCCTGCAAGAGCAAGTATGGCAATGAGCATGGAAATGATGATGGCCACTATCTTATTCATTTTCTGTTCAAGTCTTACACAAAGAGGGTTAAGCAATATTGCAATCAATGCGGCAAATGCAAGCGGAACCATGACGTCGCGAAGAATACTTAGTATAAATACGAAGATGACAAGTCCCAGCAAAATTAGCGGAGCTTTAATAAAGAAAGGGTATTCCTTTTTCATGGTTAGATTAGTTTGCATGGTGAACATCGTACGGCTCAAAATGTTCTAAAATGTGATTTTTTATTTTTGGGATCCCTAACCTGAAAAATGCCAGCCGATTAAGCTTATCAAAGCCATTGGCAAGTTACAAAACTGGGTGTCGGATAAGGCAACAGAGAGTGATTTTCAAAAAAAAAATATGCATTTTTTTTAGCCGTCTTTTCTTCTATCCTGGCAAGTACAAATGCACTGTATAGCCCCTTTATACCACCGCCATGAGTATTTTGAAAACGTTATCTTTTGATTGCATTTCTTTTTAGGTGAAATGATTGCCATTGTGCGAAAATGTGGTGATGATGATCGGAGAGGTCCTTCCTTATCTATTGAAATTTTAATTTATCCACCAGATCATTAAAGTACTTTTCTCCCCAAATTTCAAGCACGGCATCATCTTTTATGAATGGTACAACATCTTCCTTTATATTGTCAAATGAAACAGCCTTAATTTTCTCGCGGAGTAAGCCTATGACATCATCCAGGCTTAGTTCTTCTTTGCTCCAGTCACCGGTATCTTTTGCCCTTAACTTAAAATGCTGTAAGTTTAATGGTATTCCTTTTTTTATGTACCATTCCAAGTCATACCAATCCCTTCCTTTGACCCGGTTTTTCCACTTGCGGAATAGCAGTGCATGCATTTTCCCGGCAAAAAGACTGGGCTTGTCGAAACATTTTACATAAAAGGAAAAAGGACGTGTGAGCAGTTTCATTTCTGTTGTAAATCCCAGTGGTGGCTGGCGGTCCACTTCTATCTTTATTTTCATGGATCTGTTTGTAGATTTTATGCCGGCCTGCTTTACAATATCTTCCAGTATCAATTCTTTCCATTCGGTTTCAGATTTAAGGAAAGCTGAATCGATATTTGTTTTTTCTTTTTTCTCCTTTTCCCGGATGCTTACTTTCATACCTATGGATTCAAATTCGGCCACAATAGCGTCGAAGTAAGGTTCAAGAGAAAAATCAGGATCTGCTTCGAATAGTTAAAAATCCAGGTCTTCAGAGAATCGATCCAACCCATAAAATATACGCAATGCTGTTTCACCATAAAAGGCTGCTTTTTCAAAGAAATTGGTTCTTGAAAGGCCGGCCAATGCAACTTCCTGCATAATTTCTCTCAAGGCTGAAAGTACATCTTCTGTATTTTTAGGGGCATATTCCCCAATCCATTCTTTAATCATAAGTTCTCAAGTGTTTTAACGAGCATTTTTAAACTTTCCTTTTTTGGTGCATCCTCAATCCAGGAGCGCAGCTCCCTAAGATTTAGCTTGCGAAGCCATTCCGGATCTATCCGCAGATCGTCCAGTAAAAAACTACGTGTTTGAACTGGACTTCTTAATACAAGTCCGGTCGTGGCAATTATTTTATCACATAGTGCTTTTTCAGGTAGTGCTACAAGGGCAACCTGTCCTGGAGACAATTCTATACTCCTAATCCCAAAGCTGTAATATGGTGATGGCATAAACCAGTAGTTAAACCTGCCTTTTGGAGTTTTGAATTTTTTGGAGAGTTTCATCGTAATCGACTTAATTTCATAGACCCGCTCAGGAATTAAGCCCCAGTACGACATAGCTGATTCAAGCGATACATAACTCGGCCCCCATAAATGATTTGCGATCAGGAAAGTTTCGGGACCGGTCAAATCTGTTTTTATGCCAGGAATATAAAGCCCTTTCTTTAATGGGGTCAGCTCACCGCTCTTTATCAGTTCACTGATCTTGTCATTCGGCCTTTTATAATCTTTGAGCATATCCAGAATGACCTGTCTGGTAAGAGGGGCATTATTGTACTGTCTGACTAAATATTTAAAGTCCATGTTGTTAAATTATTCTAATAAAATCGGAATATTTCCGATTTAAAGCAAATTTTTTAACATAATTTGATGTACCTGTATGAGTTGATAATCGGAAATAATCCGATTATTGTGATATTATTACGCATTATGGTATCTGTCTAATTGGCGTATTCGTCGTCGCATGGAGATTTCGCTGAAAGGCAACTATTGATATTGACCTTTAAATAAGCAAGGCGGCCAGTGATTCTGAAAAAATGAAAACCGAAGCTGTATTGAACTTAATTGCAAAAATATTCACATATATGATTCTGAAGGAGCTCAATAAAGATAAGGATCCATTAAATGAGGATTATTTATTTGATAATCAAATGGTTGTGGTTTTTGTCGAAAGGATGATCATATGTTAGAGAGGAGTCGAACTCCTATTTAGTTGATTGTGCTATGGGAAATAAGCTAATAATAAAATAACCCCTATCTCAAAGATTTAACTACTTGTAAATCAGTGATATAGGGGTTTTTGTTGTGGAGCCGAAGGGAGTCGAACCCTTGTCCAGTTGTGAGATAAATTATACCTTCTACATGCTTATTTTTCAATTAATTTTCGAGCTATAAACGGGCTGAAAACCGACCTTGTTTATAACCTTAGATACTTTATCTCACTTCAAGTCGTATCTCCTTGAAGCCAGCTTTGTTGTTTCGATGCCCCGGTTTCTAACCCAACAATGCAACAGTTAGAGGGACAAAAGCTGTTTAGTTCTAAACTAGGCAGCTAAGGCGTAAGTGTTTTCGCCAACTAAAATGTGATCGTTCACTTTAAGTGCTCTCCGAACAACGCACTGCATGCTAACATAACCTTCGCCACCCTGTCAAATCCAAGAACGGCCCCGGTGTTTAGTTTTTGAGTTTTGAATTTTGAGTATCAAGGATCAAGGATCAAGGATCAAGTCAAAAACTGAACAACAAAAGTACAAAAAAAATGCCAAATAACAGCTGTAAACAAATATTTAACGTCTTAATAAAAATTGCCCGCTAAAACCGGCTTCTTCAAAGTCAGAATTTTTAAATGCACTGTCAATTGCCAACTGAAAACTATTAACTTAAAACTGTTAATTAAAAACTGTTAACTGAAAACTGACTTAAACGGTTCTCCCTGGGTATTCGCTCAAGGCGATTTCTAAACAATCCATCGCAGCATTTAAATCAACAGTATTTAGTACGTAAGCCATACGAACTTCTTGTTTACCAGAACCTTTAGTAGAATAAAATCCAGTAGCGGGAGCCATCATTACCGTTCGGTTTTCATGAGCAAAGTCTTCTAAAATCCACTGACAGAAACGATCTGCATCATCGATAGGAAATTTAGCCACTACATAAAAAGCACCTCCAGGATTCGGGCAAAAAACACCTTCAATATCATTTAAACGGCCAACTAAAGTATCCCGACGTAAAGTATATTCGATATTTACCTTCTCAAAATAGCTGTCTGGCGTATCAACAGCAGCAGCACCAGCAATTTGTTCTACCATTCCAGGACTTAATCTCGCCTGAGCAAATTTCAGTCCTGAAGCAATTACTTCCTTATTTTTAGTAATTAAACAACCTAGCCTCGCACCGCAGGCACTATAACGCTTAGAAACGGTATCCATAATCACCACATTTTCTTCCAGTCCATCTAAGTGCATCGGCGAAATAAATTCACGACCATCGTAACAGAATTCGCGATAAGCTTCGTCTGAGAATAAAAACAAATCGTATTTTTTGCAAAGCGTTTTTAATGCTTCGAGCTCCTCCCTGGAATACAGGTAACCTGTTGGATTATTAGGATTACAAATGATGATGGCTTTCGTTTTATCCGTAATCAGCTTTTCAAATTCAGCAATAGGAGGTAGGGCAAATCCATTTTCGATGACCGATAAAATGGGCTTTACCACTACGTTACTCATGCAGGCGAAACCATTGTAATTGGCATAAAAAGGTTCAGGAATAATAATTTCATCACCCTCATTTACACAGGTTTGCATTGCAATGGTAATAGCTTCTGAACCACCAACCGTTACCAGAATATCTTCAGGCGTAATGTTATAACCCAGTTTGTTGTAATATTCTGCAAGTTTAAGGCGGTAGGCTAATGTCCCTTCTGATGGAGTGTAGGCCCAAACATTGAAGTCGATGTTTTTAATGGCATTTAACATTCCTTCAGGAGTTTCAATATCTGGCTGACCGATATTTAAATGATAAACTTTTTTACCATCTTTTTTAGCTTGATCAGCATAAGGAGTTAACTTTCTGATTGGTGATGCAGGCATCTGCACCCCCTTTTGTGAAATCTTTGGCATGGTACAAAAATAAAAAAGTCCCGATGATTATCGGGACTTTAAAAATATTATTTATTAAGATTTATTTTGATGTTGCAGCAACAGTTTCTCCTTTAATATAAAGAACTTTAACCGGAGTTTTTGCGTTTGAAGTTAAAGTTACTGCTTTAGAAAATGCAGACGGACCAGCAGCAGCGTTAAAAGTTACTGAAATAACGCCAGTTTCACCTTTTTTTAGTGGTGTAGAAGTATATTTCGGAACTGTACAACCACAACTTGCTTCTGCTTTTGTAATAATTAAAGGCTCTTCACCAACGTTTGTATATTTAAAATCGAACGTTACTGGCTTACCCATCGGAATTTTACCGAAATCATGAGTTTCTGACTCAAATTTAAAATCTGCAGGTTTAGATTGTGCATTGGCAACCAGGCCGAAACCTAAAACGAAGGCGAATAATACTAAGATCTTTTTCATGTTATGTACGAAATTATTTTTTCTGAAATTCTTAAAACAAATTTAACAATTTCATTTTAAAACAAAAACTATTCCAATTATATTTTATTTGTCGATATATAATTTTACAATTGAAGATAAAGGCAAACTTTTAATTTTGCATATATTTGCCACTACCAATATTTGATTATGATGCAGAATGAAAAATTTATAACCAATTCTATTGATAATTCTGAATTAACGTTCAACGATTTCAAAACAATCGTAATGAATGATTATAAAATCGCCTATGAAAGCAGACAAGCTAGCGTTTTAGGCCGTAGAGAAGTGTTAACAGGAAAGGCTAAATTTGGCATTTTTGGCGATGGTAAAGAGGTTCCTCAGGTGGCTATGGCTAAGGCATTTAAGAAAGGTGATTGGAGATCTGGCTACTACCGCGATCAAACTTTTGCTTTCGCTACGGGCATCTCCACAATTAAAGAATTCTTTGCACAATTGTATGCCAATCCCACGAATGGTGCAGATCCTTTTTCTGGGGGCAGACAGATGAACTGTCATTTCGCAACAAAATCAATAAATGAAGATGGAAGTTGGAATGATTTAACGCAGATTAAAAACTGCTCATCAGATATTTCGCCAACAGGTGGACAAATGGCGCGCCTGGTTGGCCTTGCTTATGCTTCTAAACTGTTTAGAAATAATAAAGAACTCGATTATTTAAAGCATTTTTCTGTTAACGGGAATGAAGTAGCATTTGGTACTATTGGCAATGCTTCTACTTCTGAAGGCGTTTTTTTTGAGGCCATTAATGCAGCTGGTGTATTGCAGATTCCAATGGCAATTTCTATCTGGGATGATGCATACGGCATTTCCGTGCCAGCAAAATATCAAACGACTAAAGAAGACATCTCTGAAGTGTTGAAAGGTTTTCAACGGGATAAAAATCAGGATGGATATGAGATTTATAAAGTGAAAGGCTGGGATTATCCAGCCCTTTGCGAAGTTTATGAAAAAGCCATTCATATTTGCCGGGAGGAACATGTTCCGGTTTTTATTCACGTAACCGAACTTACACAGCCGCAGGGTCATTCTACCTCTGGTTCTCACGAAAGGTATAAATCAAAAGATCGCCTAACCTGGGAAAGTGAATATGATTGTTTACTGAAAATGAGGGAGTGGATGCTTGATTCTGCCATCGCTACCGAAGAAGAAATTACAGATACAGAGAAAAAAGCGAAAATATTTGTGCGGAATGCACAAAAAGAGGCCTGGAATGAATTTTTAGACAGCATTAAGCCAGAGCAAAAAAAAGTTATCGATTTAATTAGTGCCTTAGCTAAACATCAACCAGAACTGTCTAAGATAGCAGCACAACTTTCTGCTACCGCAGATGCGCAACGCAGAGATGTGTTTAGCGCTGCCCGGAAAGCCATTCGCCTTTCGGCAAAATCAAATACTACAGAGCGAACTGATTTGCTAACCTGGTATAAAGATCAGGAAGAATTGAGCTTCGATCGATACAATTCTAAACTCCATACCAATGGGATAGAAAGTCCGGATAAAATTGCGGTAGTTGATGCCAAGTATGATGATCTTTCTAAAATGGTTGATGGGAGAGAGGTGCTTAATGCTTGTTTTAACGAAAACTTTGCCCGTGATCCTCGTCTGGTTGCTTTTGGAGAAGATTTAGGGAATATTGGGGATGTAAATCAGGGTTTTGCAGGTTTGCAAGCCAGATTTGGTGAACTTCGGGTAACTGATACCGGCATCAGAGAGATGACAATTATGGGGCAGGGAATTGGTTTGGCCATGAGGGGATTAAAACCAATTGCTGAGATACAATATCTTGATTATCTCATTTTTGCACTTAATGTGCTGAGCGATGACCTGGCATCACTTTCTTATAGAACGAAGGGCATTCAAAAAGCACCTGTTATTGTAAGAACGCGTGGACATCGTTTAGAGGGTGTTTGGCATTCAGGTTCGCCCATCAGCATGTTATTGGGCTCATTACGTGGAATGCATTTGTGTGTGCCCCGAAACATGACACAGGCTGCCGGAATGTACAATACATTATTCAGGGCTGATGAACCAGCTGTGGTAATTGAATGCTTGAACGGTTATCGTTTAAAAGAAAAACTCCCTGATAATGTGGGTGAATTTACCGTTCCTTTAGGCAAAGCAGAAGTGCTGGAAGAAGGGTCAGATATTACCGTTGTTTCATATGGATCTACCCTTAGATTAGTGCAGGAAGCTGCAGAAGAGCTGGCAAATTTTGGCATTTCGGTAGAAATTGTAGATCCTCAGACTTTATTACCTTTTGATATTAATAAGGTTTGTGCAAGTTCTCTTGCTAAAACCAATAAGTTGTTGGTGGTGGATGAAGATGTTCCGGGAGGAGCTTCAGCTTATATCCTTCAGAAAGTTTTAGAAGATCAAAATGGTTATTTTACTTTAGATGGAAAGCCCAAAACCCTTTCTGCCAAGCCGCATCGTCCGCCATTTGGTTCTGATGGCGACTATTTTAGCAAACCATCTGTTGATGATATCATTGAAACTATTTATGGGATGATGAATGAGACTAATCCAACACAATTCCCGTCTATTTTCTAAATATCTTTTAATGCTCCTATAAATTTTACGTAGTAAGCGGGATTAGTATGGGTAAAATTTATTCACTCAATTGATAGTAAAACAATATCTTAGTAAAAGTTATCTACTATTATCCCATTTTGTATGTACTTGTTCGTTGCGCTTAAAAGTATTCAGGCTAATTTTCGGCCTGTAGTAAACTTTGTTATTTTCTATACTTTCTGAGTTTTGGAAAACATGTTACCTTTTATGATGCGCTTTGTTACAAGAATCAAAGCAAAGCCAGTCTTGTTGGCAATTTTCTTGTCGCTGTTTTTTTGTCAGAATAGCCATGCGCAAACCAACATTAAATTTAAGAAGCTGGATAGCCTGTTATTAGTCAATCAGGCACATTTACAAAATGATTCTGCAAAAGTCGTGATACTTGAAAAAGTTTACAGAGAATACCTGAAACTTAAAAACCTTGACAAATTTGAGGAGTATTCCAATCAGGTTATTACGCTGGCAGAGAAACTAAAGCTAAAAAACTTTTCTGCTTTTGTTTATTACCGGCGGGCTACTTATTTCCATGGCAAAACCGCATTTCTCAAGGCTGAAGAAAATTATTACCTGGCCATTGCCGATTTCAATATTGTCAAAAATTTGAAAATGATTGCCGGAACATACCTGAATTTAGGTGCCTTATATTCTTCCATTCCAGATTATGCCAAATGCATGGAAGTTAATCAAAAAGCAATAGCGATTTACGAGCAGCTAGGAGATGCTTCCAGCATGGCCAGCTGTTACACCAACCTTTCCAGTATTTACCAGGATTTAGGAAACCAGAGTCAGTCGTTGATTTATCTGCAATTGGCACTTAAAGTATTCGCTGGAGAAGACCCAAAGTCACGTGGCGTTGCTGTGGTAGAAGAATTGATCGGATCAGCATATTTCGACGCCGATCTCCTGGAATTAAGAAAGATGAACGTAGCTCCTGGTGATCGGTTAAATCAGGCTATGCAACATTTTCAGAAGGCGTTAAAAATAGCCGAATTTTTGAATGATGAGAGTATCACCTCATCGGTAAGAAAATGTTTGGGAGATGTTTATAGTGAGATGGGGCAAAGAGATTTGGCTTTGGCAGCCTATCAAAAAGCCATCCAGATCAGTAAGGATCTTGATGATAAGTTAAGCTATGTAGGTTGTCTTTATGCATTGGGGACATTTTATCAGAAGCATGGCGATCATGAAAATGCTATTCCCCTTTTTAAAGATAGTTACAGAATTGCGGATGAAGCTAATCTGCAGGAAGCTAAAAAAAATGCTTCATACGGATTAAGCGAATCATACCAGGCACTTAAAGATTATGATAATTCACTTAATTTTTATAAGCAATACGTGCTGGCAAAGGACCAGATCTTTAACCAGGAAAAAGAAAAAGAGATTACCCGCCGGCAAATGCAGCTTGATTTTGGCTTAAAAGAAAAAGACTATCTCTACAAGCAAAAAATAACGGATGTAGAACTTCAAAAACAAGTTCTTTTAGCAAAACAACAGCAGCAACAGCTGTATTTAAAAAAGCAGGAATTGGCTTTAAGTGATAAAGAAAAAAGTCTTCAGCGGCTTACCTTTCTGAAAAAGCAGCTGGGGTTGGAAATACAGCAGCAGATGCAATCCAGTAAATTTGAAAGGGCTAAACTTTTTGCTAAGTATGAAACCTCTCTTCGTGATAAGCAAATATCTAAACAGGAGCAACAAATTAGAATTGACTTGCGAATTAGAATTTACCTGATCATCGGCATCGCAACCGTATTTTTTATTGCCAGTGTTATTTATTTTAATCAACGAAAAACAACCCGTTTAAACCGGGTAATTAATCTTCAGAAAGGAGAACTAGAACAACTAAACAAAGTAAAAGATAAAATTTTTAGCGTGGTTAGTCATGATATGAGGACACCCGTTAACGCTTTAATCTCATTTATTCAATTGCTCGAAGGTGGCAATATCGATCAGGAAAAGTTGACAAGGTATGCAGCTACATTGAAGAATAATTTGACTTATACATCTTCAATGATGGAAAATCTTTTAAACTGGGCGGCTAGTCAGATGCAAGGCTTCAATCCTCAACTGGAGACATTAAATTTACATCCACTGGTAAACGAGGTGATAAATTCAGTCTATCACCATGCCGAAGCAAAGGGCATCTCGATTGAAAATAATATTGCTGAAAATACAGTTTGTAAAGCTGATGCGAATATGCTTTCGCTCGTTATCCGCAACTTAATTAGCAATGCAACTAAATTTACGCCTCGCGATGGATTAATTCTCCTTTCTGATAAAATTATGAAAAATGAACTCCTGGTTACCATAACCGATAATGGAATGGGTTTAAGTGATAATCAGTTAGCGCATTTCAATAAGTTAGATTACCATGGTACTGGGATCAGTACGCCAGGTACAGAGCGCGAGAAAGGGACAGGACTTGGGCTTATGCTTTGCAGAACTTTTATTAGCCTGATGGACGGAAAAATCAGCGCAGATAAAAATACCCCTACCGGAACCATATTTACCATTACTTTACCAAAGTAAGGCTTTTTAAAATATAAGCTAAACTTAATTTCGGCAGGATACTTAATTTTTGATAAATCTGGATAGGATTTTCTTATCAATGGCACTTTCCAATAATTCCTGGCGGTTGGATGCACTGATGGGAACAATAAAATTGTGGTTCATATGTACTTCATGAGTTGTGAGCGTTACGATGTGGTTGATGTTAATCATGTATTGCTTATGCACTCTGGCGAACAAGTTTTTTGGGAGCTGTTTTTCCAGGTTTTTTAAACTCACCAAAATAATATGCATGTCGTTCTCTGTAAAAATTTTGGAGAAATCTCCTAAGCTTTCTATGTAGATTACGTCATTGTATTTAAGTTTCGAAATTCCTTTGGTTTCTTTGAAGAAAAAATGATCGCTATGGTTATCAGATACCTCCTGAACAGCTTCAGCCGTACCACTTACTTTGTTCTTGAGTTCGAGGTATTCTATAGCTTTGTTTGCCGCCTTTAAAATTCTTGGGAAAGTTGCGGGTTTAACTACAAAATCAATGGCATCAACTTCATAACTTTCTGCCGCATATTCGCTGTATGCAGTAATAAATACGAAAAGAGGATGCTTTTTGATGCTTTTTAACAGTGCAATTCCAGAAAGTTCGGGCATGTCGATATCTGAAAATACAATATCAATGTTGTTTCTTGATAAAAAATCGGCGGCTTCAATTCCATTTTTGCAAATTGCTATTATTTCAAGTTGTGAAATTTTTTTAAGATGCATTTCTAAAGCATCTCTTTCAATCTCATTATCATCAATAATTAGGCACTTGTATTGCATTTGGATAGATCTATTTATATTAAAATAGCACAGGATGTGATATAGTTTTTAAATATAATCCAAATTCCATGTAGAAACGTCAGAATATTTACAGAATTGCTTATCTGATCAGGGATTTCTTTATTTGCGGTGCTTTTTCTCGCCTGTGTATAATTTTTCTCCGGCTTTTACTTCAAGTTGTAAGTCATTTTCTTCTGGTGGAACCGGACAACGATAACCGTCGCTATAAGCACAATAAGGATTGTATGCTTTATTAAAGTCTAATTCAATCTTTTGGTCTTTAATTTCCTTCGAACTTAAATCAATATAACGGCCACCACCGTAAGTTTCTTTATTGTTGGTTTCATCTGTGAAGGGGAGAAAGAGCAAGTCTTTATAAGCAGGATTACTCGCCAATGCAATGCTTTTATAGAGCGTCATTTTTACAGTTACTCCATTCAAAACGAAACTGATTTTAGCAAAGCGATAAAATTCTTTACTGGTACCATCGTAGGTAGGCATTTTAAAAATCTTTTCATTTTTAAGTATTTCTGCCTCTGCTACAACCTTATAGGCACTGTCTGCATCATAAAAATGCAAATGCTGTAAATCGCTTTCCTTTAACGGCGCATAATCATCTTTTACAAAGTCTTGCTTATAGCTTTCGCGATGTTTGGCTATTTGCTCCGTATAAGACTGTGCAAATCCATTCAGGCTGAAGAAGAGGAATAGGATGGGAAGGATTTTCATAGCTATAATTTGATCTAATAGGATTAAAACAAGGATGGCCCGTAAAGCGTGATTTTAAATCACACCCACTTTATTTCTTAAAAATTGATCGGCTAAAACCAGGGCAGCCATTGCCTCTACAATCACCACTGCTCTTGGCACTACACAAGGATCATGTCTGCCTTTGCCCTTAATTTCAGATGCCTCACCCGATGCATTTATAGTTTGCTGGTTGTGCATAATCGTAGCAACTGGTTTAAATGCTACTTTGAAAGTGATGTCCATTCCATTTGAAATGCCTCCTAAAATGCCACCTGCATAATTAGTGGTGGTTTTAAATACTTTCGAAGCAGCAGTTTTTGGCTGAGGAATGTCATTGTGCTGCGATCCCCTTAATTCACTTCCGGCAAAGCCAGAACCATATTCAAAACCATGAACCGCATTAATACTTAACATGGCCTTGCCTAAATCGGCATGTAATTTGTCAAAAACAGGTTCGCCTAAACCAGCCGGACAACCTTTAATTACGCAACCAATTTTACCACCAACGGTGTCGCCATCTTTTCTTATTCCATCTATAAATTCAATCATTTCATGTGCAGTTGCAGGATCAGCACAACGAACAATGTTTTCTTCTCGGATATTCAATAAAGCGGATAAATCATTACTTTCGAGATTAGGTGCTTCAATAGTTCCGACTGAAGTAACGTGAGCGAAAATTTCAATTCCCTGTTGCTTCAAAAACAATTTGGCAATGGCACCAGCTGCTACACGGGCAGCCGTTTCACGGGCAGATGAACGACCGCCACCACGATGGTCGCGAATTCCATATTTAGCATCATAAACATAATCTGCATGACTAGGACGGTATACATCAACATTATGACCGTAATCTTTCGACCGTTGGTCTTCATTAGGAATCAATAATGCAATAGGGGTTCCAGTACTTTTGCCCTCGAACACACCAGATAAAATTTGAACAGTGTCGCTTTCTTTCCTTTGAGTGGTAATCTTCGACTGTCCAGGCTTACGTTTATCCAGTTCTGACTGAATAAAATCCATGTCAATATCCAATTGTGCCGGACAGCCATCAATAATTACGCCGATGGCTACACCATGAGATTCGCCAAAGGTGGTGATGCGAAATAGTTGTCCGAATGAGTTACCTGCCATTTAAGTTAAAAGTTTTAAGTTGTAAGTATTAAGTTTTGTGGTCTTTAATCTTTGCTCTTCTATCCCTGTTCCTCTACGGAGAATCCAGCTTTTTTCAAATCTTCCCAATAATAAGGATAAGATTTTTCTACTACCTGCATATCTTCAATCTCCACTTCATTAATTAACAGGGCAAGCGGCGCAAAAGCCATCGCCATGCGGTGGTCTTCGTAAGTGTGGATCGTAATTTTTTCAGGGAAATGAAGTTCATCCGTATTTAAGGTATAAACCAAATGATCTTCTGTCAATGTTACACCAATTTTAGACAATTCGTTTTGTAAAGCAGCAATGCGATCGGTTTCCTTAATTTTTAAAGTTTCCAGGCCTGTAAAAGACATGTTTTTGCCTAAGGCAGCAGCAATAACAATGATAGTTTGTGCCAAATCAGGACATGTTTTTAAATCTAAAACCTGATTGGTATCCAGCGATAAACCTAAGTTACTGATCGAAATACCTGATTCTGTATTGCTTGTGGCAATGCCAAAAATCTTCATGATTTTTTGGATCTGGCTATCGCCTTGAAGACTTTTTTCCTTCAATGCCGGTAAACTAATTTCAGCTTCATCTGCCAGCGCTGCGATGCTGTACCAATAGGATGCTGCACTCCAGTCTGGTTCAACAACCAATGTACCTGCTGTGAAAGGTTGTGGTTCTATTGAAATATAATTTCCAGTCCACGAATGTTGGATTCCAACCTCGGCCAACATATCTAAAGTCATATCAACATATGGTTTAGAGGTTAGTTCGCCTTCAATTTCTAAAGTTAACCCTTGAGGTAATGTAGGGGCAATCATCAGTAATGCTGAAATATACTGACTGCTGATGTCACCCTTAATATTAACTACGGCCGTTTTTTGATTGAAGGGGCCAGTAATATTCAGTGGTGGAAATCCATCAGATTCTGCATAAGAAATATCAGCACCTAAGGTTTTTAAAGCTTCTGCTAAAATTCCTATCGGGCGTTGTTTCATTCTCTCCGTTCCAGTTAGCAAGAAATTACCATTTTTTGCGGAAAGGTATGCAGAAAGAAATCGCATAGCAGTTCCCGCCGGACCAACATCAACGAGTTGAGAGTCTTGCGATGGAATTTCAGTGTCTTCTTTCAAAGTATTTAAGATGCCATCCAGTGTAACGGTATCGGCAGCATTGGATAAATTTTCTACTTTAACCAGTTTTTTGCTTAAAGCGCTGATAATTAGCGCTCTGTTGCATTCGCTTTTTGAACCGGTTAACTGTATTTCCGTATTTATATTCTTGGTTCCTTTAAAAGAAACTAAGGCATTTTTAGACATTTTATTCTGTTTTATTCTAAAATGTAAGTGTCAGATGGAAACACCTGACACCACATTAACCATGTTATTTGTAGCGGATTTCTTTTTTAGGATTTTGGTTTTACCTTTTACCTTAAACCTTTCAACCCTCTACCTTTTTACGCTTTAACTTCAGTATGTTGTTCTGCAGCAATTCCTTTTTCAGCTTTGCCTGCATTCATAATTTCAGTTTGCTTGCGGATAGACTCACCATGTACCAATTCTAAGAATTTCTCTGTAAAGTTTAGGTCTAACTTTAATGCTTTTGCAAATGCATGACCTTTTTTAATGATCGAATCCCAACGATTAACCTGTAGAATAGTGACCTGGTTATCGCGTTTAAACTGGCCAATTTTTTCAACGATAGCCATACGCTCACCTAATTTTTGCAATAGAGTATCATCGATTTTATCAATTGATTTACGCAAATCAGCCAATTGATCAGCGAAAGCTTCATTTGGTGCTTCAGGTTCACGAACCGTTAAACGATCAACCAACTCTGATAAGGCTGCCGGTGTAACTTGTTGCTTAGCATCTGTCCAGGCAACTGATGGATCTACGTGAGATTCGATCATTAAACCTTGCATATCTAAATCTAATGCTTTTTGAGAGATGTAAGGAATTAACTCACGGTTACCGCAAATGTGACTTGGATCGTTGATGATTGGTAATTCAGGGCACAAAGTTTTTAATTGGATAGCCAGTTCCCACATTGGTTCGTTACGGAAAGAACTTTTCTCGAATGATGAAAAGCCACGGTGAATGGCACCGATTTTAGTGATTCCTGCGCCATTGATACGCTCAATTGCACCAATCCATAATTGTAAATCAGGATTTACCGGGTTTTTAATTAATACCGGAACATCATGTCCTTTTAACGCATCAGCAATTTCTTGAACCGTGAAAGGATTTACAGTTGAGCGTGCACCAATCCAAAGGATATCCACACCTGCAGCTAAAGCCTCTTCCACATGTTTTGCATTGGCAACTTCAACAGCTGTTGGTAAACCAGTTTCTGCTTTTGCACGTTTTAACCATTCTAAACCAATACTACCAATCCCTTCAAATTCTCCCGGACGGGTACGTGGTTTCCAGATACCAGCTCTTAAAACGGATACTTTACCAGTTGCTGCTAATAAATGTGCAGTAGTTAACAATTGCTCTTCAGTTTCTGCACTGCATGGCCCAGAGATAATTAACGGTTCGTTGTTAATGTTTAACCAGGTGTTTAGCGGTTGAATGTTTAAATTAAGTTTCATGATATGGTTTTGATTAAAGTCCGGAGTCTGAAGTCCGAAGATATATTTTGATTAAATTATTTACGTTTTTTTTTATTTTTCATCGGACTCCTGACTTAGGACTTCCGGCTTATTTACACTTTATCGTTCTTTTGATATTCGCCAAGGATATTAAAGTTCGATGTATATTTTAATGCTTTCCTTGTGGCTTTATCATACTTCTCTGTGCTTGGCCATTCCAGATCGACATAAAAGTAGTATTCGTTTCGTTTTCCCAATACCGGCATAGATTGTATTTTTGTTAAGCTTACCTCTTGTTCTGCGAAGATATTTAATACTGTTGCCAGTGAACCAGCCTTGTGCCCAACCTGAAAACAGATCGATGCTTTGTTTATTTTTTTCCCTTCGTCTGTTTTGTCTTTTTTAAGGATGAGAAACCGTGTATAATTCTTCTTATTTGATTCTACTCTGCGTTCTAAAATGTTTAATCCGTAAAGCTCTGCGGCTAAGGTGTTTGCGATAGCCATGGTATCGGTTAATTTTTCTTCCTGAATCCGTTTAGCGCAAGCGGCAGTATCGTTGCTTTCTACTATTTTGATGTGTGGATAATCATAAAAGAAATCAATGCATTGGCGAATGGCAATAGGGTGGGAGGTTACGATTTTAATATCGTCAAATTTCACACCTGGCAACGCCATTAAGTGCAATTGGATAGGCAGGTAAACTTCGCCTACAACTGAGAATCCATAATCGCGGATCAGTGTATAATTTGGCAATAAACTCCCGGCGATAGAATTTTCGATTGCCATTACCACGAAGTCGGCATCGTTTTTTTCCAGCTTATCGCAGGTTTCTTTAAATGAATTACATTCTACAGTCTCGATGTTTTTACCAAAGAATTTGTAGGCTGCTTCTTCATGAAAAGATGCTTTAATACCTTGAATTGCTACTCGTTTTGTCGTTTCCATTTTTGCGTAAAATAAAAAAGTCCCGGCTGCTTGCCGGGACTTTTTTATACATTTTAATATTGTTATATATCTTTTTGCATATTAGCCCCGGCTCTTACTAAAATAGTAAAAGTAACCAAAGTAATATGTGTTGAATAATTTCATTTTTGCTTTTGAATGAGCCAAATGTAATAACAAAATTTAATTTGTCAATAGGAAAATGAAAATATTTTTAATAAAATTTAATTTTGTTTGATTTGAACCGTTTAAGAGGTTGGTATGAAAGGTTTGAATTGATCGTTTGAATTGATCGTTTGAATAGGTAGTCGCCGATTGAAATCGACGCCTGTGAAATGGGTGTTGCAGAAATAGCATGTAGGCTAGGTTTTGAGAAGATCTGGTTAGCCGCCGATTGAAATCGACGCCTGTGAAATGGGTGTTGCAGAAATAGCATGTAGGCTAGGTTTTGAGAAGATCTGGTTAGCCGTCGATTAAAATCGACGCCTGTGAAATGGATGTTGCAGAAATAGCATTAGGCTATAGGTTTTGAGAAGATCTGGTTAGCCGCCGATTGAAATCGACGCCTGTGAAATAGATGTTGCAGAAATAGCATGTAGGCTAGGTTTTGAGAAGATCTGGTTAGTCGCCGATTGAAATCGACGCCTGTGAAATGGATGTTGCAGAAATAGCATGTAGGCTATGGGTTTTGAGAAGATCTGGTTAGTCGCCGATTGAAATCGACGCCTGTGAAATGGATGTTGCAGAAATAGCAATTAGGCTAGGTTTTGAGAAGATCTGGTTAGCCGCCGATTGAAATCGATGCCTGTGAAATGGATGTTGCAGAAATAGCATGTAGGCTAGGTTTTGAGAAGATCTGGTTAGTTGCCGATTGAAATCGACGCCTGTGAAATGGATGTTGCAGAAATAGCATGTAGGCTATGGGTTTTGAGAAGATCTGGTTAGCCGCCGATTGAAATCGACGCCTGTGAAATGGATGTTACAGAAATAGCAATTAGGCTAGGTTTTGAGAAGATCTGGTTAGCCGCCGATTGAAATCGACGCCTGTGAAATAGATGTAGCAGAAATAGCATGTAGGCTAGGTTTTGAGAAGATCTGTTAGTCGCCGATTGAATCGACGCCTGTGAAATGGATGTGCAGAAATAGCATGTAGGCTATGGGTTTTGAGAAGATCTGGTTAGCCGCCGCTTGAAAGCGACGCCTGTGAAATGGATGTTGCAGAAGTTGCGTGTAGGCTATGGGTTTTAGATTCATTGCAGTCTGCTTTAGCTGGCTGGTAAAGAATAGATTTTTGTTTTCGCGAAGATTGAATTGAAGATTTAGTTAGTCGCCGATTGAAATCGACGCCTGTGAAATGGATGTTGCAGAATAGCATGTAGGCTAGGTTTTGAGAGTCATTTCAGTCTGCTTTAGCAGGCTGGTAAAGAATAGATTTTTATTTTCGCGAAGATTGAGTTAAGATCTGGTTAGTCGCAGATTGAAAGCCACGCATGTGAAATGGATGTTGCAGAAATAGCAATTAGGCTAGTTTTGAGATTCATTGCAGTTTGCTTCGGCAGGCTAAAAAATAAAAGAGAAGTTCCTATCCTTTAAGGTAGATAGGAGCTAAACGAAAAACGTTCTTTTATTTATTTAGTGGCGTTGTTTAATTTAGCCATCCCTTCGGCCTCACGTAGTTCCTGCTGCATAATTTTAGCAATCTTTGTGCTTCCATCATGGCTCCAGCCTGGAGGATTGATAAAGTATTTTACCTTATCCACAAAGGTTGGTGCCTTTTTAATATCAGCCTTTAAAGCAATAAATTCATGGAAAATAATATTTACAGGACCGGTATCTTTTGGTTGTGTGGTTAAGCCATATTTGATTTTATCTTCTGGTAGTTCAGCTTGAAATGTTCCAAACCACCTATCCCATAGGATTAATACCATGCCCATGTTTTTATCCAGGTAACGTACATTATTGGCATGATGCACACGGTGGTGCGAAGGCGTTACAAATACATATTCGTACCATTTAGGGAAGTTAATCTTGTATTGCGTATGAACTAGGTTTCCGTAAATCTGGGTTACCAGGTAAGCAAAAAGGATATCCATTGCGGTGAAACCCATAAAAGCCAATGGCAGGTAAAAGAAAACACGGTAGAGTGGCTCGAAAACAGTTGAACGGAATCCCGTTGTTAAATTGAAGTGCTCTGATGAATGATGCGTAACGTGCATGGCCCAGAAAAAGCGCACATAATGACCCACGGTATGTAAAAACCAGTAAAGAAAATCCTGGGCAAGGATTAAAACTAACCAATAGATCCAGACATTAGAAATCTGAAACAACCTGAATTGGTAGCAATATTCCAGTAAAAAGAATGTTGCCGTTTTCATTCCAAGATTAATTACAATTGCGGTAACCATTAAATAGATATTCGTCCAGGTATCGCGTTTGGTGTAGAGTTTTCTGTCGTGTGCATAGCTAAAATACATTTCAACTAAGGTTAAAACGATTACAAAACCAAACAATCCGCCTACAGAAATATCACTTCCAGTAAAAGTCATTTTTATAAACTGTTATAATAATCTAAACTGCTTAAAATATCTGAAGTACTTACACGGCAGTTAAACGTGCATTTACCTGTAGTTTCGAGTAAAGAAAATAAAATGTTGCCATCTTCATTCTTTTTATCGCTTTTCATTAATTCCAAAAGTGAATCAAAGCTTTCTTTTCTGATTTCATATTTTGGATATAACGATAATAAATATTCACTAATATCTTTAAGTTCTTCTTTGGTTAGCCCGCTATTTTTGATCGATAAAGCAGCCTCGCAAATAAAACCAATAGCGATTGCCTCTCCGTGCGTAAGCGGGTTTTCATCATTTGCTAAAGAATAACCTTCTATCGCATGTCCAATAGTATGCCCGAAATTTAAGATCTTCCGAAGGCTTTTTTCATGCGGATCAATGGTTACCACTTCATTTTTGATTTCTACGGAACGGTAAATATCATCCGCAGAAGGCGTTAAATAATGGGTTGCCTTTAACTTTTCATAGTAAGCTTTATCGTAGATTAAGCCATGTTTAATCATTTCGGCAAAGCCGGATAAAAGTTCACGTTGGGGCAATGTTTTTAAGAACGTGGTTTCAATAAAAACCATTTGTGGAAGCGTAAAGGTACCCACCATGTTCTTAACGTTGTCGATATCAATTCCGGTCTTTCCACCAACTGAAGCATCAACCTGAGAAAGCAGGGTAGTTGGAACATTGATGAAATCAATTCCGCGTTTGTATGTGGAAGCAATAAAACCACCCATATCGGTGATGACGCCACCACCAAGATTGATCATCAAGCTTTTACGATCGGCCTCAAAATCCAGAAGCGTTTTCCAGATGCCTATACAAAAATCAATGTTTTTATTCTCTTCGCCTGCAGATGTTTCAATCAAATCAAAATCAGCAAAATCATCCATCAAGGATTGAAATACAGGTAAACAGATTTCACTGGTATTTTCATCAGCCAGGATAAAAACTTTGCTGTATTTGCCACTTTCTACCAGTGTTTTTAAAGCCTCAAAATTGCTTTCGAAATAAACCGAATGGCCTGCGCTAGTTAAAGTTTCCATTAAATTATTTCGATTTTATCTTGTCCAAATGTGATAATGTCTCCAACTCTTACTTTATAGCGCTTGCGAAATTCGACTTCGCCGTTGCATTTCACTAATCCGTCCATTACGGCAGCCTGAGCATCGCCACCAGTGCCAACTAAGCCTGTTGCTTTGAGCAACTGAATTAATGGAATAAATTCGCCCTCTAATTTGAATTGTATCATTTAGGTACAAAAATACGATTATTTACAGCTTTTTAGTTTTAACAACGGATGCTTTTTATAATTTTGCATCCAACTGACTTATTACATAGCTAAAAATGGATTTATCCCCGAGTAAACAGCCGAATTTCGACAATACGGAAGTAGCTTTCCGCCAAAAGACAAACGGTGAATTAAAAAAAGCGTTCTGGCTTTTTAAAATGATTGGCAGTAACTTTTTGACAAAAGTTGGTCCTTCGATCACTAATTTCTTTCTAAACATCGGTTTACCTATTCAAGGTGCGATTAAAGTAACTATTTTCCAGCAATTTTGTGGTGGCGAAACCATTGCAGAATGTGATCATGCGATTGCTCAGTTGGCCAAAGGCGGTGTTGGTACTATTTTAGATTACTCTGTTGAAGGCGAGGAGGAGGAAGCTGTTTTCGACGCTACTTGTCGGGAAATCATTTTAACGATCCTTCGTGCCGATGGTGATAAAAACATTCCGATCACTGTTTTCAAAATTACCGGGATTGGGCGTTTTGCTTTACTGGAGAAGCTGGATGCAAAGAAAACCTTATCGCCCTCTGAACAAGCCGAATTTGATAAAGTAAAATTGCGCTGTGAGATGATTTGCAGAACTGCTTTTGAAAAGGGCGTTCCAATCATGATTGATGCCGAAGAAACCTGGATTCAGAATACAATTGATGAACTGGCTTTAGATATGATGCGAAAATTCAATCAGGAACGAATCATCGTGTACAATACCTACCAAATGTATCGCCATGATAAATTAGCAGATATGAAGGCCGACCACCTAATTGCCAAAGCTGCGGGATTTATTTTGGGCGTAAAAGTGGTGCGTGGCGCCTACATGGAAAAGGAGCGTAAGCGCGCTGCCGAAATGGGTTATCCATCACCAATACAGCCTGATAAAGCATCTTCTGATCGGGATTATAATGAATCGCTTCGTTATTGTGTAGATTATATTGAGGAAATTGCGATTGTTTGTGGCACACACAATGAAGATAGCAGTCGCCTGTTAACTTATCTTTTAGATGAGAAAAAAGTAGCGCATAATCATCCGCATGTTTATTTTGCTCAGTTGCTTGGGATGAGCGACAATCTCAGCTTTAACCTGGCAGATGCCAATTACAATGTAGCAAAATATGTTCCTTATGGCCCAATCAAAGCTGTAATGCCATATTTGTTTAGAAGAGCACAAGAAAATACATCAGTAGCCGGACAAACCGGAAGGGAGTTGGGTTTAATTGAGAGAGAGTTAAAAAGAAGAAAACTGTAATTCAGTTTTCAGTTAACAGTTTTCAGTTGACAGTTTTCAGTTGACAGTGTTCAATTTACAGTTAACAGTTTGCAGTTAACAGTTGGTCGTTTTCAGTTTTGGGTAGTTATTGTACTGAAAACTGCCAACTGAAAATTTCTTAATCATTCTTCACTACAAAAGACTGCTTTCCATTAAGCAAATCATAAAACATAAGGAAATCGCTGGCTAGTGTATAAACCGGATATTGAAAAAAAGTAGATTTATTCTTCTCGAAAAAGAAGTGACCAATCCAAGGAAAGCCAAAAACAAATAAAGGCAAAACAAGGAAGAAACGCGATTGATGGAATAAAAATCCGGTAAAAAGCGTCAGTGCAACCAAGCCTGTTCCAATAAAATGTAATCCCCTTGAAGTGGTATTTGTATGTTTTGATAAGTAAAACGGATAAAACTCTTTAAGAGATTTGAACTTCTTCTCGCTCATCTATATAATTCCATTAGCTTTTAAGAAAGATTCCAGTTGCGCTGGCTTTTCTGTCATCAATAAAGTATTCAGTCCAACTTTTTTAGCACCTTCTATGTGTTGTGGACTATCATCAATAAATAAAGTCTCCGCAGGATCAAGGTGATTGTCTTTCAAAACCTGTTCAAAAATATTGGTGTTAGGTTTACGTAATTTCATATGCTGAGAAAAATAAGCTTTCTCAAAATAGTCATCGTAATTGTTTAATTTAAAAGTTGTTTTTAGGTAGTCGATAATCCAGTCATAGTGAATTTCATTGTTATTACTTAACAAAAACGTTCGGTATTTTTCTTTTACTTTTAGTAAAGTATCATGATTTTCCTGAATAGTGCCGATCAACAAACTGTTCCATGCAGCATCAATTTCTGCATCTGTAAGTTCAGGTTTATCCGCCGCTGTTCTAATTCCTGCACGAAATTCTGCCGGAGAAATGGTGCCAGTTTCAAAATCATCAAACAATTGATTATGGCCTTTATGTGCGAAAAAATTTTCTATATCTGTAATGCCGAGCTTTTGAAATGATGCTTGTGCGATTCTAAAATCTATTTCGAAAATTACATTTCCATAATCGAAAATGATGTTTTTTATATCTTGCATGCTTTTAATTTTGCAGCAAATATCATTATTTAATCTCAGCGACTATAATTTTTCTATACAATAAGGCATTTTGCAAATAGACAAGTTATTTTATAATGAGAATGGTACCATCGTCTTTCAACTTGTAATAGTATTGCGTTTCTACTTTTCGGGTTAATACCTCAATATTTTCAACCTCTCCTGCTTTTCCAGTATCATCTTTAATTAAATCG
This sequence comes from Pedobacter sp. CFBP9032, assembly GCF_034045265.1. Lineage (NCBI taxonomy): Bacteria > Pseudomonadati > Bacteroidota > Sphingobacteriia > Sphingobacteriales > Sphingobacteriaceae > Pedobacter > Pedobacter sp. CFBP9032. Next base: position 607,410 of record NZ_JAXCWE010000002.1, on the reverse strand, counting down.
CCTTGTTTAACATCATCAAGTTGCTGAATGGAACTTTTTTTGTTTAATCTTTTCATAGCTGAAACGTTTTTGATCATATATCCTTAGTTATTAACATGTGTTTTTATAGTTTGTTTATCAAATCGTTAGTAATCTATGTGTTGTGATACAAAACTATTTGCTGACTTGGGGGTTTACTTCGATTAATCTAATCAACTTTGAATTTTTGCATATCTACTATTCCTAAGAATACGTCTACTATTGCAAACCTTTAATTGATTCTAATGTAGATGTAAATAATAAAATTCCTAAACGCTAATTTATGAATGGTGTAATTACAGCTTATAACAAAGAAAGAGGCTTCGGCCTGATTTCGCAGGAGATGGTGGTGCGTAGCATCTATTTTGATATTATAGATTGCAAGGCTAAAGGATTATATATTGGTAGTGCAGTTGAATTCGATATAGTCATAACTAAAAGAGGAGTTGTAGCTAAAAATATTGTGAGCATGTCTAAACTGGGTAAAAAGCGTACAATCAGTTCGCGGAAGCAACCTATCCCTTAAATTAAGCATTTATTAATTTTCGCCACGGAATCACAGAATACACAGAAGACTGTATATGTAGTTAGCAAGAAACAGGAGCTCCTTAATTTATTCTTGCTTAAGATTAGCTATCGTTCCAGATACATGCGCTGCTCGGGTATAAGTAGTTTTGTATTTTTTGCTTGTAGTTCGCAAAAATGTTAATGAATGTAATTCTTTTACTTCCGTTTTCCTTCAAAATAAGATTTAACTAATTTTACTTGTTAAATCATTCATATTTTCAAATGGCGAAGCCATATCTTCTTGATATAAAGGTCATCTCATTAAATTTTATCTTCCAAAATTTAACAAAAGCACTTACTTATATGTTGTTTCGTGTATTGATTAGTCGTTATAGTATTACATTTTTAAAACTATTTGTTGCTAATCTATTTGAGTTCTGTAAGTTTACCCCCTATTATGGACTATTTAAATTGATGATTTGAGTGGATGAATTGCTCAGGTTAAGAAGAGGAAGTTAAAACTAAAGCTGCATTCGTTTGTTTGGTTTTTTTTAAAACCAAAGCCTAAACCAATAAGTTGTAACCAAATGGTAAAAGATTAATCTAATCATAAATAGCCCGTTTACAAAGATGATAAAACTGGAAGTGATCAAAGGAACTTTTAAGAAAGAAAGTGCCTTAACCGCAACGTATCCCATGAGAGTCCTTATAATTAAAGAGGCGAAGGGTTGTCTTTGTATGAATTCTGGTGATTATAATTTAACAAATGGAAGGATATTTTTTATTCCGGAAGAAGGTTTAGTGAGACTGGAGGGCGAAATTATAAGTGGTTATTGGTTAAATTTCAGCAGTGCACTTTATTCTGAATTTCTACTTCAGCATCTGGATCCCATGGCAAAAAACCTTTTTTTAAATCTTTCTTTCAGAGATCTGGATGGGAATGGACTTAAAAAAGCATTTGGTTTAATCGAGCAATTGAAAAAAGATATCGAAGCAAGAAATGATATAAAGTTTTTGGCGCAGTATCTGTCATTGTTTTTGGGTTTTACTGCCGGCTTTGATGGATACCTTGCCGCGTTAACTTTAGATGAATTACAGCAAACGTTACGGTTCAGGGCAATTTTAGAAAATTTTTATAAGCGGGAAAAATCAATCGAGTTTTATGCTGAGGGAATGGGCATGAGTCCCAAAAAATTAAATTCATTTTTAGACAAGGTATTGGGTAAAAGTTTATTTGTGTTGATTAAGGGACGGGTTATGAGAGAAGCGGAAGAATTGCTTTTGAACAGTGATTATACTGTTGACGAAATCGCAATAATGCTGGGTTTTCAACGAACTTCGAACTTCAGCGATGCCTTTAAGCGTTACAAGGGTATTTCAGTATCCCAGTTTAGCAATTTGGGCTAACATAAAAATTGATGCTGCTGTTAAAGGAACGCAAATCGCGTAGATTCTATCCCTTCTCGACAGCAGGTTTTCCTAACCTCACAACATCATTTGCTGTGCGCCTGACGCGTAAGGCTTTGCTTACTACTATCTACTACCAGCAGCATCAATTTTTCATTGGCTAAATTATAAAAACTTGTGCGGATTTTGCATAACATTCCATGAGATGGTTAAAATAGATGGGGTATATTCACTAATTTATAGGAAATCTAAATAAATTTACTGAATTGTGATTATTGCCTTTCCAATTTGTTAAGCGCTGTTTACTAAATAATGTGTATTCTTAAAGAGCGCTATGGTGAAATATAAACTTACAGTAGCTGGATATTACAGCTAATCCTATTTTACTAACTAATTAGTTCTTAAAACGGAATGATGAGCCAGGTTTGATGATAAAATACTACTATAAAGAAGTGTAATCTTGATTTATAAAATAATAACGTTAATTCACCTTTTTTATTTCTACCTAAATTACAGCTTTTAAGGATAAACATAGATAACTTAGCTCTAAATATTAACTTGTTGTCTGTAAGTTCGAATTTCTAATCAATATTAAAATATGAAAAATATTCTGCTATACCTGCTCTTATTTGTTTCCGGTGGACTATTTGCTCAAAATCAAAAATCGCCGAGAGTAATTTACCCGGGTTTATTTGAAGAAGTTCAGCTGGCGAAGATCTATGCAGATGGTAAATCTTTTGCCGATGCTATTCCCAAAAGTAGACCTGCGGAAATTATGAAGGCCTACCTGAAAGAAAAAGGCGACAAAGGATTTAATTTGAAGGCTTTTGTCGATGCGTATTTCAGTTTACCAGAAAGTCATACCGCTTTCTATGAATCAGACATCAAAGCTGGAATAGAAAAACATCTAGATACTTTGTGGACTGTTCTTCAGCGAAATCCTGATACTGTTTCTGCCATCCAAACCTCTTTACTTCCACTGCCAAACCCGTACATCGTTCCGGGTGGGCGATTTAGAGAAGTATATTATTGGGATTCTTATTTTACCATGCTGGGTTTGAAAGAGGCTGGCAAAACAAAAGTGATGAAAGATATGGTAGATAATTTTGCTTACCTGATCAACACTTATGGTTTTATTCCGAATGGAAACCGAAGCTATTATCTTACCCGTTCTCAACCCCCGTTTTTTGCGGCGATGGTGCAATTGCTTACAAAGGATAATCCGGATGTAAAACTGAGTGAATATAAAGAGGTGTTGGAAAAGGAATATAATTTCTGGATGAAAGGTTCAGCACAACTTGCCCCAGGAAAGGCGATCAACCATGTGGTAAAACTAGCGGATGGAACCGTTTTAAACCGATATTACGATGCTGGCGATCAGCCAAGGGAAGAATCCTATCGGGAAGATTACGAAGCGGCGAAGTTAACGAAACAAAATCCAGCCGTTTTCCTTCGAAATGTGCGTTCGGCAGCAGAATCAGGTTGGGATTTTAGTAGCCGATGGTTTGCAGATGGTAAAAGTTTTAGTCAGATTATTACCACTAATCTTTTGCCTGTTGATTTAAATACCTTGATGTATAATCTTGAAAGCACTATTGCTGAAGCAAACAAACAAGCTGGCGATTTAAAAAAAGCGGCTTTATTTTCTGCGAAGGCGAGTAAACGCAAAGCGGCTATTGCTAAGTATTTCTGGAATGCTAAACAGAACTTTTTTACTGATTACAATTGGAAAACCAGAAATTTCTCTAGTCAAATCACACTGGCAGCTTCGTTTCCTCTTTATTTTAAACTGGCAACTTCAGCTCAGGCTAAACTTGTGTCGCAGCGTTTGGAGAAAGATTTCTTAAAATCTGGCGGATTGATTACTACTTTAACAACAACGAAACAACAGTGGGATGCGCCAAATGCATGGGCACCTTTGCAATGGGTGAGTATTGCTGGTTTACGTGAATATGGTTACCATCAACTGGCAGATACCATATCAAACAGGTGGGTAAACCTCAATATTTCCGTTTTTAAGGAAACGGGAAAGTTGATGGAAAAATACAATGTAGTGGAAACCAACAGTAAAGGTGGTGGCGGGGGAGAATATCCGCTTCAGGATGGTTTCGGATGGACTAATGGCGTGTTGCTGAAGCTTATAAAAAAATAGAAACCAGTTAAAATCAGAATTATTATTCCACCTGATTGAATAATAATTCTGATGATATTTCTATTTTTTCTGCGTCACGGTAAAAGTTTTTCCTTCCATTCCAACACCTGTGATTTTAACTGATTTCCAGTGGTTGGGTAACACACTTGGCACCTGAACAATACCTTTATTGGTAATGTCTAATCCGCCGAAGCCCATTAATACACTTTGCAACACGCCACCAGCACCGGTGGCGAAGTATGGATTGGTGCCCCCCTTTGTTTCTGCAATTACCCTAAATGGTGGGTTTAGATTTGGCTGATACGATTCCTTAAAGTATTTATAGGCCTGATCTGCATTTCCTGTTCTGGCGTAAAGTAATGCGAAAATGGCATGCGTCATGGCTGGCGTACCTTCATCAGGGATCCTGGTTTCATAATAAGCCAGATCCTTTTCGATCTGATTTTTATCCGTAATGGTTTTTAGCGGATAAGCCAGCAGGTTTACATCGGCTTGTTTAATCCCTTCGCCCTTATACGTTTCATGTTCTTTAGTTACGCCGTCAGGAAACTTCAAAATCGGAATATTTTTCTCTACAAGTGTCCAATCTTTGTTTTCAGGTAAACCTAAGATTAGAGCTGCGGCATTGGCATTTTTGAGGTTGAGTTTTGCTGCGGCGTTGGTAAACGCATTGTTATTTACATTTTCTGCCCATTCATCTGCTGCAACCACGTTTTTGATGTCGAATTGATTCGTTCCATTACGCTCCACGCGGCTTGCCCAAAAATCTGCAGTTTCTGAAAGTATTGGCCAGCCTTTTTCCTTTAGCCAGGTTTTATCCTGTGTTACGCTATAATAGTTCCAGGCAGCAAGGGCAACGTCAGCAGAAATATGGTGTTCAAAAGGCCCACTTAAAGCCCAAACAGGCGTTTCTTCTACGCCAGTATCGGCACTTTCCCAAGGGAACATGGCTCCTCTGTAACCGTGAGAGAATGCATTTCGTTTAGCAGCTTGTAATCTTTCAAAACGATATTCTATCAATGATTTTGCTATATCCGGGTGGAGCACCAGTAACGCCGGAAACATCCAGATATCCGTATCCCAAAATACATGACCATTGTAACCCAAACCCGATAAACCCATTGGCGAAAGTGAATAGGATGTACCGGCCCGTGAAAATGACGTAAGGTGATACAGCATGCTATGGATATCTTGTTGAGCCTGTGCATCCCCATCAATAATAATGTCCGATTTCCATAGATCATCCCATGCTTTATTATGGAATTTAATTAAGCGGTCTCTGCCTTCCAGCTTGGCGAAGATACTCATTCGCTCTGCTTCATTTAATGGATCAGCATGTTGTGCCGAACTAATGGTGTTACCAATAATGGAATAGGTATAGGTTTCGCCAGCCTTTAACGTTTTGCTAAATTTCATTAAATGGCTGTTGTTATCCCACATTTCGTGGATAATTTTTGGCTCACTACCATGTGGCTCGGTAAACATAAAACTGTTTGAGGCACAAAGTTGTAATTTTCCGGTAGGGCTTTTAGCTGTGGAGGTAAGCAAACTTAGCGTTACATGCGGCCTGTCTATTTCATTATAATAATTCTCTACATCTCGAAGGGCATCAGGGGTTTCCATCACGCTGGCCGCAGTAAGTTTAAAATCTTCGTTGGCGGTAATGGTTACATCCATTAAAACGGTAAAGGGCAAATGCCTCAATGCATAATAAGTATATTTGATGTTCGCTTTCTTTCCGTATTGCAGTTGCGTGGTAAAGGCGGCCTGTTGCATATCCAGTTGTTGTTGCATGTTTTGGGTATTGCCTGCACCAAGTCGTTGGCCATCAACTTCCATATACATGTTCAGCAGGTTAAAGCCATTTAAGAAATTGCTTACCCGCCCGCGGCCGTAGGTATCGTAAGCACCTGCTAATATTACATTTTTAACTTTAAAAGGTTCGGGAGATGATACTATGCCGATTATGCCATTAGCTACAGTTACACCATAATAATTTCCCGGGTCGATATGTTCGACTTTAAGTTTCCAGGGATCTTGTGCTGCGACGTAGCATTGTACAAACAGCAGCAGCAGGAGTGTGTGAATTATTTTGATCATCAGGTTAAAACTAATACTGGTTATTTTAATACATCAAAGGCTGAACCCCAAATACTGGTTGTTAATCAGCAATTGAGGATTCAGCCTTTAAATACATATTTTTATGCTGTTAAAAACCTGGATTCTGAACCAGGTTTGGATTGCCAAGCTGGTTATCAGGAATGGGGAACAACATGTATTTAGATTCACTGGCTGGTTTTTCCTGCCATGCAGCAAGGAATTTACCGAAGCGGATTAAATCTTGTCTTCTGAAACTTTCCCAGTATAACTCACGTCCGCGTTCGTCTAAAAGATTATCTAAATTCAAACTTGCGAAGGCTGACGCACCTCTAGCCGTTCTGATCGAATTAACGATCGTTAATGCTGCGCCAGCTTGCGAAGTTCTAAGCAACGCTTCTGCTTTCATTAATAAAACATCAGCATAACGGTAGTAAACCCAGTCGTTATCTGGTCTTCTTGTTCCCGAATTTGGATAATCGATAGGGTATTTAATCACCCTGATTCCGGCTACCTCTAAGTGATTGGGATCTCTTTCGATGATGCTTACTTCCGGGGTAAAGGCTAATGCATTTCCTTTTCTGTCTTTCAGAGCTGCACCGGTCTGATCAAATTGCGGACCCACTAAAAAGCCAACCCGGATACCAGAAACATTAGTTTGACCGGTATAGGCGCCTCCTCTGCGTTTATCTGTTGCTTCGAACTTGTTATAGAAATCTGATAGAGTTGCAAAACCGTTATAGCCATTCGGATTCTGATTATAGTGCAACGTACATTTCCACTGTCCGTCTAAATCACTTCCTGCAACGCCACCCAGGTTTTGGGAGGTAAAGATGTTTTCTCTTGATAAAACATCATTCGTTGATGCGAAATTATCGAAATAATTGGTGGTTAGGGTGTAGCCGCCCGTTGCAATTTCATCAGCCAGGGAGATTACCCTTGCCATATCTGCCGGATCAAACGTTGGTGCTGTACGGTTTAAAAAGGCACCTTTGTTGAGGTAAATTTTCATTAACAGTGTTCTTGCAGCATTTTTATTGGCCTGGTGTGCCGGGCCATCCGGTAGGGTAGGGATGATGGCTGTAAGCTCTGAAATTAAATAGGTAATCTGCTCACTTGCGTTTCTTACTTTCGATGGCTTGGTAACGCCTTCTCCCGGCTCCCGGTATGGCACCTGACCCCAACCATCTAATATAGAAAACTGGGAAAATGCACGTAAAAAACGAGCAGTAGCTGCCTGTGCAGGGGTAGGATTGAAGCCCAACACATTTGTACTTACGTAGCTGATACTGTTCAGGTCTCTGAAAACATCCGAAATCCTGGCATCATCTGAAGCCCATTTATGTAGGTGTAACGCCCGCCAGGCACCGTTATCGTCCCAATCTCCGGCACGTGTAGGTACAATGGCTTCATCAGAGGTTACTTCCTGCAAAGCAGACCAGTTCCAGGGTGCCTGGTAAGGACCACGCATAGCGGTATAACTTGCGGTGATTAGGCCCGGAACATCATTAGCACCTAATGAACCTGAACCTACCTGACCATTTAAGTTTTCATCTAGTTTGGTACAGCCTGATAGCGCTAAAGTGGCGGCTACGAAGCTGAAGATATATTTATTTTTCATGTGATTATCGTTGAAAGATTAAAGAGAGAAATTAACACCAAAGTTGAATGTTCTTGCCGTTGGATAGGCAGTATAATCGATACCTGCTGATGGTACACCATTAATGCTTTTGTTCACATTTACCTCCGGATCGAAGCCGGTATAGTTGGTGATTACAAAAAGATTCTGACCATTTACAAAGATATTTAATGATTTAATCGCCTTGCCAATATTGCCTAAGTTATAGTTGATGGTGGCGTTGGCCAGCTTTACGTAATCTCCTTTTTCTATGTATCTTGATGATGCTGCAATTGGATTGGCCAATGATTCCTGAATACCGGAATTAACCAGTGCTGAAGATATGTTTCTGGTTCCTAAATTGGAAATCGCAAGCACTGAATTGGCGGTGTTGTTGTAAATACTCTGTCCGAAAGAACCGTTTAGATTCGCGGTGAAAGAGAATTTTTTGTACCTCAGGTTTGTGGTAAGACCAAGAATTACTTTTGGGTTAGGGTTTCCAAGATAATACCTCGTAAAACCATCATCAGTGTAGGTTGAAAATCCATTGGCATCTAAACCGTTATACTGTCTGGTTACCATTGCAAATAGAGGAAGACCGTTCTGGATCACTTCTAAATTCACACCACTTAATCCCTGACCACTTAAAGATCCTGTTCTGATTAATCCCGTCAGGTTGCTTACATTGTTTTTGATGAAGGTAACGTTACCGCCTAAAGACCATGATAGGTTGTCTTTTTCTATGATGCTACCATTTAAACTTAACTCTAAACCTTTGTTCTGTACTTCGCCATCTAAATTATACCAGGTAATTACACCATTTGGTGCAGCTGGTGAAAAGGCATTTTGAGGAAATAACAAATCTGTAGTCACCTTATTGAAATAATCGATCGATCCTGTAAGTCTGCTTCCTAAGAAACCAAAATCGATTCCCACGTTGGTTTGCTTATCTTCCTGCCATTTCAAATCCGGATTTGCATTGTTGATGCCTACCAAACCATCTACACCCCTGATGACGAAACGTTGTTGAGAAGATCCGGAAGGGAAATCCTGGTTACCTGTTTTACCATATCCTGCTCTTATTTTTAGTAGGTTGATCCATTGTACATCACTCAGGAAACTTTCTTTTTTAATGTCCCATGCGGCGGCAAAAGATGGGAAATAACCATACTTATTGTTTGTTCCAAATTTGGTGGAACCATCTGCTCTGAAAGTAGCGGTCAGGATATATTTGTTATCATAATTAAAAATTGCCCTTCCGAAGTAAGATTGTAATTCGGTTGTGGGATCATTATTGGTTACCAGTGTACGGTTGGCTGGTAAGGTTGCCTCAAATGCATCGGTATAATCTACCGCAATATTTCCAAAACCAGTGGCCGTATTTACGGCTCCTTTATTTACAAAACTTGAATATTCATAACCGATAACGGCATTTAAATTCAGTTTCGAAACAATTTCCTTGTTAAAGTTTAAGGTATTGGTGAATTGCTGCGTAATCAATTCGGTATTGGAATAACTGGCATAACCGCCTAAAAAGTCTCCGGAAGGTTGAATTCCCTGAAGGTTCAATGTGCTTCTGGTTGATGCTCTTCTAATCCCTGTACTATAATTTACACTGGCTAACATTCTGTATTCTAACCATGGTGTAATTTTATAGTAAGGCGAAACGCTCCCTAAAATGGTTGATACTTTTGCTTTATCGCTGTTTGCGGCCAATGCCGCCAGTGGGTTGATGGTGGTAGAACCATAATCAATAAACAGGCTTCCATCTGGGTTATAGAAAGATTGTGTTGGGTTCCATGCCAAAGCCTGGCTAATTAAACTTCCTGTAAAACCAGCATCAGTAGTGATCGGAGCAATGTTTTCTAAGTATTGATTGCTGATCATGTTTACATCTAAACCCAGTTTTTTACTTTCCAGGAATTTGAAGTTTCCGTTGAAACCTGCACTATATTTTTTGAAATCGGAGCCTTTAATAATTCCCTGTTGATTCTGGTAACCTAAAGATGCCCGGAAAGTGTTGCCATTTGTACCGCCGCTAATACCAACTGAATAATTTTGATTGTAAGCGGTGCGCAGCACTTCATCCAATGCATTAACACTGGTGCCGAAATTACCAGCAGTTAAACCGTATTTCTGAAGTGCGGCTCTGTATTCATCTCCAGATAAAACATCTACTCTTCTAGAAATGGTTCCAACACCTGCAGAGGCACTAACGTCTATTTTAGCATCGCCGGATTTTCCACGTTTTGTAGTGATTAAAACCACCCCATAAGCTGCTCTGGAACCATAAATGGCTGTCGCTGATGCATCTTTCAAAATTTCCATGGATTCTATATCTGCCGGATTGATGAAGTTTAGTGGGTTGCCATCTGGTGCAATACCAATCCCGGCACTGGTAGATGGTCTTGCTGATCGGCCATCTAAAGCCACCCCATCCACCACATATAAAGGTTGTCCTGATCCGGTAATGGCCGAATTACCCCTGATTCTTACCGTAGAGGCACCACCTGGCTGCCCGCTATTGTTGATCATTTGCACACCGGCAACTTTACCCTGAATCAATTGGTCAGGCGCATTTAGCGGACCTTTATTAAAATCTTTTGCGGAAACAGTAGTTGCGGCACCTGTTAGGTCACTTTTTTTTACAGAAGCATAACCTACCACCACAACGGCCTCCAGATTATTAAGGGAAGCAAGGGTAACGTTGACCAAAGTTTGATTGTTTACGCTCACCGTTTGTGATTCAAAGCCCACGAAACTCACAATTAATTTGGAAGTTGCGGAAGGTACAGCGATCTGGTATTTTCCTTCGGCATCTGTTTGTGCTTTTACATTGGCGCCAGCTACCTGAATGGTAGCACCAACTAAAGGAAGTTTGTCGTTATCGTAAATTATTCCTTTTACCACGGTTTGGGCAAAGACGGTGCTACTGAGCGAGATCATCAGAAAAATAATGGCCGCGAGTTTCCCTAGAAAATGCAATTTCTGTTTATTATGGAAAACAGACCAATTGCTAAGTAAAGTAAGGTTCATAGTTGTTTTAATTAATTGGTTAGAAAAAATTTATTGTTAAATAGAGCGCTTATTTATTAAGGTGGTGCTGGTTTAATGGGATTCATATTGAATTAAGTTAGTGTTAGTTATTTGTATAATGGTTGTGGTTTTTCTATTTTCTGACGCGCAATTTCGAGGGCATAATTAATGCAGCTTTCGATGGGTTGATCCTGAAGGTAACCTGCAATAAAGCCAGACCAAAATGCATCTCCTGCTCCCGTTACACCTGTTACAGCGGCTACCGGAAGCGCGGGTTGGTGTTGCCATTGCTGCTCTTTTATTTTGTACCATACGCCATCTTTGCCACAGGTAAGGCAGATGAGCTTTATGGATAATTGGTTTAGCCATTCTATTGATTCCTGAATGCTAAAAGGTTTTCCGGTGAAACGTTCCAGATCATCCAAACTAATTTTTAACAGGGGATTAAACTGACAGATTTGTTCAAAAACAGCCTTACCATTATCATCTCCCCAGATAGCGGGTGCAAAATTCCAGTCGATGGAAACTTGTTTATTCAAATCGTTCGCCTTTGAAAAAGCAGCAAGAATATTTTTTTGTGCAGGTGCTAAACTCAGGGAAAAAGCAGTGGTATGCAAAAGATCTGCAGATTTGATCAGTTGATCTTCTATTTGGCTGATGTAAGCATCTGCACTGCGATACGCAATAAAGTCTGGAGTTTCTGTATTTTTGCCCACCAGCACAATGGTGGTTTGATGCTTGGATGAACGCAGCAAATACTGATCTGAAACTCCTGCCATTTTAAGTTCATTGGTCAAGAAAACGCCCAGGTTATCATCACCCACGGTAGCCACTAAATCGGCTTTTATGCCTAGCCATTTCAAGTTGCAGCAAAAATTGGCCGCACTTCCACCTTGATTAATTTTAAATGATGATGGCGATGCCAGTGAAGGAATATTTTCCTTAGAAATGATATCAGCCAGTAATTCACCGATTACCAGCGCCTTTTTATGTGAAGTATTGTTTGTTAATTCCATTTTGCTCGCTCACTAGGCGTTAAATAAGTTTTTAAATTCCGGATGAATCATGGCTTGCTCTGCGATGATGGCACCAGCGGCGCTCCAGGTACATTTTTCTACCCCACAAGGCATATTGTTTAGTCCATGTAGGCATTCGTTAAAGCTGTTTTTATGATTGTTTGCTGCGTGAATGTTCGCTGTTAATTGCGCGGCCATAGTGGCATTGCCTGTTGCATGTAAAGCTGCCGCCATCCAGCCGTTCCATACCGGCCATAAACCCCCGTTGTGAAAATAGTTAGGCAGGTTTCTAAATGAATAGGCATAGTTGTTTTTCAGCTCGTTCATATCCGCATCATTTGCTTCTATGGTTGGTGTGAAAGATGGAATTAGCGATTGCCTTTTTGCATAGATGTTTTTGAGGTAGTTCAATAAAACTTCATTCTGCTGCGGGTTTCCAATGCCCAGTAATAAGCTGAAGGCATTGGCCTGGAGGTCGAAATAGTGGTAAATTCTTGCCGGGTTAAAACCCATCAGCCAGAAATCGCTGGAAGTATCTTTTAACTGATGAACCAGATTCGGTGCATAAGCATTTTTCTGTTCTTCGGTTTTCCAATAGTTGTTCGTAATTGTATCTGTAATGTTTTGTGCTTTAGTTAAGTAAGCAGTGTTCTTTGTAAGTTTGAATGCTAATCTTAATGCCCAGACACGCAGGAGCTGGTCAAAAAGAATATAGCCATGTTGAATATATTCATCGGCCCAATCGCCGCTTTGAGGAACATAAATCAGGTGTTTTCCATTAAACTCCCAGGTTTCCATTACTGCGAAACATTTTTCCAGCTGTTGCTGATATTTTTCCCATAAGCTGTAATCTTCAGTTAAAATGGTATAGGTGCTTAAGCCAATTACCGCCCAGGAAGGATTATCGGCCCTGCCGGAAGTGCCGCCGTAACTGGCCGTGCCATCTTTTGGCGATACGTTTGAGGGCATAAAACCGTTTGCATGCTGTTTGTTAAATAAGGTATCAATGGTGGCCCTGGCTGTTTTAATCAATTCCTCTTCACCAGTTAGCAGCGCAGCGATACTGGTAATTACGCCATCTCTGGTCCACACGCGTTTATAATTATCTTGTTCCTGTACGGCGGCTACAAAACCAGATGGTGTAGAGGCTTCGGATAAAAGGTTCAGCGCTTGTTGATATGATTCTTTGTTTACCATAAAATTAAATTTCTGTTTTCCTCCCTTTAATTAATAGTACAAAGCCGCCTGCAATGGTAATGAGCAGGCCGGCAAATATGATCGCATTTTCAGGGTTGTGGCCCAGTAAATATTTGTATACGTATTTAAAGGTGATGGTTTCTAACAGCATTGGCATTACGATGAACATGTTCAGAATCCCCATAAAAATGCCGGTTTTTTCTTTCGGGATACTACCTGCAAGCATGGCGTAGGGCGTTCCCATCATGCTGGCCCAGGCTACGCCCAAGCCGATAATTGGAATGAACAGCAGTGTAGCGTGGTGAATCATCGGTAAAGAAATCAGGCAGATGCCGCCAAATACTAAACTCACCAGGTGAACCTTTTGCGCCGTAATTTTCCTGGCAAAAAAGGCGAGTGGAAAAGCCACTAAAAAAGTAACTACATTGTAGCCGCCATTTACGGTTCCGGTGAGCAATTGTGCAGATGCGAAGCCCTCGGAGGCGGCATCACTGGTGTTATAAATCGTTTTGGCAAGGCAAAGGGTTATGAACTGCCAGTATACAAACATGGCGTACCAATTAAAAAGGTAAACGATACCCAACTTTTTCATGGTAAGTGGCATAGTTTTAAAGGCTTCACTAATGTCTTTTAAGATGCTGCCGATGCCGCCTGGCGTTGCTTTTATCTTTTTAATTTCCTCGTCGGTTAAAGGTGTTTCTTTCGTGGTAAAGCAACTATACATAATAGAGCCAATGGATACGGCGCCACCTATAAAGAAGGCTGCGTAGGTGGTATAAGGTATATTGTTACCACTTCTGGAATGGATGCTGATTAAGCCTGTAGCTATGAGGATGCCAGGGGTAAGGTTGGCGAGGGTGATGCCTAAACCTGTAAAGAAACTTTGAGTTAGAAAACCTAATGCGTGCTGTTGTGTTGGCAATTTATCGCTTACGAATGCACGGTATGGTTCCATGGTGATGTTGTTTCCTGCATCCAAGATCCATAGGATACTGGCGGCCATCCAAAGTGAGCTGCTATAGGGCATGGCGAATAAACAAATGCTGCAAATAATGGCACCGATTAAAAAGTATGGTCGCCTTCTGCCAAACTTACTGGTCGTTTTATCGCTCATTGCACCAATAATTGGCTGAATGATGAGGCCCGTCATCGGTCCGGCCAGGTTGAGCAAAGGCAATTGATCCGGAACTGCGCCGAGGTAAGTATAAATGGGTGTCATGTTGGTTTGCTGCAGTCCGAAACTATACTGAATTCCAAAAAAGCCAAGATTCATGGCGATAATGGAACCAAAGTTTAGTTTAATTGCAGTAGAAATTTTCTCTGCTTTTTCTGGTTGTGCAACAATCATGTCTAAATGTTTTAGCTGGTTATTCTACCTGTTTCGGGGAGTTAATACTGAATTCGATTTTTGGTGTTAAAAGGTATTTTAAGTTCGGTAACAGACCGATGCAGTGTGATCGGCCAATAAGTATTGGGATCGTTCCCGATGGGAGATACCTGAAAGCGACATATTCTTCTTAACAGTTGCGGAGCAGTTTTAATCCTTCTTTGGAGGTAATCTGTTTTAATGCCGATTTGTGTTAAATTTCCGATGCGATCTATAGTGGTATTTCTATTCCTTTCAGAATAATTGATCACTTTATCATGGGCGCTGGTTTTGCCGACCCCAACGATAAAAACACAAACAACAGTTAGCTGATATAGAAATTTCATATATAAGTTTTACGCTGCGGCCGTATTGCTACAGAAGCATTAATTATAATATTTGGTTAGTAACAGGCAGCAACAAAAGCGGGGGAGCTTAAGATGCTGCTTTGTTTTTTTTTGTTAGTATGAAGATAGGTTTAATTCTAACTAAAACGATGGAAATGCGCTAATTATGACCGCAAACGTTTGCGGTAACATTTCCGCAAATGTTTGTTGTGGAAAACTTATATTTGGGTAACCAAGTAAAAGATATGAGATTAAGTCCAACACTTAAAAAAATTGCCGAACAGTTAAATGTTAGTATTTCAACGGTTTCCAGGGCGCTAAAAGATCATCCGGATATTTCTGCAGAAACGAAGCAGAAGGTAAATGAATTGGCAACATTGATTGAATACGATCCTAATCCTTATGCAGTAAACCTGCGTACCCACAACAATAAGGAGTTTGCTATTGTGGTTCCGAGTTTATCTAATTTCTTTTATCATTCTTTTATCAGTTCTATTGAGGAGGATGCCAGGCAACAGGGTTATTCCGTTTTTATCTACCGTTCTTCAAATGACCCTCAGATAGAACTGGAAATTCTAAAAAGTTGCCGGTTAAAAAGGGTATCGGGTGTTTTCATTTCCATCACCACCGAAACGAAAGATATTTCACCTTTTACCAAATTAGATGGATACGGTATTCCGGTCATCTTTTTTGATAAGGTGCCCAGTTCCGAACTTTGTAATAAAATTTGTGTGGGCGATGCACATGCAGCTTCCCTGGCGGCATCAGAAATTTTAAAAAAGGGAATTAAAAATGTATTGGGAATATTTGGAGATCCAAACATGTCGATTACACAGGCGCGCTTTCAAAAGTTTACTGAAGTGCTTGCAGCAGGAAACCAGAAAGTTCAGCTTAAAACGGTATATGCCATTAGTTCTGAAGAAGCAGAGCAAGTGGCATTAGCCGCCATTGCTGATTTTAAGGGGGAGTATTTTGCTGTTTTTTGCATGAGCGATGAAATTTTAGCTGGTGTGATGAAGGCTGTTCAACGGAAGAATTTAAAAGTACTAAAGGATGTTGGCATCATCTGTATTAGCGATGGCATGATTCCCAAGCTTTTTTACCCGGAGATTACCTACGCGGAAACAAGTGGTTTCAAGCTTGGAAAACTGGCGCTTAACCGCATGATGCGCTGCATTGCCGGCAGTTCTTTTGCTCAAACTATTGTGGATGAATCGCGATTGATTGAAGGGGGGTCGATTTGAGGAGGGGTAGAGGGTTAGGGTGGGTTAGAGGGTTAGGATGGGTAGAGCGGAAAGAATAAAGAATAAGGAACAAAGAACAAAGACAAAAGAGCAGATAGCAAAGAGCAGAGGGAGCGGAGAGACTAAAGAACAAGGAACAAAGAACAGATAGCAAATTGCAGAGAGCGGAAAGATTAAAGACTAAAGAACAAAGAGTCGGGAGCAAAGAGCAAAGATCAGATAGCAAGGAGCGGATAGCAAAGTGTGAATACTAAAGTCAAATAAAGCGCCAAAAGGGATCAATTCTTGAAGCCCCCAAAGCGTTAAACGATTAAAGGAAAGCGACCAACGTAAAACGACTTACTATCGCTCAAAAAGATAACCACTATACGCCAAGCCTTTTGCTACGCTTTTAAAGTTATCGCCAGAATTTAATGGGATGTGTGGGAATTTGCTTTTAAACAAATTTTGTATCGCAGCCACCATTGATGTTCCGCCGGTTAAAAACAGGCAATCGATTTCTTCTGATTTTATTTGATTGGTTTCCATGAAACTCGTTAGGTAAGTTTCAATTTTGTTTACATCCTTTTCGATGATATCATTGTATTGATTGATGGTGATTTTCTCTTCTATTTCGATGCCCATGTTGTGGTACCTAAAATCAGACTCTGGCTGATCTGAGAGTTCAATCTTTGTTTTTTCTATTGCTCTGAAAACCGAATAGCCTAAATTATTATCCACCAGCGTAATCAGGTTCTTAAACTTCGGGTCGTTGCCGGAGTAATAGTAATAATCTTCAATCTCCTTCTGGATTTTCAGGCCATTAAAGAAATTCATTTTATCCCAGGTACAAATATTTGCAAAGAGGGATTTTGGAACATTTAAAACCTTACCGGGTGTGGCTTCATACATGGTGTTTTTGCCAAAGTAAGGGGTTCCGCGATCCCACATCATGGCCGAATCCAGACTGTCGCCTCCGATATAGATTCCGCCAGAAGCAATCATGTCGTTCTTCCGGTCTGTACTGCCCACCTTCTCCGGATCTAGAATCAGGTAAGTAAAGTCTGTGGTACCGCCTCCTAAATCGGCCACTAATACCCGTTCTTTATTTTTGATGGTCTTCTCATAAGCGAACGCTGCACCAATGGGTTCGAACTGGAAACGCACATCAGTGAAACCTGCCATTTCTGCGGCTTTTTTTAACCTGGTTTGCGCCAGGGTATCTTTAGCGGTGTTGTCGTCATCAAAAAATACCGGACGCCCAATCACCGCCCGCCCACATTCTTCGCCAATAATTTCATCGGCTTTGGCTTTTAAATCCTTTAAAATTAAGGCCACCAAATCTGATGCCGTATAGCGTTTATTATGGATTCTGGTCTCGGTAAAGGTTGTTCTGGATAGAATTTGCTTTATCGATTTAATGAAACGACCCTTCATGCCATCACTTAGATAGGCATCAATTGCTTTTTCGCCAACAATGTGACTTTCGCCGTCTACAAAACTTTTTGTCTCGGTAAAATAAATTAACGATGGAATGGAAATCGTATCAACGATCTCTTTTTTCTGCTCATCATAAATAGAAAGTGCAGAATTGGTGGTTCCAAAATCGATTCCGTATAAAAAGTTACCCATGTAAACTTAAATTTTAATTTGTTAGCGCCCTGTTCGAACAATATAACCAGATCAGATCTGTTGTAAATAGGAGGGGATAAACCCTGATCGTATCCAGCCTCACTTCACCATATTTTTTGCTGGTGGAATAGTGCCGTAAATCCATGCTATTTTCTATAATCTGTTATTGATCACTTGTTGATCCTCAATGCACTGCTGTATTTCTGAATGATGCTTTATTGGTTTAAATCCTATTCAGGGAATATTCCGGCAAATATCTATAATTTTAATGAAGCTAGCTATCAAAAGTTTTCAACGGTTTGAATTGGTTTTTTCATCTCGATCTGAATAGTAATATTTCGTTGGAAGCACCTTTAGTAGGTCTTAATGAAAAATATTTTGCTGTGAATCAGTGGTTTTAGATAGGCGCGTAACAGTTTGTTTAAATGCTTGTGGTTTTTTATAAAATATTTCTATCTTTGCGACCTCAATAATGATTCCGTAGCTCAGCTGGTAGAGCATTACACTTTTAATGTAGTGGTCCTGGGTTCGAATCCCAGCGGGATCACACCAAAGACTATCAAAATGTATAAAACCCTGCAATCGCACGATTAGCAGGGTTTTTGCTTTTAGGGCATTGCCAAATTTCGCACGAATTCACAAAACTTTGGTGAGTGATTCGGTGAGTAAGGCAAAACGGTTAAATTGACTCACCGAATGGCGTATAACCATCTATTGAACAGGTTGTTATAAATTGAACATCTTGTGTATTTTAAGAAGCAAAGCTATGTTTGTTTAACTAAAATCGAGAGATTATGAAAACCAATTTTAGCCTGCTTTTCTATTTGAAAAAGCAAAAGAACTATGTAAGTGGAAATGTGCCGATCTACATGAGAATTACCGTAGAAGGAAACCGTGCGGAGATGGCCACCAATCGGGATTGCGACCCCAAACGATGGAACGCCAAGGGCGGCAGAGCCATCGGCTCAAAAGAAGAGATCAAGGTGTTGAACACCCATCTTGACCACTTGCAGAATGCGGTTTATTATGCCCATCAACGTGTTTTCGATATGGGGTTGCCTATTACTGCCGATGCCATCAAATCAAGTTATCAAGGTACGCTTACTAATTCCCATACCCTATTGGAGGCCATTGCCGACCATAATTTAAAGATGGAACAGCTTGTAGGTAAAGATTACGTCCGTGGCACATTGAACCGTTATAAAGTTCTGGAAAGACACCTTAAGGTTTTTATCCCTTTAAAATATGGTGTAGCCGATATGGATATTAGAACTATCGACCAGGCATTTCTGAATGGATTTGACCATTACCTAAGGTCTGATAAGAACTGTGCGAACAATTATGTGGTAAAGAACATTAAAAATCTTGGAAAGATCCTTCGTATCTGTATGGAGAACGAATGGATAGACAAATCCCCATTTACCGCTTATAAAGGCAAAACTAAGAACGTCGACCGCTTTTATCTGAATAAAGAGGAATTGGCTCATATCGCGGGAAAAGAGTTTTTATCGGATAGATTGAAGCAGGTAAGAGACGTTTTTATTTTCTGTTGTTTTACTGGTTTGGCTTATGTCGATGTCTTCAAACTGAAGCAGGAGAATATCAGAAAGGGAATTGATGGCGACCGATGGATTTTTACCAATAGGCAGAAAACCAAAACAAGGTCATCGGTTCCGCTACTGTCAACAGCTGTTGAAATTGTCGATAGATATTCCACCAACAAAGTTTGCCTCAATAAAGGCTTGCTTCTTCCAGTTCCCAGTAACCAAAAGATGAATGAATACCTTAAAGAAATTGCCGAACTCTGCGGAATTGAGAAAAAGCTGACCTCCCATATTGCACGCCACACATTCGCTACAACGGTTACGTTGTTGAACGGAGTATCGATAGAAAGTGTTTCAAAGATGCTCGGGCATACCAATATCAGGACTACACAGCATTATGCGAAGGTTTTGGATATTAAGGTGAGTGAAGATATGGCGTTACTTAAAAAGAAGTTTGCGACTTTTTGAGACCCTAGGGCAATATTACTTGATAGTTAACGTCTTTATACTTGAGAGCGTTAATTTAGATTAAGCGGGAATGGTCGGAGATCATTCCCGTTTTTCTTGTAACAGCTTTATTTCACTTCTATAATTTGCCTCTTTAGTTTCTCAGGAATGTTTGTCCATATAGTTTCATCGCTCAATACGAGCTTATAATGGCACTCATTACTCACTACTTCATTTATGTGTATGTACCAATCAAGATAAGTCCATTCTCTCGGCTTCGGTGAAAAAAGGAAATGTCCGTTTGCATCCCAATGTACTTCTGTAGCCGTTCTGTAAATTAGAACCAATCGGGCTGTTGAGGGTTTAATGCAGAGTCTTTCTTGGCTATCTATGCAGATTTCTATTATCACGTCTGTCTTCATTGCCTGTTTTTAAGTAGTTTACTAACTCGAATACTTCACCATCGGCACCCTCGTATCTAATTAAACCCTCGTTTTTATCCCAATGAAATGATTTCAGATAATTATTACCATAGTTATTTGCATTTACCCCACTTTCAACTACATAGGCATGCTTGTAATTCTTACCATTCGTTGAGAGAGATATTTCTGATTCAATCAAACTATCACTAGTTGAAGCTGTTGAATGTTCAAGTCCAAATATTCTAAAAAATGGTGCAGTTTCAGAATTCGGACTTTTTATAATTGAAATCTCTCCTTCACAGTAGAATTTATTGTGACAGGTTTTTGGTATTAAGGTCATATTGATACCTTCATCTTGAGTTGTTCCGATTTCTATCCAATTACAATTTTCATTCGTATAAAAATGCGTTTTTTCAGTAACCAATATTGTATCTATATTCTTTAGATTGCTTTCGAAAACTAACGTATCACCTTTTCTATATGGATTTAGCCAAGCTTTTTCTTCTAAAGTCAAATTGACCTGTTTACAATTACATGAAAAAATGCTTAGTAAGACAAGCGAAGTTAAACATGCTATTAAAGTAATTTTCATTTTTGTTATGCTCATTTTTGAAATAGTATCAATAATCAGATTAATTTTGGGAGGTGATAATGTTGAAATAATAAATTTATGTGAATACCTTTTTCAAAAAGTATTGCCATCTACTTAGTCTTCGGAATTTACTGACTACATTATCAATAGTTGCATTCCATCCGTTCATTAATACCATAGCATTTTTTGTTTTATTATGGCTATAAGCCTCTTTCAAGAGCATATGAGTACTGTATTCTAAAATCGTAACGCATAAAGTAACGCAGGGCTGACTTATACTTAAATAACATATAATTTCTGTTTATACAGGCTCTAACAAAGCGTGGTTAATTGAAAGCAATTTATGATTTAGTACTGATTTTTCATCATTACTATCTTAGGAACACGAAACCCCGCTATCTGGGTAAGTGTTGTGTAAGCTCCCCTGTTTTTCAGACCATTCAAAGGTATAATTTCGTCCTCAAATTTCCTGTAATATATTTACAGGATTTGGAGTTAGTTTAAGTGACCGGATAAAAAAACTTATAAGTGAAATCAAAATTAATTATTTTAGTAACCACAATTTTTTAGCTTTCTAAGTATGTCATTTAATGAAATAATGTATCGAGAATTTTCAACGGATGACTTTACGAAAGCTTATGTAACAAATCATCCCGAAGTACTAAATCTGAACCATATTGTCATCGCCAAGTCTAACTGGACCGTATACCCCCCAAATAATGAAAGGCCGCAAACTGCCGTCTATTATTCCTTGCCTGGATTTATAGGTGACTTTAAATCTCTACAAACATTAGCACTGCACGGTGTTTTTGTTACAGAACTACCAATCGAATTAAGGAGGCTACCAAACTTGAAGCAGGTAAGCTTGCCATTAGATGCAAAGTCTGACATCAAAAATATTTGTCAAACCCTGCTTCAAATTGAGAAGCTCGAAACGCTTAATCTGACGGGATCGATTATTTCAAATAAAATATTTGATGACATCAAACTAAACCTTCCGAAAATTCAAGTCAGTGATCTAATTAGAGCTATGGAGGAGAGGAATAATAAGAGTAAACAGGATTGATATATGATACACTACATTTAAGTAAAATTATAATTGTATTGATATTGCCAATGTTCAATCCATCTCAAGAGACATGATCGGTGCAACCTATTCGTAATTTTTAGCGTCTTATTAAAACCCAATAATATTATATGAAAAAGGCGTTCCTATTTTTAATTTTTTTAATGCACATATCGCTCTGCTTTGCGCAAAAAAACCAACTTAAATTACCCAGCGACAATAAATTAAAGATCTCATTAGATACACTGGTAGACCAATCAGTTTCTGCATTTATGAAAAATAATTCTAGGGTTGGCATCTCAATAGGAATAATTGAAGATGGAAAGCCATATCTCTATAATTATGGGTCAGTACAAAGGAAAAATCAGAATTACCAACAGGCAATACTGTTTACGAACTTGCATCCATTACAAAAACATTTGGGGCAACCTTGCTTGCACAAGCTGTTCTCGATAAAAAGGTAAATCTTGATGATGATATACGCAAGTACTTGAAAGAAGATTATCCTAATTTGAGTTACAACGGAAAACCTATCACTTTACTTCATTTGGTTAACCTCACATCTGGACTACCCAACTGGATGCCAGATAAAGATATCTTCGGAAAGGCAAATCCAGACTCCATTCCCTATATTTTAGATTCAGTTCACACAAAATATAGCAGAAAAGATTTTTACCGAGATCTGCATCATGTAAAGCTAAAGGTATTGCCCGGAACCATTACTCGCCACTGTAATACGGCTGCCCAGTTACTCGGTTATATTATGGAAATCGTTTATAACAATTCCTATGAAAACCTCCTTAAACTATATTTCGTTGAACCGCTCAAAATGAAAAATACATTTTTATTAAAAGAAGGAAAACTGCCCGCAAAAATGGCGAAGGGTTACGATGGTAAGGGGCGTTTAATGCCTATTATTGATTGGGAGGATTTGCAAGTTGCAGCAAGTATAGCTTCTTCGAGTTCAGATATGTTAAAGTATATGGCATTTCAGCTAAATGAAGTAAACGCTATTGCTAAGTTAAGTCACCAGCCAACTTTTGGAAGGGTTGACGATGGTGCTATTGCATTGAACTGGAAAGTAAGAAAAACAGCAACAGGTAAACTAAACATCTCTCATACGGGTGGCAGTTTAGGATTTAGCAGTTATATGGTATTTTACCCTGATTTGAATTCAGGAATTGTTTTACTTTCTAACGAAGCAGACCAAGGCGCACAGAATGAATTGATTGCACTCGCGGATAAAATTATAAAACCCTAAGGAAAAAATGACTTAAACCCCGTTCTATTGCATTTATGATCAGGAAAAGAATTGATAGCGATATTTTTCATCCTAAGACAATAGTACTCCTTAAAATATATCAAGAAGTAAAATAAAAATTGTAAAAAAAAAATACCTGAAACTGACCAGATTGCTAGAATTGGGGTTCCATAATCGTGATATTTTTGATTTCTGAGATCAAAAATGCAGCACTGCAATGCCGTAAGCTACCACCAAAACTGGTATCTTACTACAATTCATTGGTTCATTACTATCTAGGGAATTTATTATATTTGCTTTATGGAAACGCCTACAAAATCTAACAAAATACACATCGGCAGAAAGATTAGCCGCATCAGGGAAATACGTGGTATTAAGCAGGATTATCTTGCTGTTGAACTTGGCGTAAGTCAACAGACGATTTCTAAGATAGAGCAAAGCGAAGAGGTAGAGGATTCGACTCTGGAAAAAATTGCAACTGTCTTGGGTGTTACTGTTGAAGGAATAAAGAATTTTAGTGAGGAGGGCATTGTCAACTATTTCAATACTTTTAATGATGAAGTAACACATTCATTCAATGCTTACCATGGCTGCACATTTAATCCTCTGGATAAACTAATGGAAGCTTTAGAAGCAAATAAAGATTTATATGAGCGACTACTCGCAAGTGAGCGTGATAAAACTGAATTATTGAAGAAGGAAAATCAGTAAGGTTTCTATTAAGTTCATAAAATGCAAACAGAGGCAGTTCACTAAGAACCGTCTCTATTTGTTATAATCATCTTGGTAAATTTCACTAAATCTAAATGCTCTAATTAAAAAATTTTTCTGGTCAAAGAAATTTTGGCAAATGTTTTTGGATTAGACTCGCTTGATAAGCATAACCATCTTCTCAAGTTCTCGTAAGAAAACAGGCCAAGGTGGAATATTAGTGTTGTATACATCAGTTGAAGAAGTAGACATGCCACCCCCTTATAAAGTAGAAAGTCAACCGTACACTAAAGTTGACAAACCACCATACTGCAATGTCGACATACCCCCATTTTGTAAAGAAGACATGCCACCATATTGCAACGTTGATAAGCTCTCGCTTTGAAGCGTAGATAGATTTCTAGGCCACGTCCTAAGATTTTTTGTTATTGGTCTACTCATTTGTGTTGTAATTAATAAAGCCTTCTTTTATAATAAATCTATAAAGCTTCAATATATATTTAAATGTTTTTTTTCTAACCTTATTATTTAATGTTATTCTTTCTCTACAAATCCATCGGGAACATTCTCCCAAGAGGAGCATTTTCTTGAAATCATTCTTTTGAAAGTTCTAAAAACCTCTCGGTCATTAAAATCTTCATTTGGAAAATGCTTTTTAATTGTTTCCGATAGTGCTTTTCGAATATCTGTGTCTATATAGTCGATAATTTCTTCGATTTTTACCTTAGCCATAATTTATTTTTTAAATGTTATAGTTTTTTTTAATTAAGCGACTAATGATTTTTTTTAAAAAATTCAAGAAAGTTTGAATTCTAATAAACATAGCTAACTGCCTGTAGCCTAAACTACTATTCAGTAATTGCAAAACATCTGCGAGCCGGTATCTTCCTATAAATTAGTTCTATCCAAAATCCATTGTCTATAAATTGATAGCCTTCTACTTCAAGTTAGCTAATGTTTTTTTTGTTTGTTCTATTTGTCTTTTAGCAGTTTCAACTTTCATTTTTAACGATTCAATTTCTCGGTCATATCTTGCTGATCCAGATATTTTTAATTTTCGATATGACTCTTTACTTGAAGCAGAACTTGTACTTTTTATATATTTAGATAAAGCTTCCATTCTTCGTTTTTTATCATCTTTGATCTTGACCAGTTTTGCTCTTAGGGAAACAATATCTTTTCTCTTGTTCGCAATCATATTTTTGTAAGAATCTTTGCTCATATCAATTTAAGTTAAATATTGATTTATTTGATTTTTGTGATGATTAATATAGTATTGTCAGGTATCTAAATTAGTAATCATATATCAATCTAAAATATGGGAAACCGTAATACTGGACTATGTACCTCGTCCCCTTTATTGGAGATGGCACCTTTAGGCATTAAAACAAAAAAGGGCAAGAATGCCAAGGGACAAATAGGTGAGTTGAAATTGGAGGTAGATGCGGACTTTAGGAAACAATTTTAGTACTAAATGGCCTGAGGGAAGAGAATTTTGAGATCATCGATAACGAAAAAGGGATTGGAACTTTAAGAGTAAAAAACTTTAATAAAAGGTCAACCCCGAATACAAAATTGCTATTAGGGACAGGATTGGAAGCTTTGTGTACGTTTCAATGAAAAATTCACATAAAATATAATTTTCTGAACTTAGCGATTTCTTATTAACAAAAACAATAAAGATTGGCCATTTGTATTCACTTCCAAAGAACAGACCGAGTTACGGAGCGTCCCAAGATTCAAAGCAAAGCCAGATCTCAGAAGGGTATATATAAGCTTACGCATCAGCGAAGTATATTTTATTGGCTGTATGAGTAAGATGGCATTCTGCATGATCAAATTACTGACTAAAGTTCGCATTTTTACAATCATACCTTTTTATTAAGTTATAGCTTTGTAACCTTATCGAAGTAAAAATGAAATATAGCATTTATCACCAGAAAATTATTTTAGGAGTGATTACATATTTATTGGCCTTTGGCATCAGCTATGTTAGTGCACAGTCGAATACAACTGTCAATAAGAAAGCTAAATTCGGCGATTGGGGTGTCGAAACAAAGTTCATAAGTAGTCATATACTGCCTGGAGATGACTTTTACAGATTTGTAAATGATGGTTGGTTGATCACGATGAACATTCCTTCAGGATTGTCTGGGCTAAGTAATTATAGTGAGGTTAAAACAAGAGTAAGTGAGAGTATAGCCGATTTGATTACTAAAAAAGCGAATGAACCGAATGCTTCTAAGCCACTTCGGCAAGTGAGCAACCTTTTTAAAAGCTATGTTGATACCGCTCAAATCGAGATTTCTGGAACTCGGTCTATTGAGAAGGAAGTAAAGCACATACTCTCCATCAAGAGCCATACAAATATTGCGAAATGGATGGCCGATCCAAAATCATTTTCTATCGTAACTATTCATACCGAACCTGATATTAACAATATGAGCAGATTCCTGGTAACTTTTAGTGAAAGTGGCATTGGTCTGCCTGCACCAGTCTACTACCAAAAAGAAGATGGCCCATATCCTGGGCACCGTAAGGCCTATAAAGAATACATCATGCATGTATTAAATCTTGCTGGCATTACCGACGCAGAGCGACGTTCAAATGATATTATGGAGATAGAAACAAAGCTCGCTTCATTACAATGGACCCCCGCACAAATGCGCGACAGCAAAATCAATTTTCATAAAATGCCAGCCACAGCACTAGGCTCCTACGCCCCGGGTTTTCCATGGAAAGTATTCCTTGAAGAAAGACAGGTAGCGAATGTGAGTGAAGTTGTATTACAAACAGACCTTGCCATTAAATCAAAAGCTGCTCTGTTTGCTGCTACTCCCGTAGAAGTCTGGGCATCTTATCTGGCATTTCACTGGATAGTCAACCATTCAACCCTATTGCCAGCTAGTTTCCGGAAAAGTCAATTTGATTTTTATTCGACTACACTCAACGGGATATCGAGGGACACTCCCAGGGAACAAAAAGCAGTTCTGTATGTCAATAACCGTGTAGGCCAGCTTGTAGGAAAGCTATACGTAGAAAGGTATTTTAACAATGAATACCTACAGCGTATACAAGAGTTGGTAGGATATGTTCGCAGCGCATTTAAATTAAGACTTGAAACACTAAACTGGCTTGATGAAAGTAGCAGAAGGGAGGCAATAGCTAAGCTTAATGCTGTTACTGTAAGAATTGGATATCCTGATAATTGGCGTGATTATTCAACAATTGATTTTCAAAAAGATGATCCCATTCATAACGAGCGTTTAATTGCACAGGTAAATTGGGACTACGAACGCTCATTGCTTGAAAGGGTTTATACCAGTAAGGACTGGTATCAGGTTCCGCAAACAGTAGACGCAACAAGTAGTAAACTTTATAATTCAATTGAGTTTCCAGCAGGCATCTTACAACCACCATTTTTCGATCCTTATGCTGATGCTGCGGTCAACTTTGGAGCTATAGGCGCAATCATAGGGCATGAACTTGGTCACTGCTTTGATGACGAAGGCTCGAGGTTTGATGGTGATGGAAAGGTGCGGGACTGGTGGACGGCAAATACTCGAATATCTTTCCAGGCACATACCGCCAGACTAATTGATCAATACAACTCCTTTTCTCCATTAGATGGTCTTTACGTTGATGGCAAGCAGACACTAGGAGAGAATATTGGCGATTTGACTGGGGCAACTGTAGCCTATGATGCCTATCAGCTCTATATTAAGGACCACGGAAGTTCTCCTGTTATGGATGGCTATACTGGCGACCAGCGCTTTTTCCTTTCATTGGCACAGGTTAGCCGTACTATCTACACTCCAGAAGCGTACCGTATGACACTTAGGGACTATCATGCGCCTGCCGAGTATCGCGTAAATGGGGTAGTTAGGAATATTGATGCATGGTACAAGGCCTTTTCCATTGATCCAAAAAATAAACTTTTCTTATCACCAAATGAGCGCATACGAATATGGTAAGCATTTAACTGAACTACACAGGAAATCTCCTAGTGCCCCTCTAAAATTGGTGATTTGCAGACCCTGGTATCGGAAGATATAATCGCACTGAGCCAGCCTCCGAATATGCATTTACTTGATCTCCATTGCTGTATAAGAAGTGTAGAATCCATTTTCCAAGTTCCGTTTTTATTGCATCCAAAAACCTGGTTAACTTTATAGAGCTGCTTACCAAAAACAAAGGAGTTTAGGAAATGAATCGAAGTATTTACTGTGGTAGCTCGTAATTTAATCATGACAATATCAATTGCGAACAGCAAGGTGATGCGACCGAACCACCTTCGTGGTTACGGCCACTTATAAAGAATGCACAGCATATCTTTACCCCACAGCCGCCTCTAAAGGACTGACCCGAGTTGGTCTATGATAACTTCATTTTTAGCAAGTTCAGCTTCTTAAGGCAATTATCCTACCTGCCTAATTATTCTCTGTTTTCAATGAGGTATTCCACTTTGTAAAGCCACGGATATTAGTCACTAGAAAAATCGCGTTGCCCACCACAAGTGCGATGCTTCCTATCATCAGGTAGCTTACAACAATCATGGTGATGTTTGCCAATATAAAAAAGACAAATCCCCATTTAACCTTGTTGCCCAAAAGCAACATTGCCCCAAAACTTAAGAGCATAGAAAGCCAATCAAGGCCATGGTATTTTAATAAAATTTCCATGTTAATAGATCAAAAAGTAAATAGAATGAGAATGTTTGGTGTTAGGGATTTGTTGCCCAAACGTTGGCTTCAGGAATAAAAGCGATGTTATTTAAAGCTAACATAGAAACGATGACTTGTGCAATCTCTATTCCTTTGAGCTTTTTCTCCGTATCGACAGATTGATGCCCTATCTTTTCTGCGAACGGCGTAATTACTTCGCTTGGGTTGATCTGCATTACACGGATATTATGCTTTCGGAGCTCTGCCTGCCAACACATGGTGAGCCCGGACATTGCGGCTTTGCTCGACACATAAGCCGAGCCATTGGCAAATCCCCTTACAGCGCCCATGGAAGAAATGTTGATGATATTACCAGATTGCTGGCCAATAAAATGCTTAGCTGCCAGTTTTCCACAGAGAAAGGCACTTTTGGTATTCGTTTCCCAGATTCTCAAAAAATCTTCGCTGGTAGTATCCAGCAGGGATCCCATAAAACCCAGGCCTGCATTATTGATCAGCACATCTAGTCCCCCTAGGTTTTCAAGAGCAAACTCAAATAGCCGATCTACGTCTGCTTCCTGGCTTACGTCAGCCCTGATGCCAGACACGCCAAGCTCAGTGACTACCGAATTTACGCTTTCCTCACTGCGTCCGCAGATGACAATCTTAGCACCTTCCGCACTCAATAACTTAGCTGTTTCATAACCTATACCAGTTGTTCCACCAGTTAACAGTATCCGTGCATTTTTAATTTCCATATTAATTAGGATTAAATGATTTTCTAAAATCGGTTGGCGAAACCGCTGTTTTCTTTTTAAATAGTTTATTGAGCGATTGGGGATATTCGAACCCCAACTGGTAGGCAATTTCACTAACGCTTAAGTTGGTAGTCGTTAATAAGATCTTTATCCGTTCTATTAATTCATTATGGATATGTTGTTGGGCGCTTTGCCCGGTAAGCTCCCGAAGCATATCGCTTAAATAGTGAGCCGATACATGGAGCTCATCGGCCAGGTATTTAACCGTTGGTTGCCCCAACAACAACATCTTATCATCCTCCCAATATCTGGCTAAAACTGCATCCATCTTGCTAAGCAAATCGTTATTTATGTTTTTACGGGTGATAAACTGCCTGTTATAAAATCTATTGCAATACTGAAGGAGCAAGTCGATCTGCGAAATCATTACATCCTGGCTAAAACGGTCGATCCTGGTGCTATATTCCTTCTTAAGACTTTCCATCAGACCATTTATCAATGTCTCTTCTTCGTCAGAGAGGTGCAGTGCCTCATTAGCCGCATAGGAAAAGAAACCATATTTTCCAATCGTTTGCGATAGTGTATACCCCCTTAAAAAATCAGGATGGACCACCAGCCACCAGCCAGACAATTTAAGGTCGGCAATAATCTCTGTGGAGATGACCTGGTTTGGAGAGAAGAACGTCATTACCCCTTCATCAAAATCGTAAGCATTCTGGCCGTATTTCATTTTGCCGACAAAACCTTTTTTGAGTGCGATACAATAGAAATTGTAGGCCACGCTTTCCAATGCATCGTCATCATAACATTTTATTTTACTAAAATCGATCACACTGATTAACGGATGCATGGGTCTTGGAAGGTCCAAAATGTGGTGCAGTTCCGAAATGGTTTCCATCCGGTAGGGCGTTTTTCTTTCTTGCTTCATCATGTTAAATTAAGCAGAGCCTTGAGAAAAAACAAGGACCTGCAGTTTTTTTAGTTCTTTATTGTGGCCATGTCAATTACAAAGCGGTAGCGCACATCTCCTTTTTCCATCCGTTCGAAAGCATGGTGAATATCCTTGATGTCAATCAGTTCCACGTCTGACACGATATTGTGTTCCGCACAATAGTCTAGCATTTCCTGGGTCTGTGCCAGCCCACCTGCACCGGATCCGGCCAAGGCCTTATTGCCCGCAACAAGAGAAAAAGGCGAAACTTCGAATGATTCCAGTGGAATGCCTACACAAATATGCACGCCGTTAATTTTGAGTAAGGATAAATATTGATTGATATCGTGCTTTGCAGATACGGTATCGAGTATAAAATCAAAAGAAGATTTGATATTTTTCATCTGTTCCACATCTTTTGTCACTACAAAATGGTTTGCGCCCAGTAACTTTGCGTCTTTCCGTTTAGATTCCGAGGTACTCAACACCGTTACTTCAGCGCCAAAGGCAATGCCAAACTTAACGGCCATATGGCCAAGCCCGCCGAGGCCTACAACGGCGAGTTTGTGCCCTTTACCCACTTTCCAGTTTTTCAGGGGTGAGTAGGTGGTAATGCCCGCACAGAGCAACGGCGCAACGCCTTCTGGAGCTAATTTTTCTGAGACAGAGAGAACAAATTCTTCCCTTACCACGATATTGTCTGCATAGCCACCATAAACCGGCTGTCCGTCACGGTCCAGATTATTATAGGTTTGCACGCAAGTGGCACAGAATTGCTGTTGCTGATTACGGCAGCTTTCGCACTCCAGACAGGAATCTACCATTATACCTACGCCCACCAAATCTCCTATAGTAAAACGGGTTACGCTGTTTCCTGTCTTGGCTACCCTTCCAACAATTTCATGACCAGGAACCATGGGGAACATTCCCGGAAACCAATCGTCTCTGATAGAATGGAGGTCCGAATGGCAGACACCACAGTAGAGGATATCGATTAAGATATCATTATCGGCAAGCGCCCTTCTTTTAAAGGCCCATGGGGCCAGGTTGCTCGTTGGGCTTTGAGCTGCATATCCATAAGATTGAATCATTTCTTTAATTTTTATTTTGAACAAAGGTTTAAAATAACCCAATCTTGAAGTTATCCAATTTGGGTTATTACTTATCCATATTGAAGGTTATGGCGATTGGTAATTCACGTATCTAAAATCTCACCACAACCGATTTTATCTGTGTATAAGCATCAATTGACTCAGCGCCCAATTCCCGACCAAGTCCAGATTGTTTATAGCCCCCAAATGGGGTGATGGGATCAAGTTCGAAGAGTGTATTGATCCAGACCGTACCCGCTTTCATGGCCCTTGCCACCTGGTGGGCACGATTGATGTCTTTGGTCCACACCATTGCGGCCAGGCCAAACTCGGTATCATTGGCCTGGAATATTACATCGTGCTCATCCTTAAATAGGATCAAGGCCACTACCGGACCAAAAATCTCTTCCTGTGCCAGTCGCATTCCATTGTGTACGTTGGTAAATACGGTAGGTCTCAAGAAGTAGCCTTTAGTTGGCAATCTTTCTCCCCCGGCAGCGAGTGTAGCGCCATCTTTGAGACCGATTTCAAAATAGGTCTGAATTTTATCAAACTGGCCCTTGGTAGTGATGGGCCCCATTCCGTTAGCAGGATCGATTCCGGGGCCGACGGACACATTGTTCGCCAGTTCGATAATTTTGGTCGATACTTCTTCGTATATTTCTTCATGAATAAACACCCGCGATCCGGCCACACATCCTTGACCGGCACCGGCAGTAAAACCTGTTAACGCGCCGGCAATTGCCTTGTCCATATCGGCATCGGGAAAGATGATGTTTGCACTTTTGCCTCCCAGTTCTAAGGTTACCTTTTTCATCGTATCTGCGGTCGATTTAAGGATACTTTTGCCCACCGGTGTGGATCCGGTGAAAGCGATCTTTGCTACTCCGGGATGTTCTACCAGGGCCGAGCCAGCCACAGAACCCTGCCCGGTAACGATGTTGACAACCCCTGCTGGCAAACCAGAAGCGACGATAAGCTCACCCAGCCTGATACAGGTTAGTGAAGTGAACGACGATGGTTTAACTACGATGGTGTTTCCAAAGGCGATTGCTGGTGCAATTTTCCAAGCTACGGATTGGATTGGTCCGTTCCAGGGCACAATGGCTCCGCATACCCCTAAGGGCTCCCTCAAGGTATAATTAAAAGAACCGCCATCAGTCGGATTGGTTTTTCCATATATCTTGGTTGGCCATCCGGCATAGTATCTAAAGGTATCTATTGCACCTTGAACGAGCCATGCACTTGTGGAAAGAGACATTCCATTATCCAATGTTTCAAGTAAAGCAAGCTCTTCAGCATTTTGTGCAATGAGATCGGCAATTTTGTGCAGGTATACCTCCCGCTGATGCGCCGTAATATTGGCCCAGTCTGCCCTTTCAAAGGCGTTCTGGGCAGCTTCTACCGCAAGGTTGATGTCTGCTTTTCCACCTTCGAAGACTGTAGCAATAACCTCCTCGGTTGCCGGATTAATGCTTTCGAAAGTATTGCCAGAGATTGACGGGACCCACTTGCCATTTATTAATAACTTTTTAGTGTCCTTGTTCAGATAATCAACAACAAGTTGATTTACATTTTTTGTTTTCTGAAGATTTTCCATGATTCGTTATAATTACTTTAGAACACAAAAATCGGCACTTTAGCACTTCTAGCCTTATCCAAACTGCTGTAATGCTAATCCAGACCGTGGCCATCAAAATCTCTGGGAACTAGCAGCCGTCTAGAATTGAACTCTTTGTTAATCTACAAGCGTTGAACTCAACAAGTTTGATAACAGAGTTTAGGTAGCTTTTACTTTACTTGAGTTGCAAATCGCCTTTAAATTGAATGCGAAAGTGTCTGAAGTCAATAAAGTTGCAGATGAGGGTTATAAAGTTATTTCCTATTCTACCGCTATAAATGCCAATTCGCGAGTCAATATTAGAATCAGTTATTCCGTCATCATGATGTGCGCTAATACTAGCGTATCCGAAAATCTTTAAGCGTCCTGATTTTGTTCCTTTACGATCATGGGGACTTTGGGCAGATTACGTATTCAAGAATGCAGATACTGGCTTTTTTTTAAAATTATTCCAATCTACCATTCCATTATGCACAGCTAATCATCCGATTTTTGGTGATAAAAAATTACCTAAAACATGGTATAGGATGGGCAATTGCCACGGCTTTATCTTTGACAAACCTTTTAAATGGTTTTAAAAGGCCTGTTTTAATCTAAAATACATCTATTTTTTTACCGTAATTCAATTGATCTCAATGAAAAAACAATTATTAGTGATGTCCTTTTTTATGGCTATTGGCGTTATTGCAGCAGCCCAGTCTAAATCAAAAAGTAAGGTTGTACCGAAGGCTAAAACAGAAACAAAGGCTGTGGTTTCCAAAAGCAACAATTCTTCCAATAGGGCTTATAGCGAGGGTGATAATTTGCTTAATTTGGGAATTGGTATCGGGAGTCCGTTTTTTGGTTCTGGTTACTCTTCGTCATTGCCCGTAAATCCAAGTGTTTCTTTTGAAAAGGGGATAACTGAAGAAATTAGTGTTGGCGGACAAGTGGCATACGCCAGTTCTAAGTACAATGTAGACGTGCCAGGTGCAAACTATAGCTTTAAACAGTCTGCATTTTATATTGGTGCCCGTGGTTCCTATCATCTTAATGAACTGTTTAAGCTAGATCCAAAATTTGATGTTTATGGAGGCGCCAGCCTTGGCTATGTTATTGCCAGTGTGAGCAATAACCAAGGTTTCAATGGGACTACAGGCAGCGGTGTAGGTTTTGGTTTGTTTGCAGGAGGGAAGTATTATTTCGCTAAAAATACCAGCTTGTTTGCAGAACTGGGCTATCAAAGTCTTGCTGTGCTGAATGTTGGTATCGCATTTAAGCTTTAACTTCTAAAAAATATAACCTATGAAAAGTGCACTAAAATTTTCATCGCTGTTATTTTTATTTCATCTGCTATTTGTGGCGTGTAAAAAGGAAAATAAAGATGAGGTGCCTACTGGTCCATTGGGTCCTAAATACCCACAGGTAATTAATAACGTGATTACGCCAGAGATTATGGAAAGCCTGAAAAAGAATGGCATGACCATTAATAGTGGCACAACACCACCAACCCTTAATGGCGTGTTTTTATTTAGTCCTGCCTATGCTCATTTGATAATTCGGGCAACAACCTTCAGGGCAGTTATTTTAATGATTACAAACTACAGTTTAAAAATCAGAACACCAACAACTATACGGTTAGTATGGAATACAAAGATGTGAGTGATGGTACCGATAGTGGTGGTGATAATAATGCTACTTATATTTCTGGCGAGAACAATTTATTCACCGTTTTTTCGCAAGTGAAGGGTAAGTCGGGCAGTGTTAACTATGTGGCGCTTGATGTAATTAGTGGGGAAGCAGCAGGCGGATCTATGAAAAATTTAATTTGGAGCCATTACTTGGTATCTAAAGAAGGAGATGCGGCTAATATATTTCTAGTGCCTGTTGGTACAACGAGGATATTCACCGATAAAGATGGTTTATCAGGCAGCCAAAATACTTTTGATGTGTTACCGGAGCGTTTACAAACCGTTGTAAAAAAATCTCTATCGATCTCTACCGCAAGGTAGGAAAGTTACTTATTCTATCCTAAATTTAAAAACCAGAAAGAATTTTGAAATTACTCCAAATTCTTTTCAGATTGATCCTGCTGGTGTAGGAAAA
Organism: Pedobacter sp. CFBP9032; assembly: GCF_034045265.1. NCBI lineage: Bacteria > Pseudomonadati > Bacteroidota > Sphingobacteriia > Sphingobacteriales > Sphingobacteriaceae > Pedobacter > Pedobacter sp. CFBP9032. Next base: position 572,601 of record NZ_JAXCWE010000002.1, on the reverse strand, counting down.
ACAGGGATTGACTATGAGCTGGATTGCAATGGAAAAGGAGAATTACAGACTTTTGGACATTAATTACTTTGAGTAAAATTTTAAATCTTTATGTAGTCTGTAGGCAACCAAACGGTACAATGCAATAACAGAAGCAAGTAACTAAACATTTTTACGATCAATACTTTTAACCCTGCAATCGCAAGATTAGCAGGGTTTTATTTTGGCAAAATTAACAGTCTTGACCTTCTTATTATTAGGGTTTGCGATTATTCAGGCTTGAGAAAGATTGATAAAGGAGAATGGAATAATTTGCGTAATTAATAGTATTCAGTCTAAATAAGGATATATTTGCAGCTAATTTTAAGTTTAATTAATAGGTATTTGGAAAATATACCTTAAGATGCCATTAGAGAGATTCCCTGTTCATGAAAGCGAAAGTTGTTATATTATTATGTTTGTTCGTCGCATTTACACTTGCAATATTACCTTTAAATTCTGTTGCTCAAAATATCGGTACTGCGGCAATATCCGGTTTGGTTACTGATGTTGATGGCCAACCGCTACCTAATGCCACAATCAGTATCTCTGGAAGTAAGAGTAGCTTTTCTAATAACGAGGGCAAATTTTTGTTTAAAAATCTATCTTCCGGACTGCAACGTTTTTCGGTGAGTTTGGTGGGTTATGAAACACTGGTTAAAGAAGTTGTTTTAACCGGGGATTCTACCATTGATGTTTCCTTTATACTTCAGCCTGGTAATTCACTTAATGAGGTTATCGTTACTGCAGGCAGGAAAGCGGAAAGTTTGAAGGACGTGCCTTCCTCTGTTACCATTTTAAATGCCCGCGATGTGAAGGAGCAGTTAAATGTGAATCCATCGGTGTCGGCAATTTTGGGAAATACTGTGCCGGGGCTGGGAACTGCTAATAATAAGGCTACCAATGCTGGTCAAACGTTGCGGGGCAGACAGGTATTGGTATTAATAGACGGAATTCCGCAGTCAACTCCTTTAATGAATGGCAGCAGAGATATCAGAACATTAGATCCATCGGTTATTGAAAGAATAGAAGTAATAAAAGGAGCAACTTCCATCTATGGAAACGGTTCTGCAGGTGGAATCATCAATTTCATTACCAAAAAGCCTTCTGGCAATAAAGCGATTGGTGGAACCACAAGCGTGGGTTTGACTGGCAACCTTGCTCATCCATCAAATACTTTGGGCTATCGTTTCTCTCAAACTTTTACCGGAACACTTAATAAATTTTCTTATGTGGTAAATGGAACATATAACTATACTGGCGTACAGCGCGATGCAAAGGGTAATGTAAATGCGCAACCAGATGGACTTGGTGAGAATGCCTTATATAACGCCTTTGTAAAACTGGCTTACAAGCCTAACGAACATAGTGAAATTGTGGCCTCCTACAATCTTTTCCGAAGTGTACAAAATACTGATTATGTAAATATAGCTGGGAAGTATGGTGTTACACCCTCCATCGGGGAGAAAGGTATAGATCCGGGTGAGGCTGCGGGAACGCCTTATAACCATAATGCATTAATTTCCTATCACCATAACGCTTTGCCATTATCGAGTTCACTTGATGTTTCGGCATATTATAACGGCTTTGTTTCTATGAACAGGTATGTTGCGCAAGGCACTGCCTGGTTCGGACCCGGACAAACCAAAATACAATCTTTCAAAAAAGGTGTACGGTTAACTTTAAATACTCCCTGGAAGGCTGGAAGCTTGGGCAATGGAGAATTAACCTATGGCCTTGATCTGTTAAATGATCGTACAAATCAGGTACTTACGGACGGACGGGTTTATATTCCAGATATGAACATGCTCAATGTAGCGCCTTATGCGCAAATGAAATTTGATATCCTCACCAATTTTATACTAAAGGCTGGCATCAGGTATGAAAATGCGAGGGTGAAGGTGAAAGATTTTAATACCATTGCCAGGGGGCCAAATGGCCAAGGGAGCATACCAGTTAGTGGAGGCGAAATTCCTTATCAGGCAACAACCTTCAATGCGGGTCTCCGGTACAATAAATATGAAGTTTTTAACCCCTTTGTTAGTTTTTCTCAGGGCTTCGCAATTAATGAACTGGGCCGGATTTTAAGGACTGCCACCAGCAGTACCCTGGAAAGTATTGCCACAGATCCAATCATCACCAATAACTATGAAGCGGGTTTTAGCAGCAGGGTTGGAATACTAAACTTCACCGCGGCTTATTTTATCAGTACTTCAAAACTGGGTGCTAACCTGGTAGATGTTGGCGGCTTTCTGGTGCCGCAGCGTGAACCGGAAAAAATTAAGGGATATGAGATTACGGCAGATTTGAACTTGAGCCCCAAATGGATGCTAGGTGGAAGTTATGCTTATGTAGAAGGGCGTGCCGAGCAGGCTAATGGAAATAAAGTTTACATGAACGGGCTCCGCATTGCGCCACCAAAGGCCACTGCTTATCTGGGCTACCGTCCGGTTTCTGCACTGGATTTAAAATTATTCTGGGTATACACGGGCAGCCGTGATCGTTTTGATGTGAGGGCCAACGGGCTTTTTGCGAATAGCGAAGGGGAGGTGAAAGAGGTGAATCTGTTTAATCTTTCTGCGGCATATCGTTTCAGTCAGAAATGGTCGGCCGGATTAGGTGTAGAAAATCTCCTTAACAATTCTTATTATCCGGTAGTGAGTCAATATCGTGCTATAGATGCAGAATATGTGCATGGCAACGGTGCTACGATGAGTTTAAATTTATCCTATAATTTTTAGAAATGTTTCGTAAGCTATTCTTTTGGATCCACAAATGGCTGGGCCTGATTACTGGCCTGATTGTATTGATCGTGAGTCTGACGGGATGTATTACTGTTTTTTCAGATGAGTTGAAAGCCTGTTTTTATCACGACAGGTATTATATTACCCCAGCGCCTGATGCCAAAACAATAGGTTTTAGTAGACTTAAAAATATTGCACAAGAATCGCTTGGACCTGGTGTTAAAATATCAAGAGCTGAAATTTATCCGCACCAAAACCGCAGTTGGGTATTCCGTGCTTCGCTTACTGATAAGAAAGCCATTGGTTATTGGAATCAATATAAATACTATTTCAGGGTTTACGTAAATCCCTACAACGGAAAGGTTATTCATGTAGAGAATACAAAAAACGAATTCTTTCAGGTGATGCTGAATCTGCACATGAACCTATTACTTGGTGATGCACTTGGCACAACCCTCACTGGTATTTCTGTACTGTGCTTTTTCATCTTACTGATCAGTGGTTTTATCATTTGGTTTCCGAGAAAATGGAGCGTGAGGGCATTTAAAAGGAGTTTAATCTTTAAATCTGGAGTAGGTTTAAAAAGATTGAATTTCGATTTACACAATATACTTGGCTTTTATATCCTTATTCCGGCCATGCTGATAACAGTTACCGGCCTTGTTTTTGCCTTTCCGTGGGCTGATACCACTGTGCAATTTTTAGCAAACGGTGCTAAAACAGTTAAAAAAAGAGAAATTCCCAAATCTACAGCGAATGAGATTTATCCGGTTACTGCAACCGATGCTGTAGTGGCGGGGCTGCTTAAACAATACCCGCAGGCGGATGTATTTTCTATCCGTTTCAGGGAAAAAGATACGGATCCGCTGGATGTACAGGTTAGGCTTGCTGAGAATAGAACCCACCTTTTTGAATGGTATTACTTTGACCGTAATACCGGGAAATTGCTGATGCGATATAATGACCGTAATGTTAATGGAGGCGAAAAGTTCAGGAGCATGAATTATGACCTGCATACTGGTGCCTTTGCTGGAATACCAACAAAAATTTTTGCATTTATCGTTTCGCTAATCTGTGCCGCAATGCCAATTACTGGGTTTATCATGTGGTATAATAAATTAAAGCCCAAAAAGAAACGGAAATAGGAGTTGTATTTTTTAGCCATATAGGCATAGGAGAGCATATAGTTTTTGATGCATGAGGCCTTTTAGGCAATCGAGCTTTCATGCCTATGTGTATTAGATGGTGAGAACAAATTTATGTTGATTTTTTGGCCATATAGGCATAGGAGAGCATATAGTTTTTTGTGCATGAGCCTTTTAGGCAGTTGAGCTTTTCATGTCTATGTGTCTTAGATGGTTAGAAAAAATTTTATGTTGAGTTTTGGCCATATAGGCATATAAGAACATATAGTTTTTGGTACATAGCCTTTTATGCAATCGAGCTTTCATTCCTATATGTCTTAGATGGTGAGAGCAAATTTTATATTGATTTTTTGGCCATATAGGCATATGAGAGCATATAGTTTTCGGTACATAGACTTTTAGGCAATCGGGCTTCCATGCCTATGTGTCTTAGGTGGTTAGAAAAAAAAAATGTTGGGTTTTTAGCCATATAGGCATAGGAGAGCATATAGTTTTTTGATGCACGAGTCTTTTGGGCAATCGAGCTTTCATGCCTATGTGTCTTAGATGGTGAGAAAAAATTTTATGTTGAGTTTTGGCAATACAGGCATAGGAGAGCATATAGTTTTTGGTGTATGAGTCTTTAGGCAATCGAGCTTTCATGCCTATGTGTCTTAGATGGTGAGAACAAAATTTATATTGCATTTTTTTACCATATAGGCATATAGAACATATAGTTTTTGGTACTTAGCCTTTTAGGCAATCGAGCTTCCTTACCTATATGTCTTAGATGGTTATAAAATATTTTATGTTGAGTTTTTAGCCATATAGGCATATGAGAGCATATAGTTTTGGTGCATGAGCCTTTTAGGCAATTCAAAGACTATTCACACTTCGAAAAAAAATAAAATTCTCCAGCCAAAGAATTTTTGTTTCGTTGTAGAACGTACATTATTCGGAAATCTTTTAAACTCGGTATAAACATTGTTAATTTATCACATCCTCCTTTAGATAAAATGAATAAATGCTAACTTTATCCCTTTAAATTTGTTCTGTTGGTAACAGGCAAAAAAGGGCAGTAGTGTTTATTTAAGCTATGCAATTTGAACCCTACTGCGAATCGAATTAAAAATATTTTATGAAAAAAGTTGTCATCATTGGCGGAGGCTTTGCAGGACTAAATCTTGCTAAAAAGCTATCCAAAAGCACATCTCATCAGGTTACTCTTGTAGATCAGCATAATTATCATTTCTTTCCACCACTACTTTATCAGGTGGGAACAGCCTTTATCGAAGCATCCAATATTATTTACCCTTTCCGCAAGATGTTTCACGATAGAAATACCCGTTTTTTTATGGGTGTGTTGCAAGAGATTCTTCCTGCCGAGCAACAGGTAGTAACTGATAACGGAATATTGGATTACGATGTATTGGTGCTTGCCATGGGTACAGAGACCAATTTCTTTGGAAATAACCAGATTAAGGAACATGCATTACCAATGAAAAGCATTGATGACTCGCTGCGGATGCGGAATCACATTCTCCTTCAATTGGAAAAAGCGGTAAGGGCTGAGCAGGATAGTGATAAAAAAAGACTTTCGAGTATTGTAATTGCCGGTGGTGGCCCGACAGGAGTAGAGCTTGCCGGGATGATGGCTGAAATGGGAAGCCATATTATTAAAAAAGATTATCCTGAAGCCAAATCTGGTCTTGGTAAAATCTATCTTGTTGATGGTTTACAAACTTTGCTGGCGCCGATGAGTCAGAAAAGCCAGAATGAAGCCATTAAAGTGCTTAAAAACCTGGGTGTAGAAATTATGCTTGGTAAGCTGGTTCAAAATTATGATGGAAATGTAGTTTCGCTTTCTGACGGTACAGAGATTGAAGCAACTACTTTAATTTGGGCTTCGGGGGTTATTGCCCGAGAAGTACCAGGGTTACCAAAAGAGGCTGTTGGTAAGGGAAGACGCGTTTTGGTTGATGCCTTTAACCAGGTAGAAGGAGTAAAAGGGGTTTATGCTATAGGTGATCAATGTTTGCAGCTTACTGATGCAGCATTTACCAATGGCCATCCACAACTGGCGCAAGTGGCCATTCAACAAGGTGATTTGCTTGGCGAAAACTTGCTGGCTGTAGAGCAAGCTAAACCTATGAAAGCTTTCAAATATAATGATAAAGGTTCTATGGCTATTATTGCCAAGTTCAAAGCGGTTGTTGATCTTCCAAAAGGATTTTTCAGGGGCTTTTTCGCCTGGCTCGTTTGGTTATTTATCCATATTATTCCAATTGCTGGTTTCCGGAATAAAGCAAAACTGGCTTTCAACTGGTTGTGGAGTTTTATCACCAATGATCCTACTTTACGCTTAATCATCCGCCCGGATGGCGAAGACGATAAAAATAATAAGTAAAAATTATTGCGCTGGTTCAACTATTGGTGATGAATCAGCGCAATGATTGTTTGTGCTCAAATACCATATTTTAACAAATGTTGATTTGATTTTGCCGTTTTTTAAGTGATAGTTAGAAGTGGGAAACATCCGCTGTATATTGGGATGAAATAATCACGGCTTTTAAACTATTTCAGCAAATGAATAAATATTTGATTTTGTTGCTACTTTTCATCAGCATCAATCTTTACGCACAGGAAACCCCCGATTGGGAAAATCCGAAGGTTTATGCCATTAATAAGGAAAATACCCGTGCAACTTCTATCCCTTATGCCAACCAAAACCAGGCGCTAAAAAACGAGTATCAATCTTCCAGTTATTATCAATCTTTAAACGGCCTCTGGAAATTTAAATGGGTACCAAAGGTGGCACAAACCCCTAAAGATTTCTTTAAGGTAGATTTTGATGATAAACAATGGTCCGCTATGCCTGTTCCCGGCACCTGGGAATTTAATGGCTTTGGTACGCCAATCTATGTAAGTGAGGGTTTTGGTTTCAAGCCAAATCCACCTTTTATCGATCGCGATGATTCGCCAGTAGGTGCCTATCGCAGGGAGTTTACTGTGAATGATAGTTGGAAAGGACGCAGGGTGATGATCCATTTCGAAGGTGGAACAAATGCCATGTATGTTTGGGTGAACGGACAAAAGGTGGGTTATACGGAAAATTCAAAAAGTCCGGCAGAATTTGATATCACTGCATATCTAAAACCAGGTGTAAATACATTAGCCTGCGAGGTTCATAAATTTAGTGATGGTTATTACCTCGAAGATCAGGACATGTGGCGCATGGGTGGCATCAATAGAAATGTTTATTTATATAGCACAGCTCAAACCCGAATCCTCGATTTTTTTGCACACCCTACATTGGATGCCATTTATAAAAACGGCTTGTTTAATGTTGATCTTACTTTGAAAAATTATAGTAAAAAGGCCGAACAGCAAACCATTGAAGTGTTGTTAATGGACAATTCCAATCACCCGGTTTTCAAAAAACAAAGCACAGTAGCGCTACCTGCTGAACAGGAAGCTAACCTCAATCTATCAGGTATGGTGCCTGCTCCTTTAAAATGGACAGCCGAGACACCAAATTTATATAACATGGTTTTGGTGTTGAAAAACAGTTCAGGGGAAGTGATTGAGGCCACCTCGCACCAGATTGGATTTAGAAAAATTGAGATTAAGGATGGGCAGGTTTTTATCAACGGGAAGAAAATTTATTTCAAGGGCGTGAACTTACATGAGTTTAATACCCAAACGGGACAGGTGGTTTCTGAAGAAGTGATGATGCGGAATATTCAGTTAATGAAGGAATTAAATATCAATGCAGTTCGTACCTCTCACTATCCTCAACCGCCTTTGTGGTATAAATTATGCGATAAATACGGAATTTACCTGGTGGATGAAGCTAATCTCGAATCGCATGGCCTGGGTTATGGCCCAGAGAATGTATCAAATTTCCCCGAATGGCATGACGCACATTTAGACCGGATGGTGCGTTTGGTGGAGCGGGATAAAAACCATGCTTCGGTAATTTTCTGGTCGTTAGGGAATGAAGCCAGCAATGGAAAAGCATTTTTCGACCTCTATGACTGGGCCAAGAAAAGGGATCAAAGCAGACCCGTGCAATATGAGCAGGCACATCAAAAAGATAGAAATACAGATATCATTTGCCCCATGTATCCATCCTGGGAGAGCATGACCAATGATGCCAAAAAAGACCTCGGCCGCCCCTACATTATGTGCGAATATGCTCATGCCATGGGCAACAGCATGGGGAACTTTCAGGATTATTGGGATTTGATGCGATCGAGTAAAAACATGCAGGGTGGCTTTATCTGGGAATGGTATAACCATGGATTTAAAACCGTTGATGAGCAGGGTAGGGCTTATTGGGCGTATGGTGGTGACTTAAACGGTTACCAAAAAATGAACAGTGAGAATTTTTGTATGGATGGAATTATTTCACCAGATCAACATTATCTGCCACATACACCTATTGTTAAAAAGGTTTATCAGAATATTCTTTTCAAACCAAAAGACATTTCAAATGGAGTAATTACAGTAATTAATGATTTTAAGTTTACTGATTTAACGGCTAAAAATTACAATTATAAATGGGTTTTATTAAAGAACGGAGCGGAAGTGGCTCAGGGCAAATTTAATGTGACCATTCCTACAGATGCCAAAAAAGATGTTAAGCTCGCCTTACCCAAGATAGAAAAGCAAGCTGGTGTAGAATATTTTCTTCAGGTATTTGCCTATACCAGGCAGGCCAATCAATTCATTCCAATTGGTTTTGAAGTAGCAAAAGAGGAGTTTGCTTTTGAGTCTAATCATTATTTTGAACCTGTTAAAACTAAAGCTGGGGAAATCATTACAGAACAGAAAGCAGATAAAATCATCGTAAAAGCCAATCAGGTAGCGTATGAATTTTCACAAAAGAATGGTCAGGCTTTGCTGAAAATGAGTAAAGACGGGAAAAACATTTTTAATGAGCTACCTCGCCTTAATTTCTGGCGTGCACCAACTGATAATGAATTTGGTGAAGGTGCGCAACGCACCCTACGCTTATGGGATGCTGCCGGATACAATGTGATTTACAATTACAAGGAAACACAAAAGAGCGATCAGAATGTTTCCATTGCGTATGTAGCCAAACTTCGTGGCATTGAAGCCGCGGTAAACCTTACTTATACCGTAAAGGGTGATGGAAGCTTAACGGTGGCGGCTGCTTACCAGGCTTTGGCAGATGATCTTCCGGAAATGATGCGGTTTGGTATGTTGATGAACTTATCCGGCGATCACGATCAATTTACTTGGTATGGCCGCGGGCCCGGTGAAAATTATGTCGACAGAAATGCAGATTCGTTTATGAAAATCTGGAACGGTAAAGTGAAGGATCAGCTACACCCTTATTATCGTCCGCAAGAATCGGGGAATAGAACGGATACCCGGTGGTTGAGATTGTTAAATAAAGAAGGTAAAGGTGTAGAAATTATTGGTTTGCAGCCGCTTTCGGTTAGTGCTACGAATAACCTGCCGGAAGACCTGGATCCTGGGTTGACGAAAAAACAGCAACATGCATCTGATGTTGTTCCCAATTCAGATGCTATCTTAGCGGTCGACTCGTTTCAAAGGGGAGTTGGAGGTTTAAATTCGTGGGGTGCTAAACCCTTAAACAAATATCGCTTTTTAGGTAAGGCGTATAATTATGGCTTTGTGATCAGGCCGTTGTAAATTACCTTATTTCGAACAGCGTTAAGGCTTGATATGGTCGTAGCGAAACACTACGACCATCGGCAATCTTCATAGTACCTTAATGTTTAAACCTCTTTCTAACTTGTAATTATGTAGCAGTATTTCTCACCAAAGCACTGCTTTTAAGATTTCGAAATGCAATTACCGCGAAAATCAACGTCCAGATCAGGAGTGGAAGCAACTTGCTCCAATCGTGCACCTTCTTACTTTTAAAGGTTTTCAATCCAATTGATTTGATGTTTGTAGAAGCTATATCCTGCTCCTGAAAAATAGCCGGATAGAAGTGCAGGCGGATTTGCTCATGGTAATCATGCACCGCCTGTTGAAATCCCAGGTGTGTACTTAGATCCGATCCGGCCAGTTCATTTACGGCCAGTTGCGTTTGAATGGTAGGGAAAAACAAGGCGGCTATATCGGTAAATTGCTGTCTGGCGGCGAGCTTATTTGCAACAGTTAATCGGCTTTTTAAGGCCTGATCGTCGCCCATTTGTTGCATACCATAATACCAGAACCAACTAAAACTTTTATCTGCCGGAAAAGGATATTTCTTTAGCTGCGGATAGTGTTCAAAAAAAGGCTTCATGGTTACATCCTTTGGCATATCCCATTTTTCATGGTAGCCCTCGCGTTGGTTAATTACATTCTGTAAAGCTTCGGGAACGGAATATCGTTGGGTAAGCAAAAGATTTAAAGAAGCTGGAATTACTATACAAATGGCCACCCAAATGGCTATAAGTGCTGATGCATTATAACCGGAAGATTTACCCAATGAAATAATAAAAATGGAAACGGCAAACCAAAACGCAAGGTAAAGCCCAATAATTCCGACAACTGCAAACAATGTGGTATCTATTGGCAATTCCAGGTAGATCATGGCAACCACAAGGAGTAAAAATGCTACTGCAAATACAGCTAGAATCCTAATTAGAAATTTTTGCCAGATCACTTTTGCTAATTCATTACTTTGTGATTTTAATAGTGACCACACGCCATTTTCCCGCTGTTCGGAAATTAAGTTGTACGTAAAAGCAATAATTACCAGTGGGAACAGAAAGATGTATACAAAACTAAGATCCATATTTCCCAGCAGCATGCTTACTGGATTAGTAATATCGGTATCGTAGAGTTGTCCTTCTAAAGCCAGCATGGTAACCGAAATTAAATATGGATTTACATCTCTTTGTCCATTGGCAAATGCCGCCCACTGATCTGGCAGGTTTGCCGAAGAAAATTTATTGTGGAAGAAAATTAGTCCGATATCTTTATTAAAATGCTCAATATTTTCGAGTGTGTGTTTTTTCTGCAACACTGCCGCCTTTTTGATCACAGCCTTTTGGTTGGCAATAAATGTTTTTCCGAAATATAAACCTGCAAAGCCAGTAAGGAGCAATACAACAATGCCAATCCAGGCAGAATGATTTCTGAAGAAAAGTTTGGTTTCTAAATAATAGGTGCTTTTTTTCATTTGTCTTATATTGTTTTAATCCACCTGGAGGCATATTGCAGCGAGAAAAGTGATGCAAATAACCAGATTAAAAGGGAAATCAGGGATAGCGATTCGTGCGTTAAAACGTGGTTTAGGTGGTTAAATTTGTAATTAAAATCTGGCTGCTCTGCCCAGTTAGATTTGCTGATGGATAAAGGTTTTTCATGTTCACCTGGCGAAATATTACTGATTTTATCAATTTGAAGCTTATTCATTTTCTGCGCCAATCCGTAGCGATAAGCTTCCGCCTGGTTTTGGAAATCGACGTAGGTTTTGAAATCGGAAGCAGTTAAAGCCATCGAAATTTGTTTCAGCGATAAGTAGGGGTTAAGCAAGCCTGCAACTATGGTAAAGCTGTTCTGCTTCCCGAAGGTTTCATTCAACTTACGTTGATGGTCGCTGTAAATATTCGAAGTAATCTTTTCCCCTTCAGCCATAATATATCCACCATAATTGAAAGGTAGTTTTTTCACATCTGTTACTCTGTATTTACGCAGTAACGAATCTTTGATGGCCGCATAATGCGCATCGTTTGGATTGTGGCTGTCTCCCTGCTTTTGAATGTCGGCAGTTACAGCATCGGCAAATTCGATTTTTGATGGCGTAGGGTGAATCTTTGAACCTATAGCCTGAACGATTCTCGGCATCAGCACGGCAAAGAAAATCCAGCAGGATAATAACGTAATCAAAGCTGTTTTGGAACTGCGTTGAAATGCAGAAACCAGCACGGTAATGGCAGAAACCACAAAAAAATAAACCGAGTAGCTGGTAATCAGAATTAAAAGGCGCAAGGCTGAATGGGTGCTGATTTCCCAATGGCTTAAAGATGCCCAGAGCAGAACTGTAAGCAGAATCAGCGGAATAAAAATGGTTAAGGCCACGCCAATAATTCCGAAGGTTTTTCCCCAAAGCAGCTTTTTCCAGCTTACATTCTGGCATAGTAAAATTTTCAGCGTTCCTGATTCCCGCTCTGCGGAAATGCTGTTATAACCCAGGAAAAAGATAAGCAGTGGTACCAATAACTGCAATACCATTGCAATGCTGATTTCGCCAAAGCGTAACATGCCGTTAGAGAAGCCAGCCTCACTAAAGTTCACGGTGTTTTGCTTATGGGCTTCCAGAAATATAGAAACGCCAGCGAAACTTTCAATCCCAAAGTCGAAGAAACTTAACTCATGCTTTTCCCTGAAAGCCAGGTAACCATAATGAGCCATCCGGTGCGGGTGCTTATCCGGTTTGGAAAGCCATTGCTCCCGCACCAGATTTTTGTAATGTAGACGTTGGTTATTTTGTGTTTTAAAATTTTGCCAGCCTACATAAGTGGCCAGGCAAAGCGAAAGTCCCAATAAAATAGTGAGTACTAAAGTTGCCCGATTACCAAAGGTTGATTTGTAGGTTTGTTTGGCGATTATAACGGTGATATTTGGCATTATATTCTATAGGTTACATTAAACATAACATTTCTGGGGGTACCAGGGAAAAGCCGTAAATAATTTTGTGCACCCACCCAATAGGTTTTATTCAGGATGTTATTGATATTCATGGCGAGCTGAACTTTAGATGCAGCTGGCGAATAATAGATGGCCGCATCTATAACGGTATAAGCAGGAAGGGTAAAATCTCTGATGTATAGGGGAAGTTTGTTTCCGCTATATTGTACGCCTGCACCAAAACCAAGCCCTTTTAATGTTCTGGCCTCCAGGTTATAACGTGTCCATAAACTGGCGCTATGCATTGGTGTATTTTGCACCCGTTCGCCAACTACTAAAGGATTAAAATCTTCCGTAACAACGGCATTTATATAGCTGTAGCCTACGTTAAACTGCCAGTTTGGTTTAATGAAACCAGATGATTCTACCTCAATTCCTCTGCTTCGCTGTGCGCCGCGTTCAATTAAACGGTTAACATCAAAAGGATCATTGGCGTTTATTAATAAATTTTTCTGATTGATTTCGAATAGGGCAACATTGACCATCAAATTACCACCAAGCCATTCAGATTTTGCACCAATTTCCTTTAAATCACTTTCCAGGGGTTTGAAACTGGTACCTGCCGGAGGTGGCACAATCACTAAAGCGGCGGTGTTGCTTTGTGGTTGATAGCCTTGAAGATAAGTTCCATATACGTTGATGTGACTATTTACGGCATAAGTAATTCCTAACCTCGGTAAAAGCTTGTGCTGACTGATTTTAGTTTCGTTGGTAAGCCTGTAATTGCCATAATCTTCATACCATTCCTGGCGTAAGCCTAGTGTTACGGTAAGTTGCTGGTATTTGATTTGATCCTGAAGATAAACCCCATTGATGAGGTAATACGAAGGTGGTATTTCTACTTTCGCAAACACATAATCGCTGATGTTCTTTAAGGTGTAGTTAGGATTAGCCAGGTTAAAAGGCTCTACATTTGTAACAGGGGCATTTATACCGTTCACTACGCGAAACTGGTAAAGATCTTTTTTATTCACATCATATCTTGCTGCAATTGTTCCGTCTTTTAAGCGATAGCCCTGGGCAGTATTGATTCCGCCACCTCTTAATTTTTGAGTAGTGATGCGATCGTAGCCCACTACCAGTTTATGCCCGAGGCCAAAAGTGCTTGCATTGATATTGAAATAAGAACTGATATTTTCTGTAGAATATTTTTGCTGGCGCTGAACGGCAATCATTCCCGCAAGGCTACGAATGGGTTGATTGTTCTCATCGATAGCGAAAGCATTATTAGTACGATGCTCTAACAAGTCTTCGTTCCAGTTTTGTTGCATATAGGCCACATTGAAAGCGATGCTTTTAGAAAATTTATGGACGAAATTTGCCATCAGCATCAGGTCTTGCGTATTAAATTTATCATTACTCGCACCCATGTTAAAACGTATTGGGGTACTATTTAAATCGGTTTGCCCGGCTACAGCGCCGAAAATCGCCTGTCCGCGATCCAGCCTAGAATTACTGTTGTTTAACACCATCTCTACGTTCAAACTCGTCTGATCATTTGGGATATAGGAAAAAGATGGGGCAATCATATATCCTTTTCTAAATTGCAGGTCACGGAAACTTTTACTGTCTTCATAACCTACATTCAATCTGTACAATAAGGTTTTTTCGGGATTAATGGGGCCAGTAAAATCCAATGCACCGCGAACGGTACTAAAACTTCCACCAGAAATACTGATCTCTTTCCGGTCTTCGGTTAAAGGTTTCTTAGTGACCAGATTGATACTTCCGCCAGGGTCTACGCTAGAGAAGGTAGCACTCGCCGGACCTTTAATGACCTCTATTCTTTCGAGGTTATTGGTGAGTGGCTGGTTGAAATAATTTTGACGGGTACGCATTCCATTAATGATCGTTCCTTCTTCGTTTTGATTAATACCGCGAATAGAAAACTGATTATAGAAACTGCTTTGAGATACACTGGTTACGTTTTTAACCGCATCGGCTAATACGGCTGCCTGTCTATCGGCAATTAATTCTTTAGAAACAGAAGAAATGGCCTGTGGGATATCCTTGTTTAAAGTTGCTGTCTTGGTCGCCGAAAATGAGTAGTTTCCATAATATTTTTTACCATTGGTGCCAACGATTTCAACGGTTTGCAGCTCTTCATTGGCTGTTGCCAAAATAATCGGATCCAGATTGAAATCACCTAAACCATTAAAGGGGATGTTTTTAGAAAATGTGCTGTAGCCAATAGCCGAAACAGTGATGGTATAAGTAGCAGCTCTTGGTAATACAATAGAGAAGCTTCCGGCCGAATCGCTGCTGAGGTTCAATAGATCTTTACCATTTTTAAATTTAATGGTGGCTTTGTTAATAGCTATTCCTTGTACATCTTTTATGCTACCGGATACTTTAATCTGTGCAAAGGAAGTAATGCTGATGGTGTTTATAATTAAAAAAAATAAAATTGTCTGCCATATCCAGCGGACGTTATATTGTTGGTACATTAAAAATGTTCGATTAAATGGTTTGTAAGTATAATTCCTGAAGATCTGTAGCAGAGATTTCGCTTGCCAATAAGGTGTGAATAAGCTCCCCTTGTTTCATGATACCGATATGTGTACCCAGACTCACAGCATTAAAAATATCATGTGTAGCCATCAGGATGGATTTACCTTCTGAAGCGAGTTTTTTAACCAGCTCGGTAAATTCGGCAGTAGCCTTTGGATCAAGTCCGCTGGTGGGTTCATCCATTAAAATGATCTTCGCATTTTTTGCAACTGCGATGGCAATGCCTACTTTCTGACGCATTCCTTTACTAAAACCTGCCAAATGTTTATGGTGTGCAGCTTCCTGTAAACCACAGTTGGATAAAAAGTTTATGAGTTCTGCTTCGCTATAATCGAAACCAGCTAACTTAGAAAAGTAATCGAGGTTTTCAATAGCAGACAGGTTGCCATAAAGCATCACTACTTCAGGGATATAGGCAAGATGCTTTCTCCGTTTATCATCGCTTGCAGAAATTTCTTCATTATTGATCAGGATTTTTCCGGCGCTGGGTTCGATAAAACCTAAAAACAAGTTGATGGTGGTGGTTTTTCCGGCACCGTTTTGACCGAGCAGGCAATACACTTCTCCTGGATTAACAGTTAAATTTAATTGATTGAGGGCTTGATACGATCCGTAATTTTTGGATAGCGAAATGGCTTGAAGCATAAAAAATATAGTAAATGGAATGTTTACCGCAAGCGGTTACATTGTATGAAAATCCTTGTAAAAATAAAAGAAACCTCTGGTGAGGTGTTAGGCGATTACACTTGGTGGCCCTTTATTGGCCGCAGAAAGAATGTAAACAACAGGGTGTTTCCCCAGATAAATAAACTGGTAATCAGATGGTTCATTTAAGCCCAAGGTTGTTTCGCAGTTACCTGGAAGTGTATAGATATGAGATTGGTGTTTTAAAACCTCACAAAGTTTACAGTTTACTTTGCTTGCCTTAAGTTGAGTAGTTGATTGTACCTGCTCTGACTTAGTTTTACAGTGATCAGAAGTCTCCTGATCATGGTGATGAAGGGCCTGAATGAATAACGCACTGGTAAATAATACCAATAAAAGTAACCCCCAAATTTGAGTGAGTATTTGCTTGCGATATGATTTGCCCGAATGCTTCAATTGCAACAAAGATACATTTATGAGCAAGCTTTCTACAATTTTTTTGAAATTTATTGGTTAGCCCTGGTCGTATTGTCTCGCTACGACCTATCGTTTAGTTGAAACATTAAGGGATCCAAACTTTGAGCGTGGACTTGTTTACCTTAATTTCTTCATGTCAAAATTTTTTGAATCTTTTTATAAGACTGGCGAAGTTGCTAGGCTCTTTTATCTTGAAAATTATTGATTTAACCTGCTATTATTCTAATGTCTCTGACCTTTATTCACTTTGAAAAGATGTAAAATCTGGGGAAACAACGCATCAATGTACTCTTCCACACCATTTTTAGATCCTGGAAAGGTTAATACCAAAGTATCACCAATAAAACCAGCAATGCCCCTCGATAACATTGCATAAGGCATGCGTTCTTGTCCGTATGTTCTGGCGGTTTCCATAATCCCATCAATTTGGCGGTCAATTAATGGACTGATCGCTTCAGGAGTAACGTCTCTCGGAGATAATCCCGTGCCGCCAGTAAAAATGAGCAGGTTGATGCCACTTTCAGACAGTTCTAATGCAGTGTTTCTAATCGCCTCAACTTCGTCAGGAACTACTGCGTATTTCTCTGTTTCGATCTCAAATTTTTCCAGTCTTGCCATAATGGCTTTGCCTGAAAAATCTTCAGCCATTTGCCCGAAAATAGAATCAGAACACACTACGACTGCTGCTTTTAATTCAGGGAATTTGAGGTTTTTAAAGTCAGATTTACCTCCGGATTTTTTAAGAAGGCGGATGTTTTGAATTTCTACACCTTTATCAATAGGTTTCAGCATATCGTACATGGTAAGTGCAGAAACAGATGCACCATGCATGGCTTCCACTTCAACTCCGGTTTTATAAATGGTATGCACTTCTACAGAAATAATGATATTTAAACCCTCTATGTCATAGGTAATAGAAGTAAATTCGATGGGAAGCGGGTGACAATCCGGGATGACATCACTTGTTTTTTTGACACCAAATAGTCCTGCTGCACGGGCAAATTCGAAAACATCACCTTTGGGTATTTTCCTTTGTACTACTGCGTCTATCGTTTCTTGTTTCGAAACCTTCACGGTAGCAGTGGCGATGGCAATTCTTAATGAATTTGACTTTTTTGTAATGTTTACCATATTATATGTTTTCCTTCCACTGGTGCGATTCGTCTTCAAATATCTCTTTACCCCAAATTGGCAGTTCAGCCTTGATGCGTTCTACCAATTCGTTACAGGCTTCAATGGCTGGCTTTCTGTGTGCTGAGGAGGTAAACACAAACAAACAGATTTCGCCAGCTTTTACCTTACCTAAACTGTGGTGTACATGCATACAGCTTAACGGGTATTTTTCAAAAATTGCTTCTCTGATTTCATGCATTTTAGCCAAAGCAACTTCTTCATAAGTGGTATAATCAATAGCAGCAACAAACTTTCCGTCTATTTCATCGCGCCTCACCTGACCCATAAATATACTATGGCCACCGATAGCGGTTTTTGTAGCGTGCTTTGCAATGCTGTCGGCAATGAATGCCGGACTGATTACGCCTTCCACAAAAATATTTTTTATCTTCTTTTCACTCATATTATTTTTTTAGAAAGTGATTTCTCCATTTTGAAATGCCACCTTTTAAGCTATAAATTTTCTTCGTGTGCCCATATTTTTCATGTAGTAATTCAGCAGCGGTTACACTTCTAATTCCATGCTGACAAAGCAATACAATCTGATTAGCCTCTATATTGTTTTGCAGGAAAGTGCCAAATTCAGACATGGGTACCTGCTGATAGATCTCTTTATTTAGGATCGGGAATTCGTGTTTCTCTCTTACATCAATTACTAACACGGATTCCTGTTTTTGTAAAAGTTGCATTTGTTCCACATCTATCTCTTCGAAAACAGATGCCGTAGCACCAGATTGCTCATTATACATCATTAAAAAATCGGCTTTGCTTTTTGATAAATCATAATTACTACCTGCTAAAATGTTGAGTTCGTATTGTGAATGGGTAAGCGAATGATAATGAAGTAGTTTATTAATCAATGGCTGGCCTATTCCGGTAATTAGTTTGATTGTTTCTGCTACAGCCATGGTACCGATGATTCCTGGTAACACACCCAGAACGCCGTTTTCTGCACAGTTTTGAACTTCACCAGCCTTTGGAGGAATAGGGAACAGGTCTCGGTAATTTGTGGCAACTCCTTGTTTATCTTTCACATTAAAAATAGCCAATTGCCCCTCAAAACCTGAAACCGCTGCAAACACCAATGGTTTTTGCAGTAATGCACAGGCATCATTTATTAAATACCGCGATTCGAAATTATCAGTGCTGTCTATAACCAAGTCATAACTTTCTATTATGTCGAGCACGTTATTTTTATCCAGGCGGATGTAATAATCTTTAACTGAAATATCAGGGTTCATCACCCGCAGTTTTTGAGCAGCGACCTGAACTTTGGGTTTGCCAATGTCAGTTGTATCAAAAAGAATTTGCCGGTGAAGATTAGATAGTGATACCGTATCATCATCTACCATTCCTATCTCCCCAATACCTGCTGCGGCAAGGTACTGCAATATCGGGCAACCCAAACCACCTGCACCAAGTACCAGTACACGGGCTTCAATGAGTTTTTGCTGTGCCTCTGCTCCAAAGCCTTTTAAGATAAGCTGCCTGCTGTATCGCTCCTGATCCATTGATTTAACCTCCCGAAAATGGTGGCATAATTGCCACCTTATCATTTTCTGTAAGTAGCTGATTGGCCTGGATGATGTTTTGATTTACCGCCAACTTATATTTCATCCCTGTTAATTGCGGGAATGATGTTTCCAGATATTGTTGAAGCTGGTCTGTATTTTCCATCCCTGGATATTCAATTTGCTGATTGGCAATGAATTCAGAAATTTGACCAAAACTGATGATTTCTAATTTCATATTAGTTCGTTTTAAGAATACTTATTTTATTCAATCCCTTAACAAATCTCCTGCCTGTTGCAACATCTGTGGTGACAATCATGGCTATGTTTCCTTTTTCTGCTTTCGCAGGATCAGTATCAAAAGCTGTCAAAATTAGGATATTGTTTTCGGATTTGGAATTGAAGACTTCATTCCAGGAGAAAACAACTTTATATCCATCAGTAGCGGTACAAACCAGGTAATATTCACTCAGTTTTTTAGGCGAGGTTTCATTAATTTCTACTTTTCCAAGCACTTCTTTGAGGGCAACACCTTTAATATTTTTGATGCTGCTTTTGCGCTGGAAAAGGTGATTATAAATTACCAGGCTATCTAAGTTCACTGTTTTGTAAGCTGAAAGCGATGCCAGATTGATGGTGAGTTTTTGCTTAACACTTCCTTCAACGGTAAATTGCTTGCTTTCTTGCGCCTGACTTTTGATGCAAAATAAGATTAAAATGGAAAATAGATACTTCATATTGACTATAAGGTCTTGATAATAGATACTAATAATTTGTAAAGTAAATGGTTAATTGGTTTTGATACTTAATACCTGCTACATGATACCTGATACTTTCTACTTGATACTCTCCACTTGATACCTAATACTCCCATAGCGTCAAACAGTTTAAATTATTCAGGAAGCAGCATTACAGTTACTTTATCTCCCGCTGTAAAATGTTGCTGATCTTCATTTAAGCAAATCAGGCAGTTGGATTGGGCAAAAGAACTTAGGCGAAATGATTCCTGCGCATTTAACGGTTTTGCTTTTCCTCCTGAATAGACTCCTTTCAAAAAATGAGTAAGTCCAGCTGGTTTATCATAATCAACGTCGAGTTCTGCCTCAATTTCTTTTACGCTGCTTTGTTGTTTGGAAAGCGCTTTAATTGCTGGCAAAACGTAGTTGTAATAGCAACTTAACACGGATGATGGGTTGCCAGGCAAACCGAAAATAAGTTTCCTATCTTTGGTGCCAAAATATAAAGGCTTTCCCGGTTTCTGTTTTATTTTATGAAACTTCTGCTCAATGCCACATTTTTCAGCGGCAGCAATTACATAATCGTAATCGCCTACACTCACGCCTCCGGTAAGTAGTACCACATCGCTTTGATTCATGGCTTTTTGGAGCGTTTCAACCAACGCATCGAGATTGTCATTTATCCAAAGCACCTCAACTTCCTCAATGCCTTCATATTTTAATGCAGCCGAAAGTGAATAGGAATTAGATTCATATACCTGTCCAAAAGACAAAGGTTTTCCTGGTTGTTGTAATTCATTTCCGGTAAGAATGATGCTCACCTTAGGCGTCGGAAAAACGGCAACTTCACTGATGCCGATTCCGGCTAAAAAGCCTAAGGCTGCAGGTGTAAGCAAACTTCCAGCCTGCATGGCCAATGCACCTGTTTTTATTTCAGCGCCTTTTTCCCTTACGTTTAGTCCGGTTGTTGCTTTAAGATCTTCTATAGTGATCTCATCAGCAGACCTCGAAATTTTTTCCTGCATGATTACGGTGTCTGCCCCTTCAGGAAGTGGTGCACCGGTAAAAATCCGACTTGTTTCGCCAGCTCTGATCGTTATTAACTGACTTGTTCCTGCAGCCATTTCGCCTACCAGCGTATAAGTTTTCGAGGATGCTTCAAATTTAATTGCATAACCATCCATAGATGATTGCCTGAAAGCAGGGATATCAAACTTTGCATAAATATCAGCAGCCAAAGTATGTCTGGCGGCACGGTTAAGTGGAATAGTTACGGGTGGAAGAGTGGTAATGTTATCGGTGATAATTTTTTTGGCTTGGTCTACAGTAATCATTATCCTCCAATTGTGATCATACTTCTGTTGTTAATCGCATCAGCATCAAGCTTTTCGAAGTGACTGATCAATTGACCACCCAATTCTTTTTTCTTGCTCCAGATATTGGCTTTAATCAACGGTAAGACTTCTTCACCATTTCTCAGGGCAGTAAGCAAATCAGTCTCACCATTAGAGAATAAACAATTTTTAAGTTTTCCATCTGCCGTTAAACGCATCCTGTTGCAAGTGCTGCAGAAAGGGGCCGTCATGGTGCTGATAATGGCAAAAGAACCCTCATGTCCCGGAATCATGAAATGTTTGGCCGTATCGTGCGGTGCACCTTCCACTGGTAAGACCGTGAAATCTTTTTCAACCTCCGTCAAAATTTCCTGAAGTGAAAACATTTTATTACTCGTCCATTTATTGCCGCTAAAAGGCATAAACTCAATAAACCTGATTTGAATAGGATTGTGCTTCGTCCAGTCGATAAAGTCTTTAATCTCGCTGTCGTTTAAGCCTTTCATTACCACCATATTAATTTTGACGGTAATTTTTTCTTGCAATAATAATTCAATATTACTGCGTACCTGGTGGAAAACATCCCGACGGGTAATGAGCATAAATTTTTCTGGCTGCAAGGTATCCAGACTGATATTCACCGTTTTTATTCCAGCTTCTTTTAGGGTAGGAAGCATTTCTGCAATCCGGGTTCCATTGGTGGTAATTACCAATTCTACAGGAAGCTTTCCTAATGCCGAGATAATGGCCGCGGCATCTTTTCGAACTAAGGGTTCACCACCGGTAAGCCTGATTTTTTTTACGCCCTGTTCTACAAAAACTTTAGCCAGTTGAATAATTTCATTGGTTTGCATTAACCTGGAAGCGGGAGTGAAGTCGTATTCTTCCTCTGGCATACAATAAAAGCAGCGGAAATTGCAGTTATCTGTTAGGGATATCCTTAAATAATCGTGAACTCTTCCGAACGAATCTGCTATCATTAATTGTTTATTAAATTGTGGTAATCGGTTTCGGTATCAATATCAATATTACCTTGCGCAAAAGCAACAGTTTCTACATCATTATCGTGTAATTTTAACATAGATTTGGCACCATTATTTCCGGTAAGGGATAAAAGTTGAGAGAAATACCTTTTATTGAACAGTGCCGGGGTACCAGTTGTTTTAGCATAACTGCTTGCAATGATGCCTTTTTTGGTACTGATGTGTTTTTGTTGCAATGCTGATAGAATTGTCTCGTTGATGAATGCCTGATCGGATACGGTAATAATGAGGTTTTCCAGATCTGGAGAATGTTTTAGTATTTCTGCGAGTCCGGCTGCGATGCTGGAAGCCATCCCATCGCTCCAATTGTCATTTATGATGTGTGCGACAGTTAAAGGGATTTTTTCTTTAACCTGATTTGCAAAGGCACCCAACACCACCACAACAGGCTTAAATTTGGTTGCCAAAGCAGCTTCAATGGTCCATTCGATCAGGGTTTTATCCTTAAAAATCAATAGCTGCTTCGGTCTACCTAACCTGCTTGAATTCCCTGCAGCCAGAATGATGATTCCGGTATTCATTAATTATTTTCAGTTTGATGAACATGAATAGGCGCATTTTTCTTTTTCAATTGCCCTGCAGATGCGCGTGATAAAACCGCTTTAATTTCGGCTACAATAGAAATTGCAATTTCTTCAGCAGTTTCTGCACCAATGTCTAATCCAATCGGTCCATGCACCCTCGATTGATTTTCATCTGTATTCAGGTTCAATTCATCCAACATTCTGATCAACTTCTTTTTTGGACCTAAAGTACCAATATATGGCGCGTTTGTAGGTAGCAGGAGGTTGAGTAGGGCGAGGTCATAGTTATAATTATGCGTCATTAAAACGAAAGCCGTATTTCCATCAATCTCCACCTGCGGAAGCAATTGCGCTGGCTTTGCAACTAAAATTTGGTTGGCGTTTGGAAAGCGCTGATGGTTAGCATGTGTTTGTCGGCCATCGGCGATGATGACCGTCCAACCAAGTAAATCGGCGATGTTTGCAAGTGGTTGTGCATCATTTCCGGCTCCGGCAATAATCAGCGAAATCGGTGGACTGATAAATTCGAGAAATGCATTTACAGGTTTTTCAGCTATTGAGTAATCTATGAAATTTGATTTTTTTGTTTCTAAAACATGTTGTAAATCATGGCTATAGAACTGCAAATGCTCATTTTCTAGCTTAGTATATTGATCGTTCTTTCTTAATACTGCATTCGTGCCAATTTGTTCTTTTCCCTCCAGCGAAAATAGTACGGCTACGGCAGCATTTTCACGCTTGGCCTGTAATGCAGTTAAAATCGCAATCGGATTGGCCTGTATGTCATCAAAAATTGGTTCAAAAAGAATGTAAACGATTCCATTACACCCCAATTGAACGCCAAATTTGGCATCATCTTCATCCATAGAATCGTAAGTAACCAATTTGTTTTCTTGCTGGTGGATGGCGCTGAGTGCTTTTCTTAGTGCATCACCTTCCAAACAGCCACCACTAATCGCACCAGTTAAAAGGCCATCTTCGGTGATGAGCATTCTTGCGCCCGGCCTGCGGTACGATGATCCTTCCACTTTTACTACCGTAGCCAGGGCGGTTTTCTTCCCTTCCTTTTTAGCCTTTTCGTATGCTTTTAAAATATCTGCAATCTCTTTCATCTCATCATTTTTCCGGTAATGCAAGTTAACCACTATATTTCTAAAAAATTGTTTAACACTTGCCTCCATTAGTAACAATATAGGTAGCGAAAGTTTTATTTTTTTTTGGTTAATTTAAAAAGCTGCTTTGTGCATTTTTTCTATAGATCACCCAAACCCAAGTAACATTTCCCTGTTATTTTAGCTAGATTAGCCTTTTTTAAAATTGAGATGATAAGTTTTCTTTCATGAAAAATCCCTTTTGTTTAAAAATATTAATTTTATGGGTCATGATTTGTTTCGTGGTTGATGCCCCGCTTTCTGCGCAAACATTACGCGTAGCTGTAGCCGCAAACGCACAAACATTAATTAAAAAACTTCAGGCAGATTTTAATAAGAAAACAGGAATTAAGATAGAAGCTATTGTTGGTGCCTCTGGAAAACTTACTACTCAGATTATGAATGGCGCGCCTTATGACGTATTTCTGTCTGCAGATACGGAGTTTCCCGACCAGTTATATGCAAAAGGATTTGGTTTGCAAAAACCTAAAATTTACGCCCTGGGCAGTTTAATTATCTGTGGAAACGCTAACGTGGATCTGAAGAACTGGCAAAATACATTACTGAATACGAAAGCAGGTAGGTTGGCTGTTGCCAATCCGAAAACTGCTCCTTATGGCAAAGCTGCTGAAGAGGCCTTGGCCTACTATAAACTAAAGGATAAAGTAACTTCAAAACTGGTATATGCTGAAAGCATTTCGCAGGTAAATACCTACATTCAAACTGGCGCCATTGGTTTGGGCTTTACGACGGAATCATTTTTGTATGAAAACGTAGATCAATCTAAATTAAAATGGGCAAGGATAGACGCTAAAAGTTATCAAAAAATTGAACAGGGTGCGATTTTATTAGCTTATGCGAAAAAAGGCATGTTAAAGGAAGCGACAAAATTTTACGAATATCTCTCATCATCCTCCGCCCGAAACATCATTCGCAAAAGTGGCTATCATTTACCTGTAGTAGAGAAAAGTTAAATGGATTTTGAACCGATTTTTTTAAGCCTTAAGCTTGCCCTGATTACTACAATTATACTTTTGGTGATCGGAATTCCGGTGGCTTACTGGCTTTCAGGAAAAAGTACCATGCCAAAAATACTGGTCGAAGCGTTGATTACGATGCCATTGGTATTGCCTCCATCGGTTTTAGGCTTTTACCTGCTTTTAGCTTTCAGTCCGAACAATGGCTTTGGTAAGTGGTTGCTTAATCACTTGAATCTTCAACTTGTTTTTTCTTTCGAGGGATTGATCCTGGCTTCTGTTATTTACAGTTTACCTTTTATGATCAGTCCGGTGAAATCGGCATTTGGTCACTTGCCAGGAAATCTGGCGCAGGCCGCCTACACTATGGGTAAAACGCGTTGGCAAACTTTTATTTATATTTTGTTGCCCAATATTAAAGCATCAGTTTATACTGCCGCAGTATTGACTTTTGCCCATACACTTGGAGAATTTGGCGTGGTGCTAATGATTGGGGGAAATATTCCTGGTGTAACAAAAGTTGCTTCTATTGCCATTTATGATTCGGTTGAAACCATGGATTATACCAGTGCCAATCATTATGCACTCATTCTATTTGCGATCACTTTTACGATAGTGCTTACCGTTTTTATTTTTAATAAAAAAGCTGTTAAAAATCCTTTTGAATGATAGAGATAGACATTTCAAAGCGCATCAAAACCTACAAAGGCTGGGAGGAATTAAAGGTAAATACCGTATTTGAAACCGGGAAAGTTACGCGAATTACCGGTCCTTCTGGTGTTGGAAAAACTACCTTACTGAAAGTTTTAGCAGGATTAGTAACGCCAGAGCAGGGCCTGATTAAATTTAATGGGGAAGTTTGGTTTGATTCTGCAAGCAGATTTTCAAAGCGGATTCAGGAACGGAATGTTGGTTTTGTTTTTCAGGATTATGCCCTGTTTCCGAACATGACTGTGGAAGAACATTTGAAATTTGGAACAAATAATCATCCCTATATCGATCAATTATTAGCGATTGGTGAAATGGAAAGTTTCAGGCAGCATTTGCCCAATCAGCTTTCTGGTGGACAACAGCAACGGCTGGCCATTTTGCGTGCTTTATCTACCAAACCTGCTTTATTGTTAATGGATGAGTCTTTTTCTGCACTTGATAAAAAGTTGAAAAGTTCATTGCTGGAGAAACTTCAAGCATTATTTTTAGCACAGGGTACAACAGTTTTGCTGGTTACACATCATGAAGCTGAACTGGAGGGAAGTTCTAAACTGTTTTGTATGGGGGAGTAGCGTGGCATCTGGTCTTATCTCTGTAGTTGTTCGCTCATCAACTATAATGCTTATATTGTGGAATAGAGCAACACAATCTAATAGCGTCATGTTATGTTGATGAAATAGGCTATTTGTTGTATGCTTATGCTCAGTCGAAAGGTATACAGAGTTCCAATCCTAAATAAGCCTAATGGATTATTGTCTCGATATAACCTATTGATGTATGATGGATTATAAAGAATAAGGATTTGTAAAAAACAAGATTCATGTTGAAGCAAATATAATGAAAGAACAAAATAATACCTTTGGATCATCTAATATTAAATCTTGCTTATAATGAAAAATATATTATTACTATCAGTGCTGGTACTATGCTTAATAACTATCGCCACTGCCCAAAGTCGTCAGGATACGCTTGAAGTTTATAAGAAGATATTAAAAACTGTCGATCTACCCAAATCAAAAATATCGGTCAAATCGCTAACTGATCGAAATCTTTTTAACAATATTCATCTGGCCAATCCGTCTTATAATACTTTGGATACGACAAGTACAAAATTCTGGCATAAAAAAGATTGGACTGACTTCCTTACTAAAATTGATACATCGAATCTTAAAAACTACGCGCTTAAAATAAATAATAAAAAGTGGTTTGGCACTACCAAAAAAGCTACTAAAAGCCGTATTATCGTAACCTTCTCTCCTATAATTTTCAACAATAGTAATGATAAGGCAATATGTATCCTGAATTATTTCAGTAACGGCTCAGGTGGTGCAATTATATCCGCTTTCTTTGAAAAATCAGATAATGTATGGGGCCTACATGAAACGCTATTGTTGACTTTGTTTGATTAATCTGCAAACTTGCCAAAATCGGTGTAGCGTTCTTGTCGATTTACTAACAAAGAGGGGTAGGGTTGGTGAAACCCGGACTTGAATTTCACTTCGGGAAAATTAAAAACTCGTTGTAATCATCAACTGCCAAACGTTCGTTTTAGCATAACCTTCATCATCTTTTTGCGACCAAAACAGGTAACCAAATTCGGTATCGATTTTTTTACTCCAGCGGTAACCTAATGATGCAAAGGAGCGGTTCTGATCAAACATCCTTCCGTTTACCTTATTTTTATTTTGAACGGTAAGGAAAAGTTCATTCTGAATACCGGTATAAACACCTTTGCTAAAATCAGCATTGGCGATGAGTGGAATCTGAGCTGCCAGGAACCCGCGGGCACGTTGTGAAAAATCTGTCTGATTTTCCTGGTTAATAAAACGTTGTTCTAACCGGAACCTTAAAGTCCACTCTGTGCGTTTGGTATTGAAATTGAAAAGGTATTGCTCATAAATCCGGTGCTCCGGATTAAAAACCTTTACCTCCATTTCGTTTTCTTCCCGTTTTCCAAGAAAAGCATAGCCTACTGCAACAGCATGTTTTTTATTGATGTTATAATTTAAGGCCGTGCGAAAAAGCAGGGCAGAAAAGTCATTCAGTTGATCAGAAGAACGGAGTTGGAAATCTGCTAAAACATCAAATTTTTCACTCACTTTTTGGGTATGAGAAATAAACAGCCACCCGGTGTTTTCGGTTTGGGCGGCTGTGTTTAAGGCAATAATACAGAAGAGTATTATGGGAAGTATTTTTCGGATAATCATTTTTGATGAGGGCAATTAGCTATCTTAAATTAAGTCGTTTAAATGGATCGGTAATTTATAAATACGTTTGCCCGTGGCATGGAATATCGCATTCGAAATGGCTGCCGGCATACCTACAAGACCGATCTCGCCAACACCTTTTACGCCAATCTCATTAATCAATTCATCAGGTTCATCAGCAAAGATAACGTCAAATTGCTTGATATCGGCATGAACAGGTAAGTGATACTCGCCTAAATTGCTGTTCATGTATTTTCCAAGATTAGGATCCATAATGGTTTCCTCATGCAAAGCCTTGCTGATACCCCAAACCATAGAGCCATAAATCTGGCTTTTTGCAGTTTTCGGATTGATGATTTTTCCTGCCGCCACTGCGGTTACCGATCTGGTTACAGTCACTACACCAAGATCTTTATCCACTTCTACTTCAACAAAAGATGCGCTATGGGTAGCCAGGCTGTAATCTTTAAGTTTTAATAAATGCGGTTTCCCCATATTAGTGGTTTTGATTGTTTTACCTTTATTAAAAGCAATCAACTCTTTAAAGGTTACCAAAA
The DNA here is from genome assembly GCF_034045265.1 of Pedobacter sp. CFBP9032. NCBI lineage: Bacteria > Pseudomonadati > Bacteroidota > Sphingobacteriia > Sphingobacteriales > Sphingobacteriaceae > Pedobacter > Pedobacter sp. CFBP9032. The sequence goes on along the minus strand of NZ_JAXCWE010000002.1, from coordinate 544,475 downwards.
CATTTGGGTCGCTATTTAGAAATATTGTTCCGTTTTTAAAAGTAACCTGATCATTCTCGGCTTTTTTGAAGGGTGAGTTGGTCATTTCCTTTGCTTTCTTTAAAAGCTTTTTTCGCAGCTCTTTTGCGGCAACTACAATGGCAACACCAGTTGAAGCGGTCATTGCAGAGCCACCCTGAAACATGGAGAAAGGTTTTTTACTGTCGCCATATTGAAAATCTACCTCGTCCATATTTAAGCCAAGTTCATCTGCAGCAATCTGCGTCATCACGGTGAAGGTTCCGGTGCCAATATCTGTAACCGCGTTATTCAGCACCATTTTTCCATCCGCATTAATCATGGCTTCCACGCGTGAGGGAAACTGAAACGCATCCCAGATTCCGGTTGCCATTCCATAACCCACCAGTTTGTTTCCGCGCACCATACTTCCAGGTTCGGGATTTCGTTTATCCCAGCCGAATTTTTCTGCCGCTTCCAAGTAACAAGCCCTTAAAGCCTTGCTGGTATAGGGTTTTTTGGCTGACGGATCCATTTCCGAATAATTTATTAATCGCAGTTCAAGCGGATCTATATTTAATTTATAAGCCAATTCATCCATGGTACACTCAATGGCGTGGAGCGATGTACTGCCACCCGGCGCACGCATATCCAATGGCGTATGCACATCCAACGGAACCAATTCTTGCTCGAATAAGGTATTTGGAGCCGGATAAAGCCGATGACTCCAGGATGCAATGGGTTCGAAATAATCCTCAAATGAAGAAGTTTCGCTGATTGCAGAATGATTTAAGCCAGTTAGTTTACCGTTAACATCTGCCGAAAAACGTAGTTTCTGAATTGTTGGCGGACGGTGTGCAAAAGAAAACATTTGTTTCCGTTCTAAAACCAGTTTAACATTACGTTTAAGGTGAAGCGCAGCCATTACGCACAAAAATAATTGGTACTGCGGGCGTAGGCCTGATCCAAAGCCTCCACCTACAAAAGGCGCCAGAACCCTTACATTTTTGTATTTAAGGCCGAAGATATTGGCCACATACAATTGATTATTAATAGTTCCCTGTGTTTTATCGTAAATGGTTAATTTCCCCTCGCCCTGGTATATGGTTGTAGTAGCAAAAAGTTCTAACGGATTATGGTGCTCAATGCCGTGGCTGTAAGTGGTTTCTACTTTTACGGCGGCACTTTCATAAGCCTTTTCAAAATCGCCGGTTGGTGGCGGCGGTGGTGGTTTTAGAGCAGTTGCAAAACCCTTCTTCGCTATCCTCGCCAATTCAAGGTTGTCCTTCAGGCATGTTTTAAATTCTTCTTCCTCATACTTGAAAGTAACCTGAGTAGCGGCAAATCTGGCCATTTCAAAGCTTTCTGCAACAACCAGCGCAATAGGCTGGCCATTGTATAGAATGTTTTCATCATAGAAAGGTTTGAAAACCGTTCCTGGCGGCGCATCCATATCAGCATACTGTAAATCAAACCAGGCAAGTTTTGTTCTGTTTTGATGAGATAGCACTTCAACAACGCCTGGTAGGGCAAGTGCCTTGCTTACATCGATACTTAAAATTTTCCCTTTAGTGATGGTGCTGTTTACCACATATGCATAAAGCAGGTTATTTGCTTCATATTCAGCGGCATATTTTGCAGTTCCCGTTACCTTTTGTTTGCCTTCCAAACGGCTAATCGGTTGCCCTACATTTTTGTTTGTATCCATTTTCATGTGTTTCGTAATATTATGCAGATGGAAGTGCACCTGGTAACTGACTTTCCGGGTTCAACGCCATTAAACCATTTCTAATAATTGCTTTTTTTGCGAGCTGAATTTTGAAATCATTTGATCCATACCCTTTTGCGCCTTTTAAAATAAAATCGGCAGCAGCTGCAAAATTTTCTGCATTTGCTTCTTTGCCTTTTAAAAATTCTTCTGCTTCTGTGTTACGCCATGGTTTATGGGATACACCGCCCAACGCAATTCGGGCTGACTCGATTGTATTTCCATTTAATTTAAATGCGGTAGCAACCGAAACCAATGCAAAGGCATAAGAGTGGCGATCGCGAAGTTTTAAGTAAGAATAGTTTGACGAAAAACCTTCTTCGGGTAAATCGATAGAGGTGATGATTTCTCCTTTTTCCAGCGTATTGTCTAAGTCCGGACGATCGCCTGGCAAACGGTGGAAATCTGCGAATGCTATACTTCGGTTGCCATTTGGTCCGCTAACATTCACCACAGCTTCTAAAGCGGCAAGGGCAATACACATATCCGAAGGGAAAACGGCAATGCATTCTTCGCTCGTTCCTAAAATGGCGTGAATTCTATTGTAACCATCTTTTGCAGGACAGCCAGATCCAGGTTCTCGTTTATTGCAAGGTACATCAGCATCGTAAAAATAATAACAGCGTGTACGCTGTAGCAGGTTGCCGCCATTGCTGGCCATGTTTCTGATTTGTGCAGAAGCGCCCGCCAGAATGGCTTTCGAAAGTAAGGGGTATCTTGCTGATATGACCGGGTGATAGGCCGTATCAGCATTTTTTACAGCTGCACCAAGACGAACCTTTTTATCCTGAAGGGTTACAATATCTGCATTTTCATTCAGGTGGTTAATATCAATTAGGCTGGATGGATGGGTGAGGTCATATTTCCAAAGGTCGATGATGTTGGTTCCTCCGGCTACAAAGGCCGCTTCTGGTTGATGATTAACCAATTCAAGCGCGTCTTTGGTACTGCTGGCCTGTTGGTATTTAAAATTATTCATGATTGCCTCCGTCTTTAACTTCCATAATCGCATCAATAATTCCAACGTTTGCACCACATCGACAAAGGTTGCCACTCATTAATTCCTGCACTTCTTCGCGTGTATGGGCGTGGCCTTCCTGAAGCATCCCCACAGCACTACAGATTTGACCAGGGGTACAATAACCACACTGAAAAGCATCATGATCTATAAAAGCTTGTTGAATCGGGTGAAGCCCTTCATCTCCGGCAATGCCCTCGATAGTGGTAATTTCCGAATCGTTTTTCATCACGGCAAGCGTCATGCAACTTAGGATTCTTTTGCCATCGCAAATTACAGTACATGCACCGCATTGCCCATGATCGCAACCTTTTTTTGTACCCGTAAGCTTCAGGTGTTCCCTTAAAGCATCAAGCAGTGAAACCCACGGAAGCAGATTCAGCTCATAACGCTGTTGATTAACGTTTAGTGTTGTTTTTGTCATTGTAGATATGTTTTGTAGTTCGGAAACCCGCATTCATACAACTACCTACATTCGGAAAAGGTTTTGTGGTAAATGAATTTGATAATATGGAAGCATCATCAGATTTAAGTTTCACCCTATTATTTGATCAGTTTTTCTCTGTATTGATTAATAAATGATGCCCACAGTAACTTAATATACAGGATGAAAGTTTTCATGTTTTCTCGGCTGATTTGACCTAATGAGAAAAAATGTTTATAATAATTATCACATTAATTCAGCTATATACAAAGCTTTTTATTCATGGTGTTAATCTGTACATTTGTATCTGTAACATAGATACCAGGATATTTATATTACAGCTACATTTCTTAATATCAACAGAATAATGTCCAACTTTTTAGATTATATAAATATTTCCAATTTCAAATCAATCAAAAACTTAAAAATTGAGGGTTGTAAGAGGATTAATTTATTTATCGGAAGGCCTAACGTTGGAAAATCTAATATACTAGAAGCTTTATCATTATTTTCCGCTCCATACCTAAAAGAAAATAAATTCAGAAATTTATCCAGCCTTGTTAGGATTGAACATGAAACTGAACTTTTTAGAAGTGGAAATTTTGAACAGCCGATTGAAGTAAAAACAAATTACGGACTAGCAAAGGTTATTTTTGACAGACACGAAGGAATAAAATTTTTTTTAGATACAAAAGATGGTACAGGTTCTTATCAGGTTGATGAAAAACTAAATATCAAGATACCAGCTTCGAATTACTTTGAATCAGCCATTAAGAAATATACTTTTTCAGGAAGAACTGAATTTGCCAATTCGCCATTGAGATACCTGTTACCACCTTTTGGTAATAATCTGCTCAGTGTAATTGAAAGGGATCTTGATTTGAAAGATCAAATTGTAAGAATGTTTAAGGAGTATAACCTGAACCTTGTGTTTGATAAAGCAAGTCAAAGCCTTAAGGTGATGCAACCTTCTAAGATAAACGATGAGATATTCCTGATCCCATATAACTCAATTGCTGATACCTTGCAGCGCATTATCTTCTATAAATCAGCTATCACTTCTAATACCAATAGCATTTTGTTATTTGAGGAGCCAGAGGCTCATTCTTTCCCTCCGTACATGACTCATTTAACACAGGAAATGATTTACAGGAAAGATAATCAATATTTTGTAGCAACACACAGTCCCTTTATTCTTAATGACCTGCTTGAAAATGGAAGGGATGACCTTTCTGTTTTTATGGTTCACTATGAAGATAATGAAACAAATGTAAGACGATTAAGTGAGGAAGAGCTTTATGAAGTATTTCAAAACGGCATAGATTTATTTACAAATAGTGAAAGCTTTATATAGATGGATCAATCTGTTATACCTGAATGCTTTGTTGATACAAACTTAATAGAAACCTTAGTTCCGCCTCAAAAACAATACAATCATCAAAAAGGATGTGGAACGGTTACCAAGGTAATGCGAGAACGGTTTACTGATCGGTTTGCACTTGGTATTATCGATAAAGACAAAAAGGAAGTTGACTATTTAAAAGAATTTGAGATAATTTGTTCTAAAGGATCATTAATTTTACATAAGCACCAAAAACGACATCATTATATAATACAGATCTATCCGGCTATGGAAAGATTTATCATGAATACTGCTGATACTCTCGGGATTTCATTAAAAGATTTTGACCTTCCAATTGATCTTAACCTTTTGAAAAAGGAGTCTAAAACTATCAACAGTAAAAACGACAAACGTTTTAATAACCTTTTTAAATTCTTCAAAAAAAATAGTGCAGAGGAGATACAAAGACTAACTGCATGGATAACTTATTTAAAAGAAAAGAATTATGATGTTGTTATCAAAGAAATTCAATTGCTTTAAATAAGCGAAAGCACCTTCCTGTTTTAATTATTTATAATTTGCTGGTTACTGTATTTTATCAATAATTAAATACGCTTAAGTCCTGATAATTTCCTACATAATTTTCACCTCTGCATCTTTAAGTTTTTTAACCAGTTGCTGCAAAAATTGACTTTTAAATTCTGCTTCCACATAAATATTATTAATCCATAATAACACTTTAATCTCCAGACTATCAGCCGTAATGTTGTTCAACAATACTTCAGGAGGTAGTCTTTTAACGGTATTATCTGCCTCATTTAACATGTCTGTAATGAGTTTGCCAATGGCCTCGAAATCGCTATCGGAACTTACTTTAAATATTAATTCGGTTTTGATAAAATCATTGTTAAGCGTCCAGTTTACCAGCCTGCCGGATAATAAATCGCCATTTGGAATAATTACTTCCGATCCCTGCGGCGTAAGGAGTTTACTCGAGCGGATACCAATATCACGCACTTTTCCCTTTTTATCAGCAAGTTCTACGTAGTCTCCGATGCGAAATGGCTTTTCGAAGATCAGGATGATTCCGGAAACGAAATTGTTCACAATGTTCTGCATCCCTAAACCAATCCCTACACCAAATGCACCCAATACAACCGTTAATTTATCCATCGGTAGCCCGGAAGCCATTACTGCAAGCAATACACCGGCAACAATAATAACAAGACGTACCAAAGCTACTTTCGATCCCTTATGACCGCTACCTTCGTTAAAGGTAATGCGCTCTTCGCCAAAAAGTAAAGGAACGTGTTTCTGCAATTTATTGGCGATGTAAACGATGGTTACAAAAAATAAAATGTTCCCAAAGCTAAAATGAATGCTGCCAAAAACCCTTGGTTTAGCCAATACATCGCTTACCCATGTCCATAAGCCGCCGATTAGACTTAAATTGATTAGCAATACCATTACCCATAATAAAACACAGATTATAGAAAGCCCCTTTTTAAATTTCTCTTTGGTTTTATTGTGATTAATTCTGGAAAAAAGACCTTTGTTACACGAACTGATTTTCATTTGCAGATCGAGTGCATCGAGCATAATCTGCATAAACACACTTAAACCAATTAATTGGATGAGGCCGATTACGCCAGTAACACTGGTTACTTTAGCCATATCCACTCTTCCAAATACGTTAAATAATATGCCAAGCCCATTCATTAAGATAAGTACAATGAGCACTGCTTTAACATATCTTTTAGAAAACTCTTTAAATATGATTTGGTTAAAAAGTTTTATCCCGATCCAGATAAAGAAAACGTTGATCCCGATTAACACCACTCGGAGTGGAATGGTATCATCTACGCCTGCATTACCAATAATAAGCACTGCGTAGAGGGCAATGAGCAGCATCCAGAACTGAAGTTGCTTCTTCTCCAAAATGTTCCAGAGGTGAACCGTCATCACGATCAATAATAAAAACTGAATTAATTCTACATATAGGGAAGGGGCATCTGGTTCGAACAGTGGCGTGATATTAAGCAGTACAATCAGTGTAGAAAAAATAGGGAGCGGCTTGAGGTATTCGAATTTAATTTCGCCCAGCTGGCGCCTCACTGCAGCACGTTTAGCACTCTTGAAATTCCGGCGAACCCAAAAAAAGAAGGCAATAGACAGTATGATGGCCAGGAAACGATTATCCCAGGTGGAATGAATAAAGTATTTCAAAATTTGCTGCTGCCCCTGGTAGGAAGCAGAAATCAGATTTCCGGTGGTTTTACTTGCCGGGTTTCTAAGTGGGGCTTCCCAAAGGTAAGAATCGCGTTTTTTTAGTGCCAATTTACCCGATAGTTCCAGGCGTTCTGCGGTTTGTGCCCTTAAATCATTAACGACTACATTTAGCGAAGAAGCACTGGCTAAGAGTACATTTATCTGCTCCAGATTTTCGCCTGTTAATTTGCCGGCATCCTGCAAACGGGTTTTTAATTCACCGATCTGTGGCTGGTATAATTTATTTCCCTGCTGCGCCTTTACATCATCTTTAAGCAGGGTATCATTGCTTACCGATATTACCTGATCAGACATTTTTTGAAGTGCGTTGCTGTGTTGTACCAAAATTGCCGTAATGCTCTTCAACTTAGTATCTGCATCCCTCAGGATCAGATCAAAGCTTAATAGATTTTTGGTATCCAGTTCATCCTTTGCTTTAAAAGTTCTTTCTAACGGATTTACATTTTCTTTTACCGCATCAATCTGCCTTTTGATTCCTTCAATATCATAACCCTTTTTATTGGCTGCATTAATCTCTGTGATGGCAGATTGCGCAGTCTGGATTCTGAACAGTAAGGTATCTGGAATGGTTTTAGCCGAATCAACCTTTTTAGTTGTTGTATCCTGAGCTAAGGATGGTAAACCTGTAAACACAAGCGAAGAGAACATCAGACTAAAGAAAAGATATATTTTTCTCACAGCAAATTTCATATTTAGGATCAATTTATTTCAAAAAGCTGGCTTAAACGGCCGGCTTGGTACTATAACCTGGTTTTATTTACTTTGCGTTTGTTGCAGCGAACTGTTCTCCTGCTCCATTTCAACCTCTTTTATTGCGACGGCATAGTGATTGGGATAAATTTCTGAGCCGTAGGCCAGGGCGTAAGATTTTGTAAATTCGGCACCGAAATAAAGAATGATGGACGAATAATACGTCCAAAGCAATAAAATAACCAAAGAACCAGCTGCACCATAAGTTCCCCCGGCATTTGTTTTAGAGATGTAAAATGAAATGCCAAATTTCCCTAGCATAAAAAGGATTCCGGTTACTGCTGCGCCGGCCACAACATCCCGCCATTTAATATCAGCATCTGGCAAAACTTTAAAAATTACACCGAAAATGGTGGTGATTACCCCAAAAGTTATAGCGAGGTTAAGGATGTAAAAAACCACAATAGATATGCCTTCAAATCTGGCTTGCAGGCGTTCACTAAAACCATCGAGTACAGCCGTAACGGCAAGTGAAACCACCAATAAAAAGCCCAGACTAACGATTACAGAGAAGGATAAAAATCTATTCTGCAATAACTTAAGCCAACCACGTTTAGGCTTGGGTTTGATACCCCAAATTGTATTAATGGAATCCTGGATATCTGCAAAAATACTCGTTGCACCAACCAGCAGCGTAACGATTCCGATTATAAAAGCAATGGTTCCTTTATCGCCTATGGCTGCACTGGCAATTAAGCTTTGAAGCTGAAGCGCGGTTTCACTTCCCAGAAAGCCCTTAAGCTGATCGAAAATTTTTCCCTGCGCCGCTTCTTTTTCGTAAAAGATGCTACAAAGAGAAATAATTACCACCAGTAAGGGGCCCATCGAAAAAACGGTGTAGTAAGCCAAGGATCCACTAAGCTTAGTAATTTTATGATCATTAAATCCAACAAATGCAGATTTAAGAACAGCAAAAATTCCTTTGAAGCTTAATTTTGTTTTTTCCTGTACTTTCTGCTCTGGTTTCTTTACCGGCGCTGATTTCAACGGTTCTGCTGCTTGAGAAACAACTTGCTTTTTAGGTTGATCTATGGGTGCCTTCAGGATAGTGGTGGTATTAACAGGCTTTTTTTTCAATGCTTTCTTAACGGTCAGGCTGGCTGCTGTTGATAAAATCGTTCGCGTTATAAATCCGCTCTTACGCAGGATGGTCGCATTTAAGATTTTCGAAGTCATCCGGGGCAAAAATTTCTGCCGTACATCATTTACTGCTTCCAGATCGCTTTGCCAGGAGGGCCTGGTAAAACTATCTTTAATTGGTTTGAGGTCTAAAGATTTTATTTTTTTAGCTGAAATTTGCAGGCGTTCGTTGCTCTGCTCAATCTGTTTTTTTATATCCTCACGTCGCTCGCCGAAAGCCACAATATCGTTAATGTCCCTGTTCTTTTTGGTCTCCATTATGCGTTGTCGATAAGAATTTTCGGATGGTAAAATTAATCAGCCCTGGCTCTATGAAGCTCGATTTTGTCATGTTTACAAGAACCGCGACCAGTATGTAAAATAAAGTAACACTACCGAAGCCGAGTGCAAAACTGTTAAACAGATCTGAAAAAAAGAAACCAAGCGTAACGGTTCCGAAGAGGAAAGCCAGCGCGGCACAAATAACAGTAAAGGTATTGGTAATCAGGTTTGCACTAAGTTTAGCAACATGATGCACCGCATCTAGTTTCAATACTTCAAGTCTTAGCGTTGCATTTTTCTTTACCTCCTCAAATATGATTTCAGCTTCTCGTATTTTGTCTTCAAACATAGGCTATTCATTTGGTATGCAGTGGTTTATATTTAGCGTTGCTACATTAAATTTTATACAGATGCAACAAAATGATTTGAGTTACTGCTCTTATAGCAACCGCTGGCATCTTTACATTGTTTTATTTTTATCGAATTAATGCGCATTGCGGATCCATTAATTTAAAAATGAAGAAGTTAAGCGGAACTTATTTTTTTAAAAAAAGACTACTAGATATATAGACTTAATGTATATTTGACACTAACTAATCATTGAAGAAAAAAATCATTAATTGATCAGCTATCAAAATCTTTACAGACGAACTGCCGATACAAGCGGCAACACTTAGAAAGGAGGATAAGAAGAGATAATAATTTACTAAATATAAAAAAAGGGAAAATGCATTACTGCATTCTCCCAGATTAAAACTATTAACCGGAGTTCAATTGGCGTTGCATCCGGTCAAGCTATTCAATAATCATGTTAAATTTATGAAATCTGTTGGGTAATCGCTAATCGTAGCTGATCCTTTTGCAATTTCATGATTAACACAAACCTAATTAATTATGAAAATAAGCGGAAAGTCCTGGAAGGACTCTCATAGCTCACTTTTGCCTAAAACTTTTTTGCTCACCGGATTCACAGGGATTTTTTTATTATCCAATGTCTTCCAAACATCTGCGAAGGGAATTGGCGAAAAATCAAAAATGAACCACATTTTCTTTTCAAACGGTATAACCAGTTTACATCGCGATTTTTTTAATCGTGAAGCAAATGCAGAATTGACTGCAGGAGTTAACGTATCAAAAGCGACGACGATCAGGGGAAAGGTTACTGATGAAAAAAATCAGCCGCTTCCGGGGGTTAGTATCAGGGTTAAAGGCAGTAAACAAGCAGTTTCTACAAATAATGAAGGTGAATTTCAGCTCATCACAGCGGAAGAACAACCCACTCTGGTCTTCACTTTTATTGGTTATAAAACACAAGAAGTTCTATTTAATGGGCAGCCATTGGCCATTAAACTCGATCCGGATCAAAGTAAACTAGACGAGGTTATTGTTGTTGGCTATGGTACTCAAAAAAGAAGTGATGTTTTGGGTGCCGTGGCTACTTTTAACACTAAAGGAATCGAAGAAAAACCAATCGCGAGAATTGAGCAGGCTTTAATCGGACAAATGGCCGGTGTGCAGGTACGGCAACAAAGTGGCTTGCCTGGTGCAGGTTTAAGTATTCAGGTACGCGGTGCGGGATCAATCACCGCAGGGAATGAACCACTTTATGTGTTAGATGGCTTTCCACTAGACGTAGCCAGTCAAAATGCTGCAGGTGGAATTTCAAATAGCCCGCTGGATAATTTAAATCCTAACGACATTGAGAGTGTGCAGGTGTTAAAAGATGCAGCCGCGGGAGCAATTTATGGATCTCGTGCAGCGAATGGTGTCGTGATTATTACCACCAAAAAAGGCCTGGCCGGCAAAGCAAGGATTAGTGTGAATGCCAATGCGGGCATAAGTTCGGTAGCTAGAAAAGTAGATATATTAAGTGCCGAAGAATGGGTTGCTCAAGCAACTGAACTGGCGAACAATGCCTGGGTAGCTTCTGGTCCTGGCCGCACCACCGTACAAACTAATGCGGAAAGGGCCACAATTCTCGGTTTACCAGACGGAACCATCAATACTAGTTTGATGACAGATCCAAGGTGGGCTCAACCCGGTCATCCAGGATTGGATTACGTAGATTGGCAGGATGCCGTTTTTAGAAATGCTCCTTACCAGAATTATGAAGTTTCAGCCAGCGGCGGATCAGAAAATGTAAATTATTTTATCTCTGCCAATTACCTGGATCAAAATGGAACGCTCATTAATTCTAATTTTAAAAATTATGGGTTAAGAGCAAACATCGAGGCAAACGCCAGTAAGAAGTTGAAATTTGGTCTCAACCTAGCACCCTCATATTCCATCAATAACGCACCGCCGGTGGAAGGGAAAGATAATCAGTTGATGACTGCTCTTACTATGGTTCCCGTGGTGGAAAGTGCTGCCGGCTTAAATACCGGTGCATATGGTAATAGCGTTTATACCTGGTCTAGTCCCAGGTCTATCAGTCCTTACGCCTATATTGAAACAGCGATAAATAAGATCAAAACCTCCCGGTTACTGGCTTCTGTTTATGGAGATTATCAAATTATAAAAGGACTTTCCTTAAGGTCTACCGTAAACTATGATAATATAGATCGCAATACTTCGCAATATACATCAGATCAGGTTTTGGTTGGCGTGGCTTCATCATTACTGACCAATCCCGGGCTATATTCAACAGGTGCCTATATTGTGAATAAAAAACAGAACTTTCTGAACGAAAATACCTTAAACTATAGTACCACCATTGCGGGCGTTCATAAAATATCTGCCATCGCAGGTGTATCATATAACATTGTACATTCGGAAGGAGTGAGGCTGGCCACTGCCGGAGGGTTTGCTAATAACATTATTAAGACCTTAAGTAATGCCATTGCGAATGCGGCAGGCGTGACCACCACCGGTACATCTACAGCTTCGAATAATACCTTATTCTCTTATTACAGTCGTTTACAATATGCTTTTAAAGATAAATATCTATTTTCCGGAACCATCAGGCGTGATGCTTCTTCGAAATTCGGCGCGGAAAACCGCTGGGGAACATTCCCTTCTTTATCTGCCGGATGGAAGATTTCGGAAGAGTCTTTCCTGAAAGATGTTAAAGCCATCAGCGATCTAAAATTACGACTGAGTTGGGGTAAATCTGGCAATAACAACATTGGGGATTACAACGCCATTAGCACGTTAATAAATTCGAACTACGTTTTTGGTGGAAACACCCCAACTACGGCAACCGGACAAGTTGTTTCTGGTCTGGCCAATAAGGCATTAAAGTGGGAAACATCTGATACTTATGATATTGGTTTGGATCTTAGCTTATTTGGAAACCGTATTAATTTTACCTTCGATGCTTATCATAAAAAGAACACCGATCTTTTACTGAATTTACCGGTATTATCTGCGAGCGGATTTAGCAGCAGCCTTCAGAATATTGGTGCCGTGGTAAACAGAGGACTAGAATTTGGTTTAAGCGCTACCAATATCAGAACCACCGATTTTTCATGGACGATGAATGCCAACATTGCCTTCAACAGCAATAAGGTTACAGATCTTGGGCCGAGCCATGCCGATATCGAGGTGGCATCTGCATACAGCGGAAGCAATGCTCCTTATTTGTTAAGAGAAGGTTTGCCTGCATTTAGCTATTATATTACCAAAACCGATGGCATTTTAACGGCTGCAGATATTGCCAATCCTGCGGTAGCGAAGGTTTCCGGGCAACGCGAGGGCGATGCAAAATACCTGGATGCCAATGGCGATGGAAGAATTAGTGCGGCCGATCGTGTTGTAGCCGGGCAAGCCAATCCTAAATATACCTGGGGCTGGACCAATACCTTTAAATACAAAGATTTCGACCTGGGTATTCAGCTTTATGGTCAACATGGAGGTTCGATTTTATCTTACCTGGGCCGTGCAATAGACTTCTCCGGAAGTACTACAGCCAATGTGCTTGGGATATGGAGAGATCGTTGGTCGCCTGCAAATCCAGATCCAAATGCACCGAGAGGCAGGTTAGCAGCTAATTACACCTATCCAAATGTTACTTCAGATTGGGTTTATTCGAGCGATTTCTTCCGCGTGCAAAATATCACATTGGGCTATAACCTGAAACACATTTTTAAAACCCGTGCCATATCTTCTGCCAGAATATTTGTGGCCTTAGAAAATTATTTCTCGCATGATGAATACAAAGGCGGTGCCAATCCTGAGGCGCAAAATACGAATGTGAGCGGGAACAGCAGTTATGCCGTATCTGGCGATTATGGCTCGATGCCACTTAGTAAAACAGCATCCATCGGTTTAAACATTGGTTTTTAGTATAAATTAAAATGAAAACAAAAATATATTTAGTACTCTTTTCCTTCTTGTTGATTTTAGTAAGTTGCGAAAAACAGTTGGATCAAACGCCAGAATCGAGTTTGGCTACAGATGACTTTTTCACCAACAACAATGATTTTTTACAAGCCGTAAACGGCGTTTATTCACAATTAAATAACTATCCAAGTCAGGCGCTATGGCTGAGCGAAATGCGAAGCGATAACCTTAATGCCACCTCTGATGGCAACCGCGATTGGGACGGAATCAATAATCTTACGCCTAATATTACCACCACCGGGTTTATTACCACTGCCTGGCGGGCAAACTTTAACGGCATCTACAATGCAAATACTGTGCTCGAAGCCTTGCAAACTAAAGCAAGTGTTTTATCCCCTGCCAATGCTATCCGCTATGCAGCTGAGGTACGTTTTTTAAGGGCATTTTACTATTTTTCTTTGGTAAGAACCTTTGGGCAGGTACCGTTAATTTCAACTGTAAAAAGTGCTGCTGAAGTGGCTTCGATTCCACGCAGTCCGGTGGCAGATGTTTATGCTTTAATCGAATCGGATCTTCAGTTTGCCGCGACCAATTTGCCGACAACATTTACGGGTATTGATCTCGGCAGACCTACCGCTTCTGCAGCGCGTGGTTTACTGGGTTTGGTTTATTTAACTAAATCTGGTCCTACCTATGGCATTAATGGCCCCGGCTTAAACAGCAATGAATATGACAAAGCCGCCGCACTTTTCGATCAGGTCATTAGCGGAAGCCCATTCAGTTTCGGTGCCAACTACCCGAATATATTTTCTTACACCAATGAAAATAATAGTGAGGTGGTTTTTGATATTCAATTTGCTTCGAGCTTAAACGGTGCGGGGTTCCCTTCTCATTTGGCTCCTGTAGCTTATTGGACGAGCAGTGGCATTTCTAACAGCTTTGGGAATGGTTATGGAGCGAGTACCTTTCCGGTTTCCAAAAGCCTGGTTAACTCATATACCACTAATACGGTAAGCGGAACAGATCTTCGCTATCCTTTTAATGTAGCTACAACATATGCTCCCGGTCCGTTTATTAAAAAATATATTGATGTACCTAAAAGAGGTTTATCCGGGCGCGACTGGTCGATTAATTTTATAGTTTTGCGTTATACCGATATTTTGATGATGAAGGCAGAATGCATTCTTCGCGGAGCGCCCGGTGCGCAGGCTGATGTAGATGCGATTGTAAACCGGGTACGTGCAAGAGCAGGAGTAGGCGCATTAACGAATGTAAACCTTGCTACACTGATGCAGGAACGACAAAGGGAGTTTCTAGGCGAAGGACTTCGCTGGAATGATTTGGTAAGATCGGGTTTGGCCATTACGCAAATGAATGCCTGGCGAACGGCTGATGCCATTACGAAGATCAATGAAATGGTACCCAATTATATTATTTACCCGGTGCCAGCTGCAGAAATTCAAACTGCACCAGGTTTGTACACTCAAAATCCCGGTTATAATTAATACAGATGTTAAATGACTTTTAATTAAATACATGAGTTGTAAAAATATATTAATAGCAGGCGTTTTACTTTTTTGGAGTGGATTCAGTGTTGCGCAATCAACATCCAAACAAAAACCAAATATTGTTTTTATCCTGGCGGATGATTTGGGCTATGGTGATGTTGGCGTTTACGGACAAAAGAAAATCCTGACGCCAAATATCGATCAGCTGGCGAAAGAGGGAACCCGGTTCACTGATTTTTATGCTGGTGCACCAGTTTGTTCTCCATCGAGGGGATCGATACTAACGGGGTTAAATACTGGTCATGCCACGATCAGAGGTAATGCGACTGATCAGGGTGGAATTGCAGGTAAAAAAGGTAAAAATGTTGTTTATCGTGCTAACCTCACCAAAGATGATTATACCATTGGCAACCTGATGCAGGATGCAGGCTACCGAACATCATTGGTAGGAAAGTGGCACGTTGATGGTTATGATTCGTTGGCTACACCTTTGCAGCGGGGTTTTGATCAGTTTTCGGGCTGGCTGATTAATGTTCCATCTACCTACGCAAGTACGTATTGGCCTGATCATCGAATAATAAATGGTAAACTGGTGCCGGTAATGTCGAATGCAAATGGTCAAAAAGGTTATTATGAGGCAAATATGTGTACCAATGAGGCACTGGCATATTTGAAAACACAGGAAAAAGGCGACAAACCTTTCTTTCTGATGCTGAATTATAACAATCCACATTCTCCGCTGGAAGTGCCAGACCTGGCGATATACAAAAATAAAGACTGGCCGGAGGATATGAAAATCTATGCGGCCATGGTGCATTATCTGGATCAATCGGTAGGGAGATTGAAAGATTATCTGGTGAAAAGTGGTTTATCGAAGAATACGATTGTATTTTTCTCTTCTGATAACGGACCAAGATCTGAACCTACTACGAGATTAAAAGCAGTTTCTGAATTTTTTGGTTCTAATGGAAAATTGAAAGGTTACAAAAGAGATCTTTATGAAGGTGGCATCAGAATTCCATTTATTGCCTGGGCACCGTTTATTAAAAATGTACCTAAAACGAGTGCCGTTCCTGGCTATTTTCCTGATATTATGCCAACTTTCGCTGCGCTGGCTGGTAAAAATTCTGGTTACCATACCGATGGCATCAGCATTTTGCCTGCCATTAAAGGTGAAAAGGCTAAATCTGATCGTTTCTTGTATTGGGAATTCTTCGAGTTAGGTTTTGAACAGGCCGTTCGCTACGGTAAATGGAAAGGGGTAAAGCGTAAAGGCAAACTTGAACTTTATGATTTAAGTAAAGATATTGGCGAAACAAGTAATTTAGCCGCAAATTATCCCGATGTTACTAAAAAAATTGAGGGTTACCTTTCAACCGCCAGAACTGAATCTCCTTACTGGACAGTAAATAAAGAGTTTTGATTTACGAAGTTT
This sequence comes from Pedobacter sp. CFBP9032, assembly GCF_034045265.1. Classification (NCBI taxonomy): domain Bacteria; kingdom Pseudomonadati; phylum Bacteroidota; class Sphingobacteriia; order Sphingobacteriales; family Sphingobacteriaceae; genus Pedobacter; species Pedobacter sp. CFBP9032. The sequence continues at coordinate 528,262 of NZ_JAXCWE010000002.1, read as the reverse complement.
AATTGGCTTGTGTGGAAGGGGAAATTCGTCAGTTTAATCGTGAATTTAGATGCTTGTTAAAACTTGCGAAGTCTTTCCGTGCTCATGGCCTTTGAGACTTCGCAAGTTGAAAAAATTTAGGCATTATGATCTGTTATCGCTTGACCCAAATTTATTACTAATTGTGTATCTAAGTCATCAAGCGTTTTCCAGTCAGTACCATTTTCTCCTGGCTCGGCATAAATTACGCCAATTTTTTCTTCACCTTTTAAAATTCTGTAAGTTCCATTATCCTGTGGTGCTACTGAATAAGTAGAACCATTCACGTTTATTTCAAAGTTTTCCATGTATGTTATTTTTTTATTTAAAACTAATTTTTCAATCTTATTTTGCTAAATATTAACCGCGTACTGCCCAAACAGATACCGAGCCAGCATTGCAACGGAATTCGCCCCATCCATTTTCATCAATGGTAACTTCACCTTCCAGGTGACCTAAGTAGTCGGTGAAAACCTGTCCGGCAAATTGCGCACCCATTTCCATGTGTTTAGTTCCTGCTTCACCATTAGATAAAACCACTGCCAAACCTGAACCTTGATGTTCTTCGTCTCCCGCTCTGGTCCAGCCAATGCAACTTGGATGATCAAAATAATCACGTTGTAGACCATAAGCTTTATCTTTTCTCAAACTTAACAACTGTGGAAGTTGCGGTAGGGAAAGCATAGTTACCTCATGATCTTTTCCATCTGTGCCTTTATCCGTGTAAGCAGAACCGTAAACATCAGAATAGAATACGCATGGGTAGCCCGCTTCACGAAGTAAAATAATGGAATAAGCATGTGCCCTAAACCACGGTTCTACTGTTTGTTCGAGAGATTGAAGGGGTTGCGTGTCATGATTTTCTACCAATGTAACGGCAAATTCCGGACGAGCTTGTACCAAACTGCCATTTAAAATGGAAGCCATATCGTAACTTTCACCTGCTTTTGAAGCTTGCGAGAAATTTGCCTGTAAACAAGCGTCGAAAAGAGAAATACGTCCTTCTGTAGCATCAAGGTAATTAAGCATCGCCTGCAAATCATAAGGTGACCAATATTCACCAACAGTGAAAAGCTCTTTACCTAACTCCGCACGTAAATAGTCCAGCCACTCATTAAAGAAGGCATGTGGCATGTGTTTGATTGCATCCAGGCGGAAGCCATCGAAACCCACCGTTTCATAAAACCATTTTCCCCAACGCTTCAACTCTTCTCTTACTGCAGGGTTTCTGAAGTCGATATCGGTTAACATCAGGTAATCGTAGTTACCATTTTCGTCATCCATTACATCTTCCCAACCCTCACCATATTGATTTTGGATGCTGTAAATAGCAGTTTCTTCTGTTCTGGCATCGTAATCAACACCCGTAAAACATTGAAAATCCCATTTAAATTCAGAGTATTTTCCATTTCTACCCGGATAGGTAAATTTAGTATAAGCATCGATTTCGAAAGGTTCAGAAATGAATTCGTTTCGGTTATCCGGATTTACTTTTCTAACCATCACGGGCTCATGTTCATCGGCACCACCAAGGTGATTAAGTACGATATCTACATAAACCTGAATCCCAGCTTCCTTGGCAGAATTTACAGCCTCAATATATTCTTCTTTTGTACCATACTTGGTTGCTACGCTTCCTTTCTGATCGAATTCACCAAGATCGTATAAGTCATAAGAATCATACCCGGTAGATTCAGTGCCATCCATTCCCTTATGTGCAGGCGGCAACCAAATGGAGTCGATACCCATTTCTTTTAAGCCTTTTGCATCGTCACGAACTTTTCTCCAGAGGCTACCATCTTTTGGATAGTACCATTCGAAGTATTGCAGCATTGTATGATTTTCCATTTATTTTTATTTGTGAATACAACTCCAAAAGTTTGGCTTTGTTTGGTGGATTCAATAAATCTCTTTAAATGGACTATAAGCGTATCATATAAGGGTGTTAGCTGTTTAAAAATGAAGTGATAACACCAGTTCGCTTTAAAAACTAAAGTTTTTGTAATTCTTGAACTACTGGATCTGCATCGGAATAAATATTTAGCAGAATCGGAGGCTATAATTTGAAAGTTTTAAAATTTTGTATTTGATAAATGTCAATACTTTTATAGTTAAGTAAAAGGAAATTCTGGTTTAAATGTTAGTTAGACAATTAATTACGTTTTTTGGAATTTCAAAAGCTGTTAAAATGTTTCTGTTTGTATTTTTATGATTACGTCTTATTTATAGGAGGTGTTGTTTTTTAATAATGTAAATACTACATTAGCTGAAGATTTAGGAATTAGTAAAAAGACATAGCTCTCAAAATAAACATCTCCATAGTGTTTTTGCAATGCGATAAGCCTGTCTTATCGCATTTGCATTTTATAGACTAATTTCTACAGAAGCTAGTGTTAATCATATTAATTTTTGTGAAATAAATTACCCCCGCTGAGCGAAAGCAGATTCAAAAAGAACAAAATTTTAATCGATAAATCTCAGAAAGGAAGAGCGTTTTAACACACTGTTTTTGCTAAATCCACAACTCTATTAAAATGGAGATCTTACTGTATTTTTTTCATTTTCCATTGGCTGAACAAAAAGAATAAGCACTAAATAAACATCGTCATAACAAGCTTGGTCTTGGCTTATTATGCCCATAATTTGCCGGTTTTATAAACCTTAAGCCTTATATTATTCAATAAACAGGAACAAAATTTCCGATTTTAGAGATGAAATTGTATTTGATATGGCATAAAATTGAAGGCATTTCCATCTATGCAAACCTTCTGGAAATTGTTCGAAGTGCGAGGATACTAAGGCCACCACCAAATAGCATTAAATAATCATCTAAGGGGCAATAAGCGATATTGTAATAAACCTCGTTACCAGCTCCTAATAAATTAATGTTACAAGGCCTGTTTGCCCTTACCCTGACATTGGCAGCGTAAGGGGTTGTTCTGGTTGATCCCCGACTGCAGATTGTGTTTAAAGGTGTTCCTCCCCAGAGTCCTAATAGATTTTCTGTATAAATAACAGTAGAATTTGGTGCCTGACAGCCGATCAGCTGAGCATATGTAGGTTTGGATAGTAATAAAAGTAATAAAAAACTACCTGTTATAATGGCTAATTTCATAAGCAAGGGCTAAATTTAATCGTATCTAAGTGCCTACAAAATTACTGGCAGGAAGGCTGGAATAAGCCGTTCCTTTTATTCATTTTGACTGTTTGTTGTTACCCGCGATCTAAAAGGTAGAATGAAATCCAGGGTTTTTAGCTACTACTATTTCAATATAATAGCTTGAAATGTGGCTTTCTAATTACCTATTTTAGTAATTAGCAAACACTATCCACATCCAAAATTTTCTCATTTTGAAATTTGTTTATGCAGCGATTTTAGTCGCTTTTCTTTTCCTTTATTCTGCGGAGGTTTCCGGACAAAATCTTTACACTAAAGCGTACGGAAACCTTCATGATCCGGCTATGATTTTTATTCACGGAGGGCCAAGAGGAAATGCGACGCTTTTTGAGGCAACAACTGCAGAAAAACTAGCCGCCATGGGTTTTTATGTTATCGTTTATGATAGAAGAGGTGAAGGTAGATCTAACGATTTATCTGCCAGATTTACCTTCGACGAAGCTTTTTCAGATCTGAATTTAGTAATGAAGCAATATCATTTGACTAAAGTAAGTCTCATCGGGCACAGCTTTGGTGGTATCATTTCAACACTTTTTTCTAATCAATACCCTGAAAAAGTTGATCATCTAATACTGGCAGATGCGCTGTTTGCCCAACAGGAAAGTTATAATTATATACTTTCTCAGGTTAAAGAAACCGTTGCATTAAAGCAGGATGAAATATCCATAAAAGATTTGGCCAATGTAAATACAATGGATACATTAAGCGCAGCTTACCGTAAGTTAGTGTATGATTTAGCTAGTCGCTTTGGTTACTTTAAAATGTCTGCACCTACTAAAGAATCTGCACGAATAAGTAAGGAGTACTTAAATAGTGATTTCTCCAAACAGAACATTCGAAATGATAATGCGCCTTTGTTATTTTATCGAAACGAATCCTTAGTAAATATAGATACTAAGCCAATCCTCAGAAAGTTGATAACTAAAGGTGTAAAAATAGCTGCTGTTTATGGTGAAGATGATAGAATTTTTTCCTCCAAACAGTTAAATGATCTAAAATTAATTGTTGGTGATCATCAATATCACCTCATCTCAAATTGTTCTCATTATCCATTTGTAGATCAGCAGGAACAATTTTTAAAAATTTTAAGTAGCATCATTAATGGTCGATAATTAATTTTTCAGAAAACATGCGCTTTCCATTATAACGGTCAGACATTTGAGTGCTTCACTTCGAGTGCCTGCTGATTCAAGAGTATTCATTAAAGCATATATTTCATTTGATCTGTTCATTATCCAATATTTAATTATCTGTATTTGAAACGTGTTGAATGTGCGGTAATATGGCCGCAAGATGCTATTCTTAACTTCAAAGAGAAAGTTAATAGCATATAAATCATTTAAATGCAACATTGTTGCTTATTTTTTGGATACTATCTTTCCATGATTACCTTTGGATCAGTTTAGATTAGTTAATGATTGCAGGGGAGAGTGGTTCCTTCCCTGCTTTTTTATTTTCTGGAATGCTGGCAGACTAATTAATTAAACTGTTTCTAACTACATCTGAAATAACATGATATGCGTATATGCTGAAGTTCATGTGAAAGTCATTACGTACAACATTTAACACTATTGTATGTTTAATAAGTCCAAAATATGAGTATTTGTGTATTTTTGTGCACTTTAATATCCTTTTCTTTTTAGCCGCAAGTAAATAATATTCCCTTTCCCCCTTTCTAAACTTATAATATCTGTTCCATACCCAATGGGGTATTCTTTATGAAAAATTTAATATTCTTTTTATTACTTAACTTTTTAGCTATAGACGCACTCTTTGCGCAACAGGCCGTTAGAGGTTGTGTTGTTGGTAATGTAATTTACACCCAGCCATCTGGAAGGGGCAATGATTATTTTTTAAGGTCGCCGGGTAACCGAACATCTACCTGTGGATTTCAAAGGGTTGGCAATACGAGCAATTGCAGGCTTTATAATAGCGGAGATATCAATACCGAAAGCAGTTACACCTTATATCCTGATGCCGCAAGTAGCGGATGGGTAGATGTTTCAAACTGCCCGGTAGATGATACCGCCTGGATACTTTTTGTGCCAATCTCCTTTTTTAGTATGTATAGCCTATCAAAGAAACAGTCTCTATGCGAAAAAACATAGCAGCATATATTTTACTCTAGCTAAAAACCCCAGGGCCGGATCCTATTAAATTTAGTTACTGTAAATATATAAAGGATAAAAAAGATGTCTTTATTGCGTATTTTAAGTGTTAGCTTAAACATATAATATAAAGCAAGCTATTTAATTATTAATTAAAAATTAAAAGTTAATCTTATTCTTAGAATTGTAAACAATGAATGCACAATCTTGTTAGTATCCAAAGTTTTATAGTGTAACACATGACAAATTCTTACCACCCACCTCAAAGCGAAGCCAGCAGGCTGAATGCGCTTAACCGTTATCAAATTATTGGAACACCACCAGAAGACAGTTTTAATCGTTTAGCGGTACTTGCCACTCAGATTTTTGATCTTCCAATGTGTACCATCTCTTTTTTTGGAGAGGATGAGGTATATTTCAAGGCAAGTATTGGTTTTGGAGACTTGACTTTAACATCAGATAAAGAAAGTCTGTGCAATAAACTAATTGTTGATGAAGGTGTAAAGGTTATTAACGATGTTTTTAGTGTGCCTGAATTGGCAGACAATATCCACAAGGTAAGGTTTTATGCCGGAGCACCGTTAATTTCTGATAATGGCTATCGGATTGGGGCTTTATGTGTAATGGGGTATGAAGCCCGGGCATTCGACGAAACAAAACAACAGATATTGCTTGGCCTGGCCAAAGTAGTAATGGACCAGGCTGCATTGCGATTGGTAACGGATCAGCTGCTAAAGGAGAATGAAAATATCACTGCCGATAATGCGGGGTTAATTGATTATCAACACCAAATTGCAGAAGCAAACAGCGACCTGGAAATTCTTCAGGATAATTTTGAGATGCTTTTTGAACATGCCCCAATGGCTATTGGCGTGATCTCTGGTGAAGAGAATACACTCATTCAGGCCAATAAAATGCTTTTGGACATTTTAGGTAAAGATGCTGATTTTACTGGAGAGCCATTTGATGCTGTTGTTCCAGAATTAGAAGAACAGGATTTGTTGAAGTTAATTGTCAAATTACGCGAAACCGGAGTACCACAGCATGGCAGGGAAATAAAGTTGCTAGTTTGGGTAAAAGATCATCTCCAGAGTCTTTATATTAATATTACACTTCAATTTACGAAAGACCTGGAAACCGGTGCCAAAAACATCATGTTTATGCTGGCCGATACCACTGAACATGTAATTTCAAAACAGCTTAACCAGGAAGCTAATGTAGTGCTGATGAGCGCAATCGAGGCTGGAGGAATGGGCTATACGGTAGTTGAATTTGCTACGGGAAAGATGGTTTCTAATGATCAGTTTAAGCAAAATTATGGTTATGGAGTGAACGAAGAATTCGATTATTCAGACCTGTTTGATGCTATGCTGCCTAAATACAGGCAAACGATTAAAAAGTCTGTTCAAGATGCAATTGAGCATAATGGTGTATACCGAGCCGAATATGAAGTGAAATGGAAAGACGGTTCTATCCATTGGATCAGTGCATTCGGTAAACCCAGATATGATGTATATGGAAGGGCATCACACATTATCGGGCTCAACAAAATAATTGAAAAAGCCAGTTAAAAGACGATCTCATTATTTTTGAAGCCGATCAATTTCAATTTACTGATGTATCAATAGCTTTCCAGTAGAAATCATTCTATGAATATGCACTAGGAAATTAACGATTCTTTGCGCTAATTAAAGTGATATAAAAAGACTACGTTTCCGGTATATACAGGTTTCTTGCCCGCTCTGGTGGTCAGGATGGCCTGGATTACTACCTTGGTAATGCCACGCAGATCGCTGATAGCTGTAAGTTTGGCGTGGAGCTGAACTTCTTCGCCGGCAAGAACAGGCTGACCAAATTTAAAGCTTTCGATCCCATAGTTAACTTCCATCTTTACATTTCTAATATCAGCAATCTGCTTCCATAAATAAGGAATGAGTGAAAGCGTCAGATATCCATGGGCTATGGTAGCCCCAAAGGGGCTTTCTGATTTACATTTTTCAGGATCAGTATGAATCCATTGTGCATCCTGCGTAGCCGTTGCAAATTTATTAATCTGCTCCTGACTTATTACATGCCAATTTGAAGTACCTAATTCTTTGCCCAGGTACGCTTTATATTCATTGAAACTGTTGATGATAAGCATCTTAAAATGTCTAAAGTTTAGTTTTAATATCGGTTAACGCTAAGTTGAACTTTTGTAACGGCAAAAATAAAAATCTGGATCACAAATTTTAATGAAATTACAAATTTCCTTAACTATTTCATGCATTTTATATGTTCAATTTCAAGCGGATCAGCATTAGCAAGGTGATTGTACGTCGTAAATCTTAAAATGTACCAAATCTTAGTCTATCTTTTTTTAGCGAAACATTTTTTCAACTTATACTGTCCTATATAAAAATATTAATGAGAGAGCGTTCGGGCCTTTTTAGGTGAAACCCACAGCGAAACTGAATTAAAATTTCAAGTTTATTCTACCCGTTGCACAAATTATACATATGAAAAAATTAGAATATGAGATCACCAGATTAAAAAATAATAAGGGTATAGCGCTATCCGTTGCCTTAATGGCAGGCTTTGGCGTTGTTTACGCACTTTGGCGCGTTAGCCGTGGCAAAACCAGCCATCAATTAGATCCTAAACAAATTGGCGTAGAAAAGTTTAATCTAAGTCATAACGGTAGTTTTCAACTCGCATTATTATTTGGAAAAGGTAAAATCGAGGTTTTGGCTGACCGTAAGAAATTAGGTGGAATTACAAGAGATTCAGCAAGAGCACAATGGCGAAGCGAAGATCAGGCAGTTTCTCCGCATTTGGAAAGAATTAACCAGGAAGCGGGTGAATTAAATTCCAGACCAAACTTTTCCCTGATACTTAAAGGTAATTTCTCTGAAATTTTGGCAACGGAATGGAAGTCATCGGAAACGCTCGAGGTTATTCTGAAACCTGGAGTAGATACCGTTGCATTTTCGAAATTATTAAAAGAAAAAGTAGATCATTTGATCGGCTTTTCTAAGCTATTGGATCTGGTAGTGAAACGTATCGATAATCCCTATTTTATTATTGTAAGATTAAATACCAAACCAGGTTTATCGCCTATTGGTGAAAGTTAAGAAGGTTGGGTTTTACAAATATTGAATAGGCAATATCTTAGTTGCCTTAGCACCTTTTTTAGTTACCGCTAAATTAGATTACAAGTTAATTACAATAAGTTAGCAAGGTGCATAAAACACTTATCTATCGGTCGCGTGTCTCACCGACCGAAATGAAACGTTGAGTGGCAAGTAGCAGATGGATTAGGTCGGATCTGATTTTTTTATCGGATAGATCCTGAAGCACTGGCGCGAAAAATAACACTGTAAAAATCTTATCGCTTTATAAACTTTGGCCGTTGAAGTGAGGTTCTTGCCATACTAAATATGCCTTCACAAGGCCTTTAACTGAATCCGTTAACGGAAAAAATAAAATTAATGAAAATTGCCTATCACGCCTCACATGAACAATTTAAGCCCAGCCAACTTTTAACCTATTGCAAATTAGCCGAACAAGCTGGGTTCAGTTCTATTTCTTCTTCCGATCATTTCCATCCCTGGAGCGAAAGACAAGGTGAAAGCGGCCAGTCATTTGCCTGGCTAGGTGCAGCGATGCTTCAGAGTGAATTACCTTTTAGCTTAGTCTGTGCGCCTGGTCAACGCTATCACCCGGCAATTGTAGCACAAGCAATTGCCACGTTAAATGAGATGTTTCCGGATCGTCTATCTGTTGCCCTCGGAAGTGGGGAAGCACTGAACGAAAGTATTACCGCAGAGAAATGGCCTGAAAAATCAGTTCGGAACAGTCGTTTGCTGGAATGTTTTAAAGTGATGCGTGATTTGCTTCAAGGAAAAGAAGTAACCCATCATGGTTTGGTACAAGTTGAAAAGGCAAAGCTATATACCTTGCCAGAAAAGGAACCTATGCTGCTTTGTGCCGCGGTGACAACGGAGACTGCAAAATGGGCCGCTCCGTGGGCGGATGGAATTATGACTACCCATAAGCCACATCAGGAGCTCAAGAAATTTGTGGAAACCTTCCGCGAAAATGGGGGGGCTGGAAAGCCCATTTACCTTAAAGTTCAGCTTTCTTATGCGCAGACCATGGAGGAAGCCACTGAAGGTGCATATGACCAGTGGCGTACCAACATTTTTCAGGGAAGCATACTGGGTGATCTGCCCACCGTGGCACATTTTGATGCTGCAGCCAGTTTGGTAAAACCAGAACAAATGAAAGAATTTGTGAGAATATCCAATGATCCACAACAACACATCGACTGGATTAAGGCCGATTTCGATCTTGGCATAGATCGCATTGTGCTGCATAACGTAAATAGACAGCAAGAACGCTTTATAGCAGACTTTGGTGATCAGGTATTGCCATTCTTATAGTAATTGGCAGCCACTTCATTTATAAACAAAAGCTTAGTGAACCCAAGTCGCTAAGCTTTTTTGTTATCGTACACTAAACTTAATTAGATTGTAACTGTTGCTTTAAATCATCTTTCGCTGTTTTAGTGAACAAAGCAGCGAGCATGGAGAAAACCCCAACGCCAACGTGATATACCCAGGTAACATCCGCAAATTCAAACGCCCAGGGGGAAATGACTAGGAATAAACCCAAAAAGAAATCTGCCTCCAGGTGCATTTGCATAGGCAGGCGTTTAAATATTCCGCCAGGATAATCAGTGAGTATGGACATTAACAGAATGGATACTCCTGCCAATAAAAAAACAATGTATGGCCCGCCGTCGGCTGGAATTCCAATAATCCATGGGGAAATAAAAAGCAGAATGGCTACACCATAATCAAGTACAGCGTGAAAGGTTCGGTTGAAAATCTTAATCATGTTTATCGTTTTAGGTAAATAATAATAGTTAATCCATAATAAGAACAGTACAGGCTTTGAGATGGTTTAGTCTACATTACAGTCAAACATGGTATATCGTTACACCCGTAAAAGCCGGTTTTACTGACAATTGTTAATCCATTCTTTCTTTTAAGGTAGGATTCTTAGAGAACGTAGCGATTAAGTGTAAGAACCTGAAAAGATGCTGTAGATAATTTCATGAGGATTTGCGAAGGAATGCACCGAAATTTTGTAAGCCACAACAATTTTAACCAGAAGGAAGTATAATCCTTGCAAAGCCAAGGGTATATACGGTATTTAAATAAGTTTCTCCGGCGCTTTCGTTTAAATGCCAGTAAATGAGGAGTATCTAAAGCCACCTGTGGTCATCAGGACCCATCATCATTATACCTGCGCCATTGTTTAAGCTTCCGATATTTTTGGAAAATGGAGGTTTATACGACGTTTGTACCCGTGTTTTTTTTATAAAACCCGTATTTCTTTGCTAAACCAGTCGCGTTTTAATCGGGTTGATTCTTCATAGTATTTACCTAAAAAAAATAATCATGAAAAAAAGAATGACCAGTGCACTACTATCAATGTGCCTTTTTGTAACCGTTTTCCAGTCCTGCAGTAAAGATGATCAGGATAATTACCAAATGGATAACCAGAGTTTTGTTACCCAGGCATCGAGCAGTAATAGTTTTGAAATCGCCGCAGGCGAGATGGCCGTGTTGAAAGGGCAGGATGATGCCATTAAACATTATGGTGAGCATATGGTAAGCGACCATAGTGCTGTTGGAAATGAAATGAAAGCGCTGGCGAATGGAAAAGGATGGACCATTCCCAACTCGCTCACTGCTAAAGATCAGGCGAATTTAAATTTACTTATGGCCGCTACCGGGGCTGCATTTGATAAGGAATTTGCCAGGATTATGGTGGTCTCTCATCAGGATGCTGTGAATTTGTTTTCTGCGGCAGCGAGTGAAAATGGTGTATTCGATGCAGACTTAAGGGCATTTGCCGCAGGTAAAATTCCATCTCTGACTACACACTTAAAAGATGCGACAACTTTAAACGCAAGATTTAACCCATAACTCATGCCAATGACTAAAATTAATCCACCGCTGGAGAAAGTATTAGGGAAAAACTTTGAGCCATCATCTCTTATCGACCTCAAATTTGGAAGATATGACCTCACCATTAAAACAGATGAGCAGGGAAGGGCGATTATGTTTTTTATAGGTACCCGTGCTGCGAACGGAGAAATAAGAGGCGATAGATTTAGCAGGCGCTTAAAACTCGATAGGGCGGGCGCCACCATTAAAGACCATTGGGAACAGAAGGGCAAAGCAACGCCTTTCAGAAAACGTTAGGCAGTAAATGATAGGGGAAGATCAACCTTCAAAATATCAGTTGTTTGATAAAGGCACTGATGAAGAAAATAAGAATGTTAGGCCCGCAAAGGGCAATTCATTTTCGCTGAAAGATGAAACGGAAGCAGCTTTAGATCAGAAAAAGGAAGCACTCCGAAATCGGCCTGCTACATCAGAAGATGATAACCAAAATGGTGATAGTGCAGGTCGTTCTGATAAAAGGTCGGTATCCTGGCCTTAGCTGCGATAACCAATAAGTTGGTTTAAAGGATAGTCATCAGATCTATAGCTCAGCAATAAACAGTTATTAATAATCACTTAAACAATAAACTATGTTTTATCATGACAATAATCTGCAGTACAAAGTACGGGTAGACAAACCAAATCCGGCCTTCGCCAAATTATTACAGCAAGCGATTGGTGGCATTGAAGGCGAAATCCGCGTTTGCCTTCAATATTTATTTCAGGCCTGGGGTAACAGAGGACCAAATAAATACAGGGATATGCTCTTAGATACCGGAACGGAAGAAATTTCGCATATTGAAATGTTGTGTACAGCCGTTGCCTTAAACCTCGATGGCGCAACAAATGAACTTAAAGATAAAATAGCAGGCGAGAATCCAATTGTAAGCAATATCCTCGGCGGCATGGATCCACGGCATGTAATTTCTTCAGGTCTTTCTGCTATGGCTGTAGATAGTAACGGCGTGCCATTTAATGGGTCGTGGGTAGTTGGGAGCGGTAATATTGCTGCCGATATGTATGCCAATGTAATGGCAGAATCTACAGGAAGGGTATTGGCCACGCGTTTATACGAACTTACTGATGATACCGGAATGAAAGATATGTTGGCATTTTTAATTACCCGTGATGCCATGCACCAAAACCAGTGGTTAGCGGTGCTGGAAGAGTTGGGAGGTGTTGGTAATAACCTGCCGATCCCGAATACTTTTCCATCAAGCGTGCATATTCCTGAATTTGACTATGCCTTTGTTTCTACCAATATTGAAACGCCGGCAAACCATCAGGGCCGTTGGACCAGCGGAACTTCCATTGATGGAAAAAGCGAATTTAGTGTAGTTACGGCACAACCAGGTGCACCTATTCCTGATCTTGGTATTCCAGATGTGAAGGGCTATGCGCAGGCAGAGCAAATGACCACTGGCGATAAAGGCCTTCTGGAAAACATTAAGGATACCATTCTTCCTTAGTGCCTTATCATTATAATTGGAGATAAAAAAACCTCCTTCTGGCATACCGGAGGGAGGTTTTTGTTTATTGGTAATCTTGATAAACAATAAGCAATTGATTAAATGTTGTTGATTCTTTTCATCACTTTCTGGCGCTTTAACCTAAAAAGATCCTGAGTTAGGTTCGGGAAGAAAATCAATAATGTTTCAGTGCTACAAACAATGCACCGGTTTCCGCTTTCTTTTCAGCCGTTTCAAAAGCATCATTAATTGATGTTAAAGGGAAAGTGTGCGTAATCATTTTCTTTGCGTTGAGCTTCCCTTTGGCCAGTAAATCCAGGCACATTTTCATTTCCGGATAGATATCCCAAAAAGCATAACTCGCGCTAAAAACCACTTGGATTTGTCCCATCTGCAGTTTTTGCCAGTCGAGCGATATCGGCGTTTTACCTTTTTCAAATCCACCGACAATAATTACCTTACCACCAATCCGTGTTGCTTCCGTGGCAAGTTGAAGCGTTTCCTGCATATGTTCTCCGCCAACACATTCAAAAGCAATATCTACACCTCTGCCACCGGTGAGTTCGAAAATCTTTTCTATTAGATTTTCTTTAGCGGTATTGATCACATGGTCTGCACCCAGTTCTTTCGCAATCGCTAATGAAGATTCAACCACATCTGCAATCATTACTTCAGCACCAGATAACTTGGCCAACTGGAGTTGTCCGATACCAATAGGGCCAGCGCCGACGATCAAAATCTGATCGTTAATTTTTAATCCACTCTGCTGTTGTGCATGTAAGCAAACAGAAAAAGTATCCAAAACAGTTGCTTCCTCAAAACTTACATTTTCTGGTAAGCGGTGGAATTTTGTCGCTGGTCCGGCAACATACTCTGCAAAAGCCCTGGAAACCGTTTCCATCCGTACCGCATAAAGATTTGGGCATAAGTTATACTGCTGAACACGGCACCAATCGCAGGTTCCGTCACCCAGCAAGGTTTCGATTACTACGCGGTCTCCCGGCTTTACATTTTTTACCGCAGATCCTATTTCTACTACTTCTCCTGCCATTTCATGGCCCATAATTTTGCAGGTCAAATCTGGCTCGTGTTTTTTCCAGTGCCTGAGGTCTGTTCCGCAAATGCCGGAAACCATAATTCGCGCCAATACCCAGTCATCCGCCGGTAAGGTTACCCGGTCTACTTCTTTAATTTCAAATTTGCCATCGCTGGTTTTCAGCGCAGCAGTCATACTGTCTTTCATGCTTCTAATACGTTAACGTCATTATTCAATTTACCAATGAATTTTCCTTTGAGAGACTGCAATAAAGCGCCGCGTTTTAGATCATCTGCAGGTGCGGCCTGATGCGAAGTTCTACTATATCGCAACGTTCGTGTTGAATGAGGCAAAAGGAAACCGCCATGGCAATGTCTGATGCCGGAAGCATCTCCTGATTTTTGATTTGTTCAGCATTCTCTTCAGCTGTTCCGTCCTGCATATCAGTGTCAACAGCACCTGGCTCAATGAGTGTAACCTTAATTTGCTTTTCATTAACTTCTTTACGAAGCGCTTCAGAAAATGCCTGGATTCCCCCTTTAGTGGCTACATAAACCGAACTTCCCTGCTCGCGAACGTCGGCGCTCATTGAACCAATGTTTACAATATGCCCTTTGCCTGTGGTTTCCATGCGCTTAATGGCCTCACGACTGCAAGCTAAATAGGCAGTGAGGTTAGTTTGTACAATATAACTAAGTTCCTGATAGCTGCCCTCGGTTACTGCACCAAAGGCTAGTGCCGCATTATTAACGAGTATATCTAACTGCCCGAGTTCTTGGTCTAGAACATCGAAAAGGTGCGAAATCCCATCTCCAGTTGATAAATCTAATGCCACGCCAGCGCAGGTGCCGCTTGGCTGATCTTCTTCTGCCGCAGCAATGGTTTCTTCGATCTGCTCCTGGTTTCGCCCGCAAATGAGGCAGTTTGCGCCAAATGAAGTTAGTAAAACGGCCAGTTCTCGTCCAATACCTGTTGTGCCACCTGTAATTAATACCTTTTTTCCTGCCAGGCTATCTTGCCAGTACGCATTTAAATCTTTCATATTCTTTAAAGTTTAATTGTATTGATAAAACAAAGTTGAACGCACTATAGGTTTTGCGAAAAAACAGATGCTCGTGTAGAAAGCATGTTCTAAAGGTTCTGAGCGGTTTTCTTGGCTTGATCTAACCATTAATTGGGTATAAACCGACTTCAAAATGCGTACTCAAATAAATAGAAATAAATTCTACTTAGTGAATAAGTAAATTCAGAAGATAGGGTGAAAAAACTATGCAGATTATTCAGGCCTTAACCAGTTGAAGAATTCTCAAAAGCGGTTAAGTAAGGCATATTTTTTCAAAAATCATGATGCGGTAAGTACCTGGCAGATTTGAAAAATACCTGTTTGTGAAGTGCAGCTAAACTACCCTAAAAGAAGATGTGTTTGTTTATGGCATTGCCTGATGGGAGGGGCTAATCATAAATTTTTATAACATGAATGTTCTAAAGTACATTGGGTTTTTAACATGCCTATTGCTAATGGTAGCATTAATGATGTCTGGCTGCAGAGAAGGCATACGCGATGAAGAAATTAAGGCAGACCTTACCATGAAAGCAAAGGAGGATCTGAATTTTGCCGGGGTGCAATTTTATGTAGAAAATGCCCAGGTTACCCTTTCTGGGAGCTGTCCTACGCTTAAATCCCGCGCCTTGCTCATTCAGAAAATAAAGGCTATCCACGTGGTAGATACCATAATTAATAACCTGGAAATTGCACCTGTTGTTTTAACAACAACATTTGGGTTGAAGCAGGATGTGGATAGTATACTCTCTAAATATCCGACGGTTACGGCATTGGTTACCGATAGCATCGTCGTCATCAAGGGGAAAGTAAAAGATCAGGAGCGTGGGAAGCTGTTGCGTTCACTGGGAGAATTGTCTAATCAGGTGCGCGCTGATCAGTGAGAAAGGAGTCTGTAAAAAGATTTAAACGAGATATAATGAAAAAAGAAGAAATACACTGGGCAGATTGGCACCGGATTTTAATAGGAACCACCCCGGTAGAATTTTTGTTAGAGGTACTGATCCGAACCGTTATCATGTACCTTGTTTTGCTGGTTCTGTTGCGGTTTCTCGGCAAGCGGATGGGTGGGCAACTTACCATTTCCGAGCTTGCCGTAATGCTTACACTTGGTGCCATTATTTCTGTTCCGATGCAAGTGCCGGAGAAAGGTGTGCTACAGGGCGTATTGATTTTGTTAGGCGCGCTGCTTTTTCAGAGAGGGATTACCTACCTCTCGGTGAAATATATCAAAGTGGAGCGGGTTACGGAAGGTCGGGAATCCATTTTGGTTAAAGATGGTGTGCTATTATACCATAAATTGCACGACCTGAGAATTTCAAGGGATCAGATGCTCGCAGTGCTTCGGAATGAGAAGATTTACAACCTCGGCGAAGTTCGCCGGGTGTATCTTGAAGCATGCGGGCTGTTTTCTGTTTTCAAATTTTCCAAGCCAAAGCCTGGTTTAGCCTTATTGCCACCGGGGGATGCAGATGCAGCCACTACCTTCAGCACCTATACGGGGATAGCTGTTTGTAACCGTTGCGGTACGATAGCAACACCGGAAAACGACATCCGGTCTGCGTGTCAGAATTGTAATGCTAATGAATGGACTTCAGCAATAACTTCCAGGTAATATGAAAGAGTACGAAATTAAGCTCAGCGATTTTTATAGAATGCTTATCGGAGAAGTACCGGTTCATTTTTATGTAGAGTCACTTTTCCGTTTAGGAATTATTTACCTCATTTTGATGGTTTCCATGCGCTTGATGGGCAAGCGGATGTCTACACAACTCAGTAGAAACGAGATGGCTGCGGTGGTGTCACTGGCTGCGGCAATCGGGGTACCCCTCATGAATCCTGAAAGGGGTTTGCTACTCTCCGTAGTGATTGCCATGGTTATTATTGGTTTCCAATTCGTGATTTCCAAAATAGCTGCGGCAAATGAAAAATTCGAATCCCTTACGCAGGATAAATACAACATGCTGGTGAAAGATGGTATTTTGAATACCAGTGCCATGCTCAAAACCCGCATAAGCAGAGATCGGGTTTTTGCCCAATTGCGATCGGAAGGCATAAGCCACCTGGGCATGATCAAACGTCTTTATTTTGAAGCCGCCGGAAGCTTCAGTATTTTGAAAGAACCGGGAGAAATAGCGGGTTTGTCTATTCTTCCGAACTGGGATAAATCCCTTTCTTCCGACCTTCATGAATCTGCGGGAACGGAAATTTGCGGCCACTGCGGTGCCCCAAGGGCAGCGGTAGTAACAGGAAGAGACCCGAGCTGTAACAATTGTGGCCGAATGCAGTGGACAATAGCCGTTAAGTGCCGTGAATAAATGATTTTCATCCATTGCTCATAGTCAACTCGCTTTTTACAAAAAATAACCGGCATTAAATGTTGAATCAATTAAACTAAATCATTTCGTTTTATGAATGCAATATCCTTATGGACTGCTGCAGCTGCAGAGGAGCTGTCGCATTCTACTTCATTATTTGATAGGAAACACGCAGGTTACAAATTTAGCGTATCGCTCACTACAGATTCCCTCTGGCTCAAAGCAAATTTCAAGGGAGGGAATAAAATGGCTTTTAGAATGGCCTTTTTTTCTTCTGATTCCACTTCGGTACAAAATGTTAAAGAAAGCGGGTCAGAAGTTGTTTTTTTGCTGGAATCCCTTTCGATGAATTATGAAGTTCGTTTACAGTTTCTCCATCCCGATGCACCTGAATTTCGCTACACCACAACTGTAAAGGCGAAATTTCCGATGTTGATTCCCTTCTGGCCGAAGGATATGCTTCCCCTCACCAAGGCTGGAAAATTGCAAAAGGAGGGAGAGGTTCATGCCGCACAGGTGGGTACGCGTTCTGCAATCCTTTATTTAAGCATGACGAAGCCTAAAACAGGATCTGTTTTTTATTTCCAGAACTTAACGGCACTAAATCCCTTTTTCGAAGCCACTAAAACCTCCGGCGGGGAGGTGGTAGGTGGCAAATGGCCTGAAATTGGATTTTCTCTTCCGGTATTTACCGAAGAAGCATTGCCGGCGAACCAGGATTTCGTAATTTCTGATGCCTTTGTAAAGTTGTCTGATGAAATTCCTGCAGGCGATATAGAAATTACGCAGGGTTTCCTCAATCATCTTGCCGCACTTTATCTGCAAATCCCTAAGCCAGAACCAGAATACCATGAATGGCGGGAAACCGCAAAGAAAGGGATGGATGGAGTGGCAGAACATAAAGGCTGCTGGGCTTTTGCCGATGGCCGCCCATACTTAAATGCCTACCTGTGCGATTATAAAACGCCGCCAGAAGTGATGGTTCAGCTGGCAGTGTTGTTGCCGCTGCTCGAATATTGCGACTGGAAGGGTGAAATGCATAAGATGACAGGCATTATCCGGGATGGATTACCTGCTTTCTTTTCTGAAGAGCTGGGCACAATTGTGCGATGGTTGCCGGCAGCAGCTGGTAATCTGGATCAAAGCGAAGAGCAAAAACAAGAGGGAGTAATGGATTCCTGGTATCTGCACCACCCCTTAACCAACCTAATCCGGCTGGCCGTTAGGGGAGATGATCTGGCGAAAGACCTGGTCGAAAAATCAATTGATTACCCCATCCGGGTGGCTAAACATTTTGATTACAACTGGCCGGTATTTTATGATATGAAAACCTTCGAAGTGCTTAAAGCAGAAACACAACCAGGCGAAGGTGGAGAAAAGGATGTTCCGGGTGCTTATGCAAAAATGTTACTGGAGATGTGGGAGCTTACCGGTGATAAAAAATACATGGATGAGGCCAAAAAGGCCGTTGAGCATTTAAGAGGCCTGGCTTTTGATATTTTTTACCAGGCCAATAACACCGCATTTGCGGCTGTAGCTTTGCTAAGGTTATATAAAAATACGAAGGATAAATCTTATCTGGATTTAAGTTACGCCTGCCTGGCCAGCATATTTAAAAACGTACAGCTTTGGGATTGTAATTACGGCAATGCGAAACATTTCCCTACCTTTTTTGCGGTTTTCCCCCTTAGCGATGCACCATATACAGCAGCTTATGAAGAACAGGAAGTCTACTCCACACTCTATGGTTATCTGTTAGAGTCAGCAGATGTAGAAATCCTTCCGGCCGTAAGGTTGCTCCTGGCAGAGTTTGTGCGGCACGCCATCGGCAGAATGCCTTACTATTTCCCGCCAATGTTACCTGAGAAAATTCTTGCTGAAGAGATAAAAACAGGAGAGATCGACCCTACTTTATGGGTTCCGCTGGAAGACATCCATGACGGCTGGGAACTTTCCGGAGAAGTTGGCCAGGAAGTTTATGGCGCCTGCATCGCCTTTGGAATCGTACCGCGCCAGTACGTCAAAATACTTGGTAGTGAAACAACTATTTTTATCGATTATCCAATCACAGACATCGAGAAACAAGAGGGTAAATCGGTCAAATTCAGGGTGCTTGGCGATGCCAAAATGAACTGCCGTATGATTATTTTTAATCCGGAAGAGCCGGCTAGATGGGAAGTTGCTTTAAGGCAACAACCTCAAAAGAAAGCTAAGGTCCTCGCTGCACAACAGCAGACAAATCATCAACTCGCTTATCAGCTAACCGGAGATTGTATAGTAGAAATCTCCTGTTAATATGCCGGGGCTATGGATCTTCCTTACTTGGATAGTGGCATCCATTGCCCCTAAAGCGGTTGTTTTACCTTTTTTACTGGGGTTGTTCCCGTATTTTAACAGTTCGGTGGCGTAATTCCCGAAGATAAAACCCGTAGTTAACCAATGAACAAAAGCCTTTCGTTGCCAGTTCTCTAAATGCTTGTTTGCGCCAGCAATGAGCCGAGACATTCAATTACTAAATGTTAATATCTATGGACACGTTTACCAAGCGACTAAAAATTTTTACCTGGCATATTCATGGAAGTTATCTCTATTACCTTTCTCAGGGAAATTACGATATCTATATTCCGGTGAATGCCGAAAAAACGGAAGGCTATGTAGGCCGTGGCGAAACGTTTCCCTTCGGCGATAATGTGATTGAGGTGGAAGCTGGTGAAGTGAGAAACCTCGATTTTGATGTCATCTTGTTTCAAACAGATGAAAATTATCTTCAGGATCAGTACGATGTGCTTTCCGAATCCCAGCGTACGCTCCCTAGAATATATGTGGAACATGATCCTCCCTGGGGGCACCCCACAAACGCACCTCATCCGGTAACTGACCCGGAAGTGATGTTAGTGCACGTTACCCATTTTAATAAACTGATGTGGGATGCGCCAGGCCTGGATAGTCGTGTCATAGAACATGGGGTAATGCCGTCTGCCATGCCCTATCAGGGAAAATTAGATAAAGGTATTGTCGTAATCAATAACCTGCCGTTGCGTGGGCGGTTGCTTGGCCTTGATATTTTTGAAAAGGTACGGAAAGAAATTCCGCTTGATTTGGTAGGGATGGGTGCAGAGAAGTATGGAATTGGGGAAATTTTACATCCTCAGCTTCCGGATTTTATTGCACAATACCGCTTCTTTTTCAATCCGATCAGGTACACCAGTTTAGGTTTAGCCGTTTGCGAAGCCATGATGCAGGGTATGCCGATAGTTGGCTTGGCCACTACAGAGATGGCGGTAACCATTAAAAACGGCTACTCCGGATTTATCAATACCAATATTGATCAGCTTGTTAGCGATATGAAAATGCTGCTGAATGAACCGGAAAAAGCTGCAAAAATGGGGCAGAATGCTAAAAAAACGGCTCAGGGCAGATTTAACATTACCCGTTTTGTTACCGATTGGGAAAACGCGTTTCGGGAAGTTGCCGTTAAGGCAATTACCAATTTAACCACTACCTAACTAAAAACCTATGAATAATAAAATTGCGTTTATCAGTGAGCATGCCTCACCTTTAGCACTACTTGGCGGAACGGATAATGGCGGACAGAATGTATACGTAGCAGAAATAGCCACTCAATTGGCAAAAATAGGTTATCAGGTAGATATATTTACAAGGAGAGATGATCTGGTTTCTACGGAGATTACCCAACTTACACCAGGTGTTCGGGTGATTCTGGTAAACGCTGGTCCGGCAGAACCAGTAGCAAAAGAAGAACTACTTCCGTTTATGACTACTTTCAGAAAGGAAATGGAAAGTTTTATTTGTCGTACCAGAGTAGAATACCGTGTAATTCATGCCAACTTTTGGATGTCTGGTTTGGTGGCCATGGAACTTAAAGATAAGTTAAACTTACCTTTCGTAATTACCTTCCATGCGCTCGGTCATATCCGGAAAATCCATCAGAAAGAGTTGGATCGTTTTCCACCGGAAAGGGTGGATATTGAAAGGTCTATTGTTCAGCATGCCAATAAAATTATAGCCGAATGTCCACAGGATGAGCAGGACCTGATCAATTATTATCAGGCAGATCCCCAGAAGATAACCATGATTCCTTGTGGCTTTAATGCTGAAGATTTTTATCCGGTTGCGAAAACCATGTGCAAACAATTGCTATCGCTCAACAGCAATGAAAAAATCATTTTGCAATTAGGTAGAATGGTGCGGCGCAAAGGAATCGACAATGTAATTAAGGCTTTTGCAAAAACGCAATGCAAGCAACCCGTACGTTTAATAGTAGTAGGAGGTGAGCAGTATAACAAGGGAAATGATGCAGAACTGGAGCGTTTAAAGGCATTAAGCGACCAATTAGGAATTACTGATCGAATTAGTTTTGTGGGGAGGAAAAACCGCGACATATTGCGTTATTACTACAGCGCAGCTGATGTTTTCATTACCACACCCTGGTATGAGCCTTTCGGCATTACCCCCTTGGAAGCTATGGCTTGCGGTACGCCAGTTATTGGTTCGAAGGTTGGTGGCATAAAATATACGGTGAAAGATGGTGAAACCGGGTTTTTAGTAAACCCTGATCAGCCGGATGAACTCGCAGAAAAACTATCGCTACTGCTGAATGACGGTAACCTGCTACTGCAGATGAGCGAACAGGCGCTTAAGCACGTGAATGAAAATTTCACATGGGAAAACGTTGCCAGCCAAATGCACAACTGCTACGAAAACATCTGGATTAACCAGGAAAAAATGCGTGAGCAGGAGTTGAGCATGATTAGGGAAGCATTTGCTGAAGGCGCGCGCACATTTGAGCAAACTGCACTTGAACTTGGAGAACTCGTTGCTAAAGCGGGGGACATGATGAGCAAGGCCCTCAAAGCAGGTAATAAAATTTTAGTTTGCGGAAATGGCGGCAGCGCAGCAGAAAGTCAGCATTTTGTAGCAGAGCTTGTCGGAAGATTTGAAATTCCACACCGTAAAGGCTTGCCGGCCATTTCGCTAAATTCTGATATGGCGATCATCACTGCATGGGCCAATGATTTTGGCTATGATGATGTTTTTGCCCGGCAGGTACAGGCATACGGTACCGAGGGAGATATTTTATTGTGCATGAGTACCAGTGGCAATTCAGATAATATTATAAAAGCCATGCAGATGGCGAGAAAGAAAGAAATGCTTTGCATCAGTATGTTGGGTAAAGAAGGTGGCGTAGCTGTTGCCTATGGAGATATCAATCTGGTCATTCCATCTCAAAGTACACAGCGGATTCAGGAAATGCACCTCCACCTGGTCCACTTGCTTTGTACCATCATCGAAAACCGTTTGTTTAACGAGCGCTACACCAACAAAACTGCGGCGAAAGAAAGAACACTTCCTTACAAACTGGCTGAAACCGTTTCAAGGCCGGGATATTACCCATCAGCAGAATTAAATAGCAATTATGGTAGCTAAGAGAGCAATATTTCTGGATAAAGACGGAACATTGATTCCAGATGTTTCTTATAATGTAGATCCGGATCGGATTGTTCTGGCCGATGGCGTAGCGAACGGCTTAACTCAGTTACAAGAAGAATATCTCTTGTTTGTAATCTCCAATCAATCTGGTGTAGCCTTTGGGAAGTTCGAGATTGCTGCGTTAAACCATGTAGAAAACCGGCTCAATCAATTATTAGCTGCCCACGGCGTGAACATTATTGGCTATTATTTTTGCCCGCATCATCCTCAAGGGCATATCCCCGAATATACAAAGGAATGCGATTGCAGAAAACCCAAGCCGGGTTTAATCTTTACAGCTGCAGATGATTATCAGATTGATCTTGCAAATTCATGGATGATCGGCGATATTTTAAACGATGTGGAAGCAGGGAAGTTAGCGGGTTGCCGATCTATCCTCATCAATAACGGAAACGAAACAGAGTGGCTGGTTAACGGAAATCAAAACCGCATTCCGAACCACATCTGTAAAAATTTTGAAGAAGCAACTACTTACATCTTAAAACATGAAGGGAAAATACAACATGTCAAAGGAATATTCCGCTCTTTTTAAGGCTTTTAGAAAAAAGAAAGTGTTGGTTATCGGCGATGTGATACTCGACGTTTATCTGCAGGGAACCTGCAGCAGAATTGCCCCTGAAGCTAGTGTGCCGGTAATTGATTTAACTAAACGTAAAACTTGTTTGGGCGGTGCAGGCAATGTGGTTGCCAACCTGAAAGCCCTTGGTGCCGAAGTTTTTTTTCTTTCAGTAACGGGCAATGACGAACAAGCAGGGCATATTCAGCAATTGTTGCGGGAGTTGGGTGTTTCTGATGGCCTGATAATTCAGAGTCCCACTCGGAAAACGCTCAGTAAAACCCGTGTGAATTCAAATTCTCAAACCATAGTACGCATTGACGAAGGAACGACATCTACCATTTCTACAACCATAGCACAACAGCTGTGCGGTATAATTTCTACATATTTTGATCAGGTTGATGCTATTTTGGTTTCGGATTATGATAAAGGAACAGTTACCCGTGAGGTGATTAATCATCTTGAAAAATTGAATAAAACAGGCAAAAAAGTTATTGCGGCAGATGCGAAAGACCTAAGCCGTTATGCCGGGTTGAGTGCAGATTTTATTAAGCCGAATTACCAGGAAGCTGCTGTGCTGGCTGCTGCAATTCCCGACTTATTCAACCGGAAGGAGAAGGTAGCCCAGTGGGGGAAATTATTGTATAAACGCACTGCGGCGAAACACATTGCTTTAACAATGGATAGTGATGGAGTTGCCTATTTTGAACAGGGAAACTTCAGGTTTCACCAAAATGTACCCCCGGTAGACCGGCCATCTGTAAGTGGTGCCGGCGACACTTTTTTCGCTGCAGGTTTAATGGCTATGATTGCCGGAGCAGAAGCTGAACAGGCATTGGAAATTGCTGCAAGAGCCGCTTTATGTGCCATTCAGGAAGAACATACTGCAGTTTGTAGCCTGGCAACGCTGCAACTACAGTTTTCTACAGGGGGCAAACTGTTGGATAACACAGAAATTATTAATGCAGTAGTAGCTAAATACAAGCAGATGGGCAAGCGGGTGGTGTTTACCAATGGTTGCTTCGATATTCTGCACAGTGGCCATGTAAGCTACCTTAAAGGTGCAAAAAAGCGGGGCGATGTACTTATAGTAGGCTTAAATAATGATGATAGTATCAGAAGGTTAAAAGGATTGCAAAGGCCAATTAATAAGCTTAATGATCGAATCGAGGTGCTGTCTGAACTGAGTTGTATCGATCACATTATCCCTTTCGGCAAACAAGGTGATGATACGCCAATTGCTGTATTGAAGAAGATAAAACCGCATGTTTTTGTAAAGGGTGGAGATTATAAACGCAAATTTTTACCTGAAGAGCAGTTCTTGAAAAAGATTGGCTGCGAAATTGTATTCCTGCCAATGGTTGCCAATCAGTCTACAACCAATGTAATCAGTAGAACATTGCTTTTGCAACAGTGAACGGTATTAATTAGCATGAACTGGAAGAACTGTAAAAATATCTTAATTATCCGGCCAGATAACATGGGAGATTTGCTCATGTCATCTCCGGCAATCAGGGCCATAAAAGAAACATTTGGCTGCCGGATTACAGTCCTCACTTCCAGCATGGGGCAAGCAGTAGCTGGCTTAATTCCAGAAATTGATGAAGTAATCATGATCAATTTACCCTGGTTGAAACTAGCGGAAACAGAAACGCACGAACATTTTTTCGAAATTGTGGAAACGCTGAAAGCGAAAAATTTTGATGGATGCCTGCTTTTTAATGTGTTCAGTCAGAATCCGGCACCCTGCATGATGCTGGCTTTTTTAGCGGGTATTCCGCTGCGGGCAGCTTACTCCAGAGAAAATCTTTATGCTTTGCTTAGCCATTGGCTGATAGATGAGGAGCCCTATTTCTACATCCGGCACCAGGTAAATAGAGACCTCGCACTAGCTGAATTTATTGGTGCGAAGACAGCAGACAAAACCATTAAAATTAAGATACAAAACGAATTTAAGCAGTTAATAAACCGGTTATTTGATTCCAGAGTTAGCCATCAGCGATACTTTATTTTTCATATAGCGGTATCAGAAGAAAAGCGAAGATATCCGGTAAGCGAATGGGTAGCCTTGGGTAAAATGGTCTTAGAAACCTATAAACTACCCATTTTTTTTACCGGTAGTGCAGCCGATGAGCCCTTAATCAATATGGTGCAAAAGCAGGTGGCAAAAAGCCATAACCTGGCTGGTAAGTTGAATATAAATGAGCTGGCCTGTTTGATTAAAAATGCTAAAGCGATGGTGGCCGTAAATACCGGACCGGTACACCTTGCGGCCGCACTTCAAACCCCTGTAGTGGTTTTATATGCCAAAACCAATCCGCAACACTATCCTTGGATGGTAAAAAGCAGAGTACTTTATTTCGAAGTAGATACAAAACTGCGAAGTTTAAACCAGGTATTGAGGTATGTAAATGAGCGGTTAGATGGAGATTCGCCAGATTTTCCAGATGCAGACCGGGTTTTTAAAGCTTTAGGCGCGTTGTTATCTTAACAACATCTCACTAACCGCCTGGGTTACCAGGTGATAATCCGGTGTTTTTTTCCAGTCTAGCGTGGTATGCAGCGACTGGTTAAGCGGCCCCCATCTTTCCGCCTCACCATCCATACTGATAATCACACTTGCGACCTTCAATCCTGCCGAAATGTGCGAAATTCCGGTGCAGTTGGCAATAAGGCCTTTTGAATGCAGAAGCAGTACGCCAAGACTGCCCAAATTGGTTTTTCCAGCAGCAATTACAGGCTCACTCCGCATCAAACCGGCAATTTCATTCACAATTTCCAGCTCACTTTCCGTTCCGGTGAGCACAATCTGGAAACCTTTTGATGCGCAAAAATCTGCAATGGTGGCAAAATGTAAAGGTGGCCATTGTCGCCATTTTCCCCTGGAACCGCCGTGAATACAAATGTATTTATCCATTAAGTTGAAATTTAATTTTTCAAACTCCATTTCATCATCGGGGGTTAGGGGAAATTCCATTCGGGCATCGTCTATTTGAATTCCAAGAAAATCCATTAGCTTAATGTGGCGTAAACTTTCATGGCCATAATTGGGATAATCCATTAACAACTTATTTTCCAGGCGTTCACGTGCGTATATGGAAAAACCCGCCAGCAATTTCGGCTGCAGGTGTAGTAACATCTCATTCACTACAGTGCCGTTTCCCTGCATTTGAATGAGAAGATCGAAATTCTCTGCTTTCATTGCTTCGCAGAATTTATCAAACTTTTGCTGGCTAAATTCTTGTTCCGGTAGCCCGGGATAGCCTGGGAAAGCAATAAAACGGTCAATAATTTCTGGAAAACGTGCAATAAGGGCCTGGCTGGAAGATAGTCCGATAAAACTTATTTCTGCTTTCGGGTAAGTAAGACGGAGGTTTCGCAGGGCTGGAATGGAACATAAAATGTCGCCTAGCTGGAGTGCCCGAAAAATGCAAATCTTTTGGAGTTGTTGAGGTAGTGCCATAATTAAAATAAAAGCTTGCGGTATTTAATACTCCCATAAATGCGCCAATAAATAGAAACAAATGGAATGAGAAGTGAAGTAACAATCATTTCAGAAACGTGTTTAGCAGATTTACTGGTATTTTGCAAACGCTTTACTGCAAAAAAAGCGAGTAATAAAAGGCAGGCCGAAGCCAGGACTTTAGATGATGTTCTTAAACCAAACAACGCAGTAATAACAGATAAACCCAGTAGTGCAACTATTGCATAATAAAACCAAATCGGTTGTGGCTGAATTTTCTGACGGTATAACTGAGGGTGTTTTTTATAGAGCAATACGTCGAAAACACCTTTTTTCTGCTCTTTTAAACTTACGCCCCAATGAGCGTTCCGCACTGGGTGCACCACTATTGCGTCATCGTTGTGGAAAATAGGTACACCCAGCAGGAGCAGTTTAAACTCCAGATCAGAATCTTCGCGCCAGGCCATATTAAAATCCTCATCGAAACCACCTGCAGCAATCAGGGCGCTTTTACTGCAGGCACAATTTGCGGTAATAAAATCGGCATCCTGAAGCCGTGAAGTATTCAACGCAAAATCTGTGGGCCGATCACTGATCGGTACGATGGTACGGCCGGTATAGGCTACCAGATGCTGGGTCCGGTATCGGCTTAAAAACTCTGCAAGCCACTCCTTTTGCGGCAAGCAATCATCGTCTGTAAAAGCAATTAGTTTTGCATTTGCAGAGAGCCAGCCGATATTCCGGGCAGCTGCCGGGCCTTTTTTTGTTTTGGTAAACCGGTAATGCAAATCAAAATTTACCTGTGTACTATAATTTCGTAAAGCACTTTCTGTATCTTCATCAGGGCCGTCGCTCACCACGATAACCTCAAAGTCAGATGCAGAAATGGTTTGGTTCCGCAGGGCATTCAGGCAGTTAAATAATAGTTTCAGCCGCTTGTAAGTTGGTATAACTACGGAGATTTTCTTTTCCATCTTTTTTTGTAATCAAATAAGAACCAATAATTAAAGCATCAAAAGGTGAGGTCCAAAAACATTCCACCGCATCTCTGGGGCTGCATACAATTGGCTTTCCGAGCGTATTAAAAGAGGTATTAACTAAAACCGGCACCCCGGTAATCGCTTTAAAGGCTTTCAGCAGCTGGTAATATTGCGGATGTTGTTGTTCATTAATGGTTTGAATTCTTGCTGTTCCATCGGTGTGTTTCACCGCTGGGATTTGCGACGCTTTTTCCTCTAGTACGTCGTAAATGAACAACATAAAAGGGGAGAACTTTGCATCTTTAAACCAAAGGTGTGCGTCTTCTTCCAGCACCACTGGTGCCACAGGGCGAAAATCTTCGCGGTCTTTCACTTCATTTAACCTGCTTTGCATATCCGGGTGGATGGGCGAAGCAAGAATAGACCGGCTGCCAAGCGCCCTAGGCCCAAATTCCATTCGGCCCTGGTACCAGCCAATAATCTGGTTTTGGGCCAGAAGATTTGCTGTTTCAGTAGCCACATCTTCCATTTTAAGATAAGGTACCTTTGCCCATTCCAGAAAATGTTGTATTTCCTGATCGCTATATTCCGGCCCCCAATAGGCATGGTCCATCACAAATTCTTTCGCGGTTACTTTCCGCTCATTAATATCAACATATAAGGCGGCACCTAAAGCGGTACCCGAATCTCCTGCAGCTGGCTGAACCCAAACGTTGTCAAATTTGCTTAAATCGCGGATCCTGGCATTCAACACACAGTTTAACGCCACTCCGCCTGCTAAAACCAGGTTAGGGGTTTTGGTGGCGTGGTAAAGCCAGTCTACCAGTTTCAATACTGTTTCTTCCAACACAAATTGTAAAGATCTTGCCAGGTCAAAATGGAAAGCGGTAAAAGGCTCATCCTTTAAGCGCATCGAACCAAATCTGCCGACTAAATTTTCATTTTCGATTGTGTATTGTCCGTTTGGTCCTGGCTTAATAATTTCTCTAAATTGGTCTATAAACCGTGGTTCCCCGTAGGATGCAAGCGCCATTACTTTATATTCATCAGAAGAATGCAGGAAGCCCAGATGTGTAGTTACGCGTTCATACAGCAGGCCAAGTGAGTGCGGCAGATCTACCTGATTGATGCGCAGCATTTCTGTGTCACGACCAATACCATAGGTGGTTGAGGCCACTTCACCACGTCCATCGAGCGTTAAAATTGCAGCCTCATCATAAGGTGAAGGGAAGAAAGCGCTGGCGGCATGTGCCGTATGATGATCTACAAAATGCCATTCCCAATCGGTTGTCTTAGCGCCAAAAAAACGCTTTTGCAAATGGTGAGGCCAGCCGTCTGCCAGTTGCGCGGGCGCATTTAAAATAGAAGATATAAAAAGATTTTCCCATGGATTTTTTTCTCCTTGCTGTGTTGCTGTTTGGGGATAAAAAGGAATTTCGCATGTAGCAGAACCTTTTGCCTGCTCGCTTATCACCAGGGCAGGATCGAACGAGTAAGCAATATGATCTACCTCTTTGAGATGGATGCCTGCAACTTTTAAACAATAATCAATGGCGTGAAAAGGCAGTTCATAAGTATTAAAGGGGATTGGTCGCTTGCCATGTTTTACATGGGTAAAACGTTCATCTTCTGCTGCTGCGAGAAGTTTGCCATCTTTAATAATACAGGCAGATGAGTCATGAAAGACCGCATTAATTCCAAGTGTATACATAGTAAATCGTCTGATTGAAGGAATGGTAATGCTATCAGAACAGGATAGTAAGGAGATGAGATTTACTTTTTTGGCAAACCCGTATAAACGCAAAAGCCATGCGTATTTTTACCTGAATAGTATTGTACTCCTTAAAGGTTTAAACATTTATCCTTATTTTCATGTTTTTCAAAGAGATTTCCATTAGAAACGGAGATTTCAAAATGGAACTTTTTATAAAATAGATTGATTAATATATGGTAAAGATTATTATCGCTGATGATCAAAATTTGGTTCGAAACGGTATTAGTTTGCTTCTTAATACCATACAAGACTTTAATGTGGTCGGGGAAGCAGTAAATGGAAGAGGCGTGTTGGATTTACTAGCTAGAGGGGTTGAGGCTGACATGGTAATTATCGATCTCAAAATCCTGATTACGGAGGGATTTGAATTAATTACTTCTTTTAAAGCTGCCCGAAGCGTTATTAAAACAGTAGTCCTGGCAGAAACGCCTGATGAATCTGACTTATTTAAATCTTTCGATGCCGGAACGACAGGCTATCTGTTAAAATCTGTAAGTGCCCAGGAATTTACTTTTGCATTAAAACATGTAGCGAAGGAGGGCCGGTATTTATGTTCGGAACTAAGCAATATGTTACTGGATAACAAAATAAACAACAGTATGCATAGTCTACGAGCAGTTAGTGATATTGTATTTACTTCGCGTGAGCTGGAAATACTGGACCTGATTGCAAAAGGATGTACCAATAATGAAATTGCAGAACGACTTTTTATCAGTCGGCGAACGGTAGAAGGACATCGCCAAAGCCTGATTGATAAAACAAAATCACGAAATACCGCTGAGCTGGTTGGTTTCTCGTATCGGTTTGGTTTGCTGACGGCGTAGGGCATTCCGGGATTTATCTTAATTAAATCAGCGATCTTACTTCTGTTTGATAATTTTTTAAATTAATAGTTTTCTCCCTGTAAACGGGAACAATTTAAATATGAGGAGGATTGCGTACCGGGATCAAAAACTCTTCCGACCTGGAGAGAATTGATACTTTAAGGTCTCTGATGGTGATTCTTTTTTCATGGTCGAAGTTAGTGATGTTACTGCCGTAGCTTTGTTTACCATCTACGATGATGATTACTCCAGAACCAATTACTTTAGCTTTTCTTCCTTCGCTGATGACGATGGCTGTATCTTCTTCAATCCCAATCCCTATGCAGGCTGGGTTTGTAGCAATTACCTGGGCCATCCTTACAAAACGCCCGCGGTGAACAAAATGCGTATCAATACAAACATTTTTTAGAAATTCGAAACCTGTTGTGGTTTTTACGTCTGCAGCAACCATTTCTGCTTCACCGCTGCCTTCAAAAATCATCGGAGTAGACATCGCCATTGCGCCGGCGCTGGTGCCACCGATTACGAGGCCATCGTTTATATAGCGTTCTTTGAGCACAGTCATCATTTCAGTACCGCCGTAAATAGCTGTAAGTTTAAGCTGGTCTCCTCCAGAAAAGAAGATGCCATTCGCCTCATCCGTTTTTTCGCGAAATTGCATGTCTTCCGGATCCCTGGAATCGTGGTGAAGGTGCCTTGTTTCTTTGGCGCCCAGGCTTAAAAAACACCTGGTGTACTCGTCAAAAGTTTCATTCACTGCTTCTTGTCCCGCGGTTGTGATAATCAAAATGACCGGTGCTTCTCCGCACAGCTTCACAAATTCTTCCAGCACCTTCTTGCCAGGTTCGCTGGTATTGTTTATAGCGGTATCGGTCTTGTTCTCGGCACCACCAATAATGATTAATTTTCCTTTAGGAACGGCACAGTTTTCTTCAATTGTTTTATCCATAAGATAGATGATCTCAATATTCTTTAAAGCAGAGCGGTAAATATTAATTACAGTTTATCTGGTAACTGCTAAGCTGGCTATTCTATTCAGAATCGGTTAAGACAAATCCACTTTTTCTAGTTCTTTTGTTGGCGGGCCGGTTATGACTTCACCAGAAACAGAAAAACGACCACCATGGCAAGGGCAATCCCACGATTTTTCCACGTTATTCCAGTTCACGATGCATCCCGCATGTGTGCAAACAGGTCTTAGCGCGGTAACTGCGCCGTCTGCATCTTTGTAAATGGCAAGCTTTTCGTCATCAAAATCTACTATTTTGCCTTCCTCCAATTTGAGTTCACTGGTAGATTCAATAAGCTTTGCCCCAAAACGATCAGCTACAAAACGATAGGCCACATCTGCGTTTTCTTTTACAAATTCAGTGAATCCGGATATCGGTTTTAATCTGGAAGGGCTCAATAACTTAGCCAATTCATTTTCTTTATTTAAGATTAAATCACTAATAATCCGGGCAGACAGGTTGCTGAATATCATGCCGTTCCCGTTAAATCCTGTGGCCACATAAGTATGCTCATCGCCACCGGGAAGCTGACCGATATAAGGTAAACCATCTACCGGAACATAATATTGAGACGACCATTTATAATCAATCGTTGCAACCTTAAAATTTGCTCTGGCATAATTTTCCAACTCGCTAAATGCTGTTACAGGATCTTCATGACCTGTTTTATGATCAGCTCCACCAATTAATAAATATGGCTTCCCATCAATTTCATGGCTCCTGAAATAATGATAGGGCTCTTTCATATCATAAGAAAGGCAGTCTGGATAGTTCCCATCCTGCAGGGTTAGCGCCAGGACATAACTCCGGTAGGGCGCATTGCGAAGGGAAAGTAAATTAATGCCTGGCGGAATATGAGTGGCCCAAACCAGCGACTTGGCATGGATAATTAGATTTCCGGCGGTAGCCTGATGAACTCCATCTGTAAAGGTTGTGGTTTCTACCATTGCGCCACTGATGATCTTTCCGCCCAGACGTTGAAATTCGCTGGCAAGCCCGTTAATATATTTAATCGGATGAAACTGTGCTTGCTGATCAAACTTCAATGCGCGTGTAAAGTCAATTGGTAATCCGTTGGTAGTTGATTCGCTAACTGCTACACCCGCTTTCTGAGAAGATTCTAAAATTTGCTGCAATTCTTCATCTTCCTCATCGTTTTGCGAAAAAAGATAACCGTCCTTATATTCAAAATCGGCATCAATATTTAGCTCATCAATATTCAATTTTATATTTTCAATTACATTTCGTGTAGCTTCTGCAATCATTTTCGAAGCATCCTGGCTGAAGTCGCTATCTATTTCAGGGTAGGTGGAATCGAGAAAAGTATTCAGGTGTGCACTGGTACCTCCTGTGGTACCATAACCCAGGTTTTTCGCTTCCACCAGGATACATTGCTTTCCTGCGCGCTGAAGCGTCAGCGCTGTAGTGATTCCTGTAATGCCACCACCAATAATCAAAACATCATACACTTTTTCGATACCTTGGCTTTGAAAGGGCTGTGATAAAGATGCCGACTGCCAAAGACTTTCCCTGAAACCGTCGCGCTTATTGTTCTCCAATTGATCTGTTTTCATTTTATTAGTTGATTTTTATCAGAGGCAGAGTAAAAGGAAATCCGTCCTCTTCCATGTTTACAGGTTGTGTGTTAATAAACAGGTAAATATTTCCATTGGTTTAGCATTTCTATGGTTTCGGATTTAATAGCGCTGTTTATCAGTAAATTAAGGTGTGGTCATTTTCCGGTTTCCAGGTTGGGTGCATCTACTGGCTTGGATTCTGGCGAGCCTTTCTGCCGGAGAAAAATAGTAAAGATAACGATGGAGGCAACAGATAAAAACTCACTCTGCCAGTTTTGAAAAGTTTCAAACCAGAAATCGGCCTCGCCGATATAGGCCATTACCGTTTGGCGAACTTCTCCTTTAATTCCACGGGCCACGTTGTGATCCTGCCAACTTCCGTAGAAGTGCAACCCCCAGCTAAAGAGAAAGAGAATTACAAATAGAATAGAAAGTGAATTGGAGTAAATTTTTAAAATCCAACCGCCTTTTTTTACCGGCCAGGGTGCCGCTGGAGATGGTGTAGGTTCACGGTCTACCGCTTCTTTACCTTCTATTTTTTTAGATTCTGCAGAGCCAATTTGTCGGAGGGAAATGGTTAACATTACATAAAGTGCCATTTGTAAAAATTCACTTTCAAAATTTTCAAAGGTGGCAGATATGAAGTGACCACTGCATAGATAAGTGGAGAATGGAACGGCAGCAGTATGCAAATCTTCCAATTCTGAATTATGGACTTTCCATCCGGTAACGGCTTGTGCGCCCAGGGTAATCAGAAATAACAAAATAAAACAAACCGACAAACCATTTCTGTAGAACCATTTTTTCTTTTTTATATTTTCGACGTTATTCATAATATCGATCAATTGAGGGATTGAAGGTAATTTTTCAGCAATTCACCACATCTTTCTACCGTACACTCCACAATCTCTTCTCTTTCTCCATCGAAATTTAATCGCTCACTAAAAATGGTGTCATTATTCCTGGTACCGCAAATAAACATGGTGCCTACTGGTTTTTCCTTTGTTTCGCTGCCTCCCGGACAGGTTAATCCTGTTACTCCAATTTGGATATCGGAAGGAATTGCCTTTGCTAATCCAACTGCGATGGCTTTGGTAACCTCCATTGATTCGGGTGTGAAATCTTCAATCAATTGATGTTCAACATAGAGGAGATCTTCTTTTACGCAGGCATCATAACAGGCAATGCCACCCTTTAAAAATTTTCCTGCATCTGTAATCATCGAGAACTCAGCAGTGAGGCGGCCAGCTGTTGCACTTTCTGCAAAAGCTACAGTTAATTGCTTTTCAATGAGCATATTGCCCACTTCTTTCATGATTTCGCTCGTCATTATTGAAAAATATTTTACTAATAGTGATTAATCTGTAGTCTTAATTTCCAGAACACAAGTTTATCACCACTTGTTTTGTGAAGTGTTTTAAAACCCTTAGGAATATTATAGGGCTTTACTGACGATTTTAAAATCTGCTGAGGCACAAAGGGTAAATTTTAAAGCGTATAATTTTGGATCGGGTTTTAATTACGTGATTTCTTTCAGTAGTTATACGTGATTTACATTTGGCTGCTATTTTAACTAAACAAGCCAGTTAAAAAGCGTGTTGCCTCTTCTAAGCTGGCGAGCGTAATGGACAATCGAAACTACTTAGCCGATTGTAAATCCACGCCAACATCCCTCACTCCATTAGTTATGATAGAAAATAAACAATATGACTTTCTGATAGTAGGAAGTGGCCTTTACGGATGCGTTTTTGCACATGAGGCAAACAAGAGGGGAAAGCGGTGTCTTATCATTGATAAAAGAAAACATTCTGGCGGAAATATTCACTGTGAAGAAGTAGAAGGAATTAATGTGCATCAATATGGCGCGCATATTTTTCATACTAATGATAAGGGGATTTGGGATTATGTAAACCAGTTTGTGGCATTTAATCGCTATACAAATAGTCCCGTAGCTAATTATAAGGGCGAATTTTACAACCTTCCTTTTAACATGAACACCTTTTATCAGCTTTGGAAGGTGAAAACCCCTGCAGAAGCGATGGATAAAATTCAATCTCAGGTAGAAGCATCTAAGGTAGACGCTCCGGCCAATCTCCGCGAACAAGCCCTTTCGCTGGTAGGTACAGATATTTACGAGAAACTTATTAAAGGTTATACCGAAAAGCAATGGGGCAGGCCAGCAGAAGAATTGCCCGCCTTTATTATTAAACGGCTGCCTATGCGCTTTACTTATGATAACAATTACTTTGATGATAAATACCAGGGCGTACCCATTGGTGGTTATAATAAATTAACCATGGGTTTGCTTAAGGGAATTGATGTCAAGCTCGAAACAGATTATTTCTCCGCCCGCGAAAAATGGGATCAGATTGCCAACCGTGTAGTGTTTACCGGTAACATTGATCAGTTTTATAATTATCGTTTTGGAAGGCTGGAGTACCGGAGCCTCCGTTTTGAGCATCAGGTTTACGATACGGCAAACCACCAGGGCAATGCGGTTATTAATTACACTGAACGTGATATTCCTTATACCCGAACCATTGAGCATAAACATTTTGAATTTGGAAAACAGCCTAAAACGGTAGTTACAGCAGAATATCCAGAAGAATGGACGCCAGAAAAAGAAGCTTATTATCCCATAAACGATGAGCGCAACATGAAGATCTTTAACGAGTATAATGCGCTTTCTAAACTGGAAACCCGCACGCTTTTCGGTGGAAGATTAGCCACCTATAAATATTATGATATGCACCAGGTAATTGCTGCGGCCTTACATGCTGTAGCTGTTCATTTTGATGAAAAACCTGTTAACCAACAAAATTAAACCACTAAACATATATGAGTAAGTTAATATCCGCTTTGCCAAAAAATCTTTTATGTTTTTCACACCTTCGCTGGGATTTTGTTTTTCAGCGGCCACAACATTTAATGACCCGATTTGCCAGGGAACAACAAGTCTATTTTTTAGAGGAGCCTATTTTTGATGCACAGGGGCATGATTATCTGGAGCGTGCGCAAAGGGATGGAAATGTAACGTTACTGGTTCCGCATCTTGCCGCTGGTAAAAGCCGGGAAGAGGTGCAACTGGCATTGAGTAATTTGCTTTCGGAGGTATTGGCAGGCCAATCAATGTGCGACTGGATGTTTTGGTACTACACCCCAATGGCGCTACAATTTTCCCTGATGTTCCAACCCGCATTGGTTATTTTCGATTGTATGGATGAGTTATCAGCTTTTGATTTTGCACCAAAAGAACTGGTGATGCTGGAAAAAAAGCTAATGGATATTGCTGATGTGGTATTTACGGGGGGACATTCTCTCTACGAAGCCAAAAAAAATCAACATAACAATATATATGCTTTCCCTAGCAGTATAGATAAAATGCATTTTGCTTCTTCACGTAAAGAGATTGAGGAACCTGAAGATCAGGCGAAAATTTCAGGAATTAAGCTTGGGTTTTTCGGTGTGATTGATGAACGATTTGAGATTGAGTTAATTGAGCATATTGCTGTTGCACGGCCAGACTGGCAATTAATTTTACTTGGTCCGGTGGTTAAAATTTCTCCTGATACATTGCCGAGACGCGCAAATATCCATTACCTCGGACAAAAATCTTATCAGCAACTTCCTGCCTATTTATCAGGATGGGATGTAGCGTTAATTCCGTTCAAACTCAATGAATCTACCCGATTTATCAGTCCGACTAAAACACCTGAATATCTTGCCGCCGGGGTTCGGGTGGTTTCTACACCTATCCGCGATGTGGTAAAACCCTATGGAACGCAGCGTTTGGTGAGTATTGCTGAACATCCTGAAGATTTTGTTCAGGCAGTTGAATATGAGTTAAATGCTGCTGATGATGCAGTTTGGCTTTCTAAAGTGGATCGTTTTCTGAATGATAAATCCTGGGAGCATACTTTTTCGGCTATGAAATTTCAGATGTTGTCTGCAATGAAACGCCCGGATACTTTATTGGCGAGTTAATGATGACCGATTCTTCTACACCGTTTTCTTCTTTCTGGATGGGTGGCTTTGAATGTACAGATCAGCTCAATCACTATGGTAATCGCGTAGATTTATTGGCCTTAACCGGGCATCTTCAGCATACGGAAAGAGATTATGCCTTATTGAAAACAGTGAGGATTTCTACAGTAAGAGAAGGAATTCGTTGGAGTAAGGTTGAAACACGACCTTACGAATATGATTTTTCTGCTGTACGCAACATGATTGATGCTGCAAGGCTCCATGGCATTCAACAAATTTGGGATATTTGCCATTTTGGTTATCCCGACGACTTAACACCACTGCATCCACATTTCAGGAATCGCTTTGTAAGTCTGTGCATTGCCTTTGCAGAATTTCACCGCAATTATGCCCCCGATACAGATTTAATTGCTACCCCCATTAATGAGGTAGGTTTTATTTCCTGGCTTGGGGGCGAACAGGCAAGTACAACACCTTATGCAAAAGGGATTGGCTGGGACATTAAGTATGCTTTGATTGGTGCGTATATAGAAGGCATTAAAGCAATGAAAGCCATCAGTCCAACTACTAAAATCATGACTACCGAGCCACTTGTAAATATTGTACCACCCCTAAATGCCAGTCCGGAGATGGTTCTGAAAGCAGCAGAAGAACATGAGTTACAATATCAGGCAACTGATATGTTAACCGGTTTAATTTGTCCTGAACTGGGCGGGAGCAGTGAACTGGTAGATTTTATGGGTTTCAATTTTTATTATAATAATCAGTGGATTTGCGGCGAATTTACATTTCTTCCCTGGGCTAATTTAGAGCTGGATCCACGCTGGCGCGGACTTTCTTCACTCTTACTGGAAGCTTATACCCGTTATGGGAAACCAGTTGTGCTGGCCGAAACGAGTCACTCCGGCGAGCATCGCCCAAATTGGCTGGAACTGATTACCCGCGAGTGTATGAAAGCGATTGGCGCTGGCGTTCCGCTGAAGGGTATTTGCCTTTATCCAATTATAGACCGGCCGGATTGGGATCATCTACATATCTGGCATCACGCTGGTTTGTGGGATGCAGATGGCGAAAATCCTTTAGAGCGCAGGCTATGTGTTCCTTATGCAAAGGCCCTTGTGGAAGCACAAGATACATTGACCGTTTATAAGTCAGCTATCAATGCTGGCAAAAATGAAGGTTTTGTTTACCTGGAACAGGTAGCAGAAGCGGAGGGAGAAACCCGCGGAACGATGATTGCGCTGGCACCGGAAACTTTAATATAAAGATGAACGGGCTTGCTGATGAAGGGCTTTTAATTTTTACCTGATTAAAAAAGGCAAAAAAAAGACTCGGTGAGCATGATGCAGACGCT
This sequence comes from Pedobacter sp. CFBP9032, assembly GCF_034045265.1. Taxonomy (NCBI): domain Bacteria; kingdom Pseudomonadati; phylum Bacteroidota; class Sphingobacteriia; order Sphingobacteriales; family Sphingobacteriaceae; genus Pedobacter; species Pedobacter sp. CFBP9032. Next base: position 490,043 of record NZ_JAXCWE010000002.1, on the reverse strand, counting down.
GGTCCTGAAGATGAAAATGATCACCGCAGATTTTACTACTCGCTTCTGCGAAAATCTTTTAATCTGCGGCAGAATTATTTAAACATTTGTAGTTACCGTTTAAGGTTATTAATAGAATAAGGTGCTGAACTGAATCTGATTTAGAAAGCTGCTCCTGTCATTTAATATACTAGCCGCGAGAAATATTTTCACTTCCCTTAACCCGTTTGGGGAAAGGTGCAGCCAGTCGGATAGGGGGCTACTTTCTTCCGGTTAAATACACAAATGGCCTGGTAACTTTTTGCCCATCCTTAGTTAGTATTTCTTCCGTTATTTCTTTCACTTCTATACTGTCAAATCCAGCCGTTCTCAAAAATGCTTTCAGCTGATTTGTCTCGTAAAAATTGAAGTCTGCATGGGTCCACGGTAGATCTTTTCCATGTTTCTGCACTATAAAGGCGATGTTAAATGTTCCTCCGGTTCTGAGTACGCGGTATATTTCTGCAAAAATTAGTTTAGGTGCCTTCCAGAAATAGATGTTGTTTATGGTAAAGCAACAGTCGAAAAAGTTATCTTCAAAATTTAATTTTTCTTTTTCAACTACTCGGCTAAATTCAGCGTTACCTTCATTTAATTTTAAAGATTGATTTGAAACATCCTCTGCCAGTGCATTAGAGAAGTTGAGGCCATGGTAACCAATGCCCCGGGCCTTTTGAAATAGGGTAGGAAGATGCTTTTTATTTTCGATGCCGATTTCTAAGACAAAAGAATGCGCAGAAAGCTCCAGCTCTTTTATTGTTTTGAAGGTAATATTTTGTGGTGCCGATAAAATCTCACGTTTTATTTTTTGCCTTTTGTCATGCTTAAGGTTTTGAGTAGGTGTGCTGCTTTTTTTAAAGTCGATTGGCTTTTCCATAATACTTTCCTAAATCTCTTTCGAGAAAATGTTAATTGAAGGCGTCAATTTTCTGAAAGTTTATCCTGGTGCAAAAGTGGAAAATGGTTATGGAAGCGGTTTACATAAAAAGGATTTTTTTTTACAAGAAATGTAAATTTCCAAAATCGTTTAGGTATAGTTCCATTTTTTTATGAATATTGCCCCCATGGGTATTAATGTTGGTAAAGATTATGGTGCCTGGAAAAACGTAGGAGGGAGTTTTGAGCAATTTCCAGATCAGAAACAGTTTATTAAAGAAAGCAGGGATAAGTACAGTTTCTCATTTAGTGAGGCTGAATTGTTTCAAATTACAACGCCGAATTTCTATATTGTATATGGAGATATTTTATTTAAACAGCATCAGCTATTTTTTACGCCTAGTAATAAGGTGCCGGATATGGTTAAATTGCGCTTCACCTTATCAGGAAATGGTACCATTTATAATCAGGTAAATAAGAAGCAATATATCTTTAATGCTAACCAGCAAAACATCATTTACATGCCAGAGCTGGATGGAACAGGTGAGTATGATACCAGCCAGAATTACCGTTTCTTTGAAGTTCATTTTGCTAAAGAAAAGTTTCTGCAGCTTGCAGAAAATGCTAGTAGTTCACTTCAGGCTTTAGCTGATCATCTTGATGCCGGACGTTATGCACAAATGGCTGAACAGGATCTGCCAATTTCCTGGGCCATGCATAATTGTATTCAGGAAATTCTTAATTGTACCTATGAAGGTGGGTTAAAGCTTCTGTTTATTGAATCGAAATGCACCGAATTGTTGGTGCTTCAGGCAGCGTGTTTCGAAAACGCAACGGCCAGGAATAATCAGGCGGTACTACCATCAGCGCATGATAAAGATTGTATTTACCATGCAAGAGATTATCTTATTCAGCATATTCATCAACCACCTTCACTTTCAGAACTGGCAAAAATTTGTGGCATTAACGAATATAAACTTAAACAAGGTTTTAAAGGGCTGTTTGATAAAAGTGTTTTTGGCTACCTGAGCGATCATAAATTAAACCAGGCTAAAGCGTTACTTCTTCAAGGAACGCCAATCAAGTCCGTAGCTTTTCAATTCGGTTATTCTTCGGTGCAACATTTCAGCAATGCGTTTAAGCAAAAGTTTGCGGTTTCGCCAGGGAAGATGAGGACTTAATTGATAACAAAAAAAGGCTACAACAATCGCTGTTGTAACCTTTTATCTAAATTAACGCTCTCAATCTTTGCAGACTGTGATGTAGGACTCTCACCCCCTACGGCAGCAAATATAAGATGATCTGGAACATTTTGATGTCTTTTGTAAATTATTTATTACTTTTTGACGATTAAAATACTTTCGACAGTAATTTTTCTGAAAAAACATTATCAAAATTTGTCCTATAGCTTCTGTTCAACAAGGAAAGCGTTACTGATTTACACCGACTTCAACATCATCTTTTTCACAATGTTGCCTCAATTGTTTGGGACCCTGAGGCCATATAAATGCGGTGGTTTGTTTTTTCCAGCCCATGCTTTTATAGAAATTATCGGCGCCAGGCGCTGCACTCAAATTAACGAAATGATAGTTTTCTAATTGGTTGTTTAAAGTCGTGACCAGGTATTTACCTAATCCTTGTCCCTGGTAAGCAGGCGCTACTACAATGTCGGCCAACATGGCATAATACCGGCCATCGCCAATGGTACGACCGAATGCAATCATTTCATCATTGTGAAAAACGAAAATTGTGTTTGTGCTTAATTTGAAAGCTTTTTCTATTTCATCAGCAACCCGGTGTTTCCAATTTATTTCCTGAAATAAAAGAAGAACGCGTTGCCAATCTATGCTTGTCAAATCAGGATCAAGCAGATATTGATAATCAGGATTTTCGGTATAATTATTCATTATGTTTTTCAGTTTAATTGATTTTTTAGGTGTCGAGCAAAATTGTATAGATATGATTCAGATCAGAGAACTTCAATTGATCCTTAAAAGTTTGAGGAATTTCATGCACAGTTCAATTTTACCACCAGCAGCTTATAGCTTAGGATCCTAATCATTTTAAAGGGGAGTTTATCCCCAAAAAACATATTAGATACCATAAGTCTGGAAATTTAGTTTGAAGCAAATAAGAACCATTAATTTAGAAAATCAGCAATATTTGTACTAAGCGGTTTAAACCAAAAAGAGCTAATTTGGATTTAAATTGCGTAGGATTATTTGTTAGATAAATCCCTATTTTGACTTATTGTCTTTTTTAGGGTAGAGGAATCTGAAAGCATTAAAAACGGCCTGGTGAGTAATGGTGGCATGACTTTCGTCTGGCAGGTAATTAAAAAAAACTTTCACATTTTTAGACGAGCCATTTTTTATTTTTTTAGCCAGTAGCTCAGCATCTTTTTCCATAATATGATTTTTAGAGCCATCTATAGATCCTTCTTTTCCTACCCCAATATAAATTTGGATAGGAATGGTGTAAGCCTGATCAAGAATTAATGGCTTTTCCCGAAGCAGATACCCATCTCGCCACCATAAACTTGGGCTAATAATAATGTATTGATTAAAAAGCTGCGGTTTAGTAAATAATATTTCTGTAGCCAATAACCCACCTAACGACTGACCAATTATTGTATTCCCCTTATTACCACCAAATTTTTTATTAACATAAGGCTGAAGTTCATTTTCTATAAAGGAAATGAATTGAGAAGACCCACCACTTGTGGGAACCCATTTATGATCATTTTCGTTATCGCTTTGCGAGGTAAAATTAAGTTTACGATTTGTATTGGCAATACCAATAACAATCGATTTTGGAATCCTGTTTACCCACGGAATGGTATTAAACTGAACAATGCCTGTAACGTGAATAAAGTCTTCATCTGCAGAACCATCTAATAAATAAATAATGGGGTATTTCTCATTACTGTTATATCCATCCGGCAGGTATATGTTTAATGTCCTGTCTTCTCCTAAAATAGCAGAATGGAAAACTTCAGCTTTTCCAAGAATGATGCTATTGGTTGTAGGCTGAGCAATGCTTTGTCCATGGGCACAGATAGCGAAGAATAAAAGAAAAAAGGGCGACAGTATTTTCATAGTTATTGCAATAAACGGCAAATATAATATTACCGATCATGTTATCAATATCGTTGAATGAATGAAATAGGGAGGTGCCTAAAGTGATGTAATATTTGTACATTTGGCAGGAATGAAATATTTTATGATCATTTTTAGTCTCTACATGACTTTTTTGACCTTAGCACCTTGCCAGGACAAAGAAGATGTGATGTCTGTTAATGGTAATTCAAAATCATTTATTTCTCAAACATCTTCTACAGCTCATTCCAATGAAGATAACTGTCCACCATTCTGCACCTGCGCCTGTTGTTCCGTTTCAAGAGATATTACCGCTTCTATAGAAAAAGTTATTTTTATAGACAGCATCTCTATACCATACCATCAATACCAAATGCCAGCCATTGCTGAGCAATCTATCAAAATCTATCAGCCGCCGCAGATAGTTTAATACGTTTTTTTTATTAGTTGTGCTGATCAGGAATACCTGGTGAGCATTGTTTGTGCGTATTAATAATATTTTATGTTTGATAGAATAATTTCGTTCTCTATTCAGAACAAAATCACTATAGGGTTTGCTACGCTTGCCCTGGTTTTGGCAGGCATTTATTCCGCTTACCATTTACCAATAGATGCCCAGCCTGATATTACTAACAACCAGGTACAGATTATCACCCAGGCGCCCAGTTTAGGCGCGCAGGAAGTTGAGCAGTTTATCACGGCACCAATTGAATTATCAATGGCCAACATTTCCGGCATGATAGAAAAGCGTTCTATCTCCAGATCTGGTATTTCTGTAATTACGCTGGTTTTTAAGGATGATGTTGATATTTACTGGGCCAGGAATCAGGTTAATGCCCAATTAAAAGAGGCAGAAAGCAGCATTCCAAAAGGGTTTGGTGAGCCCATCCTGGCGCCCATTACTACCGGACTTGGAGAAATCTATCAGTATGTAATCCATCCTAAAAAAGGATATGAAAACAAATTCACGGCTACCGACCTTCGAACGCTACAGGATTGGCTGGTGCGTACCCAGCTGGCCGGAACTCCCGGTGTGGCTGAAGTTAGCGGCTGGGGTGGATATGTAAAGCAGTATGAGATTGCGCTTGATAATGATAAATTAAATTCTCTTGGGCTCACCATTCCAGAAGTATACGCCGCTTTGGAAAAAAATAATGAAAATACCGGGGGCTCGTATATTGAACAACAAAAGAATTCATATTTCATAAGAGGCATCGGTCAGGTTAAGAACCTGGATGACATCCGCAAAATTGTGGTGAAAAATATCAACAGCACGCCGATACTTATTCGTGATGTTGCTGTTGTTCAGTTTGGAAGTGCAACACGTTACGGTGCAGTAACCCGCAACGGACAGGGTGAAGTGGTTGCGGGCGTAACACTGATGCTGAAGGGTGAAAATTTTAGTGAGGTAATTGAAAATGTAAAAGAAAAAATGGTACAGGTGCAAAAATCTCTGCCAGAAGGCGTAATCATTGAGCCATTTATTGACCGAACTGAACTGGTAGGCCGTGCCATTGGAACCGTTAAAAAGAATCTGGTAGAGGGGGCATTGATTGTGATCCTGGTATTGGTTTTGCTTTTAGGCAATTGGCGGGCTGGTCTTGTGGTTGCTTCGGTAATTCCTTTAGCTATGCTTTTCGCCTTTTCGATGATGAAGCTATTTGGAGTTTCCGGGAATTTAATGAGCCTGGGTGCCATTGATTTCGGACTCATTGTAGATGGCGCGGTAATCATTGTGGAAGCCATTATATTCAGACTAACAGAAAACAATCTTTTTCCTGGTGTCAAAAAACTTAATCGCCAGCAGATGGATAAAGCGGTGTATGAAGCCTCTTCCAAAATCAGGAGTAGTGCAGCATTCGGGGAAATCATCATACTTATCGTTTATTTGCCCTTACTAGCGTTAATTGGCATTGAGGGCAAAATGTTCAAGCCTATGGCGCAAACCGTAGTATTTGCTATTATTGGTGCGTTCATTCTTTCCCTTACCTACGTGCCCATGGCAAGTTCCCTCTTCTTATCCAAAGAAACGGTACATCGGGAAAATTTCTCTGATAAACTGATTGCATCGCTACAAAGGATTTATCAGCGGATATTAATTAACATACTCAGGATTAAAAAAGTTGTTATTGTGCTGGTTATTTTTCTCTTTGCTGCATCAATGTGGGCCTTTTCTAATATGGGCGGAGAGTTTATTCCTACATTAGAAGAAGGAGATCTTACCGTTGAAATAGCGATGGCTCAGGGAACTTCACTTACAGAGGTGGTGAGCACATTCGGCAAAGCTGAAAAATTATTGAAAGATAAGTTTCCAGAGATAAAACAGGCCGTAACCCGGATTGGGAGTTCAGAAATTCCGACAGACCCTATGCCTATGGAGCGGGGAGATATGATGCTTTCGATGAAGCCTAAGGCGGAATGGACCTCTGCCTCCAGCAGAGAAGCCCTGATGGAAATGATGGAAGAAGAACTCTCCCTGATTCCGGGAATTAATGTGGAAATATCGCAACCTATGCAAATGCGATTCAATGAGCTGATGACCGGGATCCGGCAAGATGTTGCCATAAAAATCTATGGAAGCGATCTTGATATCTTAGCGCAGCAGGCGAATAAAATTGCCAAAATTATTGCTCCGGTAAATGGGGTAAACGAGCCTTTTATTGAAAAAGTTAACGGACTTCCACAAATACAAGTGGAGTATAACCGCGATAAAATGGCTCAATATGGGCTCAATATCAGTGAAGTAAACATGATTTTAAAGACAGCCTTTGCAGGGAGCGTAACAGGTGTTGTTTTTGAGGGTGAGAAAAGATTTGATATGGTAGTCAGGCTAAATCGTGATCTAAGGGAAAATATTTCAGGAGTGGAAAATTTATTAATCCCACTCTCATCCGGGCACAAAGTGCCGCTGAACCAGGTGGCTTCCATTTCGTTCAGGGATGCGCCAGCACAAATTTCCAGGGAGGATGGAAAGCGAAGAATTTATGTCGGCTTTAATGTGAAAGATAGAGATGTGGAAACGACAGTAGAAGAAATTCAGGCGAAGCTTAATGGAGCGTTAAAGTTACCTATTGGTTATTATATTACCTATGGTGGCCAGTTCCAGAATCTGCAGGCCGCAAAAAACAGGCTTTCCATCGCTGTACCTGCTGCATTAATTCTTATTTTATTGCTACTATATGTAACTTTTCGTTCTATAAAAGACAGTCTTCTGATTTTTACCGCAGTGCCGCTTGCCTCAATGGGTGGCGTAGCCGCCTTAATGCTAAGAGGGATGCCATTTAGTATATCCGCTGGCGTTGGATTTATTGCCTTGTTTGGTGTAGCGGTTTTAAATGGAATTGTACTCATTGGTTATTTTAATCAATTAAGGGATGAAGGGGTGACTGATGTTTACCAAAGAGTGCTTGAAGGAACCAGGACCAGGCTGAGGCCCGTACTGATGACTGCGAGTGTAGCTTCTTTAGGCTTTCTTCCAATGGCCCTGTCATCCAGCGCCGGAGCTGAGGTACAACGTCCGCTTGCCACGGTGGTAATTGGTGGGTTGATTAGTGCTACTTTTCTTACACTCTTTGTTCTTCCGTGTCTGTATCTTCTTTTTCATAAGAAGGACAAAACAGCTGTCGTGAACTTAAAGCCATTAATCCTGTTAATCTTTTTAGGAACGCTGATTTTTGGAAGTCCATCCAGGCTCAGTGCGCAGCAATTGAACCAAGCCCTTACCCTAGACAGCGCGGTGAAAATTGCCCTAAAAAACAATTTACATTTAAAATCTTCAGGTTTAGGTGTTTACCAGGCTAAGCTTCTTCAGAAGTCAGCAGTAGATCTTTCAAAAACCGAGTTGCTGCTTACCCAGGATCCAACAAGCGGGGGGAATATGGATAACTCCCTTGGGATTACACAGAATATAGCCTGGCCCGGGCTTTATAAAAACAACAGAAAACTGCTGAACCAACAAGCTGTTCTGACCCAAAAAAACTATCAGTCTGTAGAGGCAGATATGATAAGAGATGTTCGAATGGCCTGGTACAGTTATTTATTAAACAGGGAAACCCTCCGGGTTCTTAAATTTCAGGATAGCATTTATGCCAATTTTATAAAAAAGGCAGAGATCAGATTAAAAGCAGGTGAAACTTCAAAACTTGAATTGATCAGCGCTACAACGAAATTTCAGGAAGTACATTCAATAAGTGCAAAGGCAGCAGCTGAACTGATTAATAGTGAAGCGGCGATTAAACAGTTACTGAACATTGAGGGTAACCTCAATATTGCTGAAGAAGATTTAATCATTCCCTTTCAGCAAATAACAATCTTTGAAGCAGAATCGAATGTTAAGTCGCAGATTGAACAGCAAAATATCGAAGTGGCTAATGCCCGGTTGGCTGTAGAAAAAGCAAAAGGCTTACCTGATTTTACCATTGGTTATAGTCAGCAATTATTAGTTTCCGGATTTAATCCCGCTAACATATCCCGAACGTATTCACCGGGAACAAGGATTGCAGGATTCCAGCTTGGCGTAGCCATGCCTATTTTTAATGGAGCCAACCGTTCAAGGGTAAATGCAGAGAAAGTGGCCGTTGAGATTGCTAAAACTAATCTCGATCAGGTAAAGTCTCAGATTAAACTGTCTTACGATCAGGAATATCAACACTTTAAAACCTATCGCAAACAGCTGGAATATTATCAAACAACAGGTTTAAAACTAGCTGACGAACAATCCAGGATTGCCCAGGTAGCTTTCAACCTGGGGGAAATTGGTTACCTGGAATATATCCAGCATCTAAGCACCGCCACGCAAGCAAAATTAGCCTATATCGAACTGGTCGGCCAGCTTAACCAATCCATTATCTCAATTGAATATTTAAAGACCAAATAATGATATACAGCTATAAAATAAAACAATCCATAATCTTTTTTCTTCTGAGTACCTCTTTTTTTATTGCGTGTAAAAATGAAAATAAAAAATCTCTTGCAGAAAATGATCCGAAAGAAGAAACCGGGAAAGAAGCCGGTGGCCTCGAGTTGACTGCTGCACAGATGCAGACCGTTGGAATTACGATTGGTAAAATCGAAGATCGTAATTTATCCGCTGTGGTAAAAGCAAATGGTCAGTTGGCCGTACCACCACAAAATAAAGCAGATGTAAGTATTCTTTCTGGTGGAATTATTACCAGGATAAATGTATTGGAAGGACAACAGGTTAAAAAGGGGCAGGTTCTGGCAACCATCAATAACCAGGATCTATTGAAAATACAACAGGATTATCTTGGGAGCAAGAATAATTTTGCATATGTAAAGGCAGAGTATGAAAGGCAAAAACAGCTTCAGGCTGCGGATGCAGGAACCGGGAAATCATTTCAGGCTGCAGAAGCCACTTACCATTCAGAGAAATCCAGGCTAGCTGCTCTTGAAAGCCAGCTTATACAATTAGGTGTATCTCCCGCCCGCATAGCACAGGGTAAATTTATTTCACAGTTTCCTGTGTTATCCCCAATTAGTGGTACAGTAGGGCAAATCTCTGCAAATACGGGTGCATTTGTTCAGCCTGGAACGTCCATAATGGAGGTTGTAGATAATTCCAAAATACATTGCGACCTTACTGTATTTGAAAAAGACCTTATGCAGGTAAAAGTTGGTCAAAAGGTGAGCTTTCAATTAACCAATCAGGAAAATGAACTGATTAATGGGCGCATTAACGGGATAAACAAATCTTTTGAGAATGAAAGTAAAGGCGTAATCGTACACGCGGTAATTGATAATGTGCAGAAAAAAAATCTGATACCGGGCATGTACGTTACAGCATTAATTAACACCGGAAACAAGCCAATGCCAACTTTACCCATTGATGCAGTGATCCGGTTTGAAGGCAAAGAGTATATCTTTTTAGTTACGGGCGAAGAAAAGAAAAATAATGCTACCATCATCCGTTTTGAAAAGACAGCAGTAAAAACAGGTGTTGCAGAACTGGGTTATATACAGGTAACGCCTTTAAAACAACTTCCTGAAAATGCTCGGGTAATCATAAAAGGTGCTTTCTATCTGGAATCAAAAGCCAATGGGGGCGAGGAGGAAGAGTAATTAAGTATTTGAATTTCGGTCGGGTGTCTCACTGGCCGAAATGATGATTTGCTTAAAGCCTAAACGTTTTCCAAATGGGGCGTTTCGGTTGGTGAAGACACCAAACCGATAGTTTTCATAACAATATGGATGCCTTCACTGTTCTTTGGAGATGGATGCTTCATTTAAAAACTATTATTCAGGAACAAGTGGCCTTTTGCTGCCTGTTCCCAATAAACTCCATTATCCTGAAGCGTTTCAGGATAAATCGAGGCTGTGTTATTATGCTTCGTTGATGAATACAATTGAAATTAATAGTAGTTTTTATAAGATTCCGCTTTCTTCGACGGTAACCAAATGGGCGGCAGATGTACCAGACCATTTTCGGTTTACTTTTAAGCTCTTAAAAGAAATTACGCATAATAAAGATCTCGCTTTCGATGAGGAACGCGTAGCCAGATTTTTCGAAGTGATCGGTCATGTGAAGGATAAAAAAGCCTGTCTGTTAGTGCAGTTCCCGCCGAGTATCCGGATCGCTCATTTTACACGCCTCCGTTACCTGATGTCAGTGCTTCGGGAAAATGATCCGGATATGGAATGGAATATTGCGCTGGAGTTTAGGCATCCTTCCCTTTATGTTGGCGAAATAGATGAACTTTTAGCGGAATATAAATTGGGCATGGTGATCCATGATAAATCTCCAGCCAATTCACCGCTTAAAGCATCAGCGCCCAACTTTATTTATCTTCGTTTTCATGGTCCGGGAGGAAATTACCGTGGAAGTTACCAGGACGATGTATTATATGAATATGCTGGTTACATTTCAGAATGGCTTGCAGAAGGAAAAAAAGTGTTCACTTACTTTAATAATACGATGGGCACGGCACATGCTAACCTGAATACACTTCGTGAGTATGTTAGTAACATGAGTTAAACAGATTGCTATAACTCAATCAAACCCACTTTTAATGCTGATTTTCTGATTGCTAGTTGCTAAAACTGTTTATGGCCTTATCCAGGTAGAATTGATTGTTTTTTAGTTAGACATTTTAACGCTTTATCCATGTAGATTTTAATTTGTATTATCTCAGAAGCTACCTAAAGTTCAGGTAGGAAGATTAATTTGCGAAGCTTTGGTGGCCTTTTCTGTTGAAAATACGTCGGATTTTTATGGTATTGTTATCAAAATTTTCGAAAGTAATGGGTATACAGGCATTTGAAATTCCTTAAGTGGTAAAATATAATTTTTAGATAGCTTTTTGGGTAGATTTTTTTCCCAACCTGGTAGAATAAAAGCCAGATACACTGACCGGTAAAATTAAAATCCAGATATAATCATCTAACGGGCAATCTGTTCGATATTCACGCTCAGTAAAAGTTTCATTGTGTCCGATAAAACAACCTCCGAACCACCACTTAATATCACAAACAAAATTAGTTGACGTTCTGGTATTACCTGTTGCTACATATTTACAAAGCGAACTATTTTGGCTGGAGATTAAATTATTGTTTCGATCATAAATATAATATCCATTTGCAGATGTAGATACACCCCATTGTTGAGCTGATACGGATAGGCTTAGTATTAACAAAATACCAGTAAATAGATACGTAAAACTTTTCATAATATTCTTTAATGCTGTTTGAATAATTAACAAGCGGCAAAAGTATATCTAAAAAGTTACACAAGGTTGTGTGTATGTAGTTTTAGATTGACAAATATCAATTGGTTTGTTTAGTTTCGTGGAGATGAATCATTACCATGGTTGGAAATGAAAGGAACAGATATCAGATCTATATTTGCCTTGGTTTATCTTGGGTTAAATTTTGCTATCAATATTTAACTGCCTGGCAATAAAGTATTAACCACTGATAAAAAGGATGGACACAGATATAAAATTCATGTCCATCTGTAGTTCAAAAAATCATTAGCTGATTAGCATTGGAAAGGTATCCAAAGCACTGGAGAATAGGAAATATGGTATTAAAAAGGAGATAGTGTTCGTAGCTTACTTGATAAAATAGTGTTTAAGCAAAAACCCCTGCAAGTTGACACTTACAGGGGTTTCTTAAAGTTTTAAAACGGAAATTGTTTATTAAAAAACTCTTTTTAATCTGCTTTCGCCAGCGCCATAATAGAAGTTAACTATTCTTTTATCGCCTTTATTTGGAAGCAAGTAATTTAAATTGGTAACTAAACTAGTGGCGAAGTTTAAATTTGAACTAAAATTTAAAACGTATAAGTTCTGAGAAGAATCATAAATTGTAGCTCTTGAAATTACACCCTTGGCATTTGTCACGATCCTTCCGGCAGCGTCTCTTCTTAAGTGAACGTATCCATAACCTCCTTCTGGAGAGCTGGTGATTATAATTTTTCCTGCACTATTGGTGGTAGCACCTAAAAGCGGTTGGCTTTTGATAAGATTACCTGTAATGTCGACAGTAGAAACATCTAATTTTGTGTTGGCATCAAATGTACTTTGATTTAAATCGTAATAAAAACCGTTGTAATAATTATAATTAGATACATTAAGACGCTCTATCTGATAACCATCGGTAATGACGCTCAGGTAAGCCGCGCTATTGGAATTTCCGTTTAACGGCAGGTAAAGTTCTCTGCCTGATTTATCTTTTGGAAATTTCAGGTAAATAGGGCTGATAATGCTTGGAATATTTGCAGCAAAAGAATTTACATTAAAATAAGTTTTAACTGAAGCTACGTAAGGCAATTGAAACGGCACCGAACTGGTTTCGGTATCCTCTGTGGCATAAATATATAATTTTTGATCGGCTTCGATTTGTGCAAACTGAAGAGAATACCCTCCCGGTGCAGCAGGTAATTTTAATGAATAAGTACCCGTTGCTGTAGTAAATGTTGGAAATTGTACGCTATATGAGCCATTAAAGCCGTTAGGGACAGATGTAGAAGCCGTAACCAATACATTTCCGCCAACTTTTTCTGGTGTAGAATTGGTTAGATCAGTATCAATATATAAGGTTCCGGAAATTTCGTTTGATAACTCTGCAGTATTCCACAACTTTGCTGTTCCTAAAGTAATGTCTTTACGCATAATTTGCGTTGCTGCATAGCCAGTTTTGGTAATTAAGAAAGTACTGGTAGGGAACAAATATAATGAAGAGAACGTTGCTATACCTTGTGCACTTGTTTTAGTAGAGAAAAGTTTTCCTTCTGATGAAACGATAACATCAGCATCTGCAATCGGCGCATTGGTAACTACATCCGTAACGGCAACACTATAATCTTGTTTAGCAGCAGCAACCGCACTTGTACGCGCTAAACTATCGTTCAGTTTTAATTGCTGAAGCGCAGCGGTATTAACAAGTTGTTGCAGCGCGTTTGCACCTTTTTGTTTCAACGTTTCTAAATCCAGTTCATGCTGGTATTTTAACGTTAATAATTCCTTCTGGGCAGCAATTGCATCTGCCTCTGAGAATTCGTCTTTTGAACACCCTGCGGCAAAGAGAGCCAGGGCAACTAAGAATAGTCTGGTAAATTTTAATTTCATATGAGTTAATTCTGGATAAGATTTTTAAGTTACTGTACCGGAATAATAAGGCCCAGTTTAGATACAAAAGCGTTGGATTTGATGTCGCTTCCGAAACCTACTTTCTCCGTGTAAGTATAATTTTCTCTTGCCGGGGTTGCGCCAGCCATGTACCTGAAGTCTAACAACAATTTCACTTTGCTGAATAATGGTAAACGCAGATCTGCTCCTACAATCAGGTTCAACCTATCCCGGTTATACCTGCTGGTCACATTTTCTGTGTCTGATGCGGTAGTGATAATATCTTCTCCCGGCAATAAATCACCAGTCTTCTGATAACGATCAATTGCGTTGAAGTTATAGGCATAACTCCCGCCAAGGTATAGTGATGGTTTCCAATCTTTTCTTAACGGAATGGTGTATCTTACCAGTAAAGGGATGTTCAGACTATTCAAATGCACGGAGCTGTTTTTAACATTTTTGGTTGTAAAACTCTCCGGTAAACCATACCTGGTATCATCTTTAAAAGTTAGGAGTTGGCCACCCTGTTGAGTAAAGCTTGCCTCTAACTGGATACTCCATTGCTTATAAACGTTATAGGTAAGCAATAATCCGGCATCGTATCCGGTATTGATTCCTGTTTGAGGCTGCCCACTACTAAATTTATTTACTGTTAATCCTCCAGCAATACCAATCTCAAATTTCGAAGTAGTAGCCTCAACATGAGCTGTATCAATCTTAGTTTGGGCTTGAGTAGTGTTTAATTGTAAAAAGAGTATCGCGAAGCCGACAATAGAAATAGCATGTAGCTTGCAAATTGCAAAAAATTGCAACATTAAGGATAGAGGGCGCATTAATGATTTGTTTGTTCGCCAAAAGTAATAAATTTTTATAAATATTATAATCCGCAATCACTTTTTGTGTAATTTATTTTTAAATCTGTTTAAATGTCTAATTTTCAGTAAGTTGTATTAAGATTGAAGATCTCCATAAGCTTGAATAGTGACTTATAAAAACGACATTTTTGTAGTTTTTGGAAAAATTTAATGTGACTTCTATTGATATTTTAGTTGTTTATAAAAATGATCGTATGGATAAATGAGTTAATAATCTGAAACTGCACAGGCAGTATTTATCGTGCACCATTTTATTTGTTCATGCTTGTAAATCAATCGTATTACCGATATAAAACTTAGGCTTAGTGTTAATATCCTAATCAATAGGCTTTTTCTTAAATTTGGTTCTGTAGGGCGTTAAAGAATAAATTTGTACGCGTGCATTTAAGGTGATGTTGTAATCAATACATCTCGATTAACACGATGCCTTATTAACTGCAACGCGCTTAGACTGCAGGTGATTAGCATAACGACAAAATAAATATTAATGAAGAAAATAGGACTGGTTGGGGGAATAAGCTGGGTATCAACAATGGATTATTACAAGTTCATTAACGATGGTGTAAACGCCAGACTTGGTGGGTTGAATTTTGCAGAATGTATCATTTACTCGCTAAATTTTGGGGATATTCATTCCAAAGGCTGGGATAATTCTTATGATTTATTTTTAAATGCCTGTGAAAGTTTAAAGAATTCCGGAGTGGAAAGTATTGTGTTATGTGCAAATACGGCTCACCTTTTTGCTGATCAACTTCAGGATACAATAGGTTTACCTATCATTCACATTGTGGAAGAAACGGCAAAAGCTGTTAACAACAAAGGCTTCAAAAAAGTAGGCTTATTGGGTACTAAATTCACTATGGAAATGAATTTTTACCGCGACAAATTGGAAAAGTATGGTCTTGAGGTTCTGATACCTGAAAAAGAGGAAACCAGAGATTATATTCAACGAACCCTTAAAGAAGAATTAGGAATAGGTTTTATTAATCCGGAAACAAAAACTAATTACCTCTCTATTGTAAAAGATCTTGTAGACAGCGGTGCCGAATGTATAATTTTGGGTTGTACAGAGATACCTATGCTGATAAACCAGGATGACTTTAATATCCCTGTTTTTGATACAACAGAGATACATTCGCAAGCGATTGTTGATTATATAGTTTCCTAAAATCGGGCAACTTGAAATGAAAAGAATGTTATTTGATTAGCACAGATAGCTACGTTTTTACAACAAAATATCAGTTTGATTCAACGAAAAATGTTTTAGAGCTTAGTCAAACCAGCAAGCCATATATTATTATTGCAGGTACTGTATTGTACTTAATCAACTCTCAAGCAAGGATTAAATCCTTGAAGCAGTGCTTACATTTCATTGTTGTCTCTGCATGCTTTTTATCTTTTATTCCTAAAAGAAAATATCATTAAAAGTATTAGATCATACAACAGCATGCCCTTCGGAATGCCCCATATATCAATAATAGTTAAGTAGAATAGGAGGAATAAATGCTATACAATCAAACTGGCCAATTCCATTAAATCAATATAATCTTCCTGAACCATTAAGAGTAGGTTAAACAGCAACTTGTAGGATAATAATTTCCCGCAGATCCGGGTGATTCCGCTGATCCAGAGATAAATCAGCGGTGATCATTTAGATCTGCGGGACAATCCCATATATTATAATCGCTTAAAGATTTACAATAGTTGGAGGTATTAATATCGCTCAAGTTACACTATACCTTGCTGTACCAGACTTTTTTCATGTATCGGTTGTCTTAGCAATCGAAAAACTCATGACTATATTCAATGGCATTGACAGATTAGCGAGATAAACTTGAGCTGATTGGTGAGACACCAACCAGTAGGTTAAATGCTGTACAATCACACTGGCTATTCCATTAAATCAATATAATCTTCCTGAGCCATTAAGAGTAGGTTAAACAGCAACTTGCAGGATAATAACTTCCCGCTGATCCAGGAGATTCCGCTGATCCGGGGATAAAATCATCGGTGATCATTTAGATCTGCGGGACAATCCATTATATTACAATCGCTTAAAGATTTACAATAGTTGGAGGTAATAATATCGCTCAAGTTACACTATACCTTGCTGTATCAGACTTTTTTCATGTATCAGTTGTCTTAGCAATCGAAAAACTCATGACTATATTCAATGGCATTGGCAGATCAGCGAGATAAACTTGAGCTGGTTGGTGAGACACCAACCAGTAGGTTAAATGCTGTATAATCACACTGGCCAATTCCATTAAATCAATATAATCCTCCTGAACCATTAAGAGTAGGTTAAACAGCAACTTGTAGGATAATAATTTCCCGCAGATCCGGGTGATTCCGCTGATCCAGGAATAAATCAGCGGTGATCATTTAGATCTGCGGGACAATCCCATATTTACAATCGCTTAAAGATTTACAATAGTTGTAGGTAATAATATCGCTCAAGTTAAACTATACCTTGTTATTAGAGACTTTTTTCATGTATCGGTTGGTGTCTCACCAACCGAAAAATTCGCACCTATATATTCTATTTTATTAACAGATTGAAGAGATAAAAACTTATGCTGGTTGATGAGCCACCAACCAGTAAGGTTAGGCTAAATTTTATTTCATTAAGCCTCGGTATACCGAACTATTGTGCGTCCAACCATGCACTTTTAGGATCGTTAAAGTCTTTGATCGTCTTTCCATCGTAACGATGCACTCCGTTCATAGACCCAAACCAAATACCTCCTTTATTATCTTCTAAAATCCCGAAGATCATTCCTTTAATTGTTATCTCAGTTACCTTTGGCTTTTTATTAAATAAGGAATTTCCATCATAACGGGAAAGTGTCCAAGATGTGGTGTTATTACCAGAAGGTATCTTCCCAATCTTATTATCACTTTCTGAACTCGTCCAAATATTGCCTTCTTTATCTTCGTAGATGTAACCAACAAATTTTTGAGTGAAATTGGTAAATGTTTTGCCGTCATAGCGCCAAAGGCCATCAGCACCGCCAAGCCAGATATTGCCTTTTTTATCGCTGATTATCGAACGAACGTTTGTAAAAGGTTTACCATCTTTATTGATAGTGGTAAATGTCTTTCCGTCATAAACGGTAGCGTAGCCCCTGGTACCAAACCAGAGCTTTCCAGTTTTGTCTTCAATGATTGCGTTAATATCATTATGCGACCAATGATTTTTTGGAAGCTGATGTTTGTAAAATGAAACATGGACAGAGTCGACTTCATTATGAATAGGTTCAGCGCCGGTATAGACAGAATCAGCCTCGGTAACGAAAGGGGCTTCGTTCATTTTAAAATTTTGAAAGGATTTCCCATCATAACGGCTTGCTCCGCCTTCAGTACCAAACCAAATGTGGCTGGTTTTGTCTTCATAAATATTAGTAACCCGGTCATTGATAAGTCCTTCTCTGGTAGTAAAATGTCGGAAAGATTTTCCATTATAGTAGTACACACCAGAGCCAATAGAGGCGAACCAAAAATTTCCTTTTCTATCCTCTAAAACAGAAAAGAAACGTGCTGAACTCACTTTGCGGGTGATATTGACAAAGGATTTTCCATCATATTTAAAAACCCCTTCCCATGAAGCAATCCAAACATTGCCCTTTCGATCTTGCTTAATGGTACGAACAATACCGTTGGGGCCGTGAGGAGTGGATGTTTCTTTGGTTTCAACGGCCTGCTGAGTGCCATGTTTTTGTTGGGCCACTACGGGGAAGTTGCTTATTCCCGTCAGCATGATCATGAGGCTGTACAAAACATTTCTTCTATTTTTCATCATTATATATTTTTTTTGACGGTGGTGAAGCATCAGGAGCAATATCCATTACTGTTTATGGATGTTTGCTCCTGATAGTTTCATATCGTGTCTAATTGATGCAGCGAAATTACTTTGATAACTTTCGGCTTGAGGAATTTGGATTGTAAATAAAAATGTAAACTTTGTAAATAAAAACTTGACACTATGCATCTTAGCCGAAATCTCCTCTCCGGGAATGGTAAATACTTGTTCGGATTGATTTTACTCTTGTTTACTGCTGTAATTTGTGCAGCTTTCAGCATGAAGGATAATGACGATTTCGATATTTCCAGAAGGGAAGTTTTACTTCGCAGAATCGGACATGAACTACTTTTACAATCGGGCGATAGTACATCAAGAGTACTTCCGGTGGAAAAGATCGCCGAAAATGAATACCAGATCAGGTTTGAGCATGATCTAACATTTCAAACAGATTCCCTCGTGAATACTACACAGCGTTTGTTAATTCATGATCCGCTTGCTAATGAATATGTAGTTAATGTAGTAAACTGTAGCAATAGCAGTGTCACCTATGGATACGCGATATCCAAAAATAAAAAAGATGATATTGTAGCATGCTTAGGAAGAGTGCAGCCCAGTGCATGCTATCGGGTTAATATTAAATTCAAACCTACAGGAATAGCTACAGCAAAGAATGGTTATCTTTTGGGCAGTCTGCCATTTTTAGCATTTGTTGGTTTTATTTTTTTTAGATCTATTAAGCCAGGAAAAGCTTTACCTGCGTATAAAAATACGGATATGTTCACTTTGGGTTCGGTGTTTTTCGACGCAAAGAATCGGAAGCTCAATGTAAATGGAAATACAATAGACTTAACTGGAACTGAATCCCGTTTATTGCTCATTTTTGCATGGTCTCCCAACGAGACCATAGCGCGAAGCCGATTGCAAAAAGAGATCTGGGAAGATGAAGGTGTTATCGTTGGCCGCAGTCTGGACATGTTTATCTCAAAACTTAGAAAAAAGTTGGAATCTGATCCGAACATCAATATTGTTGTGATCCGTGGAAAAGGGTATAAGCTTGAAATTAGCGTTTAAGCCTATTCTGCTTTATAAAATTAGAGCAATTAAAAGTTAAGCATAATTTCCGTTGATGTGTTGAGCGATTCGCATTGAAATTTAGTTTGGCGAATTTTCGTTATTTGCGCTGATTTAAAAGAATGGTAGACATAAATCATCATGTTAATATGCTGTTTAGTGTATGTTATAATTTTATTAAGGGTATTTTTTCTATTTTGTTGTTTGTATATTTAAGGGTACGATAAAACAACTGAATCTTATGAAGAAATTAAACGCAGTTTCCATTAATCGTAAAAACGAAGGAAAGTTTAAATTAGTAAAGGTTTTTACGCTTTTATTAATTGTTTTAATTTTATCCCATTGCTCAAAAGATTCGTTGATAAAAGACCCAGGTATCACAACAACACTTTCTACGAATTCCCCTGATTTACAAGCCCGTTTAGAAGCAATTAAAAAATCTTTCTATCAGGAAAAGCTAGATGAAAAGATTAAACCAAAAAAAACCGACAGGCTATTGTGGTATCCGGACTGGGAAAACCCTAAAATACAGGTTGTAAACGATAGTGTTTCTTATGTTTTTTATGAGTTTTTAGGAAAAGTAGACGGAAAAAATGTAAATGTGAAATCGACGAATGGAAAGTTATTCCTGATGGTTAAAAATGAAAAAGATTTCTATAAAGCTTTTTACTATAAAGATAATGATGCACAGAGTGATAAAGGAGTAAAAGAATTTGATATGAATCAATTCACTGGCAATTTATTATTATCTAGTCTTCAAAATGGCCAGAATTATTTATTAGATTATACCAATGGTCACCTTAGCGACTCTTATTTGAAGAAAGGAGTTTTGGCGGTAAAAAAGTTGCAGTCGAACAAGGGTATCATTTCATATTGGCAAGAAAACTGTCAATCAATCGTAAGAAATTGTACATATTCTACACTATCTGTGCCTCCCTGTGCTGGTGGTGGTATAGTGGTTACTTTTAGCGCTGATTGCCAATGGCCACAGGCCATGTGTGGATATCCATTTTCCTTAACAGATTCTGATGAAGCAGTAGTATGCGAAAATGTTTGGTTTCCTGATCCACCAGATCCAGGAAATGGCACTGGTGGCGGAGATAGTGGAGAGTTTAGCCCAGTTGTCATTGATCCCTTGATAACAATGGAACCAACCACACGTCCATGCTTGGAAAGTCTAAAAAACGGAATAGTGAATGCAGCTCAATTTTCTGTTACAATGGCTAATCTGTTAAAACAAGTGAATAACGATCATACAAAAGCACAAAATGCTGTATTAGCCTTAGCAAATAATACAGATCGGACAATAACTATCGGGGAAAAAAATATACCGTATGAAACCATTACAAATCCTGATGGATCAACCATCGCAAAGGAAACACACGGTGAAACTAATCCTATTACAGGCAATATCAAACTTAACACAATTACTATGAATGAGGCATCAGACCTCGCTATCGCAGCAACACTTATTCATGAAATGATGCATTCCTATTTTGTTTGGGGTGCTAATAATCTTTCAGGAGAAGAAGCGATGGCTTTTAGTGATTTGAACAGATATCTATTTAGCCAAGAAACTGGAGCTGCTTATCCTTATAATTACCCGGAGCTTGGGGCGATGCAACATATGCAGATGGCCGAAACCTATGTAAATTCAATGGCGAATCTGTTAGTAAATGTAGCAACTTCTAAAGGTATAGGAACTTCTCCCGATACGTCTATTAGCCTCGAAGAATACTGTCGTGATATCTTTTGGGGTAGTTTACAACAGACTTCGGGACTTGATTCGCCTAATGCGGCGAGATCGAAATCCAATTCGGAAAGGGAATATAAAAATCAATCCGGTTCAACGGGTAAAAAAGAATGTCTATGAAAATTTTAATCTATAGTATAGCAATAGCCTCATGTTTCTACTGCACAGCAATACAGAATAAAGGTGAATTAAAGGATCAGAGTATAATTATCAATAAAATTATTGATATAGTATATGTAAATGAAGTTCGACCTAAATCTGTTTTAATTGGTGAGCAATTATTATCAAATTTTGATCGGTATTTAACGAATTTTACAGGTGAAAAAATGAACGATTCTTTAACTATACTTATAAATGGTAAATGGAATTATTTGCAGCATGAAAAACGGGTTTCATACTCCAAAGACTGGAAAGAAATTTCGCTTCCAAAATTTGTTACTGGTAAGAAAATTATCAGTAATAAAAAGAAAGGTGAGGATGTTCGTTTTAGTCCGGTTCAGTTTTCCCCAGATGATAATAAGGCATTTGTGGTTTATAGTAGAACCTCTAATAATATTGCACAATCAACCGTTTTCTTTTTCTTTGAAAAGAAAAATGGTAATTGGACACAGGCGGCTCATTACATCCCTTTTTTTGATTAACGTCTAATACATTTTCTAATCAATCTGGGAAAGATAAATTTTATTGTAATATGGCTTTAGAGGTTTAGAAGCAACTTCTGTATTTTAACAACTTGAAACTATAAATAAAAATAGAATATAAGATACATTAAACGCCGAGCAATATAATAAAGACTCTGAAGGTAATTATAAAGCTAAACGAGGAAATAGTTCCAATTGTAAATAGATTAGAAAAAGATGAAAAAATTATATATTATTTTATTTGTGTTTTTTATAAGCTTCCAAATTAAGGCACAGACATTGAATGGAACATATATACACAAATCAACAAGTGGAAGTATTAAGTTATCTTTTCGGGGGGACCATTTTCATCAGGTAAATATAGATAGCAATATTAGTAGAACAGAAGGAAGCGGTGCTTATGAACTTAAAGATAAAAATCTGACGTTATTTTTTGGCAAAACAAATGAATCAGATACATCAAGATACGAATTAAAGTTGGATAAAATCCGAGACCCAAATACGCTAGGATTAAAGATAATTATTCTTGATCTAGAAAATAATAGTCTGCCTATGAATAATGCATTTTGTAGCTTAACAAATTCGGAAGGAAGTACTATTTTAACAAATTTTTCAGATGCTCTTGGAAAAGTAAATCTTATGATTTATGATTTAAAACCATTTGAAACAATCATGATAAGCAGTCTTGGTTATCAAACAGTCAAAATTCCTATTTCTAAAATCAAAGGCAATATTGCTACAATAGGAGTTTCATTAAGAGAAGTTAAAAAATCAGACGAGGATGTTAATTACGTAAGCAACTTTGTAATAAAAACTAGTTCTAATAAGGAGTTTGTCTTAAAAACTAAAGATGGTAAAGAGTTGCTATTTAAATGGTCTAATACACCAATGTTAGAATAGTAATATTATAACTTTCTAAAGCCTTATTGTAAAATATTAAAGCCTCTTGTTTTTATTCTAGAATATTCTGCTTTCTAAAAAGAAATCAAAAACTAAGCATGACTTCTGTTGATTAATTCCCGTACAGCGTCAACATTCAGTCTGGCGTTGCGCTGATTTGGCCCCAGACTTTTACCAATTATCGGCAAACTTGCACCACTTATGGCCTGATAGCTGCCAAATGTCCGTCCCATATCATGTATTGGAACATCTAACATATCATCAATTAACTCAATTTTTCTTATAGATTAACCAGGTAAAACTTAGGCTGGTGGGTGAGCTGACAGCCAGTGGGTTATGATGCTTCATGAAATTTCAGGCAACAAAAAACCCCTCTAAGTTATCCTTAAAGGGGTTTAAAGCAGTGGGCCCACCTGGGCTCGAACCAGGGACCAAAAGATTATGAGTCTTCTACTCTAACCAGCTGAGCTATAGGCCCCGAAAAAAACAGTTGTTTTTTGCGAGTGCAATGTTACTAATTTGCATTCAATTTTGAAAACTTTTTAATAAAAATTTCCGTAAATCTGGCATCAGCCTTGTTTTCAGGTTAATGTATTTTCTTAAATAGGTAAACATTAACAGAGCATCGCATTAAGGCATGTTAAAAATATTGAAATTCATGGTTGTATAATCAATAAGTCAAAATTTAACCCAACTGCTTAAATGCTAATTTTTATTCAAAATAAGTGTAGTTTTATATCCGTTATTACGGTAAATTTTTAGCTTTAAACGATCAAAAAATTGCTTCAGCATTTCATAAAGAAAGATCATATCACACACTATGCCTACAGACTATAAACAATTGCAACAAGAGGTAGAAAAATATGTTGGCAATTATTTCCGCACGCATCACGATCCGCGGTTGGTTTATCATAACCTCGAACACACTCAGGAAGTGGTAAATGCTGCACAGCAAATCGCTAATCATTATCAAATAAATGAGCAAGACTTTTTTACCATCACAGTTGCTGCTTATTTTCACGATACGGGTTACTTCGAAGATGCATTAAAGCATGAAGAAAAAGGAGCAGAACTGGCAGACCAGTTTTTAAGCGAACACCAGGTAGGAGCAGAGGTTAGAGACAATGTAAAAAGTGCCATTTTAGCAACAAAGATTCCACAGAACCCAAAAAATCAGCTCGACAAAATTTTATGTGATGCCGATTTATTCCATTTGGGTTTACCGGATTTTCGCGAGAAAGGCAAGCTGATGCATAAAGAAGTGGAATTAATCTATGATAAAAAGATCAGCAAACAAGATTGGCGCAAGCGTGATATTCAGTTTATGGAATCTCACCGCTATCAAACAGACTATGTGGTGTTGCTGCTGAGCGATCAGAAACAAGCCAACATCAGTAAGCTAAAGCGTAAACTGACCGTGCAGGAAGAAATTAAAATAGAACAGGAAGAACCCAAGAACTTCGCCCCAAATTTGGTGCCTGAAAATAGTAAAAAGAAAGGTAAAGATGATCGCCCGGAAAAAGGCATAGAGACCATGTTCAGGATTACATCAGCCAATAATCAGCGGTTAAGCGATATGGCAGATAACAAAGCGCATATTCTGATCACGGTAAACTCCATCATGCTATCTTTAATTGTAAGTTTACTTTTAAGGAGACTGGAAGATCATGGCAACCTGATTATTCCCACGTTTATTTTATTAATTGTGAGTTTAACCTGTGTGGTGGTATCCATCTTATCAACGCGTCCATCCATCCCAAAGGGAGAATTTACCCAGGAAGATATGGACAATAAAAAAGTGAACCTGCTGTTTTTTGGTAACTTCTATAAAATGAGTTTACCCAGCTATACTGATGGAATGATCCAGGTAATGAATGATAAGGACTTTCTTTATGGTACGCTCATTACCGATGTTTATTCTCAGGGTGTTGTACTCGGACGAAAATATAAACTTATCCGTTTGGCTTACAATATTTTTATGTTTGGATTAATAGCTGCGGTATTTGCCTTCGTTATTGCCTACGCTGCTTACGGAAAACTTTAATGGAACAGGTGATGGAAACAGCATTCTTTAACAGGGATTTAAGCTGGTTGAAGTTTAATGAACGCATTTTAACTGAAGCTGGCCGGAATACCGTTCCTTTATTGGAACGCATTAAATTTCTTTCGATTTTTTCTTCTAACCTTGATGAGTTTTACCGTGTAAGGATGCCCGTATTACTCGCGCTGGAAAAATTAAGCAACAAAGAGAGTAACAATATTCGCATCGAAGAAGATTTACTTCAAAGTGCGAATGACATGATTTCCCGCCAGCAACAACAATATGGAAGGGTGTTACAACTGGAAATTATTCCACAACTTAAAACGCATCATATTAACCTGCTTTACGGTCAGCCCTTTCCACAACAGATTCAAAAAACATTAACACGTTATTTCCTCAGTCAGGTGATGGCGTTTTTGCAGCCGGTTTATCTGAATGATAAAACTGATTTTTTTCCAGCAAATAATGAATTGTACTTCCTCATTACGTTGAAAAATGGAAGTGATATCAAAGCTGTAATCTTAAATATTCCATCAAACGAATTGCCTAGATTTTATAAGGTAGAAGATGCTGGGGAAACATTTGTCGTTTTCCTGGATGATCTTGTTCGCTTTCATTTAAATCGTTTATTTCCTCATGATGAAGTTTTAGGTTGCTTTAGCTTTAAAATTACCCGGGATGCCGAAATCGATTTAAAGGATGAATATTCCGGGAGTTTATCCGATCAGCTGGAGAAGCAACTGATGAAACGTGATCTGGGTTTAGCTACCCGCTTCCTTCATCAGCCGGGCATTCCAGCTAATGTTTTTGAGGTGGTTAAAAAACTTTTCAATCTCAAAAAAGCAAACATGGTAGAAGGTGGTCAGTACCATAATTTAAAAGATTTAATGGGCTTTCCGGTAAAAAATGATCAGCTTTCTAATCAATCCTGGGGGAAAATTTGTAATACCGACTTTGCAGCCGGCACCCTTACTGATGCCATTGCAGAAAGAGATATCATTATCCATACCCCGTATCAAAGCTACGAAAGTGTGCTCCGGTTTTTTAATGAGGCTGCCGTAGATGAAACGGTAAAAGAAATTTACATTACCCTTTATCGCGTAGCAAGCGATTCTAAAATTGTTAATGCCTTAATTAGTGCCGCAAAAAATGGAAAGAAAGTAACTGTTTTGGTGGAACTAAAAGCCAGGTTTGATGAAGCCAACAATATGAAGTGGGCTAAAAAGATGAAATCGGCCGGGGTGGAGATTATTTATAGCGTTACTGCGCTTAAGGTTCATGCAAAGGTGGCCTTGGTAAAACGGAAAATTAACGGCAGAATGCAATATGTGGGTCTGTTTGCTACCGGAAACTTTAATGAAACTACAGCTTCATTTTATACCGATCATATCTTAATGACCGCACACAAGGAAATGCTGCGGGAGGTAGAATTGTTGTTTATTTTCCTTGCAAAACGCGTTAAACCAAGCTCAGCAGATCTGATTCCTTTTAAACATTTGCTTGTGGCGCAGTTTAATTTGCAGCAAAGCTTTCTGGATTTAATTGATCGGGAAATTGAACATGCCGTAAAGGGGAAACCAGCAGGTATAACCATTAAAATGAATAACCTAGAGGAAAAAGTCTTAATTAATAAACTTTACGAGGCTTCAAATTCCGGGGTGAAAATAGAAATGATAGTAAGGGGTATTTGCAGGCTGATTCCAGGGGTAAAAGGAATGAGTGAAAATATAAAGGTAACGAGAATTGTAGACCGTTATTTGGAGCATGGCCGGATTTTTGTTTTTCATAACCTGGGTAAACAAGATCTTTATTTAGGATCTGCAGATTGGATGAACAGGAATATCTATCGAAGAATAGAAGTATGTTTTCCAATTTATGATGAACAAATCAAAACAGAAATTCTGAATCTTATCGAGATCCAGAAACAAGATAACGTACAGGCTGTTTTAATTGATGAAAAAATGGATAACATCCCCGTTACGGCAGGCAAAAATACCGTATCATCACAACAAGGGATTTACCAATATTTAAAAGACAAGTATTAAATTTTTAGTTTATGAATAATAATAAAATAAAATTGACATCTATTACAATTGCATTCGTAATCGCCTTTATCGGCGTATCCTGTGTAAATGAAAAACATGATGATCAAGCTACAGATAAAACCGAAACCGCTACCGAAAATACGATGTCAAGTAATGAAAAAACGGATTTCCCTTACGATCTTGACAATCCTGTAAAGTATAACATGCCCCAAAACTTATTTGAAATTTCTGGAATTACCTTTCATAACGGCGACCCCAAACAAGTTTTTGCGATTCAGGATGAAGATGGTGATTTATTCCGTCTAGGCTTAGGAGATAAAGAAGCAAAATACACCAAATTTGGTAGTAAAGGCGATTATGAAGACCTCGCGATCTTAAGTGATCAGGTAATCGTTTTAAAAAGTAACGGAGAATTACATACTTTTCCCATATCAAAAATTAATGAGCCAGAAGTAACAGATGTAATTAAAACTAAAGATCTGGTACCCAAAGCAGAATATGAAGGCCTTGCCGTAGATGAAAAAACGGCTACTGTTTATGTGCTCACCAAAGAGGTGAAGAAAGGTAAAAAAGGAGAAACCGAAATTTTTGCATTTAAGTTTAATGAGGGAAGTTATACACCAGCCGGAACTTTTTCCTTATCGCACAAAATGATTGCTGAAGTAGGTGGTGAATCAAAAATGAATTTCCGTCCTTCTGCCTTAGCTAAAAACCCTAAAACGGGAGAGTGGTATGTACTTTCTTCTATGAATAAGCTATTGGTTATTACAGATGAAAACTTCAAAATCAAATCAACACAGGTATTAAAGGGAAGTGCTTTTAACCAGCCCGAAGGGATTGCTTTCGATAAAAATAATAACTTGTACATTTCAAATGAAGGTGGAACACTATCTGCCGGAAATATTTTAATGTTCAAGTCTAAATAGGGATATTGAAATTCCTTATCTTTATCAGCAATAACCTACAAACATGATAAAGACGTTTACCCTTATTGCTGCATTCTTTTTTTTGCTTGGTTTTCATTCGTTCGCTCAAAATGATGTGAAATACCGTGTCATTCTTTTCGGCGATGCCGGAGAGATGAATCCGGGGCAAATGCAGGACCTGAAAAACGCAGCGAAACAAATTATTCCAAAAAAAACGACAGTAGTTTACCTGGGCGATAACATCTATCCAACAGGGATGGGTTTGCCTGGAAGTGCAAATGAAGAAGATACTAGGAAAATTTTACGTTCTCAGTTCGAACCGATGCGCAAAATGGGTGCTTCGGTTTATTTTGTGCCAGGAAACCACGATTGGGATAAATCAGGACCAAATGGCCTGGCAAAAATTAAAGCTCAGGATGATTATTTAAAAGCACAGAATGATCCACTGTTAAAATTGCTCCCTGCTAATGGATGCCCTGATCCGGTAGCCATAAACCTAACCGATAAATTAACCATTATTGCTTATGATAGTGAATGGTGGTTATTTCCTTACAATAAGTCTAATCCGCAAGGAGAGTGCGATTGCCTTACTAAAGATGATGTCTTGGTGAAAATGGAAGAATTGCTGGAGCAAAATAAAAATAAGGTTATTCTATTGGCATCACACCATCCGTTTCAAAGTTATGGCCCGCACGGCGGATATTTTAACCTCCGAAATCACCTTTTCCCACTTACTTCGTTAAAGAAGAATCTGTATATTCCAATGCCTGTTTTAGGTTCAGTATATCCTTTCCTAAGGTCTACATTTTTAAGTCCGGAAGATTTGAATCATCCAGCATATAAAGATATGATCAGGTCGGTAAATGGAGTTTTTGGCGATTATCCAAATGTTACCTATGTAGCAGGTCATGAACATGGTTTGCAATTAATTAAGAGCAAACAGTTACAGATTATCAGTGGTTCAGGCTCGAAGGTTTCTCCAAATAAAAAGGGAAAGAATTCATTGTTTCAGGAAATGCAACAAGGCTATGTTGTTGCGGATCAGCTGATGAACAATGATATGCGTTACGAATACTATATCTATTCTGATACCAGTGTTAAGAAGGTTTATAGCTACCTTAAAAAGTTTGAGCAAATTCCATCCATTGTTAAAAACAGGGATAAACCGCTCACTGCTGATAGTATTTTTGTTCGCATTAAGCCAGAATACGATAGTGTTGGTCGCTTCCATCGTTATGTTTTTGGCGAAAATTACAGGAAGGAATATGCAGAAAGAACTAAGGTTCCAGTGTTGCATGTATCTAAGATGATGGGTGGTTTAAAAGCAACCCAGCGTGGTGGCGGGAACCAGTCACGTTCCTTAAGATTAGAGGACAAAGATGGTAAAGAGTATGTTTTGCGCAGTATTGAAAAGTTTCCAGAAGTTTTATTGCCAGAGGCATTACGGAATACCTTTGCAAAAGACATCATTAAAGATAACATGTCTGCGCAACATCCATTTTCCGCTCTGGTTGTTCCAGAGCTTGCTAAAGCAGCTAAAATTCCACATACCAGCCCGATTATAGGATGGGTTTCTCCAGATGATGGATTGGGAGAATTTGAATCTGCTTTCGCCAATACATTGTGTTTATTCGAAGAAAGAGAGCCTGTTGGCGAGTCAGACAGTTCTCCAAAAATGGATAAAAAGCTAAATGATGATAACGATAATAAATTAGACGGACCGGGCTGGGTAAGAGCGAGATCACTCGATGTGTTGTTAGGCGATTGGGACAGACATGAAGACCAGTGGCGCTGGAAAGAAACTAAAACCGAAGACGGGTCGAAATATACACCAGTTCCCAGAGATCGAGATCAGGTGTTTTTCAGGTCAGATGGTTTTTTACAGCGGTTTACGCAAGCTTCTTCACTACTTCCAATGATGCAGGGCTACGAACGGCCGTTAAAGGATATCAACTGGTTCTTGTGGGAGGGGAGGGAAATCAGCAGCCGCTGGACCGCCAATATTGAAGAAGAAGAATTTAATCAGATTGTAAAAGACTTTTGTGCAAACTACAACGATGAGGTTTTTGAAAGGGCGCTCCGTAAACTTCCTGAGCCCAGTTATTCATTACACCATGATGAGTTTTTGAAAACCTTGCGTGA
The DNA here is from genome assembly GCF_034045265.1 of Pedobacter sp. CFBP9032. Classification (NCBI taxonomy): domain Bacteria; kingdom Pseudomonadati; phylum Bacteroidota; class Sphingobacteriia; order Sphingobacteriales; family Sphingobacteriaceae; genus Pedobacter; species Pedobacter sp. CFBP9032. Next base: position 460,268 of record NZ_JAXCWE010000002.1, on the reverse strand, counting down.
GCGCATTGCCAACTTACCGAAACTGATGAATGATTACTATCACTTCTTCAACAGGATTGTTGATATTGAAGTCACTAACAAAAACGAATTCATTAGCATAAGTGATTCTAAAAACAATGGTTTAAGGGTAAAAATCAATAAGATCTCCAAAGAAGGAAATATTAAAGATGAATTGTTTAACCGTGAGTTCGATCCTAAAGTGACTAAAGAGCTTCGTTTTTACCTGCATAACGGAAATGACAGCTTAATTCTGGACAATAAAAACGCAGCCATTAAGATTAGAATTATCGGAGGTAAAGGCAGTAAATATTATAATTTTGAGAATAGTAATGCGAAGGTAAGGTTATATGGCAGAACCGATAAGGCCACCTATACTGGAGCAGATCAGGATAAAGTAACAAAAATTATTTCAAACGATACCTCAAACTTCACGCATATCCCCAAAGATATGTATGTTCGGAGGTCGTATAATTTAAATGCAGGTTTTAATAATGATGATGGCATTTTACTGGGATTAATTTACAAGCAAACCAACCCGGGTTTTAGAAAACAACCCTGGGGTAACTCGCAAACAGTTTCATTTTTGCACTCATTTTCTACCAGGGCATTTCGTTTTAATTATAAAGGCGAATGGTTAAAGGCCTTAGGAAAAGGTGATTTTATTTTAAAAGCAGATGCCAATGCGCCTAACAATACCCAAAACTTTTTTGGATTGGGGAATGATACCCGGTTTGATGAGCATGGAGATGAAATCAGGTATTACAGGGCCAGGTTTAATTTGTATAATATAGATGCGGCCATCAGGTGGCGCAGGCCAAAATCAACGTTTTCGATTGGTCCGTCTTATCAGTACTATAAATTTAATCAGGAAGATAATGAAGGGCGGTTTATCCTGAATTCGGGTCAGCTTCGATCTGCTGATAGCTTAACCGTTCGTAACGAAAAAATGTTTGCCGGTGCAATTGTCAATTTCACAAATAACACGCGAGATAATGACTTGCTCCCTACACTGGGTAGTTTTGTAGATTTTAAATTATTAGGTTACAAAGGTGTTAACAAATATTCGAATTCGTATGGCCAGTTTCTGGCCAGCATCGCCTTGTATAAAAATCTCGATGGTAGAAAAAACTTTATCCTCGCAGATCGTTTCGGTGGTGGGGTAACCGTAGGAAAACCTGCTTTCTACCAGTCTATGTTTTTGGGCGGTCAGGGAAATTTGCTCGGCTATCGCCAGTTCAGGTTTGCCGGTGAGCATGCGCTTTATAATAACTTAGAGCTAAGGGCAAAGTTAGGCGACTTGGTCAGCTACGTATTACCCGGACAAATTGGCTTGTTGGGCTTTTATGATGTTGGAAGAGTTTGGAAACGCAACGAAGTATCCAACACATGGCATCACGGCGTAGGAGGAGGGGTTTATTTTGCGCCAGCATCACTCACAGTTGTGCGATTCGTGGTCGGTCACTCCACAGATGGCTGGTATCCTTACATATCTTTAAATTTTAGGTATTAATTTTGCGTAACTTTAAGACAATACGGTTATCCAAGTATTACGTTTTAAAGACTTACTTACACTAAAACTGTTAATATCTTTGTAGTGAAGAAGATAGCAGTTTATTTATACTCCAGAAAGGAAATCCAACATGAATACCAATGTAATCCAAATACATAAAAACGAATGTGTAAATGCGCAGGTAGAATCTTATCTGTCATTTCGTCCTTTGGTGGAATATTTAAAGCGAAGACTTAAAACAGAGAAATCTGTAAAGTCAGAGTTTTATAGATTTTTGCTAGAAAAAATTCAGAAAGATGAAGTACTATTAAGCAGTATAAGTGCGAGCGAATTAGTAAAATATAAAGACACTTTAGAATTAATCTTTACCATTCTTACGCCTTTAATGGATAATGAGGATGACTTTTTCTGGGCATTGAGTACACCAATACCAGATGAAATTTTCTTTAGTACAAATGCATTTTATAAATTTTTTAAAGATCACGATCCCAAAAATAAAGTTTCAAAGGATACAGAGCCTGTAGAAAAGAAGCAACTTAAGTTTGTTTATAATATTATTCTGGATCGCTTTTACAATTTCACATCTGTGCTTAAAAATGAAATCATTTATGGGCACATTAATGAGGAAACCAAGTTAACGCAATACTACAACATTCAAACGGATACTAAATTCGTCGATATTAAGTATAAAAACACGCTTCCAGAACTTAATTTTGAGGAATTGGGACAGGCTTTCCAGGAAGATAAAGAATTGGAGTATTTGTTTGACCGTTTACCACTTACAGATTTTGTATTTGAAGGTTTTAGTATTATTTCGATTACTGACGTCACCTTGCAACACTCCATCGATGGAATCCGTGATGCATTAGTGAATCATAATTACCAGACCGAAGCCTACAGTCATGTAATTCAGGCTTTGAAAAGTTTAAGTGGGAATGGAAACCTTGAGTTTGGTTTAATGCCCTTTTTAACGGTTAATAATAAACTCGTTTTTGATAATAAGGAATTCTCTCAGAGCAAATTGATCAATTCCGCTAAAGCTTCTTATTTAGAAGAAGAGGTATTTTATGCGTTGGTTGATAAATACAAAGAGAATCCACGAGCAATTTTTGTATCTGCTATCAATGATGATCAGATTTCAAAAGATCCGTTCCTGAGGGTGCTTAAGGAGGCTGGAGTTTGTTCTTACTCCGTATTGCCTATTTACTACAATACGCAGTTAGCAGGGGTTTTAGAGGTTTATTCTGATCATGAAATTATAATTGATGATAAACTATTATCGAGGTTACGTCCGGCGATGCCTTTGATTGGTCAACTTTTTCAATATAATATTGAAGATTTCGACGCAAAGATGGATGAAGTGCTGATGGATAAATTTACAGCCTTACAGCCTTCTGTTCAATGGAAATTCAATGAAGCCATCTGGCGGTTTCTGCAGAAAAATAGCGGTAAAACCAAGATCACTGAAATAGAAACCGTTACGTTTAAACATATGTACCCCTTATTTGGAGCCATTGATATTCGTAACTCCACTATTGAGCGGAATAAGGCATTGAAAGATGACTTAACGGTACTTTTAAATGGCTTGATGCAGGCACTTAAAGCGATTAAGAAAACAGTTTCGCTCGAGATTACAGATAAAATTCTGTTCAACTGTAAAGACTGGATAAAAAAAATATCGAACCTTGCTTCATCTAACGAAGAAAATCAGCTGACTGAATTTTTATCAGTGGAAGTATATCCATTCCTCTCGATCATTAAAGCCAACTACCCACAGACAGCAGAAATTGTTGAAGAATATTTTAAGACCATTATTCCTGAAACTGGTGCAGCTTTTGCCAATCGCAGACATTTGGAGGTTTCTATGCAAATGATCAATACTGAAGTAAGTCAGTTTCTGGAGAAATCTCAGGGAAACCTGCAAGCTTCTTATCCTTGTTATTTCGCTAAATTCAGAACTGATGGAGTAGAGTATGATATTTATATTGGTCAGGACATTGCCCCAGAGAAACCGTTTGATTTATTGTACCTAAAAAATATACGTTTATGGCAGTTAACCTCTATGGTTGAAATTGCAAGATTATCTAAAGGATTAATCGGCGAAATGCCTCGTCCTTTGGAAACTACACAGTTAATTTTTATCCATTCAAATTCGATTGATATCAGCTTTAGAAATGATGAAAGAAGATTTGATGTGGAAGGCGCTTATAATATCCGTTATGAGGTGGTAAAGAAACGAATTGATAAGGTTTTAATTAAAGGCAAAAACGAGCGTTTAACGCAGCCCCATAAAATAGCGATGGTTTATTTTAATCCGGACGAGGCCAAAGAATACATTGAATATGTAAAATACATGCAGGTACAAGGCTATTTTAATGATGATTTGGAACAACTTGATCTGGATGAATTACAAGGCGTTTCCGGATTGAAAGCGTTGCGTGTTGGTGTTAAATATAACGAGGGCAAAAAAGAAACGGGCAAAAGATTAAAACCAAAAGAGTTGGAATCAATTGAGAAAGAGATTGCTTCTATGATGCAGAATTAATAGTTTATTGTTAATGGGCAAGTATCCCATCTATTAATTTATATTAAGATTGGTATGTTGAGGGATAATTTTAAACTATAAATTATCGAATGACATGCCCTTTAGGGTTGCCGAAATTAAATTTTTGTCTTGTCCATGCCATTCGGACTTATTTTCTTTTAACACCAAAGACCGGCGGAGCTAGCTTGATCACAAAATTAATATAGTGCTAACTCGTAACCTTTCTGTTTAAGTGAATAGGTGGGCTTATACAGCTCCAATCCGTAAAATTTACCCTGCCGATGTAAGAGCCTGATTAGGAAATATTGGTTTGTCTTTGTCAGGCTTTTACATTAATTGCGCCTGTATGCAGGGTGTTTAAAAATATCTATCTGTCGTCTGTTACAACAACCGAAATAAAACCTGAACGTTTGGGTTGGTGAAGACACCAAACCTAAAGTATAAAAATTTAAGATAAATTATCCCTGAGGATGATATTCTGGATTTACGATACAGCTTCTTTTAATTTCATTACAACTTCAACTTTCCCTCCTTAAATAAATCAAACGCCGTTTGATAGTTTGCTATGCCTTCATCTATCAGTTTTTTCGGTAGGTTGAAAGGTTTCTGCTCATTTTTAACCTTGTCATATAAATAAGTGTCTACTTTTTTATGTGGACTCAATAGTAACAAGCTATCGCCTTTAAGGTAGGCAAGCTTTTGATAGGTGCCAAGAAACACCCGTGGCTGATAAGTTTTACTTAACACATTTTGCCCGTAAAATTCACTACTATAATCCCAACCTAATAGAGACCAAAGGGTTGGGAATAAATCGATTTGTGAAGTCATTGTCGAGATATTCATCCCGGACTGATTTTTTAAATTTAAAATCATGCAGGGGATTTGATACTTTGAGATGTCAACTTCATTTTTACCGGCACTGCTGGCACAATGATCTGCCACAATAATCACCACGGTATTTGCATAATAAGGCTTAGTTTTAAGCTCATCCAGGAACTTTCCAATGGCATAATCAGTATATCTTACCGCACCTTCTCTTGTTCCCGATGGAATATTAATTTTATTTGCGGGGAAAGTATAGGGCCTGTGATTGGATGTGGTCATGATAAAATCGTTAAACAGTTGATGGTGTTTAAATTTCTCATCTGCATCCTTTAATGAGACATTAAAAATATCTTCATCGCAGATACCCCAGGCATTTTCAAATGTTACCTGCTGATCTGTAATTAAAGTTCTGCTTCCATTATAGGTTTCGTTAAGTAGTTTGCGGCCCCGGTCTACAATGTTGTAACCGTTATTGCCGAAGAAGTGATTCATGTTATCAAAATAACCATCTCCGCCATAAAAAAAGGTGTTTACATAGCCTTTAGCCTTAAAAACATGACCAGTTGTAAAAAGATTTTCATTGTTGCTACGCCTCACAATGCTACTTCCAGGTGTTGGTGGAATAGATAAGCTGAGTGCCTCCATCCCGCGAACGGTTCTGGTGCCGGTTGCATACATGTTACTAAAGAAAATACTGTGGTTGGCAATGGTATCCAACCGAGGTGTGAGTTGGTCTTTATTTCCGTAATGTGCCAAAAAATCAGCACTCAAACTCTCTACCGTAATCAGAATTACGTTAGGTTTGTAACTGGAATTCGTCCCCTTAATGTCTCGTAAAATAGTGAAGCCCTTTTTAAAGGTGACGTCTTTCTGCCACAGCTGATCCCTGACGATCGCAAATGCTTTATTTCCATTAATTAGCTTATAGAATTCATGGTAGTTTAATTCGTTATTTTTGAACGCTGCAAAGAAAGAATAAATCCCAGCTTTACTTAACTCATTAGCATATCGGTTATTGCCTTGTTCGGCACTGCTGTTTCTAACGAAAACCAAAAATAAAAATGCTGCTATAATTAAGGAAGGGGAAGTGATCAGGCGATTTTTAGGAAATGTTTCACTCTCAAAGTTTAATTTAAATATTTTTAGTCGTAAAAAACTGTATGTCACTGCAATTGCGATTAGCAATATGCCAGAAATAAGGTAGGGAAGCGGATAAGATTCATTGATATTATGAATAACTTCATAAGTGTATATCAGGTAATCTACAGCAATGAAGTTAAATCGGCTTTCAAATTCCTGCCAAAACGTAATCTCTGCGAAGAATGAAAAAAGCGTAATCAGCAAAAATAGAATGAAGACTAAAAAAGTGAATATCCGGTTCCATTTTTTCTGGTATAACCGATTGGGAATGATCAGTAAATATAAAGCGTAAAACGAAGTGATGATTAAGGCTGTTCCAAGATCAAAAAAGAGGCCTACGGAATAACATTTAATGATTTCAAACAGGCTAAAGTCTGCATGTTTGGTGAAAGAAATAAAAAGAATAGTACGGACGATAAAAGAAAAAGATATGAAATAAGCGATAAATCCAAACAGGATAGAATACCTGCTCTTGCGTATATTGGTCATTTTTATGATTAATTTATGCAAGATAGACGTTGATTCTGAAGAAATTCTGAAGATAAAGTGTGTAAAAAACAAAAGGCTTTCTGATCATCAGAAAGCCTTAAACATTTGTGTGCGTTAATATTAGTTATTTGATGCAATTTCTTTTTCTACTGCTGTAATTTCAACCGTACTCATGTTGGTTTTTAAAGCGGCAAATTTATCCATTGTTAGTTTTTGATCTTTTCCCATTACCAGTGTGTGGCTATCAGTAGAACCGCTTAACTTTAAGTCAGCCTGATCTTCAATTACCGTGTATAAACCTTCAGTTGTGGTATTGATTTCTGCATGTGCATTTCCTTTTAAAAAGATTTGAAGATATTGAGAAGTTAATTTTCCTTCGGTTTTAACAATTGAATTTTCAGATGCCTGAATTCTGTAAATATTGTCTACATAAACAATTACTTTGGCCGTTGTTCCGTTGGTAGATGTGATCCTGAGTACATCCCCTTCTTGCATAATTTTTGCAGTTCCAACATTGTCATCTGTATAAGCAATGCCAGTTGCAGATTTTTGAATCAAAGTCACTTCAACGTTTCCGCTGATGGATACTTTTTTAAAGCTTTTAACTGCTGAGATTGCTAATGGCGTAACCGGGGCTGCTAAAACACTTGTTGAGCATACAGTTGTAGATAAAACGATTGCTGTTAATGAAGCTGCGATTAGGGTTTTGATTGAAGTTTTCATAATTTCTTTATTTAATAATTAAATGTTAATTAATTGTTATTTAATTGTTTAAGGTTTTTTTTATGTTGTTTTGTAGATAAGACGCAACTACTTTAAAAAAGTTGCAGGCAGTTTCATCCTTTTATACAACTCACTTAAAATTCTCGACCAACGGGCGTTAATTGAAGACGAAATCATGAAACCTTTTTTGAACCCAATGTAAAAACTTTTCAATTCGGCTATTGAATTATTCTTTTTCTTATCTTTAAACCATAATATTCTAAATACTGATATGAAAAAAAAGGTTGTGCTTGTTCAGGACAATAAAGAAATCCTGGAAATAATGGACCAGGTATTGGAAGAAGAAGGTTTTGATGTTACGGCATCGTTAACAACTGATCCGGTGGATAGGATTGATGAGATTGAGCCAGACGTGGTTATTGTAGATGATTATATTAAGGGGGATAAGAGAGGATCAGAAGTAATTAAACAATTAAAATCTGATCCTGAAACAGAAGATGTATCTGCCGTATTAACATCTACATCTAATAAATTGCCTCAGCAAGCTGAAGAATGCAAGGCTGACGACTATATTGAAAAACCATTTGATATTGACCACATGATTAGTGTGGTGAAAAAAAACAGCTAATTATCGATTTAAAGTGGGTTCATACGTATCCGTATTTACAACCGCTTGCAGTTCATGTAAAATTTGATACAAACCAAAATTCGTACGGTTTACATAAATAAAATGTTTAACCCCTCTGGCTTGCTTAAATTCGGGCATTTTCGAGATCTTCTCACCATAAATATATAGCTGTTCAAAGAATTCAGTTTTACTAAAATCGAAAACCTTGCTGATATAGGGTTTTGCAAAAAGGCTGATCATTTCCTTATAAGCTTTATAATAAAATTCAACCTGATCATCATTATCATCACGGTGAATCATATCAAGCTTTCTGAAAGCATCAATAGTTTTACTCTTATCGTTAATTACATCTGTAGAAATCAGGGAAAAGAACGGATAATAAAAATCGTTCGGTAACTCTTTGATACAACCGAAATCAATTACGCCCAAATCTTCGTTTGGCGTAATCATAAAGTTTCCGGGATGGGGATCTGCGTGAACAGCCCTTAATTCATGCTGCTGAAAATTATAAAAGTCCCAGAGTGCCTGTCCAATTTTGTTTCTTAATTCCTGTGAAGGATTAGTTTTTAAAAATTCTTTTAAATGCAATCCGTCCAGCCAATCCATTGTTATGATCCTTTTTCCAGATAATTCCGGATAGTATTTAGGAAAAACGACATGGTCAAGATTTTTACAATCTTCAGAAAATTGTATTGATCTTTTCACTTCCAATTCATAGTCTGTCTCCTCCAATAATCGTTCTTCAACTTCTTTAATATAGATATTGAGTTCTCTTTCAGACATCCCGAGTAAGCGGAATGCAAATGGTTTAACCAGTTTTAAATCAGAAGAGATGCTATCGCCTACACCAGGATATTGAATTTTAACGGCGAGTTTTTTACCATTAAGCGTAGCCTGATGCACTTGCCCGATTGAGGCTGCATTGCTGGATGAAAGATTAAACGTATCGTAAATCTGTTCTGGTGTCTTACCAAAATTTTTGGTAAACGTACGCACAATTAGTGGTCCGGAAAGGGGAGGCGCATTGTATTGTGATTGCGTAAACTTATCTACATAAGATTTTGGCAGGATGTTTTTATCCATGCTGAGCATCTGTGCAATTTTTAAGGCACTACCTTTAAGCTCACTTAATGATTTATAAATGTCAGTAGCATTATCTTCGTTTAACTGATCTCTATCCATGCCTGGATTAAAGAGTTTTTTAGAATAATGCTTGATGTAATTGCCCCCGATCTGAAAACCTGTTTTAACAAATTTTGCGGAGCGCTCTACTTTAGTGGTTGGAATACTCTGTTGTGTCTTCATTAATAATTAAAGCCCCATATTTTCTTTAAACTTCCCGTTTCTTGATAAAAACTTCCCATAATCTATCAGGTTATCAATAGGCGAATGCTGAAAGAGATCGAAGGTTACATTAATTCCTTTTTCTATGGCTTCATCGCTTTTTTCAAATCCATCGCTATCATCGTTGATCCAAAAGTTAACAATAAACGCAAACTGAATCCAAAGCGCATCTTTGTATCTTTTTGTTAAAAACTTACGTTCTGCCAGTTCCCCGCTCTCCAGGCCATCATCAATAATTTCTTGAGCAAAATTCTCAAAAATAGGCTTAACCCCAGAAAGAACATCGGGTGTAGAAAATTTACCACGGTAATTTTTTAGACTGTAGATCACGAAGCTGCGCTCACTCTTTAGGTTTTCTAAATAGCTGTAAAAGAAGGAAAGCATTTTTTCTCGTGAAGTATATTGCATCCATACTTCCTGTTCCTTTATTTTATTAATGGTTTCAAAAGTAAGCTCAAACCAGATCGCCTTTTCAATGCTTTCAAAAGAAGAATGAAACTGATAAAAATCTGCCTCGGTAATTTTTAGTTTTTTCGTAAAACTATACACCGTTTTCGGTTTTTCATTATTGGTTAAAACATAATCAATATATGCTTTTCTAATTTGCTGAGCAGTTGCCATATTCGAGTTTATTTACAATGATAACGTTTTAATGATTCGCTTGTTTTTAAGGAGGCCTAATTGTAAATCATAAATTTGTAATAAATGCTTTCAAAATATTTGAAAGTTGGTTTTTTGCTAACTTATTTAGTTAAATACAAGTTGATGTTGAAATCTAATTTGATGTTTTAACTAAAAATATTAGTATAATTGTAAACTTCTTTTAATTTGTAATTATATGATTCAGCTAGATGATTTTTTATATGGTAAAATGGAATTTCCGGCTGTATTTGCCGCGCTTCTGGAAACCGACGCCTTAAAACGTTTAGGTGGAATTCATCAAAGCGGAGCAATTTTTCTGGTTAATCCGGATATCTGCCATTCGCGCTTAGAACATGCTATTGGAGTGGCCATGCTAATCAAAAAACTGGGAGGTTCAGTTTTAGAGCAAATTGCAGGTTTACTACATGATGTTTCTCATACCGCTTTTTCTCATGTGGGTGATTATGTATTTGATTATGTAGAGGAAGATTATCATGAAAAGGTTTTTGCAGAAGTTATTTATAGCTCGCAGATTCCTGATGTTTTATTACAATACGGTTTTAACGTAAGCGAGATTATTCATGGTACTTTTAACATTTTAGAGCAACCTATGCCATTACTCTGTGCCGATCGTTTGGATTATACCCTACGCGATGGCATTCATGGCGGGATAATATCCAGACAACGCGCAAAACAGTTCTTAAATTCGGTAGTGTTGAGCAACGGAAAAATTGCAGTTAATCAAGATCTTGAAGCTACCTGGATTAATGAGGCATTCGAAAAATTAATTACTGAGGTGTTTAAACGCCCGGTTCATTTATATGCAAATGGGAAAATGGCTGAATTAATTAAACGGTTATTAAGTAAAGGATTGCTGATTGAAAGCGATATGTTTAAAACAGATACGCTGTTACTAAATAAAATAAGGACAACCTCTGAAGGTTATGATGCGATCAAATCGATTAAACAATTGCGTGGATTTAATGAATATATCCGCCACGGCAAAGTACCCCAAATAAAAAAAAGGACGTTAAACGTGCTTTCCGTTTAAGTTGAACTAAATTGCCTTGAAGAAAACATTATCTTTTATTTAACGTATATTGTTAAAAAGTAACTTATGTCGGCTATAGAGATCATTTTAATCGGAGTAGTAATTTTATTGATTTTTGGAGGCAAGAAACTGCCAGAATTGATGCGTGGAATTGGAAGAAGTGTTAAGGAGTTTAAAGAAGCTAAAGACGAGCCAATTAAAAAATAGGTGGTACCCTTAAAACTTTCCAATGTTCTTCTATGTTTCTTTCTAAAATGCAACAAAATGGAAAATCACAAACAGGATCAGGAAAAATCTAAATCAGCATTTATTGAAGAAGTTCAGGACAATCCGGCTAAAGGATTAAATGATTGGAACGAGCGTTTAGATGAAAATTTAGAGCCTAAAAAACATGGCGATACTGATGCTGATGAACGTGCAAAAGATTTTTCAGATCAGGTAGGTAGTGGCGATCAGTCTGATCAGGCCAGCGACTAAATATTCTTTTTTTGATTTCATTCTTTCTATCGGTTGGTATCTCACCAAGCTAAAAACATAGATTGGTTAGTTGGTTAGTTGGTTAGTTGGTTGGTTGGTGAAACACTAACAAGTAGGATAGGAAGCAGAAACATTCAGCTAATTTATTAACTTCTTATCATTTTTTATATTGCTTGGTATCTCACCAATCGAAAACTTAGGCTGTTGGTAAGACCCTAACCAGTAGGAGAGGAAGCAGAAACATTCAATTTTCTCAGAATGTGTTAAATTTATTGAACTTACTTTCGTTGTGCCTGATAAATAGTATATTGCATTTCAATTCTTTAGTAAATGCATAACGATTCTCCATTAGTTAACGGGCATGAATAAGGTTTTTACACTGACCGTTCTGCTTTTGCTGTCTTTTTCCTTTTTTGCTAAATCTCAAAACGTTTCTAATGAAGGAATTGATTTTTGGACTGTTTTTCCAACCCATGTGCCAAGTGGAAATGAGGTTGCGAATTTAAATGTTTTCATAACATCTAAATATGATACGGAAGTTACTGTTACCTGTGGCAACATGACGCCTATTATTGCTGCCATTCCAGCCAATACTTCTGTAGAAATTCCAATAGATCGTGCCGCCTCTTATGTAGATGTTACTGATACCAAATTAATTAATCGGGGGATACACATCTTAGTTACTCCTGGGAAACCAAAAGTTTCTGCTTATGCTCATATTTACGCTGGGAATCGCTCTGCTGCCTCCTTAATTTTACCTTTCGTGGCGTTAGGGCAAAAGTATTTTTCAGTGAATTTTACACAGAGCATAGACAATTCCAATAATCCAGGCCAAAATTATTTGGCTATAGTTGCCGTTTCTGATAATACACAATTGAAGCTTAAAAAGAAAGATGGTACCGAAATAGACCTTCCCGAACTCAATGCAGGCGATGTTTATGAATACACAGATGGTGGAGGTGATTTAACCGGCGTCTCAGTTTATGTGGATCCTTCATCAGCTTCATCATGTAACCGTTTCGCCGCGTTTTCGGGTTCGTCTAATATGAGTATAGCAGATTGTTCCACACGACCAATAAGTTCCGATCCACTCTATCAGCAACTTTATCCTATTTCAAGTTTAGGTAAATCATATGGCATAGTTCCCTTTTCTGGGCAATCTTATCTATATCGGGCGATAGCAGTAGAGGCAAATACGAAAATCTATGAGGATGGAGTTTTAGTAGCAACGTTGCTGAATGCTGGCGATTTCTACTCATCTGTAAGATTGAACAATGCAACGTTTATTACTTCGGATAAAAATATCATGTTAAGCCAATACATGTTTTCTGTAGGTTGTGCATCAAGTGCTGGTGGAGCAGCACCGTTTGGCGATCCGGATATGGTATTGCTAAATCCGATTGAATTTATTGTGAATAATATCACTATTTTTTCATCTGATAAACGACGGATTAATCAGCGATTTCTAAATATTTTAATCAAAACCAATAAAACGTCCTCCTTTAAAATTAATGGAGCAGTTCCCGCAGCTACATGGGCTCCCTTAAGTGGAAATCCACTTTATTCTTATGCACAGATTCCAATTGTGGATCTTAGCCTATCGCTAAGTGCAGATGAAGGATTTAATGCCATTGCCTATGGCTATGGAACTACCGAATCTTATGCTTACTCTGCAGGTACTAATCTGGCAGCTAATAATTATTTAACTGTGGTAAATAGTGGTAATAATAATGAAAGTGCTAATGGTTGTGTTGGTGTATTATCTAAATTTAAAATTACATTACCTTATCAGCCTGCTACTATAGTATGGAGCTTAGATGGGTCAACGCCAATAGCGCACCTGGAACTCCTGGAACAAAAGCAAATGGCAGATGGAACTGTTCTGTATATTTATAATTCTCCATTTGAATTGGCTTATCCAACCAGTGGAACGCATAGAATTGATTTGCAGGCTGATCCATCTGTTAACGCTACCTGCGCCATTATTGATCCCAGTCTTACTTATGTTTTTAGTGTTTTGGATTTACCAATTGCTAATTTCCAAATAGATGCTTCATCTGCTTGTATTAATCACAACCTTAATTTTACAAGTCGTGCGGATCCAACAGGAATAATAATTTCCAATTGGGCATGGGATTTTGGTGACGGATCTGCGATAGTAGATGAGAAAAATCCAATACATCAATATGCTGCAGAGGGAGATTATACCGTTAAGTTACTTGTCAAATCGACTGATGGCTGTTGGTCTGATGTAGCTGCGGTACAAACGGTTCATGTAAATCCTCTACCCGTGGCAGTATTTACGATATCGCGTAATATCAGTTGTGTTAATACCGATATTTTATTTACTGATCAATCAACTATCAGCCGTGCATTAACAACCTCATCACAAATTGTAAAATGGGAATGGGATTTCGGTGATGGTTCAGCTCCCGAAGTGCGTTTATCAAATGCCTCCTTTATACATCAGTTCTTACAGGTAGGAACATTTTCGGTTAAGCTCACCACAACTTCTGATGCTGGATGCGCAACAACATCAGCTATTCAAACCATTACCATTAATACCTTACCAGTAGCAGACTTTCTTTTGCCTGCGGTGTGCTTTGATGATCGGGTGGCAACATTTATCAACCAATCCAGAAACCTGGATAATACAGCAAATGGCTTAACTTATGAATGGAATTTTGGTGATCTTACATCAGCCACTAATCGCACTGTTTCACTAAATGGAGATCATTCCTATTCAATTCCCGGGGTTTACTTTGTAATCTTGAAAATAAAAAACCAGGATGGTTGTGAAGTTGCTACAACGAAGTCTTTTACTTTGAACGGACAGGTACAAACGGCAGATTTCACTATTCAAAATCAAGGGATGCTTTGTAACGGTTCAGATGTGATCATTAATAATTTATCTACTGCATTTAGTGGTCGGATCACAAAAATAGAGATTTATAAAAATGTTGTTAACGAGCCCGCTAATAAAATCACGATCGAGAACCCAACAGCTGAAGACATCATTTTAAATTACAGTGGTCTAAATAATTCAGTTGATAATGAAGTTACCATCAAACTCATTGCCTATTCGGGTATAGTGTGTTTTAAAGAAGTCTCAAAAACAATCACTTTAAAAGCCACGCCAATATTAACAGCTGATGAAATTGCACCAGTTTGTGAGAACGATGGAAATGTAAATATTAATCAGTTTCGTGAGACTTCAGGAATTGCCGGTGATGGCGGTGTTTATTCGGGTAATGGAAACTGGCTTAGTGCTAACGGAACTTTTAATCCTAAATTAGCAGGAGCGGGTTTGCATAATATCACTTATACCTATGTAGCAAATAATGGCTGTTCATCATCTATTACAAAAAGTATTATCGTTAATAAATCACCTGATGCTAATGTGGAATCGACCGTTTTTATGTTAGCAGGAGGAGAGGTAATGCTGCCTGCTGTTGCGAACGGTGAAAATTTAACCTATCATTGGAGTCCGGCGTTGGCTTTAAATGATGATAAAATTTTAAATCCGGTGGCAAGCCCTGGAGAAGATACGGAATACACCTTAACCGTTACCGAAAATCCAAGTGGTTGCGAAGCAATAACAAAAGTATTGGTTAAAGTATTACAGGTGCTGATACCACCAAATTCCTTTACCCCGAATGGAGATAATGTAAATGATGTTTGGAACATTAAATACATAGAAAGTTATCCAAAGGCAACAATAACAGTATTTAATAGAAATGGAAATAAAGTTTTCTCCAGCAATGGCTATCAGCATCCGTTTGATGGAAATTTCCAGAATGAGCCGCTACCTGTTGGTGTTTACTACTATATCATAAATCCTGGGAATGGAAGAAAAACGATTACCGGACCGCTCACTATAATCAGATAAACCAATTGAAAAAGTACCTAGTTGTGTTCGTTTTACTTTTGTCAGGTCAGATATTTGCGCAGCAAAAGCCGCAATACACGCAATATATTTTTAACCAGTATTTATTAAACCCCGCCCTTTCCGGGATGGAAAATTATGTTGATTTTAAAGGTGGTTACCGGAAGCAATGGTCGGGGATAGCAGATGCGCCACAAACCTCTTTCGTTTCTGCAAACTGGGCATTAGGTGATCGCCAGTTATGGAGTAATGCGCTAACTTCTTTTCCGGAGCAAACGGGGAATCCAATGGATCGGAATTATATGCAAACCTATATGTCTTCTCCATCGCATCATGGTATGGGTGTTACAGCAGTTTTAGATAAAACTGGTCCGTTAAAGCGGCTGGATGCCAATCTAACTTATGCTTACCATATACAACTCAGTAATAATTTTAATTTATCTGCAGGTATTGCTGCAGGTATTTCAAGTATTTCTCTGGATGTTAATGCTTTAACATTTGATACGCCATATGATCCTGCACTTTCGAGAGCCTTGGTTAATCAAGTAAAACCAGACTTGAGTCTTGGCGTTTGGCTTTATGGTGCAAGGGTTTTCGCAGGTTTATCAGCGCAACAGATCTTACCTCAGAAATTAAGTTTTTCTGGAGATAATCAATACAACCAAGGGAAGGAAGTTCCCCATTTTTTTGCCACAGCGGGTTATAAATTTTTTGTTGATGATGAGGTGGCGGTGATTCCATCGGTGATGGTAAAGTACGTAAAGCCATCGCCTACTGCTATTGATTTAAACGTTAAAATGGCATTTAAAGATAAGCTCTGGCTTGGTGGCAGTTACAGGAAAAATGATTCTTTTTCTGCTTTAGCCGGATTTAATGTAGGCAAAATGGTTAACCTCACGTATTCATATGATTTTACAACATCCGAACTTAATCAGGTGAGTAATGGAAGCCATGAAATTGTTCTTGGGATATTACTAAACAATATCTACAAAGTACCTTCCTATATTAAAATGTGGTAGTGTGGTTGGTTGGTGAATTGGTTGGTTAGTTGGTTAGTTTGTGATTGGTTGTTTAGTGAATGAACATGGCTATTGGCTATATCCTCCAGACCAAACAACTAAAAAACTAGAAAACCAAAAAACTAAAAACCCAACTACAATTCTTTTCTCAACCTTGCCACCGGAATATTCATTTGCTCGCGGTATTTAGCCACTGTTCTTCTGGCGATATTGTAACCCCGTTCTTTTAGAATTTCAGTCAGCTTTTCATCCGCTAAAGGTTTGCGTTTATCTTCATTTCCGATACAATCTTCAAGAATCTTTTTAACTTCTTTATTGGATACTTCCTCACCATTTTCAGTTTGAATGGCTTCGGAGAAGAATGATTTTAGTAAATAGGTACCAAACTCTGTTTGCACGTATTTTGAATTAGCCACCCTGGATACCGTAGAAATATCCATATCAATTTTATCGGCAATATCCTTAAGAATCATCGGACGCATTTTGCGCTCATCAGCCGTCAAAAAATATTCGTACTGATAGTGCATAATGGCATTCATTGTTTTAAGCAAAGTTTGTTGCCGTTGCTTAATAGCGTCGATAAACCATTTTGCAGAATCTAATTTCTGCTTTACAAACTGCACTGCTTCTTTAAGTTTTTTATCTCTGGAGGATGCTTTATCATAATGCTCAAACATTTCCTGGTAGGAGCGACTTACCTTAAGTTCGGGTGCATTTTTAGAATTTAAGGTTAAAATCAAAATACCATCATTATTACTGATGTGAAAATCAGGAATAATTTGCATTTGTTTGGTTGTTACCTGATTGGCGTCACCTGGTTTAGGATTTAAACGAAGAATCTCGTTTACTACTTCCTTTAATTCTTCACTATCTAAACCAAGGCTTTTTTCGAGTTTATCGTAATGTTTGCGTGTAAATTCATCAAGATAATTCTCTACAACATTCATCGCTTTTACAATAATGGGATTATTAGCGTCTTTCCTTTTAAGTTGAATGAGCAAGCATTCTTTTAAATCTCTGGCGCCTATACCAGGAGGGTCAAAACTTTGAATCAGTTTAAGCATTTCCAAAACGTCTTCTTCTTCAACCATCACATTTTGCGAGAAAGCCAGATCATCAATCATAGAGCCGAGCGGACGACGTAAATAACCATCATCATCTAAACTTCCGATAATTTGCTTGCCTATAATAAAATCCTGATCAGATAGCGGAACTAAATCCAATTGCTCCTGCAAACTTTCGAAAAAAGTACTTTCTATCGCGATAGGCGTTTCTTTCTTTTCTTCATCGTCATCACCATTATTATAATTGGTGCTGTAGTCGTTGGTGCTATCATCCTGGAGGTAGTCATCCACATTAAACTCGTCCATGGTATTGTCTTCCTTTGGACCTTCAAATTCTTCAGGGCCGTCGTTCAGATCATCATATTCGCCCTTAGGCTCTTCCTGAGTCATTAAACTTGGATCTTCCAAGGCAGGGTTTTCTTCGAGTTCTTCTTTAATTCGGGTATCTAAAGCAACAGTTGGCACTTGCAACAATTTAATGAATTGAATTTGTTGGGGTGATAACTTCTGTAATAACTTTTGTTGTAGGTGTTGCTTTAGCATATTATATAATAGAATGGGCGACAAAAATAAACAAATCCTTTCAGATTTTTTATGGAATTACTTCCAAATGCCTTCGATTGCTTATTTAATTATCGCTAAACGTTTGTATTGAGTTTTATGTTTGTTACTTTAGTGATTAAATAACTAAAACAAACTTTATGGGCTTGGTAAAAGAATTCAAAGATTTTGCAGTTAAGGGGAATGTTCTCGATTTAGCTGTCGGTGTAATTATTGGTGCTGCGTTCGGGAAGATTGTAAGCTCCTTGGTTGAAGATATTATTACGCCAGCTGTGTTAGGCCCGGCATTGAAAGCAGCTGGTCTTGAAGATTTAAGTAAGTTGACTATCGCTGGTACGGCAATTAAATATGGCAATTTTTTGTCGCAAGTAATCACATTTATCATCGTTGCATTGGTGTTGTTCCTGATTATCAAGGGAGCAAATAATTTAAAGAAAAAAGAGGCCGTAGCACCATCTGCACCACCAGTGCCAACTAAAGAAGAAATTTTGTTAACAGAAATCAGGGATCTGCTAAAAGCGAAAGCATAATTTTTTTGCCCGCTCTTTGCCGCAGAGGCAAGGTACTTTGGAGCGCCAAAGTACCCAAAGTTTTCTCAATCCGGCAAGGGGCCTTTTCCCATCCTATACACATCAAAAATAAACGGTGACACTTTCTGTTGTGTTCAATACGCTTTACAGCTTTGAACCTGCTTTTGTGTACACAAAAGCACTGCGTTTTAGGTTTTTTAAGGCGGTGGGTTCTATCTTGCAACTGCTTTGATTTTCCCAGTCCTTGGGGTTTGATGGTGCTCTTCCGTAAACCTCTACTTTATAAAAGTCATTTAGCAAGACGCATAAAAAACTTGTACAGAAAATCGAGGTCTGCAAAGTAGTCAAAGCAGGGTACGGGCGATCGTAATTCTCCTCTTTCAGAGCGGTGATTGCAGACTGGGGTTTAAAAAAGGTAAATAATAATTGAACTCCGGTTAATAGCTTTTTTTGATCGTTGGGTCTGTGATAATAATATAATCGCCTAAATTGGAATACTTAATCCAATCTGGTTTTTCAAAACCCTCATCAGCGAAAGCCGAAATATTCAGGATTTTTAGTTGAGGTGAATATTGTTGAAGCTTGGCAATTGTGCCCAGTTTTTCGTCGCTATGAAACCTGCCATTTAAGTGAAGAATCTTTATGCCCTTGTTGATCTTACTAAACTTTGAAATGGACCAGGCCATGGTTGCATCCCAAAAATTTTGCGTTTGATAGACTTTCATTGTTCCCATACCATGGCCGCCAAGTAAGCCAGTAAATTTTTCATAATACCTGCCCGTGGCCGTGTCTATTGGCAATGGTGGTAAAAAACTTAATGATGTTTTTGGAAAGTTCTTCAACATTGCTAAACCATTTTTAGTTACGGCATTGCTGTATCTTGCCGCTGCATTAGCCGCAATAACCTGCAGTTTATTGGTTTTGGCATATTCAACCAAAGGTTTGTAATCATTATAATTCTCCCAGGCTCTTCCTTCTTTTATTAAGTTTTTCTCAGAAATTACATCAGCTAAATATTCGTTCAACACAGGCTGAATATCGGTATAAAACATCTCCATGCTGAGCGCCACCTGTTGAGGGTAGGCCTGGTTAATTTTTTTAAGAATTTCCGCTTCGAGCGCATGACCGATGGAATCGTTATGTTCTTCGCCGAAAAACAATACATCTGCATTTTTCATGTCTGCAACGATGTTATCAATAGAGATCTCTTTCTGTTTTTTAAAATCATAAATTTTATATTGATTGATGGTGTTCTGGGCTTTTAGGCCAATGGCAACACTCATCACTATCGCAAGAAGAAAATATTTCATGGGGCTTAAATTAGGAAATATTTTTCACCGATAAAATTTAGCTGTTCACCGCTGTTTTGCCAGTTTTTATAGAAGAGACCTATATAAGCGTATAATTTGTAAACATCTTTACTTATTAAAATACTGCAACACATGGATAATATAAATCATAATGGAAATAATCAAATCAAAAACTCGAGCAGGGTTTTGGGTGGTTTGGTTATTATACTCATCGGACTCGCTTTTTTATTAGATAACTTGAATCTTGATATTCCTAA
The DNA here is from genome assembly GCF_034045265.1 of Pedobacter sp. CFBP9032. NCBI lineage: Bacteria > Pseudomonadati > Bacteroidota > Sphingobacteriia > Sphingobacteriales > Sphingobacteriaceae > Pedobacter > Pedobacter sp. CFBP9032. The sequence goes on along the minus strand of NZ_JAXCWE010000002.1, from coordinate 440,267 downwards.
CTGGATCTTTAGCTTCTGGAGCTTGCTCATCGTAATTGGGATTTTTGTTGGCATTCACCGTAATTTCAAAGGCGTTGGATGGCTGATTTTGGTGTTGATTGGAAGTTATAATACTATTAATAGAATGAATCTTGATTTCGATTTGTCTAAGTACGCACTCGGTATAGGATTAGTCATTCTCGGTGGCTTTTTAATTTTCAGGTCAAATAGCGGAACCGGGATCAAAGTTAAGAAAAAGATGAAGGATCGGTTTAAAGACCATCAATTGAATACGGAAGAGGGCGTTGAATTTAAAGCTGCTGACAAGGGTTCTTTTGATAATGATATCATTGAAGTAACGGCAATTTTTGGAGGGAACACGCAAACGGTTTATTCTAAAAACTTCAAAGGTGGCGACATCTCTGCCGTATTTGGCGGTGCTGATATTATTATGACGCAGGCAGATTTTACAGAAACAGCCAGTCTGGATGTTACAGCAGTATTTGGTGGGGTTAAGTTAATTGTTCCGCATAACTGGGCCATAAAATCTAACGTAACCGCAATGTTTGGCAGCGTAGAAGATAAGCGCTCGCATTTAACTCCCGTAGATATGGAAAAAACTCTGATTTTAAATGGAACGGCAATGTTTGGTGGAATTGAAATTAAAAGCTTCTAACCCATTTATTATGAATTTCTATTTGTTGAAGCCCCAATAAATAGAAATTACAAACTTACCTGTTAAAAAGATTTTAATAAAATTCATTAGCTGGTAGCCAATTGAACCAAAACAAACTATACCTAAACTAAACTACTTTGACAACCAGACCACTCTCTATCCCGCAGATACAACGGATTTCGCTCAGCTTTGCTGTAGCCTGGGTATTACTGTGCGGCATTGGATTGCATTTCGTAATTAATTTTTCCTGGATAATTTCGTTTACCGATAGCATTGTAAACAATGTTTTGCTCGCTGCTGCATGTATAGGAATCAGCAATATGCTGGGTTACTATCAGCCGAAAAATGAAAGGATTTTATATGTGTTAATTGTTACCCTCGCCTTAACACTAGTTATTATTTACATCGCAAAATATGTTATGCTTTATGTCTTTGCCGACTTTAAGGAATACCAGGATTTTTATAATTTTTCTTTTGCCTTTAGAGGGTTAATTTCCTTTATGTGCCTGGGATGGTGTGCGCTGGCCAATATATTATGGTATAGATTAGAAGAACAAACTGAAACGCATGAGCGCCTTTCTGCCGCAAAAGGCTTAGCTAAAGAGGCAGAATTAAATAAATTAAGACATCAGTTACAGCCACATTTTCTTTTTAACAGTTTAAACTCCGTGTTTGCACTCACCATGATTAATCCAAAGGAAGCTGGCGTAATGATTACCAAACTGGCTTCATTTTTACGTGGTACATTGAAAAGAGATGATGAGTTATGGGTAACGGTGGAAGAAGAAATGGAATATATTCAGCTTTATCTGGATATTGAGAAAGTAAGATTTAGCCATCGGTTAAATATTGAGGTAAATGTTGCTGAAGATACCCTGAAACTTTGTTTGCCGGGTACTTTGCTACAGCCGATAGTAGAAAATGCCATTAAATTTGGTCTTTATAATACATCTGCAGGGATTACCATAAAAGTTGATGTAACATTTGAACATAATCTTCTTCTATTAAGGGTAGAAAATCCTTTCGATCCGGAAATGAAAGCTGCCGGTGGAACGGGTTTCGGATTGGGCGCAATAAAGCGCAGACTTTACCTGTTATTTGCTAACCCACATTTGTTGCAGACAGAAATTGAGGCAAATAATTTATATATTACGACCTTAAAAATCCCACAAAAAAATGATCAGAACGATTCTCATTGATGACGAACCTTTAGCCAGAGATATTGTTAAATTTTACCTGAACGATCATCCCGAAATAGAAGTTGTTGCCGAATGTTGTGATGGTTTTGAGGGGTTGAAAGCCATTACGCTACACAAACCCGACCTTATTTTTCTAGACATTCAAATGCCTAAAATAAGTGGCTTTGAAATGCTTGAACTGGTGGATGATAAACCTGCTGTGATTTTTACAACTGCGTTTGATGAATATGCCATTAAAGCTTTTGAGGTAAATGCAGTAGATTATCTTTTAAAACCAATTGATAAAGCAAGATTTGATGCCGCAATTAAAAAACTTCCTGGAAGACTAAACCAGCAAGGCAATACGGAAGCAGTATTAGATGCCGCGGCCTTAAGTCCGGCGCAGAACAATAGGGTAGTGGTGAAGAAAGATGGGGTAATTAAGATCATTCCAACGAGCGATATCAATTACCTGGAGGCTGATGATGACTACGTAAAGTTGAATACTGTAGATGGCGTTTTCTATAAGAATAAAACGATGGTTTATTTTGAGCAGACTTTAGATGCAACACAGTTTATCCGTATTCATCGTTCTTATATCATCAACCTTGCACAAGTAACTAAAATTGAATTGAAAGAGAAAGACAGCTATGTGGTTTTGTTAAAATCAGATATTTGGTTACCAGTAAGTAAAACCGGTTATATAAAACTTAAGGCTGCATTGGGGCTATAAAATTTAAAAATATTAAGATATTGAAAGAAGAACTGATAAGATTTGCAGCAAAATGGCACGAGGGGCAAAAGCGAAAATATACCTTTGAGCCTTACATAAATCATTGTATTGAAGTTGCTGAATTAGCAGAGGCTAACCATATTTCATTTGGGTATGAAATAGGCCTATTTCATGATTTATTAGAGGATACACGATGCTCAGAATCGGATCTTAGATTATTGTTATCTTCAAATTACTCCAGTTATGAGGTAGATTTTATTATAAATGGTGTTTTGGCATTAACAGATGTATATATTCCTGCCAATTTCCCCAGTTTAAATAGAGGAAAAAGGAAGGTTTTAGAAGCTGAAAGGCTAGCTGGTATATTACCAACTTACCAAAGCGTTAAATATTGTGATTTAATAAATAATACAATCTCTATTGTTGAGCGGGATCCTAGTTTCGCAGTAGCTTACTTAGCTGAAAAAAAATATATTCTAAGTCTAATGAATAAAGGTAATATCGATTTGTATAACACAGCACTTAGTATTGTTGCGTTATAAGTTGAAGATTAATTATGTGGCATATTCATTTTAGATTTGACATCTGAATTATATGAAATCTAAAAATTATACCTTATTGCTTTAAACTTTTGCCTAATCCAAATCTCTGAAAATAGCAAAGCAACACTAATGTGTTTTATTTTAATGTGAAAGTATATAGGGGAAAGTAATCCATATAATCAGATCATTAGGTCTGATTTTTCAAAAGTTTTTTTACATTTGCAATTGAATAAAAAATAAAAACTAAACACGCTTGCATTTGTAGAGAAATCACTTTATATTTGCACCTCTTAATTTTGAAATTAATAAGATAATATACAGTCATGAAAAGAACATACCAACCTTCGCAAAGAAAGAGAAGAAACAAACACGGCTTCCGCGAAAGAATGGCAACAGCTAACGGCAGACGAGTATTAGCATCACGTCGTGCTAAAGGAAGAAAAAGATTAACAGTTTCTGACGAACGCAAGCATAAAGCATAATTTTTGATTGCTTTTCCGGAACCGGAATCGGCAGAGCAAATCTGCAATTATCAATCAAAAATATATGTACACATTCAGAAAAGAAGAACGGTTATGCAGCAGAAAACATTTAGATCTGCTGTTTAAAAACGGTTCTTCTTTTTTATTATACCCATTTCGCATCTCTTATCTATTTGTTGATGTACCTGCCAGTGTTCCAGCTCAGGTAGTTATCAATGTTCCAAAGAAACGATATAAGCGGGCCGTAGATCGTAATTTACTTAAGCGCCGCATTCGCGAAGCTTATCGATTAAACAAACAGGAAGAATTTTATAATCAGCTTTCAACTAATAAAGGTTTGCTGCTTTTCTCCATCCAGTTTGTAGGGAAAAAGAAATACGAATTCATTTTTATCCAGAAAAAGTTAGTCGCTACTTTTAAGCGTTTTCAAACCCTAATTCAGCCCAATGAAATTCATCAATAAGTTTTTCGGTTGGTTTTTTTTAGGTTTGATCAGGATTTATCAATATGCCATTTCTCCAATGCTTGGGGCCAATTGCAGGTTTACACCAACTTGTTCGCAATATGGAATAGAAGCCATTCGTAAACATGGCCCGTTTAAAGGTGGTTGGATGGCTTTAAAGCGGATCGGTCGTTGCCATCCCTGGGGGAAACACGGACATGATCCGGTGCCTTAAGCAGTTTTATTGGTTTAGTTGTTTAGTATTGATGGATTTACGGACTCTTGACTTCCGACTCCAGACTTCTGACTTTAATCTCCCAACTATAATCCCCTTTTCTCTTTTACATTTAATACCTTTGCCTCATGGCTAAAATACTTCAAATAGAAACTGCTACACAGGTTTGTTCTGTTGCTTTATCAATTGATGAGAAAATTGTTGCTATAAAAGAGGAGAGCGGTCAAAACCTTCACGCCAGTAATATTACGCTTTTTATTGATGAGGTGGTGAAAGCTGCTGGATTAATTTATCAGGACATAGATGCGGTTGCGGTGAGTAAAGGGCCTGGTTCTTATACTGGCTTAAGAATAGGCGTTTCTACCGCTAAAGGTTTATGTTATGCATTAGAAAAGCCATTAATTGCCATAGAAACACTAAAAATGATGGCGGCTGGATTTCTAATTGAAAACCCGGAATATACTGGTTTAATTTGCCCGATGATTGATGCGCGAAGGATGGAAGTTTATACAGCTGTGTACAATTCATCGCTGGAAGTTATCGAGCCTACATCAGCTAAAATTATTGATGAAACCAGTTTCGCTGATTTACTTTCGCAAAACAAAATAACTTTTTTAGGGGATGGCGCCGCTAAATGCGCAGCAATACTCCATCATCCTAATGCTGGTTTTAGTGATCAGAATTTCAATGCTGCTCGTTACATGTCTGCTTTAGCCAACCAAGCCTTCAATCAAGACCATTTTGAAGATGTGGCTTACTTCGAGCCTTTTTACTTAAAAGATTTTGTAGTTACCCAATCTAAAAAGAAAGTCTGATTACTTTCTTCTGAAGACAGAAAACAGATTTTTAAAGAAGCTTCCTTCTTGCTGATCATTAATGCCCGGCATGGTATCACTAAACTGAGGATGGTTAACAATATTGCCAAATTTAATCCCTATCCCCATATAAAATGATGCGCCATTGGGGCCGCTACCCCGATCTGCCGTTGTACTGTAAAGTCCCCTTGCATAACTTACACTAGAGATAAGGTTATCTACCCCACCAAATAACTCGAAGTTTGGCGTTTGATATTTCCCTTGTAAACCAACCATGAAAATGTTATTAAAATTATAAAGCGGCGTTATGCTGGCAGCCAGGTTTCTATAGATAAAAGTATTTATAAAGGCAATGTCGCCGCCTTTGTAAAACAGATTTTTGGAAGCTACAAAACCTGGTTTATAAAAGCCGTATTGCTTGGAAGCATAAATATCGATTTTTGCGTTTGTGGCTGCAATGAATTTGCCATTTTGGCCAGTCAGGAAAATATCTCTGATACTTTGATTAATGTTGACGGATTGATCATTTAAGATAATGACTTTCGCAGGGTCCCTAATAATATTCTCCTGCGTTCCGCTTCGCCACCAGATAAATCCAAGATCCTTCACATTTGCCATCATAAATATACCATTCTTTGTAGTATAGTTGGTACCAAAACTTAACGACAAGCCAGGATTTTTAAAGGTTGGGAGAAAAGATCTTTTACTAATTTCTTCCGTATCTGTGAAATTAGCCTGATATGTACCATTCACACCAAGCAGCATTTGGCTACCGTCTGGTTCAATATAAAGGTTAGACTTTACAATATTTAGCTTATTATATAGAATTCCACTAAGTAAACTTGCCTTGAAGCCGAAGGCAAGCCGCTTATTATAGTTTTCTCTGTAGGTAAAACTAAACTGGTGATAAGACTGCTGATATCCTTTATTGTTTAATATTCCATTGGTCTGTTGTACCTGGGATAATCGGTCTAAATTGTCAAAAATCGCCAGTGTTTCATTTGTGTAGTCGATATGAGAATCTACCCTGACCTGCCAGGACAGCCCCATTTCTTTTTGATATTTATAGGACTTGAACATGCGCACTGTAGCCACATATACATTACTGTTTAAAAAAAAATGGTTAACTTCACCTGCTCCTAGTGTAAGTCTTCGAGTATCGTTTACACCTTCCTGAGTTAATTTTCTTATGGCATATTCAGACGCTCCAACATTTGCTGCATTTGCACCAAAGTTCGGTAAAAAGAAATTGGAGGAAAATTTACGTGAAGAATCCAGGGTAAAAGATTTTTGAGAAACGTTTTCAAACGCATCAAACATTGTTCTGGTTCCAAATAGTGCATATTGTTGCGCCTTAGCAAAATAGCAACCACTCAATAAAAATAAGATGAGTAAGAGTTTCTTCATTTAATTTAATTTTCTGCCCTGTTTTTATTTAACGATTACTTGATGAGTCTGGTACCTGTGGTTTTAAATATTTGTTTAGAAGCAAGTTAGTAAGAAATTTACTTTGATCAGTGCTCATTTGATAGTAAAAAGTATCGAAAGCTTTTAAGCCGCTGTCAGCCTGTAGATGTTTGTAATATTGTGATCGCATCTGGCTCCTGAAGATCTGGCCAGAACGCTTTAAATTAATATAATACCCAATATTTGAAGTGCTGGAAAGCTGGTTCATGGCATCCAGGTATTCTGGTTCCTGAATCAGCAGTTTATTGTTACGGTACCTGCTCAAAAAAGACTGTATGGTACTTGCGTTATTGGCTGCAATCAGGTAATTATCAATAATGATATAATATGGTCTAACAAAATTCTTAAGCGGCTCACCAAGATAAGAAAACAGAATGTTGGAAGATTTAAAGTGTTTAATTTCATCACTGAAATCTTCACTCACATCAAACAATAATTGTTTAACCTTTTCACCGTTGCTTAAAGATACTGCCGTTAATTTCTCCCCTGTGTTTAATTGAAACGTTACGAATTGATTTTTTAAGTATACAGGGAAGATTGCATTCAGATCTGTCCGGTAAGTACTTTTAACCTGCTTAACCAATAAACTTGTCTGATCTGTTAATTTCTTTTGCGCTTGCCAGTTTATTAATTTTTTCTGCCACGATTGATAATTATCAAAAGCGTAAATAGTATAGTTGGCAGTCTGATCGGGCAAAACATTTTGGATTTCTATCTTTTGAACCGGTATATTTTCAAAAAGTTTTAAATAATTATCAGCCGCCTTAATTTCGGTGTTGCCATTAAATAAAATCTTCTCCTTGCTAAAATTATAATTAAGGGTAGCAAAACTGTTCTGCGCATTAAATACAGCAAGTTCCCCGTTAATATTCCCTGAAATAATGTTCTTAAGTAAAAGCGGTGCCTGGTTGTAGTTAATGTACAATTGAGCCAAAACATTTTTATTCTGCAATCTTGATTCTTTGATGTAAGCGGTGAAAGGATTTTCATTAAGCCTTATTCCTGCATCTTTAATCAATTTTACCGAAGTTGATAGGGTTAAAACCTGTTGTTGAACACCAACAAAGATATTCAGGCTATCATTCACTTTAGCGCTGTAGATATTTTTTTCCTGAGCTATTGGCGTAAGAAATGGTTTAAGTTGGTTTTGAAAATTCAGTGCAGTCTGATTGGGTTTAACCTGAACAGTAAGGAGAAAGTTAAGTGTTTTATTACTATCGGGCAGTAAACTAATGTAGATTTCCTGATCCAGAATCAGGCTATTAATGGTCTTATTATTAACGAAACTTTCCTTTAGCTGTTTAAGTAAGTCGGTTTTTTCCTGTCCAATAGCTTGCTGTAAGAGGCTTTGTCCTTCAATAATTTCGTAAAAGCCTTTATCGTTCTGAAAGGCAAAAAGAAGGGCGGCATTATTGGTTGCTGACTGAAGAGCAAGATCCTTTGCATCGTTTTCAACCCCCAATTTAGAAAAGTATAAATAGGACATTAACACCACGCCCAATAATAAAACGCTTACTAAAATTATGATTTTTCTCATCTGCTGTGCAACAAATTTAATTTATTACATTGATTAGAGCGAAGTTCTTTGTCAATTTATTAATTTAGCGATTGCTTCTGGCAAAATGTACATATGAATAAACGAATAATACTTACTGCGTCCTTTTTCGGATTTGTTGCTGTTTTATTAGGCGCATTCGGCGCACATGCCTTAAAAGAATTGGTAGATGCACCTTCACTCGAAATCTGGCAGAAAGGGGTTGATTACCAGTTTTATCATACCTTTGCTCTTTTATATTTATCAACGTTTGCCCGCTATAGAAACAAGCTAATTAATATTGCTTATATCTGCTTTACCTTTGGCATTACCCTTTTTTCGGGTTCACTTTATTTATTGGCCACCCGAAGTATTTTACATCTGGATTTCGTAAATTTAATAGGTCCCTTAACGCCGATTGGCGGATTATTATTTGTTTTGGGTTGGATCATGCTGTTTTTCGCTGCATTTAAAGATAAATAATGGAAACTTTTGAAAATGATTTTTTTGCAGAAAGAGAAACACTTTTTGTAGAAGTGATCTTGCCTTTATCTTTGGCAAAGAACTATACCTATAGAATACCCTTCGATTTAAATGATCAGGTTGCTATCGGCAAAAGGGTAGTGGTTCAGTTTGGAAAACATAAAATTTATGCTGCCTTAATTAGTGGCATTTCAAAAAAATCACCTACTGCTTACGAAGCGAAATATATCATTGACATCATCGATTCCGAACCTGTTGTAACCCCCATGCAACTAAAATTCTGGACCTGGATGACTAACTATTACATGTGTAATGAAGGTGACGTAATGACTGCTGCACTGCCAGCAAGTTTAAAACTGGCTAGCGAAACCATCCTCATGCTTAGTGATGATTTTAGCGACGAAATTGTACTTACAGAAAAAGAAGAGATTATTATCTCAACGCTTAAAAAGCAGCAAAAGCTAACGGTTAATGATGTTTCTAAACTTTTGGGACAAAAAACAATTTATCCTATCATTAATAATCTATTAGAAAAAGACCTGATTTTAGTAGCTGAAGAAGTGGTACAAAAATATAAACCGCTATTAAAATCCTTTGTTCTGCTCAATGATTTTTATAAAGATCAGGAGAATTTAAAGCAACTTTTTAATGTTTTAGAACGTGCACCAAAACAGCTGGATGTCTTGTTGGCCTATCTTAAACTTGAAAAATCAAACCTTCCCATTGCGAAAGAACAGTTGCTTGAAGAAAGTAATTGTGGACCAGCAGTTTTAAAGGCACTTATCGACAAAGAAATTTTTGTGATAATGAAACGTCCGGTAAGCCGTTTAGCAGTAAATGATGAAGCGTTTAGTATCAATTTCAAACTTAACGAACATCAGGAAAAGGCACTTTTAAAAATCAATGATCATTTTAAGGAGAAGGATGTTGTTTTGCTGCATGGGGTTACCGCTTCGGGGAAAACCCAGGTGTACATTAAACTGATTGAAGAAATTATTCAGCATACAGATGGTCAGGTGTTATTTCTATTGCCTGAAATTGCCTTGACCACACAGATAGTTGAGCGGATTAAACGTTATTTTGGAAACGCAATTGGTGTTTATCATTCCAAATTTAACAATAGCGAAAGGGTTGAAATCTGGAATAAAGTTCGTACTGGTACTTTTAAAGTAATTTTAGGTGCCCGGTCGGCGGTTTTCCTTCCCTTTCAAAACCTCAAGCTAATTGTGGTGGATGAAGAGCATGAGCCTTCTTACAAGCAGTACGATCCCGCACCCCGGTATCAGGCCAGAGATGCCTCTATTTATCTGGCTCATCTTCATCAGGCTAAAGTGATTCTGGGTTCTGCCACACCATCTTTAGAAAGTTATTATAATGCCTTGCAGGGTAAATATGGCCTTGTAGAAATGAAGGAAAGATTTGGTGGTGTTCAGCTGCCCGATCAAAAGGTTGTGAGCATTTCTGAAGAAACCAAGAGAAAAACAATGGTTTCTTATTTCTCCAGTGTACTGATTAAAGGTATTGATCTCGCACTTTCCAAAAAGGAGCAAATTGTTCTTTTTCAAAACAGACGTGGTTATGCCACAATTTTGATTTGTGCAACTTGTGGATATACGCCAAAATGTGTGAATTGCGATGTGAGCTTAACCTATCACAAAAGCAGTGGGAAATTGCATTGTCACTACTGTGGTTATCAGCAAAGCAGCGTAAACATTTGTCCGGCATGCGGTTCTGTGCATGTAGAACAAAAAGGCTTTGGTACGGAAAGGATTGAAGAGGAATTGAAATTACTTTATCCGGATGTTTCCATCGCCCGCCTGGATATGGATAGTACCCGAACAAAAAATGGCCTGCAGCAAATCTTAAACGATTTCCAGGAAAAGAAAACTGACATTTTAATTGGTACGCAAATGGTTGCGAAAGGATTAGATTTTGATAATTTAAACCTGATTGGCGTAATCAATGCCGATACGCTTTTGGGTTATCCTGATTTCAGGGCATATGAAAGAAGCTATCAATTATTGGCTCAGGTTGCAGGTAGGGCAGGAAGAAGAGCAGATCAGGGTAGTGTCTGTATCCAAACATATGATGCGGGGAACAGAATTATCAAGCAAGTAGTGGAGAATGATTATGAAGGGATGTATAACGACGAAATTGCAGAGCGGGAGAAGTTTCTGTATCCACCATTTTCAAGGATGATATTCCTCTACATTAAACATAAAGATTCGCACGTACTGGATCATGCCGCCTTAACCTTGGCCAATATCCTGAAAGCAAAATTTGGGAAACGCGTGCTTGGCCCAGAGCAACCTTTAGTAAGTCGGGTTCGAAATCTTTATATCAAACAAATCATCATTAAAGCCGATAAACACACTGCTATCCAAAAGGTTAAAGATGCGCTACGGGAAACACTTACGCAGTTTAATGCCACCAAGGAGTTCAAAGGGGTATTTATGCAGATCGATGTAGATCCGTACTAATTTTTTCCGTTCAGGCTGAATTGTAATCCTACTGATATGGGATTAAGCAAAAATTCCCACTTTTTGTAAGTGTTCACTGTTCTGCCTACACCGCCTGCTTCGGTAATGTCTTGCTTTTCATAAGAGTAATAAAAATCCAGGTTACTTTCTGCGTAGAAATTTAACTGTGGGATGAGGTTTACCTTTAAACCTATTAACGGTGTTAATACCAAGCCATTTTTACTGGCATCGGCAGTTTGCATCACATTGCTGGCCGCTGGGTTGCGTTGTGCAATTGTTCCCGTGAAGCGGTTTGAACGATAGCCTAAATCAAAGCCAAAATAGGGTTGGATTTTTGAATAGTTAAAGTTTTTTTCGAAACCAATTTTAAAAGAGTAATCAGTTACTTTTCCATTCGCAATCTCACAGGTAGCACAAGTATTATCAAACTGGATATCATCTCTGTAATAAGCACCACTAATACGGTAGCTGATCTGATTATCATTAAATTTAAGCATGGCGCCATTTGCGAAGGCTTTGGTATAATCCTGAGTATTGGTTTGGTTTAATATTTTTGGCAACTGCATTAAACTAAAAGCACGAAAACCTATAGTGTAATTATAATCTGCCCCGGTTTGGGCAAACGAAGCTAAAGATATACACAGTGTGAATAGACTTAGTAAGATTTTCTTCATATGTAGTGGTACTGATTTTCTTTAAAATTTATTGATCCCAAAAGTAGAAATAATTCCTCACTTCAGTATTATGATTAACTCAAACTTTATTAATAGCATATTTTGCTTTTGATATTCTGCAACTTAAGTCAATGTGGATTTCTTTATCTTGCATCACCACTTAAAAAAGCTAATTTTGAGACTTTATGGCCTATAAATTTGTTGATAATTACCGGGAGCGTGGTGCGAGAAAGAAACTGGTAGAACTGTTAAGATCTCGCGGAATAGAAGATGAGCAAGTATTAAAAGCAATTGGTAAAGTTCCGCGTCATTTCTTTTTTGATGAAACTTTCTGGAATCAAGCTTATAAAGATATTGCCTTTCCAATTGGCGATGGTCAAACCATTTCACAACCCTATACCGTAGCCTATCAAAGTGAATTATTACACATTAAAAATGGCGATAAAGTTTTAGAAATCGGAACTGGCTCAGGCTATCAGACCTGTGTTCTGATGGAACTAGGCGCTAAAGTGGTAACGATTGAGCGGCAGCAGAATATTTATAACAGAACTATCCAGGTTTTACCAGGAATGGGTTACAAGCCTGTTTTTTGTTGTGGAGATGGATCAAAAGGCGTTGCAGAACATGCGCCCTATGATAAAATTATCGTAACTGCAGGTGCGCCCCTGGTTCCTGAGATCTTGTTAAAACAACTTAAAATCGGAGGCATCCTCGTTATTCCGGTTGGCGATGAAAAAACACAAAAAATGGTTACTGTAATTAGGGTAAGCGATACAGATTATGAGAAAATAGTACTAGATACTTTCAGGTTTGTGCCATTAGTAGGGGATCAGGCTTGGTAATTAATAAGTCTTTAGTCTAAAGTCATTAGTCGAAAGTCTATTAATCATTTAAAGAATTGAGTCTTAAGTAGCTATAGGCTGGTATCAACTCTAATGTAATAAATCACTAGTTTATTTAAAAGTTAAAAATCATGCTTTGGAATTTGTAAATACTCCTGAATGATGACTCCAAACTTTGGGCTTCTGACTAGAGACTCTTGACTCACGACTACCTTTTCATTGCCCGATCCAGTTCACGTTTAGTATCTCTGTCTTTAATGCTATCGCGTTTATCAAACTCCTTTTTACCCTGGGCAAGAGCGATTTCAATTTTGGCAAATCCACGTTCGTTTACGAAGATGCGAAGCGGAACAATAGTATAGCCTTTTTCTTCTCCTTTTAATTTGAGTTTTCTGATCTCCTTCTTTTGCAAAAGCAAAGCACGGTCTCTTTTAATATCGTGATGATAAAAAGAGCTGTGGCTATATTCAGAAACGTGGAGATTTCTTACGTAAAGATTTCCACCAATAAACATGCAAAAAGCATCAGTCATATTTGCTTTTCCTTGTCTGATGGCTTTTATTTCTGTTCCTAGAAGGGCAATTCCGGCTACGTATTTATCCAGTAAATTGTAATCAAAGTAGGCCCGTTTATTTTTTATGTTAATATCGTTTTTCAAAGCTTGTATTGTTATTAATCGTTGTAGCAAAACTTGCTACAACTTATCGGTTAAAATCACCGGGCTGCAAATATCTTAAAAATTGATGTGATATTCCGATTTTATTCAATTTCATCGTGGCTAACTTAACAAACAAAAAGTTCATCTGTTTGTAGAAGCTAAAAAGAATATGATTATCTTCTCAATAAAATCAATTAAGTTTGGAATTTAAACATCGAAAATGAAATTTAAAAGCCTTTTTTTAGTTTTTCTGTTAGCCGTTACTTATCAGGTTAAAGCGCAACAGCCTGCTTTACTGCCACAATTTACCTTTTTCAAATTAGATGGAAAGGCATTCTCCAACAAGGATCTAAAACAAGGAAAGAAGAACTTATTCATCCTTTTTGATTGTACCTGCGAACATTGCCAACGTGAAATGAAGAGCTTGAATGCAAATTATGCGCAATTTCAAAAAGCTAATATTTACCTGATTACTTTGGATGAGGCTTACATCATTCCGCAGTTTTTTAACACCTATGCGAAAGGGTTAAATACCAAAGCTAACGTTACAGTTCTACAAGATAAAAATCACATGTTTATTCCTGCATTTTTGCCCTCTATGTACCCTGCAATGTATTTATATTCAACGGCTAATAAATTGTTAGTCTATAATTCTGGTGATGGGGGGATTAAAAAGGTGATGAAGGTTATCAATAAATAATCGCTACCGAATAATCAGTACCGGGATATTTACTTTATGCCTAACTGAATTAACTGTTGTTCCGAAAATCAAATCCTTCAGGCCTTTGTGTCCATGCGCGCCCATCACTAAAAGTTCCAATTCATTATTGTTGCTAATATTTGCTATGGCTTTAGCGGTATTGCCGAAGCCGATATAAGGTGTGGAATCATATCCAAGGTCTTCGAGGTTTATTTTATATTTCTCCAGGTTTTTTGCATCACTTTCTGTTTCATGGTCCATTACTTCCTGACCATGGTATCTTGCAGCTGCCGTTTCCACCACATGAATTAAATAATAATGCGCCTCTTTTCCACCCTGAATAAGGGCGTGCCTGATCGTATTGCGATCGTTCTCAGAAAAATCTACCGCAATACCAATTCTACTATAACTGATTCTTTCTATTTTCCCGATATCTAAAGCATTTCCGTGAGGCACCATTTGCCTTTCGCGATTTTTTTTCTCAATGAGTGGATGGAAGAAAACGTACAAAAGCAGAAACACTATAAATACTAGAGCAGGAGCCACGATTACATATATCCACCAGTTATTTGCTGCTGATGCCCAGCCACTTATTTCTTCTATTACTAATTTTACGTTTAATGCGATAATAGCGAAGGCGCTCGCCCATGCCAAGACTTTTACCCAATTTTTAATGGCAAAGTCTTTCATCAGTTTTTTGTCTGAATTAAAATGTATTAAAGGAATCACCGCAAAACCCAATTGTAAGCTCAATACCACCTGACTTAAAACTAATAGTCCACCTAGCGCATCATCTCCATAGTGAAGGATTGTGAAAAACGCAGGTATAATGGCTAGTAAACGGGTAATCAGCCTTCTTAACCAGGGTTGAATGCGAAGATTGATATGTCCTTCCATAATAATCTGACCAGCTAAAGTCCCGGTAACGGTAGAACTTTGTCCGGCGGCAATTAATGCGATTGCAAAAAGAGCAGGTGCTACATTTCCAAAAATATTCGAAAGTAATTTGTGGGCATCCTGTATTTCTGCTACTTCATGTAAGCCATTTTTATAAAAAGCAGCGGCAGCTAAGATTAAGATTGCAGCATTAACGAAGAAAGCCAGATTAAGCGCAACGGTAGTATCAATCAAGTTAAACTTTAAAGCTTCCTTTATTCCTTTGTTGGTGCGTTCTATCTTCCGGGTTTGAACCAGGGAGGAGTGTAGGTAGAGATTATGTGGCATCACTGTAGCACCAATAATTCCAATGGCAATATATAGCGCATCACCATTCAATATAGAAGGCTCGAATCCTTTAGCAATTTCTTTAAGTGATGGTTCTACAATAAACATTTCTACTAAAAAAGAGATCCCAACAATAAATACCATCGATACAATAAAACCTTCCATAGCCCTCATGCCTCTGTTTAAAAGAAAAAGAAGCAGGATAGTATCGAAGATCGTAATGGAAATTCCCCAGATAAGTGGCAAACCGAAGAGCAATTGTAAGCCAATGGCCATCCCAATAATTTCTGCTAAATCGCAGGCAATAATAGCGGTTTGTGCCAAGCCAAACAGTGGGATATTAGCCCAGCGTGGATAGGCATGTTTGGAAGCTTGCGCTAAATCTAATCCGCGTACAATGCCTAACCTGGCACTTAGTGATTGCAATAATAGGGCAATCAGATTAGACATTAACAATACCCAGATTAATTGATATCCAAATTTACTTCCTCCGGCAAGGTCTGTTGCCCAGTTACCCGGGTCCATATAACCAACACTGATTAGATAGGCGGGGCCAATAAATGATAAAATTCTTCTCCAGCCTTTTCTTTTACTGGTATTTACGCTTTGGTGTACCTCGCTAAGCGATTCAGTTTTTGCCATTACTGCTTATTAAAATATGTTTTGCAACTTCTCTACTGATATTAATTTGTTTCGCGGCAACCAGAATTTCTACTGAACCATCAAAATCGGTAACATCATTAACTTCGATTTGTTTGCCAAGTGTTAAACCAAGTTTCTCTAAATGCTTTAGAAAAGCAGAACTATGCTGACTAACGCCTGTAATGGTACCATTATCTCCAATTTTTAAATCGATGAGTTTAGTGAACTGCGTTTTTGCAAACCTTCCGTTTTTGTCTGGAATAGGATCACCATGTGGGTCTGATTTGGGGAAACCCAGAAACTCATCTAGTCGTTCAATTAATGCGGTAGACTTAATATGTTCGAGTTCTTCAGCTACATCATGCACCTCATCCCATTTAAAATTGAGTTTATCAACCAGGAAGACTTCCCATAAACGGTGTTTACGCACAATATCTATCGCCGCATTCCGGCCTTTATCTGTTAAGGTAACGCCCTGGTATTTAATATAATCTACAAAACCTTTTTCGGCCAATTTCTTAATCATATCTGTTACCGATGCGGGTTTGGTTTGCATTTGCGCTGCGATGGCATTGGTTTGAACGTTATCGGTATTTTCTGCTAAGTGATAAATAATCTTGAGATAATTCTCTTCAGTGAAACTTTGCATTTACGTTTATCTAATTTTATTTTTAGGTAAATCTAAAAATTATTTCCTAAAATTTATTAGATAAATTATGTTAAAATGTAGAATATAATTTGGTTATGTTTGTGTTCTCAATACCTTTGAATTTATATGGCATCAGAATTAGATAAAATTGATTTTAAAATCTTAAGAATTTTACAGGAAAACGGTCGTATTACGAACTTACTTTTGTCACAGGAAATCGGACTATCTCCGGCGCCTACTTTAGAACGCGTTCGTAAACTGGAAATGGCCGGGTTTATTAAAAGCTATCATGCCCTGGTTGATGAAGAAAAATTAGGTTTGGGTATTAAAACCTTTATACAGATTCAACTGGATTTTCATAAAAATAATACAATTCAAATCTTTTTAGATGAAGTAAATCAAATTAAAGAAATTACAGAATGTCACCATGTAACAGGTCAGGCAGATTTTCTTCTGAAGGTTTACGTTAAAGATATCAAATCATATGAGCGTTTAATCATGGAGAAAATCAGTAAGATTTCTGTAGTTAAAACTTTTCAGACGATGATGATTATGTCAACTACTAAGAAAGAGCCGATTGTGCCGTTGGAGTATTAAGGAACTTATTAGTTAATACTTAAGAAATCTAAGTTTAGGTATTGAAATTACGCATAATAAAAGCTTTTTTACCACCTAAAACATCTAAGTACATCAAAGTTAGGTGTCGAAATAATGCATAAACTTACTAACAAAAGCTTTTTTACCATGTAGATAATATAAGTGAAGTTAAAGTTTATGAGCAAGCCTATTAAGGCTTTAAGTAGCTTCATGCACACGGTAGGTTGTGTCCTTTTAAAAAAAAATTATTTTATGAGTTTTTACCACCTAAGACATCTTAGTGTATCAAAGTTAGGTGTTGAAATTATGCATGTATTCACTAACAAAAGCTTTTTTACCATATTGAATAATATTTGTGCAATTGAAGTTGATGAGCAAACCCTTCGGAGCTTTAAGTAGCTTCATATAGGTTAATATTTGTGCTTCATGTACAGGTAATATCCTTTCAACCGATTTTAACTCTATAATAAGGCAATTTTCAATATATAGATCTGCCCTTAATGCTGTATCTAGCACTACATCTTTATAGCTTAATAGGATCGATTGTTCAGCTGTATAATTTATGTCTCGCAGCTGTAATTCTCTTATCAAACATCTTACATAGACACTTTCGAGTAATCCAGGGCCTAAAATTTTGTGCACTTCAATACATGCCCCTGTAACGTTGTATTCTAAATTATCGAGAAAAGATTTGTTGATACTCATAAAAAAATCATCTAAAAAGTTAATTTCTATTCCGGGATGATTTTTGAATTTCAATAGGGTCTTCTAAGATGTCTTAGGTGGTAAATTCAATACTAATTTATCAATAATTCCCGAGATTTCTTTAGCATTCTGATAAACCATGAAATGTGTCCCATTTTGAATTGAAAAATCTGGCTTCGCTTTTGAATACAGAATTTTATCTTTAGTGCCATGAATATGATATAGACGATCAGGTCTGATGGTATTTCTCCATTCTAAAATACTAACGATCGCCCACTTTAAGAACTTAGGATCGGTATCCGAAATGATTCTGCTGAGTAACGTCTTTTCCTCAATAGATTTAGTTCCAAAAAAAAAGTTTTGACTAAATCTGTTAGATGATTTAATAAGACTAGATGGAATTAGTTTTATCAAACTCAGCTTACCCGCTAAGCGATAAAGAACTGGTAATTCATAGCTTAATATCGTACTTGATATCGCTATCGTTAGCAAAGGATTTAAAATTTTTGAAATCTCAACAGCAATCATTCCTCCAAAAGAAACTCCGACTAAAACATAAGGTTTATCAGTATCTATAATTTCACTCAATCTTTTGGCATAACTGACCAATGATTCATTTTTAAGAGGGGTAATCCAGTCAACATGAATTATATCAATGCGTTCATCAAGTTTGATTTTTGAGAATATTCTTCTATCGGCACCTAAGCCACTTATAAAATAAGCATTCATTATACCGGCAAATTCCAGTCAATTGGTTTTAAATTATTTTGAAGCAGCAATTGGTTGGCTTTCGAGAAATGCCTCGATCCGAAGAAACCATTATAAGCAGAGAAAGGAGAGGGGTGAGCGGCAGTAAGTACGTAATGTTTTTTCTGGTCAATTAACGCTGCTTTCTGTTGAGCATATTTTCCCCAAAGTAAAAACACAATGTGCTCGCTTTTTTCTGAAAGTGATTTGATAATCTCATCTGTAAAAATCTCCCAGCCGCGATTTTGATGTGAACCAGCCTCTGCTGCCCGAACGGTTAAGGTTGCATTTAACAGCAGTACACCTTGTTCTGCCCAATGCGTTAAATTTCCATGAGGTGGAGATTTAAAACCGTCAATATCAGTCTCTAATTCTTTATAAATGTTCTTCAGTGATGGTGGCACTGTCATTCCACGCTGTACGGAAAACGACAGGCCATGTGCCTGACCTGTACCATGATAGGGATCTTGGCCCAATATTACCA
Organism: Pedobacter sp. CFBP9032; assembly: GCF_034045265.1. Taxonomy (NCBI): domain Bacteria; kingdom Pseudomonadati; phylum Bacteroidota; class Sphingobacteriia; order Sphingobacteriales; family Sphingobacteriaceae; genus Pedobacter; species Pedobacter sp. CFBP9032. The sequence goes on along the minus strand of NZ_JAXCWE010000002.1, from coordinate 421,299 downwards.
CTTTAACCTGATCGAAGGGTGTAGTATTTAAAGCGTTAAAAATGTCCTGTCCTTTCGGATAAACTGTTGCGCCGCGTTCCTTTTCTTCTTTTAAAAAAGATTTAAGATTTTTCATATAATCTTTTTCAAATTCTTGATCTAAAACGGCTAACCAACCCGGCTCTAATGCTGCAGACATAATTATAATGGTATTTCTAAATGGTATTAATTGCGATTAATATTGAAACGAATTCAATTGCCAATAGTTTACGGCTTTTTCTGATAAATAGCTAACAAGTCGCCTTCAAGTGTTGTTTTAGGTCCTTCAATGATTCTGCCTAACTCTTTTCCTGTTTGATCATAGACAATAAAGGTGGGTACCATTTTTATTTCCAGTCCGTCAATAATGCCATTTTCTGCTTTCTTATTTCCATCTACAGCAATAAGCTCAACATTTTTCTCTTTGAAATGAAGTGCGTCCAGAATTTTGAAGAAGTTAGGGACGTTGACTTTACTATCACCACACCAGGTGCCAAAAACAATTTTAATTTTTTCTTTTTTTACCAGCTTTTTAAGTTCAATCATGGTCGCAGCGTCAGGCGTATAGGCCGTGTAGAGTGGATCATACATTTCCTTAAATTCAGGAAGTAAGGTTAATCCCTCACGTGTGCAGGCATTGATTAAGATATCTTTATTATGAACCTGATCGTGTATTTTTTTGTTGATTTCCTGTGCAGAAACGTTCATTGCTATGATAATTAAGGTAATAGATAGGATTATTTTCATGTTAACCAGGTGGATTGTTGTACCAGTGAAATTTTTAATGAAATTATTATTTTAAAATCTAATTTCTGCCATTTAAAAACGATATTTGCAAAAAAAAATAATTAGAATAAATTTTATGCCAAATTTTATCAGATTAATTGCGGGGTTTGCTTTACTGGGTGGCGCAGTAGCTTTATTTATTTTCGGCTTCTGGCCATGGGGCATTATCGCCATCTTATTAGGCCTGATTGTATTGGTTACCTACTTCTTTAATGAGAACATGCTTTTAGCCCAATGGTTTTTAAGAAAGGACAATATGCCAAAAGCAAAAATGTTTTTAGACCGCATTACTAATTATGAAAGTCAGTTAATAAAAGTACAACATGGTTACTATAATTTATTGATTGGTTTGATTGAAAGTAGAACTGCACCAATGAAATCAGAAAAATATTTTAAAACTGCTTTAAGTTTAGGCATGCAAATGGATCATAATATTGCATTGGCCAAATTAAGTCTAGCCGGAATAGCAATGGCGAAAAGGAATAAACGTGAAGCCACGATGTATTTGGCTGAAGCTAAAAAAGCTGATAAGGGCAAATTGCTGGCCGATCAAATTAAGCAAATGAAAGATCAGATGGGTATGATGGACAAGCAACAGCAAGTTCGTTATCGCTAATCAATTATCATATTAAGATTTAAGAGCCAGATTTATCTGGCTTTTTTTTTGCTCATTTCATAACTAATTAAAGTCATAATCTAAAAAATATTTTAGGCTAGTCGAAATTTTTTAATATTTTGTGGTTTTACCGATCCTTTAAATATTTATGGAATTATATTACTCCTTCTCTGTACTCATTGTCTTAGCATCTTTTTTCTCCTATCTAAATTTACGATACCTCAAACTTCCCTCCACCATAGGAATCATGATTATCGCGATGTTAAGCTCAATCGTACTGGTATTAACAGGGAGTTTGTTTCCAAAAACATTTGATCATTTTTCTACTTTGCTTCAGGATGTTGACTTTACTGAGGTGCTGATGGGCGCTATGTTAAACTTTCTGTTATTTGCCGGAGCCATACATATCAACTTAATCGATCTTAGGGAGCAGCGGGCTCCTGTGATTATTTTCTCTACCGTAAGTGTAGTCATCTCTACTTTTGCGGTAGGTGCATTGGTATTTTACATTGCACCACTTTTAGGTTTTCAAATTCCTTTCATCTATGCGTTATTGTTTGGATCGCTCATTTCACCAACAGATCCGATCGCGGTAATGGGGGTTTTGAAAGATGCCAATGTAAGAAAATCCCTGGAAACTAAAGTTGCTGGTGAATCGCTTTTTAATGATGGGGTTGCTGTGGTAATATTTGCTGTAATTCTTCAGTTGGCTCAGGGAAGTGATATTGATATAAGCTTTACCAACATCTCATGGTTGTTAATTAAAGAAGCTTTAGGTGGATTTGCATTGGGTACAATTTTAGGCTTAGGTGCTTCAAATGCAATGAGAAAGATAGATGACTATAAAGTATCCGTACTCATCACTTTATCGGTTGTAATGGGTGGGTATTTGATTGCACATTCCATTCACATCTCCGGACCATTAACTATGGTTGCTGCCGGAATTGTAATAGGTAATTATGGTAAACGTACAGCCATGTCTACCATTACCAAAGATTACCTGAATAAATTCTGGGAACTTATTGATGAGATTTTAAACGCAATTTTATTTCTCTTCATCGGATTTGAATTATTAATCATTCATAACATTACAGATTATTGGTTAATTGGTATTTGCTGCATTATCATTGTACTTTTCTCCAGGTTCTTATCTATTTATATCCCTGTGGTATTGATTCCCTTTAAAAATAAATTTAGCAGTGGCACCATTAAGGTTTTGGTGTGGGGAGGCCTGCGTGGAGGGGTTTCCATTGCACTGGTGTTATCCATGGATGAAGGCCCTTATAAACCTTTGCTGGTTGGAATTACCTATTTTGTGGTGGTATTTTCAATAATTGTACAGGGTTTAACAGTTGGTAAGCTGGCTAAACGAGTGCTATCTGTAGAAGAGGTTTAGGCTGATTTTTTTGGTTCATCGTTACTCATCTTTCTTGGTCGCAGGTTGAATTTTGTTTATTATTATAGATGTTTTAATTGCGTATTAAAGCGTTCTTTTTATCAGATCGCTTATTCTTTATTTCAGAAATAGTTAAAACCAAATCTAAAAATATTTTGTAGTCTATAGAAAATACATATCTATGGCAACATCACAAGAAGGAAGTACTAACAATACTCAGGAAGAAGATAATATTCAGGATTTAGGCGGAAAAGAAGCCGTTGAGAAACTTAGAGACCTTGCTGAAAAGGCAGAAAGTTGTTTTTTCTGTACGAGCATTAAAACAGGCGTACCTTTATCTGTTAGGCCAATGGCTATTCAACAGGTAGACGACGAAGGAAATCTTTGGTTCATGAGCTTAAAAGACAGTCATAAAAATGATGAGATTTCTTCAGATCCATTTACACACCTTTTGTTCCAGGCTGGAGCACACTCTGGATTTGTAAATATTTATGGAATTTCGGAAATCAGCAGAGATCAGGCAAAAATAGACGAACTGTGGACTCCTCTACTCAAAACATGGTTCCAGGGTGGTAAAGATGATCCCAACATCACTTTGATTAAGGTAATCCCGTCAGAAGGCTATTACTGGGATACTAAAAACGGAACTGCAGTTGCTTTCCTAAAAATGGCTGCTTCTGTGGTGACCGGAAAAACAATGGATGATTCTGTAGAAGGATCACTGGATATCGACTAAAATTACTAAAGGTTAAAGGTCAAAAGTTACATATTTTGGATCAACGCATGTCTCGCCATGTATGTCCTAAACTTGTAACCCGAAACCTTTAACCTATTTATCATCCAGACTGTCGTAACCTTCCAGTTCTTCTCTCTGAGATCTTTTACTTAATATATCATCTTCATCAGGTTGAGTTCTGGAAAAGAATAACGCTTCAGCCTGAATTCTTTTTATTAATTGGCGTACCAGCGTTAAATCAAAAGCATCTTTACTTAGTTTGATGCAGTATTCACTTTCGTTGATTTCTAAACTTGAAATATTCATAAGGCAATGATTTTAATTATCAATTGCTGTAAATATAGAAAAGGCTTGCTAAACAGTTGTTAGCAAGCCTTTTAAATTTATGTTATGTTTATGTTAACAGCACATGCTTTATTGCATCATCAGCCAGCTTGTGCGTTATTTATGCGATAAAAACAGACCTTCATCTGTCTTCGTTACTTTTAAAATATTTTTAGCGGTTAAAGCTTTCAGCGTAGTGTCCCACTTCTTATTACTCCAGTCTGTTAACTTTGCTTTTACATCGGTAAGAAGTGATTGTTCGCCTTCTTTAACCAAAGTGTAAAGTTCAGTTTCTTCAGCCGTCATTTCAATCTTCTTTTTTTCCGGGCGCATCTGCGGGAAGAACAAAACTTCTTGAATGGTGCTCTGATTGGTCATCAACATCACAATCCTGTCAATACCAAAACCTAAACCCGATGTTGGAGGCATTCCATATTCTAAAGCACGAACGAAATCGTCATCCATAGCCATTGCTTCTGCGTCACCACGATCGGCTAGCTTTAACTGATCTTCGAAACGCTCTTTTTGATCTATCGGATCGTTTAATTCTGAATATGCATTACCAATTTCCTTCCCATTAACAAAGATTTCGAAGCGCTCTACCAGGCCTTCAGCCGAACGATGCTTTTTAGCAAGCGGCGTCATTTCTATCGGGTAGTCTGTAATGAATGTGGGTTGAATTAAATTTGCCTCTACTTTATCGCTAAAAATTTCATCTACCAACTTTCCACGCCCCATAGTAGAATCGGTCTCTATTCCTAATTCCTTACAGGTTTGAAGTAATTGTTCCTCAGACATTGCAGAAACATCAATTCCTGTATACTTCTGGATAGATTCATACATGGTCAATTTTTCGTAAGGACCTTCGAAGTTAATGTCGTTTTCTCCTACTTTAACCACTGCAGAACCATTGGTCGCTATTGCAACTTTCTCCAAACATTCTTCAACCATAGCCATCATCCAGATATAATCCTTATAGGCTACATATATTTCCATTGAGGTGTATTCCGGGTTGTGGGTACGGTCCATTCCCTCATTCCTGAACATTTTACCGAACTCATAAACACCATCAAAACCAGCAACAATTAATCTTTTTAAATACAATTCATTTGCAATCCGCAAATAAAGTGGCATATCTAAAGTATTGTGGTGTGTTGCGAACGGACGTGCAGCGGCACCACCATGAATAGGCTGTAAAATAGGGGTTTCTACTTCCATCCACCCTTGCTCATCAAAGTAATTGCGCATGGTGTTGATTACCTTACTGCGCTTAATAAAAATTTGCTTGTAATCTGGATTAACCGTTAAATCTACATAACGCATGCGATAACGCAACTCCGGATTAGTAAAGCCATCATAAACGTTCCCTTCGTCATCACGTTTCACTATTGGAAGCGGCTTTATAGATTTAGCTAAAACCTTGAATTCTGTAACATGGATGGAAATTTCTCCGGTTTGGGTAGTAAATACATAACCTTTAACACCAATGAAATCGCCGATATCTAATAATTTTTTAAATACCGTATTGTATAAAGTTTTATCATCGCCAGGGCAAAGTTCATCCCGCTTCAGGTAAACCTGAATTCTGCCTGTAGAATCCTGCACTTCAGCAAAAGATGCTGCGCCCATGATGTTACGGCCCATAATACGGCCTGCTAATGATACAGTCTTATATGCTGTTTTATCGTTTTCGTAGTTGGCTAAAATATCAGCTGCAGTCACATTAACATCGTAAGCTTCTGCAGGATAAGGCTCTATGCCTAATTGACGTAGTTGTTTTAACGACTCGCGTCGTAATATTTCTTGTTCTGATAATCCTATACTCATTTCGGGTATTTTTTGCAAAAGTAATGATTTTGAAAATATAATCGCAGCACTTCACCATATTTGTCATCGCTTAAAAAAATACAGAACAGGCTTAAGTAATCTGCAAAAGGTATTTTTATTTCAAAGCTGGTTTCTCCTGAAGATAGAAAGTCAGATTTCCTCCATTCGACAGTTGATCATGTGTAATTTGATTTTGACGCAATGCTTTTCCATTTAAAATAATTTTTGAAATATAAATGGAATTTTTGGTTGGTCTAATCGTCTTAATATTCAGATTAAGGCCTTTTGTAAGGGAAATTATAGTTTGGTTAAATGATGGACTCGTAATTTGATAAATCCCGGAAACCGGGTCTACCGGATAAAATCCGAGTGACGCAAAAACATACCATGCCGACATTTGCCCCGCATCATCATTACCACTTAAGCCACCTGCACCTTCGTCATATTCGTCAGCCAAGATCTTTGCAACCTGTTTTTGTGTTTTCCAGGGAGCGGAAGTATAGTTGTATAAAAACGGAATCTGATGCCCGGGTTCATTTCCATGCCAGTATTCTTTTTTATTAAAGATCGAATCAAGTTCATTTTCCAAATGCTTTTTTCCACCCATCAAAGAAATCAGGCCTTGCATATCATGTGGTACATAAAAAGTGTATTGTCTGGGGGTTCCTTCGGTAATGTAAGGTTCGCGGTGATCGGGAAGATAGGGGCTATACCAATCGCCATTTATGTATTTTCCCCTCACCATGCCAACCGCCGAATCAAAAACATTTCTGTAATTTAATGCCCTTTTAGCCAGTGTATTATAATCATTGTTTTTACCTAAGTCTTTAGCCATTGTCGAAAGTGCATAATCATCATAAGCATATTCTAACGTTCGGCTTACTTGTTCTTTTTTATGAAAGGCATTTGGAATGCTGTCTTCCATTGGGATATAGCCATATTTTAAATAGCTGTTAATCCCGCGCCGCCCTTTACCATTTAAGTAATCGGTAGAATCGGGCATTTCAAAAGCATTCTGCCTCATCAGCCGGTAAGCTTCCTCAGTATCATAATCCCGAATACCCTTATTATATGCAGAGGCGATGAAAGCTGTACTGTGGTCTCCGATCATGGCTGCTGTATAACTGTTCCAGCATGGAAAAATCGGTAGCCATCCACCTTGTGTGCCTTTAAGAATTAATGAATTGACAAATGCGTTCGCCAGGTTTGGCTGTAATAATTCAACTAAGGGGAGCTGGGCACGATAAATATCCCACATCGAAAAATCATCGTAGTAGTTTCCTTTGACTATCTTTTTGATCTGATAATTTCCTGCGAATTGAGGATAACTGCCATCTATATCATTAAAAAGCCTTGGATGCTGCTGCGCATGGTACATAGCGGTATAGAATATTTTTTTCTTCTTTTCATCACGGTCTATAATATTTACCTGTGATAGGGATTTTTCCCAAATAGCTTTTGTTTTCGCACGAATGGTATCGAAATTGGCCGTATGGATTTCTTTTTCCAGGTTAAGTTTTGCGGCTTCGATACTGGTAAAAGAAGTGCCTGAGGTAATAATCAGTTGTTCGCCTTTTTCAAGTTTAAATCCTGCAAATACGCCAATATCTTTTTTATTTGTAATGGAGGGTTGGTTTGTAATTGTTCCTTCGGTAAAAGAACCACTTTTGTTAAATGATTTTTGAATCCTGATAAAAAAATAACCGCTGAAGCCCGCTGCTTGACCCCAACCCTGATAAATGCGGTGAACAGGGTTGTAGCCAGAAATCTCTCCTTTTTCCTGGTCAACTTTAATAAAGCCTTTATTTTGATCGCTGTTCGGACTGATTAAAATATAAACGCTATCTGCTCTTAAAGCGGTAACCCTCATGATTCCGCTACGTAGTGTTGCCGTTATTTCTGTTTGGAGCTGGAATTTTGGTAAAATTATTTTGTAATAATCAGGACTTGAAACTTCTTCATCATGACGATAATCATCAGCAACTTCTGCCCAATTGGTTTTTAGTTTGCCTGAAATTGGCATGATGGTGAAGCTGCCATAGTCTTGGGTACAAGAGCCGCTAATCCAATGGGTAGCCCTGAATCCATAGATTTTTTTATTGCTATAGTAGTAAGGGGCCAGACATTTTGTCTCGCTAAGCTGGGTTTGTGGTGTCCACTGGGTCATGGCAAATGGAGGCGCCACAGCAGGAATGGTATTTGCCAATCGCTCTGTTTTATCTTCAATGTGTTGACTGGCCATGGTAGTGCTGGCCGAAGTACCAGAGAAAGGTTGAACATATTTCACGAGAGAAGCCTGTTGACCGAACGCTAGATTTTGTAGCGTAATCAGTTGTAAAAACAGGAAGGCGGAAATCATTGCCCACTTAATTTTGTTTTTATATGTATAGCATCTCTTATTGCTTTGTGCTGAAATGGGCATATTTGGTTCAATTTTTTTGTAAACTACGAAAGTATTTTAATAATTCTTTTTTGTTCAAAATCTAATTCAAACTCTGGGCTTTAAGGTGTTGGTTTCTAGCTATTTGAATGGTATTTTTTGGCTAATGCGCTTTATCCATCAGTATACGATATTTAGTATGCATTTCAACTGAGATTTGAACTGGGTTTCCTATCGGATTAACCGGATAATCTTTTCTTTGATTTACCCACTTCCATTCCCATTCGCTTACCTCATCGTTAAATTTATTAATATCCAGTGTTGTTTTTTGATTGATTGCAGACGCAGCACGATTAAAAAATAATTCCCATCTGGGTTTATAGAAATCAGTTAACAAACCACTCCATTGTCTACATGCATATTCATTCAGCGGACTTTTCTTATCGCCCCAGAGTGTAATCAAGTCTTTTGCATTAAACTCATACAAAGCTTTTTCTTCTGCGTTTGTTCCCCATTTTCTGGCATCACTTACCCAGGGGCCAAGTAAAAAATCTTTTCTTGTAGCCAGTAGTTTATCCATATCGCCAATTAGCCCAATAAATTTTTGGCTTTCTACTTTAAAATTTTTCAGATCCTTTTTTTGATAAGCGGTAACTACTTTCTGTTGAATAGCTAAAGCATGATTTGCCATTACTTGCCTGGTAAGGTCAACTATATCGTATTGAAATCCATCACTTTGTTTGCAGTTGGGTATAGCTTTTATTAAGGCATCCCAGGCGGGTAGCAAGTCTTTTGCCTCATAGTTAAGTTTAGTATTTGCCCAGCGGGTGAGGGAATCTAAAGTTGGCCTGGCTTGAATAATCGATTCAGCACCATCTCTGATATATTTGTTCGCAGGAACGTTGTAAACAGTTTTTCTTAAAATTTCCCACGCTTTTAATGCATTTACATCTTTGCTTCCATATCTGTTAAAAACAAATTTTGGTAGCCAGGTATTTAAGTCAATAGGAGAGGATTGCCAGGTATTTTCCATCATCAGCTCATATAAAACAGGATTTTGCTCTATACCTTCCATGGTAAGGCCAATACCACTCATTTTTCCGCTTTTAGGATCTTTTAAAGCTGCAGCAGGTGCAGTTGCAACTACATCCATCCGACCAAACAAATTAGTATTGCCGCCAAAGTTATGGAGCATGTTCCAGATCCATGGTTTCCCATAAAACCCTTCGGTGCGTTTCCAAACTGGTTCAATCTCCGTAGCTAAATCCAATAGAATCATTTTATCATTTGGTACTGCTTTTAGCAAGGCTTCCGTTTGCGGCTCTTTCCAGAATTTCCGGTCACTGTAAAAAAGCCAGCCCTGCATTACCCAAATTGCCTTTGGATCTGCGGCAGACATGCCATCGTAAATTCGTGCACTTAGCTTACTTAAAAATTCGGGTTCTGCAGATGGTGGTTCATTTTCGTTGAAGGTATCTGCGGAGTAAAGGTGATCTGTGCCTAAAAGTTCTGTTTGTTTTTGAAGGAATTTTTTTCCGATCGTGGCAAACATAGGGTCTTCAGCATCTAGAATATAAGTATCGGCAAAGCCATTAGTCCAGTTGGTGGCCTTTAATTTGGCATTGGGAAATTTACTTTTGAAAGCTGCCGGTACATGCCCGGTAAAAGCAGGCAAAACCGGCTTCATTCCGAGCTCACGTTGCCTGGTTAAAATTTTCTTTTGCAGTTCGAAATGACTTTTCATCCAGGTTACTGGTAGCGGGCCGCCCCAACCATCGATGTTGCCCATCCAGAACCAGGAGAAATAAGCAGGCCCGGTAAAGAATCCCTTTAATTCTTCATCAGAAAAGCCCATTTCTTTGTATAAAAGATACCAGGTATATTCCTCTCCGGTAATCGCCAACGGCATATTGATGCCATGCAGCGCCATCCAGTCAATTTCGTTTTCCCATCTTTCCCAGTCCCACCAGCTCATGCTGTAGTTAAAAGTACAATAATTCAGGTAATAGCGATACTCATAGGGCGTTTCCTTTCTTACTTTTTGTGCAAGTGTAGGAAGCGTTTTTGGCATATTTAAATTGGTGCCATTCCAGGTAATCTGGCAGTGCGCATATTCGGTGAGGTAATGATAAAAAGCAGAAGCGAGTGCTACACCACTACTTCCTCTTAAAATAATTTTATTGTTTTTACTTTCGATTTCGAAAACATCCATGCCATTCTTTGCGGCAATTGCTTCGGTAACAAACGCATCGTGCTGTTTTGGTAAGATTCTTTCAATCAGCTCATCGGATGATGATAGATATGCCTGTGAAAAAACGCTGCCAGATATAAGGAGGAGAAATGCAGTAGATAATATCAGTTTAAATTTCATATTAAATTTTTAAGAACCACTTTTTATCGTAGAGAAACTTGAGTAGAAATAATTGTACAAACAATACGCCAGTCCATAGGGCGGCTTGCTGCCAGATTAGCGGAATGAAATTGATCATACCGCCGAATAAAAACTGAGCTGTAGATTCAAAATTGAAGAGTCCATGTGCGCAGACATAAATCAAAATGGAGTTGGTACCCATCCAAATGAATGGAATGCTCCATTTTCTGATTCCGCTTACATCAATAATGTAATAGAAAACTGCGAAAATCAGAATGCTCCAGCCTCCTGCAAAAAACACAAAAGAACTGCTCCATAAAGTTTTATTAATTGGAAAAATCAACCCCCATGCTAAACCGAGAAGCAGACTAGTTACCCCGGCAACCAAGAGGTATAATACTTTTTTATGTGGTGTGAAAAGGGGAGAAGCTGATTTGATAAAAGTACCAGCAAAAATACCCAGCATGGCAGAGCAGATCGCAGGAATAGTACTGAACAATCCTTCAGGATCATATACTATTCGGTGTAGTTTGCCTGGTAAAAATAACCTGTCTATATAAGCAGAAAGATTGCCTTCTGGCATTAAACTCCCTGCGCCAAATGTCGGAACAGGTACAGTAATCATCAATAAATAATAGCCGATTAGGATAGCAAAGAACCAGATAATTTGTTTTGGCAGAGAAAAGTTAAGGTAAATTACTGCTGCAAAGAATGTAGAGAGTCCGATTCTGGCCAATACGCTTGCAAAACGAGTGTGTTCGTAACCATTCCATTTGAAGAGGCCGTTCACGATAACACCCAGTAAAACCAGAATCAACGTCCGTTTGATTAAAGCAAAGTAAATGGCTCTTGAAGTATCAATGCCATTCGTTTTATTATCGAAGTATTTTTGATAAGAAAAAGGCATCGACACGCCAGAGATGAAGATGAATAGCGGAAAGATTAAATCGTAAAAGGTAAATCCGTTCCAGGGAGAATGGTGCAGTTGATTGCTGATGCCCACCAGTATTCTCTCCAGCAAGGAAAGATTTTCATTTGTAGCAATTCTCCAGTCAATAGGATTTTGGATCAGGCTATGCTTTTCTTTAATGCCATTGGCCAATCCATGAAAAATCCCTTCTCCGCTTACAATCCAGAACATATCAAAACCCCTTAACGCATCAAGTGAAACAAGTCGTCGGCTTTTAGCAGTAGGAATGGCAGGTTTTTGATCTTCGTTTCTATTCATCTTAGCGCTTGTGAAAAACTAAGCAGTTGATGTGTTTCTGCACCATTATTTCTTTATCAATGTGCTGTAAATAATATATCCTTCATCATTAAGAACTTGTACCCGCAATTGATTATTAGTTACTGAAAATAACATAAAACCGTATTCTGAAGCCACCATTTGTGCCTCTGGAATAAGCTTTACAGGTGTTTTTTCTGAAGCTGCTCCAGAAATAAAATGATGGGTTTTACCCTCTGGTTTAAGGTATTGCATACTATGCTCATGGCCGGTTAGGTAAACATCTACGCCATAACGATCTAATATAGGTTTCAATGAGCTTCTGATAGCTTTGGTATCATAGCCATCTGTTCTACTTCCGCCGGTATACATAGGATGATGACCAACCACTATTTTCCATTTGACAGACGGATCTTTATCATCCAGTGTTTTAACCAACCAACGCTTTTGTGCGGTTGTATCCTGCCCTTTAACATTAGGACCATATTCTGCATTTTTATAAAATTCAGGTATCAAGGGATTTGTATCAATAAAAGCAATCAGTACTTGATTATTGAGGTCGCCATTGATTGGGAATTTTTTTGTGAAATAACGCGCTGGCATTTTCCACCTTCTGCTGATTTTGGAGTATGCTACCTGTGCATCGGGATTGGATTTGTAATCATGATTGCCCAAAACAACATACCAATCCCACTGAAGCGAAAAATCAGTATATATATCTTCAAATGAATATTTAAATGAGGGATCCTGTGGACTGATTACGCCACTTGGATAGAAATTATCGCCAGTAGAAATAATAAACTGTGCCTTCACTTCAGCAGCGGTAAGGCCCATCTGCTTAGCTACTTGTTTCTGATGATCAGCGCCATTTCGGCCCCAATCGCCCATAGCAATGAAATTCAATGCAGTTGGCTCTTTGGTAAGTGTTTTGGTTACACTTAAGTTTTCAGATGGGGTTCTCGTTAATACCTGTGCATATAATGAGGCAGAAGTGAGTAGTGGTAATAAAAATAGTAATCGTTTATTCATAGAGATGAATTTGAGTAATTTTTTCGAGATAAGTCTTAATCAAAAAGAACTTTCTCCAAATAGTTTGCAGAGAAAGTTCTTCTAATCATCATTCAATATTTAATTATAACCAGGATTTTGTTTCAACTTAGGATTCAAAATCATCGCTGATGCCGGAATCGGCATTAAGCGGTGGAACGTTTGTGCATCAGTCTTAAAGCCCCATCTTCCCTCATATTTACCAAAACGAATCATATCATTGCGGTGCCAGCATTCCCACGAAAGTTCTCTGCAACGTTCTTTGTATAAATCTTCCAGTGTAACTGATGTCCATGCTGGTGAGGTGGTACGAACAGATCTCAATTGATTTACCAATGACAAAGCAGTTTGACCTTGCGTTGGCGTCGCGCCCCTTAGTATCGCTTCAGCTTTCATCAATAAGATATCCGACAATCTGAAAATTGGCACATCATTATTCTGGTTTCTGTTTGATGAAGTGCTATCACAATAAAATTTATTGTTGCGATACCCCATGTTCCAGGCAATTTCATCATTTCCGGCATCAAACGGTCTTGATGCATCTCTCAATGTAACAGCAGGGGTAATGTCTACCTGGTAAGTGATTGGAGAGGAAGCATCAGCACCTGTATAAAACTGATCGTAACCCCTTTTAGTAGTTGCAACGGTTACGGGTCTGCCATCATTCAAAGTCTGTGGTCCTTTAATCCATTGGGCATTTCGTTTATCGTTAGGATCATTAAAATTAGCATAAAACTCCGGCAAAGTGCTCATTGGTGCACTTGGCGTATGTTTCAGGCTGTATTTGGCTTGTAAAGATCGAGGTAAAGAATATCTCGAATAGATCATAAACCCGTTGCTATATCCCGGATCATAAGGAATGGCAAAAATAAACTCCTTTATCTGAGGTCCATTATCAATAAAAAACATTTTTTTGAAATCAGATTCCAGGCTATAAGGAGTTCCAGTTGCAGTAGTAATGGCATCGCACATGGCAACGGCTTCATTGTATCGAGCAGTACCCGTGTAAACTTCCGAATTGAGGTACATTTTTGCCAGTATGGCGTAAGCAGTGTATTTATTTGGTCTGCCATAGATAGCGGTTCCGGTGGTAATGCTCAGGTCTGGCAATATCTCTTTAAGTTCAGTTTCAATAAAATTAAATACCTCTGTTCTTGATTTTGTTTCTGGTGAGGTGGTTTCGCCGAACGTAGTTACAACAGGAATGTTTCCCCAAAGATCCATCATCATATAAAAAGCCAGGGCTCTGGTTGCCCGCAGTTCTGCTATAGCTGTAGTTTTTGCCGGAGAATCAGGTGCATTTTTTAGTAAAAATAAACTCTGGTTTGCTTTACTAATTACACCGGAAAGCCACGACCATCCACTATTTACATGGCCATTATCTTTATTCCAGGTATGCTTATGGTGCATTTCGTAAGTACCGCCATCATACCAGTTACCACCCCGGGCAGGCATAATGGCCTCATCGGTACTTAAACTTTGCATAAAAAAGTAATCGGTGCTCCATCCCTGGCGCAGTTGCACATAAACCTGGCCGGTTAACTGAATGAAATGTTGTGCAGTTTGCGGAAAAGTTTCCGGAGTTAATTGTGTTTCTACTTTTAAGTCCAGCTTATGGCAAGATGTTAATACACCCAGTGTTAGTACTGCTCCTGCAATATATTTAGTAAGATTTTTCATCTTCATTAATTTTAATTAAATGATACGTTTAAACCGAATAAAAATGTTCTGGTTTTAGGGTAGAAGTTATTGGTATCTACACCTGGCGCAACGCCTCCCTGGTTAATCTCCGGATCAATCCCTTTATAACCGGTAATCACAAATAAATTGTTGGCAGTTGTATATAGACGTAATGAGTTTACACCTTTAATCAGGCCTTTCTTGAAAGTATAACCCAGCGTAGCATTATCCAAACGAAGGTAACTGCCGTTTTCAAGAAACCTGCTCGAATAACGGTAAGAGTTAAAATCAGCAGGAGATTCATTTTCAACCTCTACGGGAATATTAGTAAACTGTGCTGTATTCGGACGGAATAGATCAGCACGGGTTACATTCATAATTTTGTTTCCCAGAACTGCTCTCATAAAAACACTTAAGTCGAAGTTTTTGTATCTGATATTATTTGACCAGCCAATTAATGCCTTCGGTTGTGCGTTTCCAAGAATGTAATAGTCCGTTCTATTGAGTAAACCTTGCGTTTTAATGTTACCGGCAGCATCAAAATACTGAGATACACCATTTGCATCTTTACCTGCGTACTTCAATGTGAAAAATGTTCCGATCGCTTGGCCGGGTGCCAAAACTTGTAAGGAGGCACCACTTTGTCCGGCACCATCTGGTGTTACCGTCAACCTGTTGTCGATATTAAAACGACTGTCTGAAAGTGTAATAACTTTGTTCACATTATGAGCAAGATTGATGCCTGTTGTCCAGCTAAAATCATCAGAAATTACCGGGCTGCCATTTAAAACAAATTCCAGACCTCTATTGCTTAGTTTTCCAACATTGGCAGTAAGCGAACCTGAAGGATAAAGTGCCTGATCGACATCAAAACTTAGAATTAAGTCGGTAGTTCTTTTATCATACCAATCAACTGATCCACTTAATCTACCATTGAATAATCCAAAATCAACCCCAACGTTTGTGGTTGCAGTTTTTTCCCAACGTAAATCTGGATTTTCATTCTGTACGGCTCCAAAAGCACCTTCTCTCGGTGAACCATTGTAATAAAACTGGCCAACCTGACCGTAAATTAATTTCGTGGTTAATGGTGCAAAACCCAATGAGTTCCCGGCAATACCATAACTTCCACGTAATTTTAAGGTTCTGATTACATTTTGATTTTTCAAGAAGTTTTCCTGGTCAATATTCCAGCCTGCACCAACAGATGGGAAATAACCCCATTGTTCGTTTCTGCCAAACACATTTGAACCATCTCTTCTGATCGATCCTTGAATTAAGAATTTATTTTTATAATTGTAATTTACCCTTGCGAAATCAGAAATCATCAAAATTTCCTGATACGTAACTCCTGGATTAAAATCAACTCTAAAATCGCTCACTGCATATGGGTTTCCTAAACTGAGGTTATTGTAGCCTACATCATTAACCGGAAAGTTTGTTGAAGTAGATTGAAAACCATCATTGTTTAGAGATTGTTGGTAGGAGTAACCTACCACCGCGTTAATGTCGTGATCGCCGAACTTTTTATTCCAGGTTAAATAGGTTTCTAAAATTTTGTTCGTGTTTTGATAAGCATTTCTGATGGCAACACCATTCTGGCCCACAAGTGAAACAAATGTTGGGTTTGCAGGTGGATCTGGTGTATTTCTAACGTTATTATATCTCGAAGTATAGATGCTGTTATAGAAAGCGCCATATACATTTTGAGTGTTCTGATAAGAAATATTAACATCATAACTAAATCCAAAAGGTAGTTTCAAATTAGCACTTAAGTTCCCTAAAATGTTTTTGTTTTTAAGGTTTTCTTTCGCATTTTCCAACATTGATACTGGATTGTAATAGCTGGTTTGAACTAAATTATCGAAATAACTCCCGTCGGGATTTTTGATTGGAGCCGTTGGTAAATAGGTAAGCATTTGCGAAAGAATCGTATTTCTATATGGAACAAGATCTGCGTTGCTTACAGAGTTGCTTAAATTAAACGAAATTTTCAATTTGTCGTTAAGTGCTTTCTGCTCTACACCAATACGGCCAATAAAACGGTCAAGACCGCTCGTCTTTATAATTCCTTGCTGCTTAAAATAGTTAACGCTGGCATTATAGGTAGTTTTTTCTGTGCCTCCGCTTAAAGAAATATTGTGATTTTGAGACATTGCATTACTTCGTTGTACCTCATTTTGCCAGTTTGTATTCGCACCTTTATCATTAGCTGGTGTTAATGCAGAATTATTTTTGGCGAGAAACGCACGCAACTGATCTGCATCCATCATATCATATCTATTGGATACATTTTCCACACCAAAATACCCGTTATAAGCAATTTGAGTCTGTCCGGCAATACCTTTTTTAGTGGTTACCATAATCACACCGTTGGCAGCACGATTACCATAAATGGCAGCTGCGGCAGCATCTTTCAATACATCAATCGAAGCAATATCATCAGGTGCAAGAATAGAAATATCAGCACCAACAACACCATCAATTACAAATAACGGCGATTGTGCTCCTTCGCGAAGGGTAGAAGCGCCACGCATAATAATTGCTGCATTTCGATTTGGATCGCCACTGCGACTTACGTTTAATCCGGGTACTTTACCTTGCAACATCTGGCCAACATCACTGATCGCGCCTTTGTTTAAGTCATCTCCCTTAACTGTTGAAATTGAACTCGTTAAAGCCTTTCTGGTGCTCTTGCCATAACCTACTACCACTACATCTGTAAGTGATGAGCTCGCCTCGCTGATGATGACCTGATAAGTTGATGGCGCACCAACAGCAAGCTCCTTGGTTTGATAGCCTAAAAAGCTGAAAACAATTTTGTCACCTGTTTTTGCAGAGATGGTAAAAGATCCGCCGGCTCCTGTAGAGGTTACCTTAGTGGTGCCTTTTACAGCAACGGATGCGCCAATAATTGGTTGGTTAGTGTTATCCAGTAAGTTACCAGATATTTTACGATCAGTTTGGGCATAGGCTGTGTTAAAAGACTGTCCGAAAATCAGAAGTAGTAATACAAAGAAGCTAGACTTAAAAAAAGTAAAGTTAAATCCCATAAGTCTGTTGAGTTAAGTTCATAAATGATTTGTTTGGTTATGTAGTTATTAAATTAAAATTTGATGGTTGGTGGCAGGTATTTGGCTACTAAGGCCTGGTAATAAGGTTGCAATTCTTCCCAGCTTTTTTGATTGGGATTTTTTGAGTATAAATCATATGGATTGAATAATCTTACCCATTTAAACATTTCATGATCTTTTTCGCTCATCAGATGGTCGTAGGCATTTTCTCTATGTTGCGAATAAAACGAGTGATAGCGCAACATGTATAATCCAGATTCCGGTAGGTAAGGTTTCATCAGGTGATATACATATTCATCATGGCCCCATGACATATCTACAGCATCCAAACCACAGTTTTGCGTATATACGCCAAGCTTTGTTTGGTAAAGTGGATTATTAAAGTCTGGATTTGAACTGAAAAATTCAGGATAGACTATTTTATCAGAATAGGCACATCCAACAGGAAATGTATCGCCTACAACTGCCCATTGTGGCTCGCCGTATAAGCAAAGCACTTTCCCCATGTCGTGGATCAGTCCAACTAATACCATCCAATCTGGGTGACCATCATTGCGAATAGCTTCTGAAGTTTGAAGCAAGTGTTGCATTTGGTCTAAATCAGTATCTGGATCAGAATCATCAACAAGTTTGTTCAGGAAATCAAATGCACTCCAAATAGGCATTTCTTCCTTATCAAATTTTAAATACGCTGCTTTTTTCTGCTGAACAAAATCGTAAGTCTGGTAGGTATGGTTCAGGCGATAAAATTCTTTTACACCATCTTTTTCAGTCGCTTCATAGTTTCTGAACTGGTCTTCCTTTTTATCGGCATTTATGCTGGTTGGATCAGGGTAACGGACTAATAAATCCTCTTCCCATTGATCAAGATTTTTCAAAGGATTTTGATCATCCTGTGAAACTATGTTTTCGTTTCTCATAAGATTAGAAATTTGGTTAAATGAATTTTGGTTCTATAAAGTTGAGTTTTTGAAAGGCTAAACTTTTATTTTTTGATGAATTTATTTACTTAAACGATTAAGTAAAATTCGATTTTAATCTACTTTAGGAAGAGGTAATGTTTTGATGAAAGAAATGATTGTAATGTTAAAAATCTAACTAACAGTCTTTTATTAGTGTGTCGGCCTGTCTTTTCTGGCTCAGATTATATCACTATTATTTTATATTTTCGTAACGAGGATTTTAGAACCATAAATTTTAAAACGCCTTATGATAACCAAATAAATGAAGCGATCTGGTTTCGTATTATAAACAAACAAAACACAAGTAACTATAGGGATGGCCGGAGAAGTTAATATTAAGCGATTGGCGCAAGAACTCAATATTTCTATTGCAACAGTTTCTAAGGCGCTAAACGATAGCTATGAAATCAGTCTGAAAACAAAAAATAGGGTCTGGGATCTGGCAAAAGCACTCAATTATACACCAAACCCTGCGGCAAGCAATTTACGTAGCAATAAAACCAAAACTATTGCTGTCATTATTCCATTCATAGCCAATAATTTCTTTTCATTAGCCATTAAAGGAATAGAAGAAATTGCCCGTAAATATGGTCACCATGTGCTAATTTATCAAACTCATGAAGATATTGAAATGGAAATGTCCTTCACCAATAGTCTTCTAAACGGCAGGGTAGATGGAATTCTAACTTCAGTATCAAGCAGTGAATACAATGGTGATTATTATAAAAATCTGGTAAAGAAAATACCTTTGGTTTTTTTTGATCGCGTTTACAAAGACCTTGATGCCTATAATGTAGCCACAGATGATTACAACATTTCATTTGAAGCCACCGTTCATTTAATAGCTTGTGGCTGTAAAAAAATTGCTTACCTCTATGGTTTAGAAAATCTTCCTGCAGGTAAGGAAAGGTTTTGTGGCTATAAAGATGCCATGGAAGCGAACGGATTAAAAATGAATGAAAAGTTGGTGATAAAATATTGTGAGGATGAAGAAAAAAACCTGGAACAAATCAGACAATTACTTATTCAGCATCAGCCAGATGCACTTTTTTCATCAATAGAAGAGTTTGTTATTCCTGCCTATACTGCCTGCAGAGCGCTTCAATTTCAGATTCCAGATGATATAAAAATCATTAGCTTTTCTAATCAGGCTACAGCCCACCTGCTTAACCCATCATTAACCACGATTACTCAACCCGCTTTTGAGATTGGCCGTGAAGCCGCCACTTGTTTATTTAAAATGTTGAACAAAAAGGGCCAGGGTGATGACCACGATATTGTCTTAAAATCAACGCTGATCAAAAGAGGATCTACAGGCTGCTAAATACATTTTGAGCAAATTTAACGAACATGCTACCGAAAACGTTTACGTAATTAAATAAAAGTAGAAAGCAGTGAAGGTTCATTTTTTTTCTGATTTTTAGACAAACCAGATATACACCACCCCGATATGAATCATCTTTCTGCACTAGATTGTGCCGTTTTCTTTATCTATTTTATAATTGTATCTGCTTATGGCTATTGGGTTTATCGAAGCAAGAAGAAGAAGCAAACTGATACAAAAGATTATTTTTTGGCTGAAGGCTCTTTAACTTGGTGGGCAATCGGCGCCTCAATTATTGCTTCCAACATTTCCGCAGAACATTTCATTGGGATGTCTGGTTCAGGCTTCGCCATGGGGCTTGCCATCGCCAGTTATGAATGGATGGCTGCAGCAACGTTAATTATTGTGGCTATATTTTTTCTTCCTATCTACCTGAAGAATAAAATTTACACCATGCCCCAGTTTCTTTCTCAGCGATATAACAATACCGTGAGTACTTTGATGGCTGTGTTTTGGCTTTTAGTTTATGTATTTGTAAACCTAACCTCTATCTTTTTTCTTGGTGCCATCGCCATCGAAACCATTACCGGAATTCCGTTTAGCACCTGTATCATATTTTTAGCCATCTTTTCGGCAATCATCACTTTAGGCGGAATGAAAGTAATCGGCTATACAGATGTGATTCAGGTAATTGTGCTGGTTGCAGGTGGATTAATCACTTGTTATATGGCACTGAAACTGGTTTCCGAAAAATTAGATACACAAACGGTACTGAGCGCCCTTCCGTTGTTGCGATCAGAAGCTTCAGATCACTTTCATATGATTTTTTCTAAAGGGGATAAGTTCTACAACGAATTGCCAGGTATTGCCGTGTTAGTAGGCGGACTTTGGATTAATAACTTAAACTATTGGGGCTGTAACCAGTATATTGTGCAGCGGGCACTCGGTGCTGATTTAAAAACCGGGCGGAGTGGGTTAATTTTTGCAGCCTTTTTAAAATTATTGATTCCTGTTATCGTAGTGATTCCTGGCATCGCAGCTTTTGTATTGTACCAACGGGGTTATTTTCAGCAAGAAATGCTTGATGCCAGCGGTGTAGTAAAGCCAGATCATGCTTACCCGGTACTGATGAATTTATTACCTGTTGGAATTAAAGGAATGGCCTTTGCTGCTTTAACTGCTGCAATTGTGGCTTCGCTTGCCGGAAAATCAAACAGTATAGCTACTATTTTTACGCTCGATATTTATAAAAAGTTCATCAAACCAAATGCTTCCGAAAAAAGATTAGTCGCTGTCGGGAGATGGTCTGTAGTGATTGCTTCCTTAATTGCGATCGTGGTGGCGCCAGCTTTACGAAGTTTTGATCAGGTTTATCAGTTTATTCAGGAGTATGTAGGTTTTATTTCTCCTGGTGTATTTGCCATTTTCCTACTCGGCTTTTTCTGGAAAAAAACGACATCCAGGGCGGCACTTTCAGCAGCATTGCTCACCATTCCACTTTCCATGCTGTTCAAATTTTTACCGGTACTATCTGATGGATGGATCCCAGCCATCCCATTCCTTAACCGAATGTCGTGGGTGTTCGTAATCATTATTATTCTGATGGTTTTGGTAACATTAACTGATCCAAAAAGTAAAAATAATCCACAGGGCCTTGAGATTGATCGGTCTATGTTTAAAGTAACACCGGCATTTACCGTTGCTGCGGTAATTATTTGCGGTATTTTAGCAGCACTCTACACGGTATTCTGGTAAGTGCTATCAAATTATCAATCTTTAAAAAATGAAACAACTTTAATAAAATGAAATTTAAGATCCTGATTGTCTTTTCGCTGCTAATTTCTTTCCATGCAATTGCCCAACAAAAGTTTAATATTAAAAATTATGGTGCCATTGGCGATGGTAAAACCAACGATGCTGCTGCTATTCAAAAAGCAATTGATGCTTGTTCCTCGGCTGGGGGAGGCCAGGTTCTGGTGCCTGCAGGTCATGTTTATCTGAGTGGTCCGTTTGATCTTAAATCTTTTGTTGATTTAAGAATAGAAGGTGGTGCTAAAATTCTGGCCAGCCCTAATGAAAAACTATACACTAAAAGTGCCTTTAGAGAAAATAAGGGCGAGGGTACCATTTGGATAGGTGGTGAAAAATTAGAACAGGTTAGCATTACCGGAACCGGTATTTTGGATGGAAATGGGATTTCTTTTATGGGTGAGGAGCTGGAAGATTCTTACGTGTTGAAGCCATTTAATATCATAGATCCAAGACCGCATTTATTAACGCTTATTGATTGTAAAAAGCTAAATATCGATGGGGTGACTTTTCAAAACTCTGCTTATTGGACCGTTCACTTAATCGGCTGTAATGATGTTTCGATTTCCAATATTACTTTGTTAAATAGTATTAAAATCAGAAATAGCGACGGTATTGATCTGGATCACAGTAAAAATGTGAGAATCACCAACTGTTATATCGAATCTGGCGATGATTGTATCTGCCTCAAAAACCGTCGCGAGTTTGAAGAATATGGTGCCTGCGAAAATATCGTAATCAGCAATTGCACCATGACTTCAAGTTCTTGTGCCATTAAAATCGGTTCAGAGAATATGGATCGGATTAGTAAAGTCTTGATCAATAACTGCAATATTGTAAATAGTAATCGTGGTATTGGCATCCAGAACAGGGATGAAGGAACAGTGAGCGATGTTATTTTCTCCAACCTGTTAATTGAAGCTAAGCTATTCTCTGATGTATGGTGGGGCAAATCGGAACCCATTTACATTACCGCTTACCCGAGAGCAACGGCAAACAACAAAGATGCGGGCTGGCGTTTACCTAAAGGCCAAACCAAGGGAAATGTAGGTGCAGTAAGCAACATTTATTTTAGTAATATTCGTTGTACTGGTGAAAGTGGGGTTTATATTAGTGGCGAAAGTCAGGATAAAATCTCTAATATTAACTTTGATCAGGTGAGTGTTAAGTTAAACAAAACAACAAAAGAACCTGGTGGGATTTATGACCGCAGACCTAGCAATGTGGTGGGATTAGTGAAGAGTAAAATTGCTGGGTTTTACTTTGAAAATACAGGGGCTATCAGCGTAAATAATTGTGAAGTTATTTGGGGACCAAACAAGCCATCTTACGCCGGAAAGGCATTGGAGCAGAAAAACGTAAAGAAGATTAATTTAGTGAGTTTTAAAGAGCGCTAGTATTTTTAATACAATTCAAAAGTTACTAACTCCTGGCGATGAGGCCATTAGAGTTAGTAACTTATCTTATAGCAACTCTTGTTACCCTTCGGTTTCAATACCTTCTTCATACATTTCGTTTATCGCATCCGTGTATTTCTTTTCTACAATTCGGCGTTTAACTTTCATTGTTGGTGTAATTTCCCCTTCATCTATATTGAACGGATTACGTTTAATTTTAAAATTCTTTATTCGTTCGAATTTTGCTAATTCATTGGAGATTTTCTTTATATCGACCTCCATCCAGTCAATAATTTCTTTTTCGCTAATAAAAGCCTCCGGCTGATCAAAAAATGCAGGTTTTAAATTGAAGGTTTCTTCCAGAGTTTCTCTATTGGGAATGATAATCGCTGTAATGAATTCGCGTTTGTCACCAATTAAAAACAACTGATCAATTTTCGGGCTTTTTAAATAGATATTTTCTACGGGTGTAGGATAAACATTCTTCCCGTAAGCATTAACGATCATGTTTTTTAAACGATCGGTAATTTGAAGATTACCTTTATAGAAACGGCCAATATCGCCAGTATGAAACCACATTTCTTTATCAATGGCTTCAGCGGTTTCAGCAGGTTTATTAAAATAACCTTTCATTACGCAATGGCCACGAACAATCACTTCTCCTTCTTCACATTCAAAACCTTCCTCAAACGTATCGTGAGTTTGAATGTTCAGGATCCTTTTTGTGTCTATATCCTGAATGCCAACCTCGATACCTGGAATTACACGTCCTACGGTACCATAAACTTGTCGGTGGTATTCAGTAACCGACATTACAGGAGAGGTCTCGGTTAAGCCAAATCCTTCCAAAATCTTGATGCCTAAATCTCCGAAAAACTCACCTACATTTTTTGGCAGGGCAGCACCACCAGAGATCATAAACTTTAAGCGTCCGCCGGTTTTTTCCTTTATTTTACTGAATACTAATTTTTCTGCAATGGCTTTTTTACTAGATAAAATTAATCCCGGACTTTTCCCAGCCTCTTTAATTTCTCTGTAGTTTTTTCCTGTCTCCAATGCCCAGGTAAATATCTTTGCTTTCGTACCACCAGCAGCCGTTCCGGATTTGATGGCTTTATCGTGGATTCTTTCCAGCAACCTCGGTACGCAGCTCATCACTGTCGGACGAACTTCGCCCATATTCTTTGCTAATAATTCCAAACTTTGAGCAAAAGCAATTTTACAGCCTTGTGCACAGCAAACATGATACGTTGCCGTACGCTCAAATACATGCGATAGGGGCAAGAAGGAAAGGAAAGTTTCAGTCTTGTCGATTACAGGAATCTGTTGCAAACAAACTTCAACATTCTTAACAAAATTATAATGGGTAAGCATTACGCCTTTTGGTGTCCCTGTGGTGCCAGAGGTGTAAATTAAGGAAGAGACGTCGTTTGGTTCAATTAAATTTCTACATTGCTCAATCTCCGCTTTTTCTGCTGCGGTAACCTGATGTTTAAGTGCCAGAATATCAGAAAACGCAATTACTTCCACCTCTACATCAGCAGGAATAGTCACTTTTTCATAATCATTAAAAGCAGGTATGATATATTTTAAATTCTTACAATTAGCTGCTACTTTCAACACCTTTCTGTATAAAAAATTATTCCCTACCAGAATGCCTTTTATTCCAGAATCATTGATAATATAAGCTACTTCCTGTTCAGAAAGGGTTGGATAGATAGATACGTTAATTACACCAATTTGCTGAATGCCTTGATCGTAATAAACATACTCAGGCGAATTTTCAATCATTAAACCTAAACAATCACCTTTTTTGATCCCCTTTTCTAAAAAGTATGCAGATACTGCATCTGCTCTTTTGAGGGTATCCTCATATGAAATTTCAATCCATTCGGTACCCTGTTTATGGATTAAAAAAGTATCCTTAGGTTTATGAATGTTTTTTACAACATTTCTCAACAGGGTAGGGACTGTCGAAAATTCATTAATTAATGGCATTGCTCGTTATTTGGTGTTCGTTATAATTAACAATAATAATGCTTTTTGGTTTAAAAAAGCAAATTGGCAGAAGATTTTAAATGTGTTTGAGTGCGCTTGGGCTATTATTACATTTTAATAAATGAATCAAACGCAAAAAAGGCTCCATAATTTATGGAACCTTTTTAATATGAGTTGATTTAACTAAACGGAGAAACTTTCGCCACAACCACAAGTGCGGCTGGCATTTGGATTTACGAAGTTAAAACCCTTTCCATTTAAGCCATCGGTAAAATCTAATTCAGTTCCGGCCAGATAAAGGAATGATTTCATATCCAATGCAATTTTGATTCCTCTATCTTCAAAAAACTGATCGCCTTTTTGCTCTTCGTTATCAAAATCTAAATTATACGATAATCCAGAACATCCACCACCTTTTACAGAAACACGTAAAAAATAATCAGAACCCATTTCAGAATCCTGCATTAAGTGGTCAATTTTGTTTTTTGCTTTATCGGTTATGGTAATCATAGTATCGAGATTTGAGTATTAAGTATCAAGATAAAAAAATCGAACTGTCGTCTCGATACTTGATACTAAATACTTGTTACTTTAATTAGTGGTGTGATTTTTCTAAAACAATTGCCTCTAAACCATTTTTAACACGGTAATCGTTAATGGCAGATTTAATTGCATCTTCTGCAAGTACTGAGCAGTGAATTTTTACTGGCGGTAAAGCCAACTCTTCAACGATATCCATGTTGTCGATAGATAAAGCCTCATCAATTGTTTTTCCTTTTAACCATTCTGTAGCTAAAGAAGAAGAAGCAATTGCAGAACCGCAACCAAATGTTTTAAATTTAGCATCTGTAATTACGTTATCTTCACTTACTTCAATTTGTAAACGCATTACATCGCCACACTCTGGTGCACCAACTAATCCTGTTCCAACAAATTTACTGTCTTTATTTAATGTACCTACGTTACGTGGGTTATTGTAATGGTCAATTACTTTTTCTGAATATGCCATAATTTCTATTTCTTTAAATCCCTTACGGGATGATTTTGTTTAATATTTATGCGTTATAGGTCGTGTATTACGGGTTGCAAGTTGTGGGTTCCAGGTCAAGTGTTTTAATCTTATACTGATATTATTCAACTTTTAAACTTCAACTCATCCATCTGCTATTCTAAGCATCACGCTTATACTTCCAGACTTACAACTTTTAACTTATAACTTTCTACACATTAATTTGCTATGCAAATTAATGTTCCGCCCACTCAATTTTACTCAAGTCGATTCCTTCTTTAAACATTTCCCAAAGTGGAGAAAGGTCTCTTAAGTGGTTAACCGCTTTTTCAGTTACTGCAATGGCTTGATCTATCTCTTCTTCAGTTGTAAAACGACCTAAACCGTAACGGATGGAAGAGTGTGCTAAATCATCAGATAAACCTAAGCTTTTTAATACGTAAGATGGTTCTAAAGAAGCCGAAGTACAAGCAGAACCTGAAGATACAGCTAAATCACTCATGGCCATCATTAATCCTTCACCCTCAACATATTTGAAAGAAATATTAGCTACGTGTGGTAAACGGTGTTGTGTATTACCATTAACATAACTCTCTTCCATTTTGTTTAAAGTTGACTCTAACTTATCACGCAGAGCAGACAAACGAATGGTTTCACTTTCCATTTCTAAGCGACAAAGTTCGCAGGCTTTACCTAAACCAACAATGCCAGGAACATTTAATGTACCTGAACGCATTCCACGCTCATGGCCACCGCCGTCCATTTGTGATGTTACTTTAACTCTTGGGTTTTTTCTACGAACATAAAGTGCACC
This sequence comes from Pedobacter sp. CFBP9032, assembly GCF_034045265.1. Lineage (NCBI taxonomy): Bacteria > Pseudomonadati > Bacteroidota > Sphingobacteriia > Sphingobacteriales > Sphingobacteriaceae > Pedobacter > Pedobacter sp. CFBP9032. Next base: position 394,506 of record NZ_JAXCWE010000002.1, on the reverse strand, counting down.
AACTCCTTTCGGACCATACATTTTGTGTGCAGAAAAAGCCATTAAATCTATTCCATCTGTGTTTACATCAACTGGAATTTTACCTACCGCCTGAGTTGCATCAGTCATGAATAAAGCACCAAATCTGTGTGCAATAGCAGAAATTTCTTTAACGGGTTGAATTACCCCAATTTCATTATTTCCGTACATGATCGAAACTAAAATAGTTTCAGGCGTCATTGCTGCTTCTAATTCAGCTAAGTCGATCAAACCATCTTCCTTAACGCCTAAATAAGTTACTCTTGCACCATTTTTTTCCAGGTGTTTACAAGTATCCAATACGGCTTTATGTTCAGTAACCGCAGTAATGATGTGGTTACCTTTTTCTTTATACATTTCAAACACACCTTTGATAGCCAGGTTATCAGCTTCAGTTGCGCCTGATGTAAAAATTACTTCTTTTTCAGTACAGCCGATTAATTTGGCTACCTGCTCACGAGCATAATCCACTCCTTCTTCAGCCACCCAGCCAAAAGCGTGATTACGGCTTGCGGCATTTCCAAATTTCTCAGTAAAGTAAGGTAGCATCGCTTCCAACACTCTTGGATCTAAAGGTGTTGTTGCGTTATTATCTAAATATATCGGCTGTTTCATCTCTATTCTGTTAATTATAATACAAAGATACAAAAAAACTTTCCTAAGAATTATAAATAATAGCTATGAGGTTATAGACAAAACCTGCATTTTTACATTCAACCAACCTTTTGAAACTATGAATAAGATAGAACATATCGGAATAGCCGTAAATAACCTTTCTAAGTCTGTTCCCCTTTACGAACTGTTGCTAAATACATCCTGCTACAAAACGGAAATAGTTGCCTCAGAATACGTAAATACGGCATTTCTTAAAACTGGTGAAAATAAAATAGAACTTCTGGAAGCAACGGATGACGATAGTGCAATCGCCAAGTTTCTGGAGAAAAAAGGAGAGGGGATTCATCATGTTGCCTTTGCCGTAGATAATCTTTTAGAAGAAATGGAAAGGTTAAAAGCCAATGGTTTCACACTTCTGAATGATGTACCTAAAAAAGGGGCAGATAATAAGATGGTTTGCTTTGTGCATCCAAAAAATACAAATGGTGTGCTGATTGAGCTCTGCCAGGAAATTAAATGGATTTAGCAGTGAGGGAGATGAGCACGGAATAAGGAGCAAAGAGTAAGGAGCAAAGAGCAAAGAACAAAGAGTAAGGAGCAAGGATTAAGGAACAAAGAGCAAAGAGTGACGATCAACGAACTGCGATCAAAGAAAATAACAACGAAAAATAACATGTCTATCCTTAAAATCATCAGCAAAGATTTCGAGATATCAGATAATCTTTCTGAGAATCAGTTGCGTGAGGCGATGGTCGATGCTTTTGCTTATTTAATTGATAATGATTTTCCGAAGCTGATTCAGATTTTATATAAGGCCGATGTAGATCAATACGAATTAAAAAAACTGCTGGAAACAGTAGAGGGTTTGAGTTCTGCTGAAGTTATCGCGGATGCATATATTGCTCGCCAGATGGCAAAAGTGGAAACGTGGAAGAAATATAGCGCGAAAAAAGATTAGGGTTTATTCCTGAACTGGATTAAATCTGTTATACATATCCATATTAAAAAACGAAATGGCATTAATCTTATCAGCTTTCAATACGAGATCTGTTTTGAGTTCATTTGCATTTTCAACAGAGCCATCATCAATGTAGCTGGCATAAACTGTTAAATACTGTGTGGTAAAAATTAATTCTTTTTTATCATTGCGATAACCACTAAATGCAGGTGTGATGCGGATGTAACTTGTAGTAAAGGGCTTCGGTAATTCTTTCACCCAGCCAATATAAAATTTACCACTATCCATGGTAAATTGTAATAGGTGGGCGTCAAAGAAAGAGGAGCTAAGTAGAAGTTCAAATTCATTTCCTGAAGTTGATATCGCTTTCTTAATTGCTGTTAGCCGGTTAATAAAGAGATTGGCAAACTCTGTTGCAGCTACCGCCACAAATAATGACAGGCTCGTAGTACCGAAATAAGGTGTGCGAATAGGAAGTAATTCGCTTAAGTAAGCAACAGTTTCGGGAGAAATAGCAATGAATAATGCTCTTAACAAAAAGCATACACCTAAGAGCATGATGCCAGCGAAGGCGGAGTTTAATAATACGCGTTGGTTTTCTAGCCGATACTGAACATATCGGAGATATCTGAACCTGATCAAGATATAGTAGCCACCCACAAGCGGAAATAAAAGCAGGTTAAATGGCATCTAAAGACTACTTCTTGTTTTTATCTTTTTCTATCTTTTTAAAGATGCTTGATTCCATTAATGCGCCCACCATTTCTCTTATTCTAGGCTGTGCAAAAAAATCTGGACTTTTAATATAAAGCTTCCCGTTGCTGTTAGCATGGATAATACCATCAAATGCGCCGTCTTTTCTCATAACTCAAATTTAGTGATATTTTTTAAATATCTGATAAACAATATTAATTTCGAAAAAGTTTAAATCATACTGCTCATAATAGATAATCGAAAAGTTGGTTATAAACTAAAGGCAGATAATTTTCCGGCAATGGTTGCGAAAAAAACTAATAAATTAAAATTCTCAATTTAGGCTTGTAAATCAAAAATAAAATTAAGATATTTGCATCCTCTAAAATAGAAGTAGAAAGATTAATAGAAATTGTCATAAGCGTTGTTGCCAGCAAATTGCAAAAATGTTCTTGATGCTTTCACACAAATAACTTAAAATAATATTCAAATGAAAAAAGATTTGCACCCAACAAGCTACAGACCAGTTGTTTTTAAAGATATGTCTAACGAATATGCTTTCTTAACAAAATCTTGTGTAGATACTAAAGAAACAATTAAATGGGAAGATGGTAACGAGTATCCTCTTTACAAATTAGAGATTTCTCATACTTCACACCCTTTCTATACTGGTAAAATGAAATTGGTTGATACAGCAGGACGTATTGATAAATTCAAAAACCGTTACGCTAAGAAATAATTTTAGCAACAAAAAGCATTTTTTGAAGTCCCTTTGCCAAAAGCATCGGGACTTTTTTTATTTTTGCTGCTTATGACAATCAATTTATTTGATGATGCCAGCTGGATGTCTTTACGTCCGCTTACCTTTACCCGGCCAGTGGCCGATTTGCGAATTGGTATTTTAACCATTGCCGAAAAATGGGCGAAATACTTAAATGCCGACTTCGGTTTCCAAACTCAAGAATATCTTTCTATAAAATATTCCAAAAAAGTTAATGCAAATCTTTCCATCAATGGTTCTATTTGTCCTGATGAGGCTTTAGTTGATGCGATAAGCCAATTGAAAAATGGTGAAGTGTTGGTTAAAGGCGATATTCTTATTGCACATCACAATGATCCTGCTCAGTTAGATGCGGTAACATTTAATAACGAGATACAGTACAAAAGGGATTTGGTCAGGATTGTTTATCCCGAAGATATTTTTGCTAATAATCCGGCTGAAATAAGAAAGGATTTTGTGCTATTAACCAAGGGACGTACTTCTGCAAAGATCAGTAGCACGAATCAATTGTTGGGCGATGATATCTTTTTTGAAGAAGGCGCAAAAGTCGAATGTAGTGTGCTGAATACCACTTACGGTCCAATTTACGTCGGTAAGAATGCTGAAATCTGGGAAGGCAGTCTTATCCGCGGGTCTTTTGCACTTTGTGAAAATTCATCTATCAAAATGGGTGCTAAAATCTACTCTGGTACAACAATCGGCCCCAATAGTCGTGCAGGCGGCGAAATTAATAATTCCGTAATCTGGGGCAATTCCGCTAAAGGTCACGAAGGCTACCTGGGCAATTCCGTTTTAGGCGAATGGTGCAACATCGGTGCCGATACTAATAATTCTAATCTAAAAAATAATTATGCAGAGGTGAAGCTTTACGATTATGAAAGCCAGTCTATGCGGAATACACAGCTGCAATTTTGCGGCTTAATTATGGCCGATCATTCTAAAAGCGGCATTAATACCATGTTTAACACCGGAACCGTAGTTGGCGTAAGTGCCAATATTTTTGGTGCTGGCCTTCCTCCAAATCATATTTCTGATTTTAGCTGGGGTGGAGGCAGTTGCTTCGAGCCTTATAAATTAGAAAAGATGTTCGAAACGGCCGAGAAAGTATTTGCAAGAAAATCTTTGCCATTCGATCATATAGAAAAAGATATCTTAACCAAAGTTTTTGAATTAACATCCGCTCATAGAAACTATTAATATTAACATGATCTTTTTAATGGGATCTTCAAACCAATAAATTAAATACAATGAGAAAACAAATAGTAGCCGGTAACTGGAAAATGAATTTAGACTATAATGAAGGTGTTTCGTTATTTAGTGAAATTGTAAATATGGTTAAAGATGAGCGTAAAGGCGATCAAATTGCCATTATCTGTTCACCATTTATTCATTTAAACAGCCTGGCAAAATTGGGTGGGAACGATGTTAAAATTGGTGCTCAAAATATCAGCGATAAGGAAAGTGGTGCTTATACCGGCGAAACTTCAGCAAAGATGGTGAAGTCTGTTGGTGCAGAATATGTTATTTTAGGTCACTCAGAGCGTAGACAATATTTTGCTGAGAGCGATGCATTATTAGCTGAAAAAACAAAGGTTGCTTTAGCCAATGGCTTAACGCCGATTTTTTGCATTGGAGAAACTTTAGACGAACGTAACAACGGAAGTTATTATGAAGTATTAAAAAAGCAATTAACAGAAGGTATCTTTAGTTTAAGCGATACTGATTTTGCTAAAATTGTTATCGCTTATGAGCCAGTTTGGGCAATTGGAACAGGTTTAACAGCTTCTCCAGAACAAGCACAGGATATCCATGCTTTTATTCGTTCAGAAATTGAAGCCAATTATGGTTTTAATATTGCTGATGATACCACTATTCTTTATGGCGGAAGTTGCAATCCTGGTAATGCAGCAAGCTTATTTTCACAAAAGGATATTGATGGTGGTTTAATAGGTGGTGCATCCTTGAAATCACGCGATTTTACAGACATTATAAAAGCATTAAACAGCTAGATGCAATATATTAAAGCGATATTTAAATTTAATAGTATTGAAGAATTTCAGCAAGATCTCCTGATTAGTGATCTTGCTGATTTAGGTTTTGATACTTTTGAAGATAGCGAAGGTGGTTTTACAGCTTTTGTGATCAAAGAAAATTTCAACGATCAGGAATTAAAAGATTTGCTCGGCGGGTATGCCGATGATTTTACTGCTACGTACGTATTAGAAGATGTGGCAGATGAGAATTGGAATGCAGAATGGGAAAAGAACTTTAGTCCGCTAATTATAGATGATGTTTGCTACGTAAGGGCAACATTTCACGAACCTAAACCTTCGTATCCTTATGAAATAATTATTGATCCGAAAATGGCTTTCGGTACTGGTCATCATCAAACCACAACCATGATGATGCAGTATATTTTAGCTGCAGATTTGCTGGATAAAAATATTCTGGATATGGGTTGCGGGACTGGGATTTTAGCTATCCTGGCTGGTAAACTCGGTGCCAAAAGTTTAATGGCTATCGATTACGATGATATTTGCTACGAGAGCACTATCGAGAATGCTACGTTAAATAATATTATCAATCTTAAAGCGCTTTGCGGAAGTAAGGAAGTAATTCCTGATGAGCAGTATGATGTAATTTTTGCAAACATCAATAGAAACATTCTCCTGGATCAGATTCATCGCTATGCGGAAGTATTAAAACCAGAGGGGAAAATCTTTTTCAGTGGCTTTTACCTCGAACCAGATTTAAGCATGATTACCGCAGAATGTGCTCAATATGGTATTAAATATCTTGATCATAAACAAAACGGCGACTGGGTTGCGGCTCAGTTTGAGAAGAAATAGAAGGAGTAAAGAACAAGGAACAAAGAACAAGGATCAAAGAACAAGGATGAAAGAACAATGATCAAAGAATAAAGATCAGAAGCAGAAAATTGATTTCCAGGTCATGAGCATTTGGCTTTGTTGTCGCCTGGTCTTTTATCCTTGCTCCTTATTCCTTGCTCATTTGTCCTTATTGTCGCCTGGTCTTTTATCCTTGCTCCTTGTTCCTTGCTCTTTTATCCTTGCTCATTTGTCCTTCGTCCTAATAACAAATAAATATGCGTATACATTTTATAGCAATCGGTGGTAGCGCCATGCACAACCTGGCTATTGCTTTACATAAAAAAGGTTATCAGATATCAGGTTCTGATGATGTGATTTTTGAGCCTGCTCAATCACGTCTGGATAAATATGGTTTATTGCCAGTTGAAATGGGATGGGAGGAAAGCCGGATTTCTACAGATTTAGATGCTGTTATTTTGGGGATGCATGCCAGAATTGATAATCCCGAATTGTTAAAGGCACAGAAACTTGGCGTAAAAATTTATTCCTACCCGGAATATATTTATGAGCAAAGCAAAGATAAGTTGCGTGTGGTTATTGGCGGTAGTCATGGTAAAACCACCATCACCAGCATGATTTTGCATGTGCTGAATTATTACAATCGTGATTTCGATTACCTGGTTGGTGCGCAGCTTGCCGGTTTCGAAACGATGGTTAAGGTTACCGAAGAGGCACCAGTGATGATAATTGAAGGCGACGAATATCTTTCTTCGCCGATAGACAGGCGTCCGAAATTCCACCTTTACAAAGCCAATGTGGCCGTAATTAGTGGCATTGCCTGGGATCATATTAATGTATTCCCAACCTATGCAGATTATACCTTGCAGTTTGAAAAGTTTATTGATACCATCGAAGAAAATGGTACACTAATTTATTGCGAAGTTGATGCTGATCTCAATGAAATGGTATCCAAATCTCAAGCAAAAGTTAACAAGATTGGATATGCTATTCCTGCGCATGAGATCAAAAACGGCATCACCTATCTTTTGCCAGAAAGAACTGCTTTAAAAGTCTTCGGAGATCATAACTTAATGAACCTCAACGCAGCCAAAGAGGTTTGTAAAACCTTAAATATTAGTGCAGTAGAATTTGATGCTGCAATTTCATCTTTTAGTGGCGCAGCCAAGCGGTTAGAAGTGATTTCTGCTGATGAATCCACTAATGTTTACAAAGATTTTGCACATTCGCCATCAAAACTGAAAGCCACTATCGATGCTGTTAAGGCACAGTTTACTAATCGTAAGTTAGTTGCCTGTATCGAATTACATACTTTTAGCAGTTTGAATAAAGATTTTCTTAAAGAATATGCGGGCGCAATGAACCAGGCTGATGAAGCAATTGTATTTATTGATTTGAAGAGCTTTGAACAGAAAAGAATGGAACCTTTTTCTGAAGAAGATGTACAACAAGCTTTTGATAATCCGAAATTAAAATTCTTTAATGATGCTGTAAAGCTCAAAGCCTATTTATTAAGTCTGAATTATAGAGATGCTAATCTTTTAATGATGAGTTCTGGTAATTATGCAGGTTTCGATTTGTATGAATTGTCTGCAGCATTAACAAAGTAAATGTAACACATCAGATTTGATGGTGATTTTATCTCAAATCTGATGTTTCACATCTCATATCTATAAAAATGAAAAGCATTGGAAATCGAATTAAGCAGAGTAGGGTGGCGCTTGGTTTAAGCCAGGCAGAGGCTGCGAAACAGCTAAACATTTCAACTCCGGCTTTTTGTAAAATCGAAACCGGCCAGACTGATCTCAATATTTCCAGATTGCTGCAAATCGCCAAAACGTTTAAAGTCCCTGTAATAACCTTAGTAACTGGAGAAGAAGCAGATCAGGTTTCATCAGTAGATTCGGATGAATTGCGCCAACAGCTGGCAGAAAAAGAAGAAGAGATCAATAAACTTCGCAAGAAGGTGATTGATCTTTATGATAAATTGGGAATCTAATGGACATGATCGTTCTGCCTTCGGATTGATTACACGGATCGATTGATTACACAGATTTTATATTCTTTAGTGGATCTTCGTTAATTGTTTGCCTTCGGGTTGATTACACGGATTGATTGATTACACAGATTTTATTTTCTTTGGTGGATCTTCGTTAATTGTTTGCCTTCGGGTTGATTACACGGATCGATTGATTACATAGATTTTGATTTTTTGATGATCTTCGTTATTCGTCAATTGTTTGCCTTCGGGTTGATTACACAGATCGATTGATTCCACAGATTATAATTTCTTTGATAACTTTTGCTTAGTCTTTCCGCTTTAGTCTTTTACCTTTAGTCTTTCCGCTTTAGTCTTTATTCCTTGCTCCTTGCTCTTTTCTCCTCAATCCTCACTCTTCGTTTTCCTAAAAAACTTTTCTCATGGTTAAGTGCTTTTTACCAAAAGTAGCGCCAGTGGCTTTATGGATAGCAATCATTTGTTCGTTAAAATCACCAACCCAACTTAGCTCGAGTTCCTTGTATTGGTTTTTAGGAAGTACATATTCACCTAAACGGATAAAAAGAACTGATTCCAAACCATGTTTTTGAAATTTAGGTTTAGTACCCATAACGATAGCCCGCATTCTGGTTACGCCAACCCATCTGCGGTAAGCAAATTTTAATTTTTCAATAAGGCCGAGCTTACCATTAAAGCCCTTAATCATTTGGTTCGCATCAGGAATAAGCACTACGAAAGAAGCGGGTTCGCCATTAAAGTAAGCAAATTGAATTAAATGCTCATCCATAATGGGTTCCATACTTTTGAAACTCTCCTGAAGGGTTTCCTTTTTAATAGGCACGAAGTTTTCGAAGTCTTGCCAGCCATCGTTGTAGATTTCCATTAAATCATTAATGTACTTCTCTGCATTGGCCTTGCTAAAATATTCGAAAGTATAGCCAGGCTTATTCCTCACCCAGTTGGCGATTTTGGTGAACCGTTCTGGAAAGGGAATGGTTAAATTGATATGATTGGTTAATTGTTCATATTCGGTAACAAAGCCATAAGCATCAAAAAACTTTTGATAATAAGGGAAATTATAGTTCATGCCGAAAGATGGTGGGGTAAAGCCTTCAACCAATAAGCCCCAAAAGGAATCATTTTCTCCGAAATTAATTGGCCCATCCATGGCTTTCATACCATTTTCAATTAACCATGCTTTTGCCGTATCCAATAAAAGGAAAGCTGCTTTTTCATCGTCAATCGATTCAAAGAAGCCCATACCGCCGGTAGGCTGTTCATATTGAAAGGCTTTTTTTTCGTTAATAAATGCGGCAACTCTACCTATTATTTTACCGGATTCATCTTTTAAAACCCATCTGGTACATTTTCCATGGTTAAAGAAATTATTCTTTTTCGGATCAAAAACATTCTCCACCTCAGTATCTAGCGGACAAATAAAATTCCGATCATTCTGATATAGAATCTTCGGGACGTTTAAGAAATCTTTTTTGAGCGATGAATTGTTTACTGCTATAACTTGCATGAAAAGGTTTTAAAATTAAAAAGCATCCAACCAATCGGTAGGATGCTTCTTCAAATATATAATTTTTAAATATTAATAATCGTCGTCATCGTCATCAAAGTTGTCAAAATTATCCAGGTCATCTAATGGAACATCAAAATCATCTTCATCATCGTCTTTGGATTTTGCTTTAAGCTGAATATCATCATCTTCAAGATCATCATCTTCGTCTAACTGTTTCTTGGTAGTTGGCTTGGTTGGGAGTTTCTTTGGCGCTTTCATATCACAAAAATAAAAATTGCTTTTATAGTTTAAAAATACAAAAAAAACTTTTCTAATAACAATCTGTAAGCAAAGAAATTAATTTATTTTACTCTGTATTTTCACCTACAGAATTTTCCTCTCTGGCAATATCTTTTAGCTGAGGAAGTTGGTTTAAATGGTTTAAACCAAAATAATCCATAAACAATGGACTAGTGCGATACAGGATCGGCCTACCTGGGGTTTCGGCTTTACCATCAATACTAATCAGTTCTTTTTCTAATAATCGCTGTACAGAATAATCGGAGTTTACCCCTCTTATTTGCTCTATCTCTAACTTGGTAATGGGTTGACTATAGGCAATGATGGCAAGGGTTTCCATAGCGGCCTGACTTAGCTTTTTCTTTGAACGATGCAACTGAAGTTGGTTCACGGTTTCATGGAAATCTCTCTTTGTAAGAAACTGGTAACCATTATTCAGATTTACCAATTCTATGGCGAAATCATCTTTGCTAAATTTTGCTTCAATAAGTGCTAAGCTTTCAAAAATCTTACTTTCTGTTATTTCTTCTGCGGAAACAGCATTTAAGGCAAGCGAAATTTCCTGAACGCTAATACTTTGTACGGAAGAAAAAATAAGGGCTTCTATGTGCTTAGCAATATTTTGTTCAGGCATATGCAAAAATATAATTTTTGGACACAAAAAAAGCGGTCTCGCTTTTAAAAAACAAGACCGCTTTCAACACACAAATGAAACCTGAATTAAGATATAGCTTTAGGTTAGGTTATTAAATATCTATATCAATTCTATAAGAACGTCTTTGATAAACACTATCGTTTATTTCTAAGACAAGTTTAAGGCTAAAGCTTGCTCTTCTAAAGTTCTATTTAGTGAGTGGTATCAATAATTGAGTAAACGGTAAATTTGCTATTTTAATGGGATAGATATCGATACTGTTGTACCACTTTTACCATTTTGACTAACGTTTAAGTGTATAGGTTTTGCTCCAATCTGGCTTAAAAGATTTAATCTTTCTTTTGTAAGCTGCATACCTTTGCTAATATGGGTATCGCTTTTATTGTTTAATGAGTTTTCAATGCCCATGCCGTCGTCGATAATTTCAATGTTGAGGTAGGATGAGTCTAGTAATTTAATATTGATCTGAATTTGACCATCGGTTTCTTTCGGCATAATTCCATGCCAGATAGCATTCTCTACATAAGGCTGCAATAGCATGGAAGGGATAAAGGTGTCTTCCTCATCTATTTCCGCATCAATAGAAAAAGTATATTGTAGTTTATCACCAAAACGATTTTTTTCCAGTTTCAGGTAAAGATTTAGATATTCTAACTCTTCTTCCAGTGAGATATAGCTTTTAGTACAGATTTCCAGATTTTTCCTAATCAGGCGGGCGAAACCGGTGAGCACTTTATTGGCCGAAGCAGTGTTTTGCGTATTGATGTAATGTTGAATGGAATTCATCACATTAAATACAAAATGCGGATTCATCATTGCTTGTAGCGCTTGTTGCTCCAACATCAGCACTTTATTTTTAAGTAGTAATTGAGCTTGTTCTTTGTCTTTCTGCTTGCGGGTAATGTAAACAGCAACCTTATAAAAAATGTATGCAACAAACAATATCAGAATAGAGAGAAACCAGAGGCTCTGCCAGAATTGCTTCTCAATGGTGAAAGCTATCTTGGCCGATGGTCCCCAATTTCCATTCTGGGCTTTTGCACAAACTTCAAAAACATAATCGCCTGGTTGGAGTGATGAGAAATCCAACCTCCTGGTCCGGGTTTCCAGCCAGGCAGAATTTTCACTTAGGCGATAACGATAGGTAATATCGCTGGTGGTAAAATCTACAGCGCTAAAGGTAAATAAGATGGTACTGTTCCCGGTTTCGAAGGTGAAGTTTTCTTTATCAATAGGCAAGCGTTCGTTATCTTTTACAATGGAGGTAACATAAACTTTAGGCAAATTCCTGCTGATGTTTTTATTATTGTATTTAAATAGTATTAAGCCTTTGTTTGTGGCAAAATAAGCTGTACTATCATCAATAAATAAGCTGTTAATATCATCACTCAATAAATCTTTTCCATAATCGAAATTGGCTACAGCTGGCGCTTTTGGGTAGTTGGTAATCTTATTTACGCCTTTATTGGTTAATACCCAGATTTCATTGTTCTTGATAAACAGTTTCGTGCAAATGTTATTCGTTAAGCCATCTTCTTGTGTAATTTGCCTCGTAATTTTTCCTTCTCGATAAAAAATTAAACCATAACCATCTGTTGCCAGAATAAGCGTACCATCTGCAAGTTGCTGGATATCGTTGATGCGTTTGGTGAGTAACGGCTGGTTTTCGAAGTGTTTGATCAACTTTCCGTTCGAAAACTCGGATAAACCATTAATGTTCGAAAACCAAAGATTTCCTGCTTTATCGTAGAAAACATGATAAGACCTGTCTTTAAAAAAGTCTTCTTTTTCTCTGTATTTTAGTGAGTTAAATTCAAATTTATTTAATTTATCTGAAAGAAAAACAACCCCAGATGATAGAGACAACGCCAGGTGATTGTTATTTCCGCTTAGACTAAAATGTTTGATTACAAACATAGAATTGTTTGCCTCTTTGAGGTAACTTACATTGTCGGTGTTTTTATAGATATTTTTAAAAACCCCCATTCCATAGTCAGAAGCGAAATAGATGGATTCATTTTTTGCATCAAAAGCAAGTTGTTTAACTGTTTTGTATTTCTTAAAATCATCTAAGCCAACTTCCTGAATCTGAAAATTATTGATGTCTAAAATGTCAATCACCGCATCATCAGTACCCAGCCATAAGCGGTTTTTACTATCTTTTGTAATGCTCTTGATTACATTACTGCTCAAGCCAGATTCAGCATCAATGATAGAAAGGCGATTATTAATGTTTGGTAACATATAAATTCCGGTAGTGGTGGCAAACCACATGTTCTGGTTATTATCTTTTGTTACCTGGTTAACGGAGATATCCTGAAGGTATTGGACGGTTTTTCCACTTTTATTTAGCGCAAAAGTGCCATTGGCATTAGCCAGCCAAACTTCTTTCAATGTCTGATCATAATAGAAGTAGCCAGACATGTTTTTGATCAGATTCTGTGGAATAGAAATTAAGTTATTGATTTTACCGGATTTCAATTTTTTTAAACCTTTGCCATCCAGGTAGAGCAGCGATTTATCTGGCAGATTGGTAGCCGTCATATAAGAAATTGGCCGCACCTGCGATTTAACAATTGAAAATGTTTTCCCATTAAATTGTTGAACACTTAAGTCGCTATAGGCCAGGATATTTCCCTGCTCATCTTCATGTATGAAAGCATTGATGAATTTATCATCCTGATTTGGGGAGATGTACTTTTTGATTGTTTTTCCATCCCAGCAAACAATTAAGTTAGCGTTGGTACCCAGCCAGATTCTGCCAGATTTATCAATTAAGAAGGATACAATTACTGTGTTGAAATTTAGTTTCTTAAGTAACTGATCATTATCCTTATTATAAAATTTGCCATCCTTCAGGTAACTCAGTTGGCCATTAAGTGCGAAGAACCAGAGCCGGCCACTTTTATCTTCCTTCATTTGAAGAATCTGGGTGTCTGGTAGGCCATCTTCAATAGTGAAATTCTGAAAATTTGTGCCGTCAAACCGGCTTACTCCATTATCTGTTGCAATCCAGATAAAGCCTTTTTTATCCTGTAAAATATAATAGCAATTGTTACTGGCTAGGCCGTTTTTTGAGGTGTAATGGGGGAGGTACGTAGTTTGAGAAAATGCTGTTGAGGGCAAGATAAACGAAGAAATGATCAATATAACAACCATAATAAATGGGAAGATAATCCATTTATGTTTAGCTTTTTGAAGCGCTGCTGTTATGCTTTCTTTATAATTAATGATCACTGCCTGCTTTGATAAATAGTTTAATTTTCTCAAAAAAATCGCTTGCCCGCCTTCGGGAGATGTTAATGCTTTCGCCATTCTTTAAGAACACCTGCAAGCCATTTTTGGAGTTGTATTCTTTTAAATGGTTGAGGTTGATGATGCTCGATTTATGAATGCGCACAAATTGATCGGACGGCAAAAGCTCTTCAAATTCCCTTAAAACTTTCGAAACTGTAACTTTATCCTGATTGGCGAGGTGTACCACAGAGTAATTGCTATCGGCTTCGATATAAATGATATCATCTACATCTATCATTTTAAACCCCTGGCCATAAGGGAGGGTTAATTTTTTGATTTCTGATTTGGTACTTAAACTGGAAGCTAAATTTGCAATTCTTTCATCGTTTTCATTTTGATTTTGGAAAAGCCTGATGTGTTGGGATACTTTATCTACCGCAATTTTCAATTCATCAATATCTATTGGTTTTAACAGGTAATCTAATGCATTTGCCTTGATGGCTTTAAGCGCATACTGATCGTAAGCGGTGGCAAAAATTACAGCCGCCTGGTATTTTTGTGCATCAGGTATTAATTCAAATCCATTACCTCCTGGCATAGCGATATCCAGGAAGATTAAATTGATGGTATGATGAGCTAAAATCTCCTTTGCTTCTGCTACAGATTTTGCGATACCGGTTATTTCTACCTGCGGACAATTCTGTTGCAATAAGAAAAATAATGATGATCGGGCAAACTCCTCATCATCAACAATAATGGCTTTTAGTGTAGTCATAGTTATAGGTTTGTGAATGTATTAAAATCGCTTAATAAAAAAAAGTGAAAAAGAAAAAACCAGTCGCTTAATTGTCACGTATGTATCATCAAACGAATTCAAAAAACCTAAAACTTAGATTAATATGAAAAACAATGAACTAGAAACAAAAGGTAAGCTTCAAGAAGAAAGTTTATTTAATGGAGCGCTAGGCAGAAGGTCTTTCCTTCAGTATGCTGGTGCAAGCGCTGCAGGTATTGCCTTAGTAGCCGCAGGTTGTAAAAAAGATCGTGGCGTAGAAAATGTAATGACTGGTGCAACTTTGGATTTTAAAAATGAAATTGGTGTTCTAAATTATGCTTATGCTTTAGAGCAATTAGAGGCAGCATTTTATGTTAAAGTGGCATCTGCACCACCATCATCATTCACAACTGCACAGAAAGCTTATTTCCAGGATATTCAATTCCACGAAATTGCACACAGAGAGTTTTTTAAAAATGTATTGAGCACAGCAGCAATTGGAAGTTTAGAAGTAGATTTCTCTTCTATTGATTTTACTAATGCAACTAGCGTTTTGGGCGCAGCACAAGCATTTGAAGATTTAGGTGTTGCTGCATATAATGGTGCAGGTGTACGTATTACGACAGATGCCTATTTGGTAGCGGCGGGTAAAATTGTTTCAGTAGAGGCACGTCATGCTGCTTACATCAGAGATCTTGTTAGTAACGGAAATTTCGCAAACTTAACTGAATTAACTGCATTAGGTGCTAATGTTGCCGGTGGTTTAGATGCTGCTTTAACACCAGATAAAGTGTTGGCTGCAAACGCTGCAGGTAAATATATCAAAACCAAAATTAACGTAATTAACCTTTAATCTTTAAAACTCAGCAATCATGAATATCTTAAATATATTAGACCAAATAGAAAAAGTTGATGGAGAGATCTATGAAAGATTAAGTCCGCGACGCAGTGCAATGAAAGATTTTTTCAATGTTGGAAAGAAAATTTCTATGGCTGCATTACCATTAGCAATGGGTTCATTGTTTCAAAAAGCATACGGTCAAACCAACCCTGCATCAGTTAATGATGTTTTAGGTTTCGCTTTAGCATTAGAATATTTAGAATATAACTATTATAACAATGCTTTAACGCTTGCCAATTCTACTTATATCCCTGATGGACCAGCAAGACAAGCAATTACCACTATTCGTAACCACGAACGTGCACACGTTGATTTGTTAAAAGGTGCTTTAGGGATTACGGGTGCAGATCAATACGTTTTTGCTGATTTTGATTTTACAGCAGGTGGTGGATTTGCTGATGTGAATACTAACTATCAAACATTTTTAAAAGTAGCGTTAGCATTTGAAGATACAGGCGTTAGGGCTTACAAAGGCCAGGCACCAATTTTAAAGGGTATGCCAGTATTAACAACTGCTCTACAAATTCACTCTGTAGAAGCGCGTCACGCATCACATATTCGCCAAATGGTTGCTGCAAATGTAACGGGCGCATCTGGCTTAAAACCTTGGATTGCTTATACCGCGAACGGTAATGATACCGGTGTTTCTGCTGTAGATGCAGTTTATGCAGGTGAACAAACAACCACTCAGGCTGGTGTTCAAATTACAGGTATTAATGGTACTGCGGTTACGCAGTCTCATGCAGCAGAATGTTTTGATGAATTCTTAACAGGTTCTGATGTGAAGAAAATAGCAAACTTATTTATCAGAACTGGTAAAAAATTAGCATAAAAACGAAATTTACATTATTGATTAGGTAATGTTTAGTTTAAGGTAGGGAGGCAGAACTTGGTTCTGTTTCCCTTTTTTTGTGTCAAGGATTTTTTGACAGGATTTGCAGGATTAGCAAGATCAGTTGTTTTAGCTTGCAGTAGGCAATATAACGTTTGCAGTAAGCAACATAAGGTTTACAGTAGGCAACATAAGGTTTACAGTAGGCAACATAAGGTTTGCAGTAGGCAACATAAGGTTTGCAGTAGGCAACATAAGGTTTGCAGTAAGCAACATAAGGTTTGCAGTAAGCAACATAAGGTTTGCAGTAAGCAACACAAGGTTTGCAGTAGGCAACATAAGGTTAGCAGTAGGCAACATAAGGTTTGCAGTAGGCAATAATTCCTGAATGGGCCTTTTACTTTATAAGTTGATTTTATTTATTCTTCAATATCTCTTGCTCTTTTTCTCCTGCCGATTCATTTTTATACCTAAACCTCAAATGAATAGCGCGTTAAAGATTTTCAAATTCCGCATTGAAAAATGTTGGGAGATCCATATTTAATTTCTCCAAAATCTTAAGTAATGAGCTAATTCTTAAATCTTCTGAACCTGTTTCATATTTGCCATATTGAGATCTATTTAAACCATAGTGATTAGCAAAATCATCAGAATTTCCATATCCTAAACTTTTACGAATTCCTTTTAAACGCAGTCCAATTTTCTTTATTTCTGTAGGTATAACTTTCTTGTCTTTTTTCAGCATCAATGGTGAATTTGTATCTGAAATAAAACTGTAGAAAAAGATAAGTTAATATTACTCTTAATTAGGAGTATTTTTTATTATATTTGATTTAATTAATAAGGTATCACAAAGAGTCTCGGCTACCAAATTCTCACAATTCACAGCCAACGAGACAATAGATGAATGCCTGTAGTGATATTTTGCCTATTTTTGTTGGCACTGTAGCGCTATGGGCTCTATTGTAAACCCGTTGGCGGGGCCGTGAGAAGCCTGGTAGAATGGTAGATAGAGCCCGTTACAGTGTTCTGATTATCTCTTAGACTCGTAAATAAATACGAGTTATGAAGCAAAAAATTAAAGCCTCCGAAACAGAACAGCAACAGCCACTTAAAGCTTTAATTGCACAATTGGTGCAGGCCTATGCCCCCTTACAAATTTATCAGTTTGGTAAGTTAACGAAGAAGGAGCAAGTGAACAGTGTTTTTTGTAAGGCGAAGCGGCAAATGCAGCGTACTTACTACCTTTTAATGCTTACCGATGGCAGTGAGGCCATAGAAAGCGATGTGCAAGATTTTGCTGATCGTGCTTTTGCTGTGGCAAAGGTGATAGTACAAGTGCATGGGCAGGCCACTTTGTTGAAACACCTAAACCATCGGAATGGTTACTTTGCTAGCGTAATGAATCAGGGTAAATTGTGCTATACCGTACCTGGGGTGGCAGAGATATCGGGATTGCAGCAGCCAAATCCTAAAAGGCGATTGGGCAGGGCCATCGTGCATTGGCGCAACCGAAGCCAGATGGCAAATGGTTTTTTCGCGGCCGCAGAGCAGGCGATTACTCATGGGCATGATCATGCGGGTGTTTTTTTATTGCACCAGGCAGTGGAACAGATTTGCATGGGGCTTATTTTTGTGTTTATGGATTATCAGCCTCGCCTCCGTAACCTCGATCGCTTGCTTTATCTATGTGCTTGTTTTTCGTCTAAGCCTTTGAATCATTTTTGTTTGAATAAGGAAAATGAAATGCTATTAAAGATGATGATGGGAAGTGTTAGTCGGCAGTGTGATGAGAAGGATTTTTCTTTTGATGGGAGAATTGTTAATGTTGTGGAATTGGTTGGGGGTTTTTTGAAGTTAGGGAAGGGGTTGTGTGAGGTGTATTTTAGGGAAGGGTAATTTGTTTTTTCCGCTGCGCAGGCTTGCCTCGGCTGGCCGCCGAAGGGCTTGTTCTTTATTCTTGATAATAAAGAACCAAACAATCAAGGCTTGGATTTGATGTTGGATTAGCACGTCGAAATTTAAATGGCGGTAGCGCAAGGGCTCGATTTGTTTTTAATAAAAGATTTATCTTAGGAGCCGTTCGCGCTACCTTGGGTAGAGGTATTTGAACGGAGGTGCAAAAATTTCAACGGCTTCTCCTTCCATCATCTCCTAGGCCGGAAAGCGAGGTGCCAATAGCACGATGAGAATTAGGATGCAGACTTAGACTTATAACAAGAATGGCGATCGCTATCACTACCCCAGCAAGGCCAAACCACCGTTTCTTCGTTCTGCTCTTAGACCGGCATGGTCAATTTTTTGGGATGGCACTGACCTAGCCCAGCTACTGACTTGGATAAAAAAATTGCGAGCCGGCAGTTTTGTTTCTTTTGCTGTCAAAAGAAAAAAGGCCCGTCCGGCCAGGACAAAATAAAATCCTTTTAAACCGAAGCGTAAAAGACATTTTTTTGTAGCATTCATCTACCGGCTGGTGTCATCACCTGCCGTAAACTTTTTCCGCTGCGCTTGGCTTTCCTCGGCTGGCCGCCGAAGGGCTTTTACTTTTTTGCTTGATCAAAAAAGTAACAAAAAAATCAAGGCTTGGATCTGATGTTGGATTAGCGCGTCGAAATTTAGATCGCGGTAGCGCAAGGGCTCGATTTGCTTTGTAATAAAGATTTGTTTGAGGAGCCGTTCGCGCTACCTTGGGTAGAGGGTATTTGAACGGGAGTGCAATAATTTCAACGGCTTCTCCTTCCATCATCTCCTAGGCCGGATAGCAGTATGGCAATAGCATGTGGTCATAGCAGGGTATCAATCGCTGGAGTGTTAACCGTCCTACGGCATAATGCAAATTTGGTCCCGCAAATCTAAATGATTACCTCAGATTTTGACCATCATGATTCTGCGTAAATCTTCTTAATCTGCGGGAAAACTATTTAAGCAAGTAGGGTGGCGATAGCTGGGTGCGTTTGCAATTCCCCTCCATTGGAGTGGTGCCCGCAGGGTTGTTTTTAAACTGGCTGTTTTTTCCGCTGCGCTTGGCTTGCCTCGGCTTGCCGCCGAAGGGCTCTTACTTTTTTGCTTGATCAAAAAAGTAACAAAAAAATCAAGGCTTGGATCTGATGTTGGATTAGCACGTCAAAATTTAAATGGCGGTAGCACAAGGGCTCGATTTGTTTTTAATAAAGGATTTATCTTAGGAGCCGTTCGCGCTACCTTGGGTAGAGGGTATTTGAACCGTTAGTGCAAAAATTTCAACGGCTTCTCCTTCCATCATCTCCTAGGCCGGAGAGCATGGTGGTAATAGCATGTGGTTATAGCAGGGTGGCGGTCGCTGGAGTGTTAACCGTCCTACGGCATAATGCAAATTTGGTCCCGCAAATCTAAATGATTACCGCAGATATTTACCATCATGATTCTGCGTAAATCTTCTTAATCTGCGGGAAAACTATTTAAGCGAGCAGAATGGTGATAGCTGGTTGGGGGGTGAATCGTTAGTGCAAAAATTTCAACGGCTTCTCCTTCCATCATCTCCTATGCTAGATAGTAGGGTGGCTATAGCGATATTCATGCAGAGCGCAGTAAAGGGGCCTTGCATTTCTACCAACTAACTTTGTTCAGCACCGAAAAAATAAATCCCTAACCGCGAAGAATTCTTATTGTAAGCACTTTCTCTCTTAGTTTAAAGATCCCGATAGGCTGCCTGAGGCTATTTCTTTCAGCATTTTTGACTACCCTTTGAAATAAACTTTCACTGATTTATAAAGGTCTTAATAAGTAATTACCTGTTCTTCCAGGTGTTCTGGTAAATCGCGGTAATTGTATTTTTGTCCGCGGAGTTGTGGTTCAAAGCCTGCGGCTTTAATAGATTGCTGAATGCCATTTGCAGTGAAACGGTGTGGTGCACCTGCTGCCGAAACTACATTTTCTTCAATCATAATCGAACCAAAATCATTCGCACCAGCATGTAAGCAAAGTTGTGCCGTGGTTTTTCCAACGGTTAACCAACTGGCCTGAATGTTTTTTACATTTGGCAACATAATTCTGCTTAAAGCAATCATCCGGATGTATTCATCGGCAGTTACATTATTACTAATGCCACGCAATCTCTTTAATAATGTGCCATCATCCTGAAAAGGCCACGGAATAAAGGCTAAGAAACCATTTGCATCAGCTGGTTTTTCGCTTTGTACCTGGCGAATCCATACTAAATGTTCGAAACGTTCTTCGATGGTTTCTACGTGTCCAAACATCATGGTTGCAGAGGTAGTAATGTCTAACTGATGGCAAGCCCGCATTACATCCAGCCATTCCTGGCCACCGCACTTTCCTTTAGATATTAATCGGCGAACACGATCGTTCAGAATTTCGGCTCCTGCACCTGGCAGAGAATCCATGCCTGCCTCTTTTAAAGCGCTTAAAACTTCAGTATGGCTAATGCCTTCGAGTTTTGCTACGTGTGCAATTTCCGGCGGACCTAAAGCATGCAGTTTTAAATCAGGATATAATTCTTTGAGTTTTCTAAAAAGATCAGCATAAAAATTAAGGCCTAAATCCGGATGGTGACCACCCTGAAGTAAAAGCTGATCGCCACCTAAGCGGAAAGTCTCTTCAATTTTTACTTTATAGGTTTCAATATCAGTGATGTAACTTTCATCATGACCAGGCCTTCTAAAGAAATTACAGAATTTACAGTTGGCGATACAAACATTGGTGGTGTTTACATTTCTATCAATTTGCCAGGTTACCTTACCACTCGGAACCTGAATTTTTCTTAATTCATTGGCCACGAACATCAATGATGGTGTGTCGGCATGGTGGTACAAGTGTACACCTTCTTCTTGCGTTAGAAAATCAAAATGTAGCGCCCGTTGCAGTAAATCGGCTGTATTCATGAAACAAAAATACTCGAAATAAGTAGCACTATAATCACAGTTTTATAAAAAAACAAGGCAGCCCTAATTATTTTTAGTTTGTATCTGCCTTAGGTTTAAATAGGTTTCGCAAATCGTTTCCTTGTTTTTTTAATTCTTCTAAACGCTTTTTTGTGCTGTCGCTAGCTTTTGTTAAACTTTCATTGGCCTTGATCACATTACTTTTAACTGTTTTTTGGCCAGTGTTAACTGCATCTGAAACATGTTTAACCGTGTTTTCGCCAGTGGTTATTGCGCTCGCTACCTGTTTTATTTTTTTGTCGGCATTAATTTTACCGCTATCTATAAGCTTCTTAGCCGCAACGGCGACTGGCGTTTGTTCTAAGTTACTTAATGGTGCAGTGGTGGTATCGTTAACAGGTTTACCTAAAGCAATATTCGTTTTACCAAGCATTTGTTCATCTTCTGCATTTACTATACCTCCATTTGCGGTATAATAGATTTTACTTTTTAAATAGGTGGTTTTAGCTGTTTCTAATTTGATTTTGGCAGCGGCTATTCTTGCGGTATCGTTACTGGCCAGTGCGGCATCATAGTTTAATTTAGCATCGGTAAGTGCTAGTGCAGCAGATTCGTAAGATTTAGTAAAATCAATTTTTTCCTCGCTTTTTGGAGCTGTATTGCATGATGATAAGCTAAAGGCCAACAGGCAAATGATGATGATATTTTTCATGTTATTTTGATGTAGTAAATTGGTCAACTATTATTTTTAAAGAACTGGTTTCTTGTTTTTCTGTTATGTTTCCTTCAAGTCTTTCAATCTCTAATTGATTAAGGCTTTTAGCGAATTCTAAATATTTTAGATACCTGTTAAGGATCTCTATTTTAGTTCCATTGTTAGTTTGTTCTGTATTGCCAAGGTTTTTAACAAAGGTTTCCATGTTATCTATACAAACAATATAAGCCTGAAAAGCATTTGGTGTAAAATAATCATTAACCAGGTTATTGGTTTCGAGTTGCGGGTATAATTTTGGCAACGTAACCGGCGTTTTCTTCAAGGTTTCGGTTAAATTCACTCCAGAATTTGAAGTATTTAAATACATTCCCTTGGTTTTCATCTGGCAATTTTCTATCGCTAGATTGGTGGTGTTTAGCAGCTTAGTTAAGTTATCCTTTTTGTTAATGTTATCTAGAAAAGTATTTACGGATAAGGCAATAAATAATCCTGTAAAAGTAGAAATGAGCGAAATAATAAAGCTTAATGTTTGGTTATGATTTTGACGCCAAGGACTTTCTTTTCTAAAATTGATTAAACAAAGGCTTATAATAATTAAGATGAGCGATATTATAACATAAGTGATCATGTTTTTGTGGTTTAATTTTTTTATAAAAGTAAATAATTAAATGTAATAAAGAAATTACAAAAGATATTTGCATCGTCTAACTAAAACATAGAAAAAAGTAATAATTAATTTGCTGTTTAAGTTATCAAACAATTTAGCAATTCAACAATTCGGCTATCTTTGTTGCCTATGGTAGATTTTAATCGTTTTACGCTAGCCAATGGATTAAAGGTTTTGGTTCATGAAGATCCAACAACTCCAATGGCGGTTTTAAATATTTTATATGATGTGGGAGCTCGTGATGAGGACCCTGAAAAAACTGGTTTTGCACACTTATTTGAGCATTTAATGTTTGGCGGATCGGTTAATATTCCAAACTATGATGAGCCTTTGCAAAGAGTAGGTGGAGAAAATAATGCCTTTACCAGTAACGACATCACCAACTATTACATCACTTTACCATCTGAGAATATAGAGACGGCTTTTTGGTTAGAAAGTGATCGGATGTTAAGTTTAGCATTCTCTGAGAAAAGTTTAGACACGCAGCGAAATGTAGTGAGCGAAGAATTTAAACAACGTTACCTGAACCAACCTTATGGTGATGTTTGGTTGAAATTGCGTCCGCTGGCTTATAAAAAGCATTCCTATCGTTGGGCTACCATTGGCAAAGAACTTTCACACATCGAAAATGCAACAATGGATGATGTTAAAGCCTTTTTTAAAAAACATTATACACCACAAAACGCCATTTTAGTTGTTGGCGGAAATGTAAAAACCGAAGAGGTTAAAAAGCTTGCTGAAAAGTGGTTTGAACCCATCCCTGCTGGAGATAAGTATGAAAGAAACCTGATACAGGAAGATACTCAAACTGAAGCCAGAACAGAAACAGTAAAAGCAAATGTGCCATTAAATGCAATTTATGTTTCTTTTAAAATGCCTGGAAGATTGAATGCCGATTATTATGCATTTGATTTGCTATCGGATATCTTATCGAGAGGACAATCATCCCGCCTGTACAACAGCCTGTTAAAAGAACAAAAATTATTTAGTGATATCAACGCCTACATTTCTAGCAGTCTGGATGCTGGATTATTCATTGTTGAAGGTAAACTGGTAGAAGGTGTATCAATTGAAACTGCCGAAAAAGCTATTTGGGCCGAATTGGATAAATTAAAAGCTGAAGTGGTTTCTTCTGATGAATTAACAAAGGTTAAAAATAAGGTAGAATCTGTATTGGTATTTTCTGAAATGAGTTTATTGGATAAAGCCATGAATCTTGCTTATTATGAACTATTGGGGGATGCCAACTTGCTAAATCAGGAAGCTAAAGAATTTTTAAAAGTAACTGCCGATGATATTAAAAGAATATCAAATGAAACTTTTGGCAGAGCACAATCATCTACCTTATATTATTTAACTGAAGAACATGCTTAACAGACAAATTGCACCTGATTTTAAGCAGGTATCGACCATAAATTTCATTCAGCCTACCCATAAAAAATTAAATAACAATGTTCCGGTTTACACCATTTATTCTGGCGAACAGGATTTGGTAAGAATTGAATTTATATTTAATAATGTAAAATGGGATGTGGAGAAACCATTGCAGGCGATTGCAGTTAGTGCTTTGCTAAATAATGGAACCAGTACACTTTCATCAAAAGAAATTGCTCAAAAAATAGATTTCTACGGTGCATTTTTCCAAACTGAGTATGTGCAGGATCATTCATCAGTTACGCTTTATACACTAAATAAACACCTGGCAGCTGTTTTACCTATTGTGAGAGATGTACTTACAGATAGCCAGTTTCCACAGCAGGAAATTGATCTTTATATTCAGAATCAAAAACAAAAACTGCAGGTTAACCTAAAGAAAAATGATATTCTTGCCCGTAAGGAATTTGCACATGCGCTTTTTGGCAACACGGCCTACGGTGTTGATATTCAGGCCAGGCATTATGATGAACTAAAGCGTGAAGATTTAACGGCTTATTTTAAGGCAGCTTATGCGCCTGATAATTGTACGGTTATTGTTTCAGGTAAGTTTGAAGAGGCCAGCTTCGAATTGTTAAATAGCGAGTTTGGCCAAAATTGGGAGCCAGGCCACGCTACAAAAAATGGTTTTAGTTTCAGTACTACACCTAGAGCAGTTATTTATAAAGAGCGTGCAGATGCGATACAATCTGCAATTAGAATAGGGAAGTTAGCAGTGAATCGAACTCATGAAGATTTTGCTGGATTACAAATCTTAAATACAGTTTTAGGTGGATATTTTGGTTCGCGCGTAATGAATAATATTCGTGAAGATAAGGGTTATACCTATGGTATTGGCTCTGGAATATCTTCATTGCAAGATGCGGGATATCTTTTTATTGCAACAGAAGTTGGCGCTGAAGTTTGTGCTGCTGCATTAACGGAGATTTACAAAGAGATTGAAATACTCAAAAATGAGCTGGTTGGAGAAGAAGAATTAACATTGGTTAAAAATTACATGCTGGGATCTATGTTAGGAAGCCTGGAAAATGTATTCTCTCATGCAGATAAATTCAAAAACATTCATTTCTTTGGCTTAGGGTACGATTATTACGAAAATTACATTGCTAAAGTAAAAGCCATAACTGCTGAAGATATTAAATTATTGGCAAACAAATATTTAAATAAAGAAGACTTTACCGAAGTAGTGGTAGGGAAGAAATAGTCAGTTTCAATTAAAACATAAAACGGGTAGAAATTTTTTTCTACCCGTTTGTTTTTAACGGTATTGGCAAAGATAAGCCGTTTGTATTTCAGTTTTTACTTTGAAAGAAGCGTTCGCCTGAACTTCAAAATGACTGCCTTTTTTAAAAAGTTGCCAGTCTGTTTCGCCTGGGAGTAATGCTGATAATTCTCCTTCTATAATGTGCATAATTTCTTGATCAGCTGTTCCAAACTCATATTCTCCCGGGTTGATGATTCCTATCGTTGATTTACCTTCATTGGTATTGTAGCCCAATGATTTAACATTTCCATCAAAATATTGGTTTTCTGTGATCATATTCTTTTTTTTGGTAAAACTATAAAACTTTGTTTAAAACTGCTTTCTGTTTATCTGCCTGGTATATTTTTTTAGAAAAATCTACATATTCATTGTATTTTTCTGGTGGATATTTTTTGTTAGTCATGGTTTGTGTGCGTACATAGGTTATTGCGTTATCTTTTGCGGTAAACCTGGCCGAGTAAGTGCCAAATTCTGAAACGATTTGAATATCCTTCGGAAGAAACTCTACGGTGTAGCCTTTCGGAAGTGTAAAGTTGATCTCATCCTCATCACTGTAACCATAAGGAACAGCAAAATAGGTTTTTCTATTTTCTACCTTTGGCGGAACACTCTCTTTACGATTAATTTGATTAATGGTTAGAAAAATCTTATCACCAGATTTAGTATAAATCTGGCTGCTCTTGAAATTCATTTCTTCGGATAAAAGCGGCTTCGTTTTATCTGGTTGTACATATTTAAAGTTTATTAACTCAGCAACCGGAACCTTACTACTTTGAATAATTTGTTTACGCTGTTCTGTTGGTTCTAAAAGCGTTATCCCCAGGTTTTCTTCAAATTGAGCATTGGCATAGGTGGATTTTATCGCCAATAGGGCAGTTCCATCTTCGGCTAAACTGATATTTGTTTTTCTTATTTGATAATTGTCTTTTGGACTATAAACAGGCGTGCGAATTATTTTTCCACCCTGATCAGTAACCATTAATACGTTTCGGTCTGCATTGCTGTATCCAATAAATCCCATAGGGTCATATTGACTGGTACATTCTAAAAAGGTGGTATCCTTTTCTAGCGGCACGCATAAAATCATGTGATTCGCCTGTCCCATGCTTGAATAATTAGTGTTGAGCCCTGGCATTCCATTTCCAATTACGATCAGATTAGATGAAATTCCGGCTTCATTCAGCAACGCTTTCATGTAATTGGAAAGTGCTTTACAATCGCCATAGTTCACCTGGGCAACTTTCTCTGCTAAAATGGGTCTAAAACCACCAATTCCTAACTGTACACTTACATAGCGCGTGTTTTGCTGTAAATGATCATAAAGAATCCTGATTTTATCTTTTGGTGTCTTAGCATCTTTAATCAGTTGCTGAACAATTGCCTTTGCTGTTTCTGGTAACTTATTCCCACCTTCATTTAATCCATACATCCATGCTCCAAAAGTTTTCCAATTGTTGAAATTCCCTTTCGAACCGTCGTACTCAAAATCGTTTGGCGATGCTTTTACCCAGCTGGCTACATTATCAAGCCCACTGCTTAATGGTTCGCTTACCAACGCATTAACGTTTTGGCTTTTCCATTTATACTGAATCTTATCTCCGATAGCAATCGAATCTGTTTTAAGATTTGCGCTTGTGAGATACCTAAGCTGGTAGGCTTTGTTTTTTTGAATGGTGTAACTTGATTTTTCAACTGCAATACCAAAACCCATTAAATCTCTCCATGAAGGAAAATATAACAAACCTTTAAAATCTTTAGTGAAACTGTATTCTATGGTATAGGGATAGCTGAGAGAAACGAAGTTTATCGATTTCATTCTATTCTCTTCATAAATAGAGGAATTTGAGGTTAAACTTTGGTCTTTAATCTCGGATGATTTGTAATCTTTAATTTTCTTTCCGGTTGCATCATAAATAGTAGCTTTGATATTGGAAATGATCATAAACTTATCATAAACTTCATTCATTTCAGCAAGTTCATCACCCGCTTTATTTAAAATAGTGATGGCTACTTTATAGTCGTACTGTCCGCTACCGAGGCTTTTAATGTCGAAAAACTGCTCTTCGTTACGCACCACAGCAATAGCATCCTTTTTTAAATCGTCTGGTATTTTGGCAACATCATATATGCCTTGTGCAAAAACTTTGCTAAAACAAGCGCTAAATAAAATTAGTGTGAATAGGTATTTCATTATGATTTCCTTTTAAATACAATTTGCTCGGCCTGTTTTTCTACAATAGTTTTGAATAATTCCTTTAGATCAAAGTATTCATCAGAGGTGTAGAGTGATTTATTTACGGTAATGACACTTCTAACCATTAACGTTTTTCCTTCGTTAAGGTAGCTAATTAAGAAACTTCCCTTGTCATCCGGCAATTTGTAGTTGCCGCCTTTTGGCAATTTATCTACCTCATAATCTTCAGGAAAATTTAATGTGATGCGATAAGTTTCCTTAAAAGGGAAAGCAAAATCTACAGGAAACTTTCGTTCTTCGTGCTTAAACATATTTTCTTTGGTACGTTCGAATAGGAGAGGTGTAAAGTAGACCAGATTGCCAGCTTCTTCCACATTATCTTCTATGTCAACATCCATAGATTCGGTTAGCAGTCCGCCCAAATCATCGAGGTTTTGGATTTTATAGTTTTTAACTTCTAAACCTGTTTTGTTACTTTTAAAGTTTTTTACAAATTCTGAATCGTTATTGGTTCTGCGATATTTTTCGCGAAGGCTTAGTGCAACATAACCTTTAGAATATTGATTGATCTGACCTGATAGTTTATTTTCTTTGTCTAAATTTAAGCTGTACGCAAATACTTTTTCGTTTAAAGAAGTTGGTTCAGTCGAAATCCAATTACCTGTTATTTTTTTTAAATTTATATAGAAGCCCTGGTGGTTAAGATTTTCATCGCTTAACATACCAACAGGCAAATCTTTATTCGTGGCATCTAAGAAGTAAACCGTACTATCAATTTGGGTAACCAGCACAACATTATTGAAGCTGGAAATTACGGGGTAACCAGGATGTTCACCATGGTCTCGTGTGCTGATTAATACTGGGTAAGCAGTGATTTTTGCCTCTTTAAGTAAACTTAATAAGCATAAATTAATATCTGCAGATGAACCTGTTTTTTTCTCAAAGATACTTTTAGGACTTAATTGAGTGGTATAAACTGAATGTTCATTATTCCATTTAATGTTATTTTTTACGTAAGAAAAAATGGAATTGACAATAGTGAGTGTATCTTTCTCTGTTTTCAGGATTCCCGGTAGAACTGATTTAGCATAGCTGTTTTTACTAATAAAAGATCCGAAATTCTCATCTTGATTTAGATTGGCAATAATTTTTTCCCAAGAGCCATTATAGTCCCGGTAAATATCTTGTGGGAAGTTTGTTCCCCTTAACTCGAAAGCTATTTTTGGGATATAGTCATCAATCGTAGTGATGAAAGGCTCATCTTTTAATGCTGGTGCGTTTTCCACAACATACTTATCATATGTTGCTGTAGAAGTTAATCCAGCTACATAATTCGCATTTATCGATTGGTGTAGTGGATGACTGATTTGATAATACCCACTGGTGTTGTGTTTATAGTTAAAGTATTCTGGTATTTTAACATTGTATTCAGACCATAAGGTTGGGATATCACTCTGGAATTTCCAACCACGGAGGGTGAAAATAAAATCTGATTTTATTTTGTATTTGAATTCGATGATTGATCCTTCTTTCACATTTGGCAATGCAAATTTTTTGATAAGGTAATTTTTATCAAACTCTTCTGTAAACTTAGCGTCTTTGTTTAATTTACTGATCACCATTTTACCATCAACCATGTTGTAAGTTGCGGCATCCATAAAACTTAAATCTTCTTTTGCCTGACTGCTTTGTTTGTACAGCTGCACTTTGAAATTTGCCAGGTCATAGCCGTTTTTAGTTAAAATTTTATAGCGGATGTGCCTTTCATAAACGTAATTAAAGCCACTTCCTGTTGGATTGTATTCGAAATAACAATCGCCAACATCGAATAATTTTATGGCAGAAGCAGAGGAGTCTCTTCCTGTTGCTTTCGTTTCGAATTCAGAAGGGGTGATTTTACCGAATTTAAATTCTTTTTTTACTGTTGGTGGAGTTTGCGCATAAATAGTCGAAACCCCAATGCATAGCACGAGGGTCAGAAATTTGAGGGCGATTTTCTGCATTTGGTTTTTTGTTTGGTATTACAATTATAAAACTATCTATTCAATATTTGTAGATTTTGTAATATTTATTATATGGAAACCAAAAGTTTTTTTCTGATTAAGAATGATATTTTTATGAAGACCAATTGTTCAGCCTAATAGGCGTTGTTATTTGCTTTCATTCTTTGAACTACTGATATTTACAACAACTCGGAGCAAGCCATGCGGAATACGTAGCGGGGCAACTCGCCTTCTTTTTTAAAAACTATTTATATCCAAACCAAAAACTTCTTTCGTAAAGGTTTTTATCCTTATTCATTTAACACTATCTCAAGCGATTAAAAAATCAGATAATAAACAAGCTAATTTCTTGAGGTACTATTTGGGTTACATTGGATTCTTAAGGGAAGACAATGGCATTTTAAGGCACCATTAAAAATATGGTAAAAATCCAGGTTTTAATAAAATCAGCAAAGCATATATAAATGGTCTGATATCAGTTTCGTTTCCAGCAGACAGAAGAGGAATAAGGTCGGTTTTACGGTAATTTTAAATACAAAATAACGTCAGGTTTTCCTTGGGTTCTATTGGAGTTCTATTGGAGTCCTAGTGCATGATAGTTGCATTTTATCCCACTTGTAAGTCCAATTTGAATTATTAATCAATAGGTAACAAGGCAATCACTCAAGATGATATTACAATCTATATTTATGCTTTTTCTTTGGGGCTAATTCTTGACGCGCTACACTTCGCGATAGATATAAAAATCTCTTTACATCCAAATCACAATATCCTTTAAAAATTAAGTAAGTTTTCTTATCTTTGCCTGGCAAATAATAAATCGTAATTTATTTGCTATGCAACTCGACTCCACAAAATTTATTGCAACAGGTTTAACATATGACGACGTACTTCTAGTACCCGCTTATTCCGAAATTCTACCCCGCGATGTCAATACAGCCACTTTCTTAACTAAAAAAATTAAACTTAACGTTCCATTGATTTCTGCAGCGATGGACACCGTAACTGAAGCCGAACTTGCCATTGCCATTGCGCAAAATGGGGGGATTGGGATGTTGCATAAAAACATGACGATCGAAAGACAAGCCGAAGAAGTTCGTAAAGTTAAACGTTCAGAAAGCGGAATGATTCAGGATCCCGTTACATTATTAGAAACTGCTGTGGTTGCCGATGCTTTCAAAATCATGAAAGAACACAAAATTGGTGGCATTCCTGTGGTAAGCAGCGATAATAAGCTGGTTGGGATTATTACCAATCGCGATTTACGTTTCCAGAAAAACATGGCCAGGCCAATTGCTGAAGTCATGACAAAAGAAAATCTGATTACTGCACCAGAGGGAACAAATTTAGTTCAGGCAGAAGAAATTCTTCAGAATTATAAAATTGAAAAATTACCAGTCGTTTCTAAAGATGGTTATTTAAGTGGTTTAATCACTTTCAAAGATATTTCAAAAGTCAAAAATTATCCTGCCGCTTGTAAAGATGAACGGGGACGCTTACGTGTTGGCGCAGCCGTTGGCGTAACTGCTGATACTTTGCAACGTGTTGATGCTTTGGTTCATGCCGGTGTTGATGTGATAACCATTGATACCGCTCACGGTCATTCTAAAGGTGTAGTTGATAAATTAAAAGAAGTAAAGGCTAAATATCCTGACTTACAGGTTATTGTCGGTAATATCGCCACTGGTGCAGCCGCTAAGTTTTTAGCAGATGCAGGCGCCGATGCAGTAAAAGTTGGTATTGGTCCAGGTTCTATTTGCACCACCAGGATTATCGCTGGTGTAGGTGTACCACAATTGTATGCCGTTTATGAATGCGCGAAAGCGTTGAAAGGTACAGGTGTTCCGGTAATTGCCGATGGTGGTATTAAACACACTGGTGATATTGCAAAAGCCATTGCATCAGGAGCAGATACAGTAATGGCAGGTTCATTATTTGCGGGAGTGGAAGAATCTCCAGGAGAAACCATCATTTATGAAGGACGTAAATTTAAATCTTACCGTGGTATGGGATCGATCGAAGCGATGGAACAAGGCTCTAAAGACCGTTATTTCCAGGATGTGGAAGATGATATTAAAAAATTAGTTCCCGAAGGAATTGTTGGCCGCGTTCCTTTTAAAGGCACTTTAGCCGAAGTAATGTACCAATACATCGGTGGACTTCGTGCCAGTATGGGGTATTGCGGTGCTGCTACTATTGAGGCTTTACAGGAAGCGCAGTTTGTTCAAATTACGGCTGCTGGTATGCGTGAAAGTCATCCACACGATATCACCATTACTAAAGAAGCACCAAACTATACGAGATAAGCTGAAAAGCTTAAGCTGAAAGACTAAAGCTTTCTTGTCAGTTGTTCAATGGCATTGGCAAAACTTCAAAAAAACAATAATACAATTGGGGCGTCTTAAAGATAGCCCCATTTTTTTGCCCTTATTTTTCCTACGTTAATAAGGTATAAAATTATTGTTCATTAGTTCAATAGTTCAATAGTTCATTAGTTTTGGTGCAAATTGCTCTGTGTTATTCTCTGTTTCCGTGGTAACTATATTGTTCATTAGTTCAATAGTCAATAGTTCATTCGTTTTGATGCAAATTGCTCCGTGTCGTTCTGTGTTTCCGTGGCAACAAAATGTTCATTAGTCAATAGTTCATTAGGTTTGGTGCAAATTGCTCCGTGTTGTTTTGTGTTTCCGTGGCGACTATATTGTTCATTAGTTCAATAATCAATAGTTCATTCGTTTTGATGCAAATTATTCCGTGTTATTCTGTGTTTCCGTGGCAACTCTATTGTTCATTAGTTCAACAGTCAATAGTTCATTCGTTTTGATACAAATTGCTCCGTGTTGTTCTGTGTTTCCGTGGCAACCATATTGTTCATTAGTTCAATAGTCAATAGTTCATTAGTTTGGGCGCCTAATCGATTCGTGTTATTCTGTGTTTCCGTGGCAACTCTATTGTTCATTAGTTCAATAGTCAATACTTCATTCGTTTTGATGCAAATTGTTCCGTGTTATTCTGTGTTTCCGTGGCAATTAAACTTTCACTTGTTCTCGTGATCATTAGTTTTGGTGCGAATTGTTCCGTGTTATTTTAGGAAAGCACTTCCAACCTAAAACCCTCAAACAATAATTTTCACGAAATAAAATTTGGCAAATGCTTTTTTTTAATATATTTGTCGACTAAATCTATAGATTTAATGTAATTAATCATGAAGCAAATTGATCAAAATTTAAAAATGAGTTTGTTATATGCTAAATGCTCAAACCAAACGTTTCCGAAAGGATAAATAATCAATATCTAAATCCAACACATTAATTATGAAAAGAAGTTTACTCATTTTATTTTCAATCATACTATCTGCAACTGCCGTATTTGCTCAAAATACAGTAAAAGGAATAGTTAAAGGTACTAATGGTACTACGATTCCTGGTGCAACCATTACGGTAAGAGGTACAAAAATTGCTACCATAACCGATATAGATGGTGCTTTTGCTATCGATGCCAAACAACAGCCTCCATTTTATATCCGGGTAAGTTATGTTGGATATAAACCCCAGGATTTTCAAATTTTACGACTTCAGGAGGCTCCAATTGAATTGGTATTGGTAGAAGATACCCAACTTGATGAAATTGTAGTCACCTCAAGAAGACGTTCGGAAGTTTTACAGGATGTGCCCATTCCAATTACGGTTATCGGTGGTCAGGCGGCAGAAAATGCTGGCGCCTTCAATGTTAACCGTTTAAAAGAATTGGTTCCTTCGGTACAACTGTATGCTTCAAACGCCAGGAATACCACGTTAAATATCAGGGGATTAGGATCTACTTTTGGGTTAACGAATGATGGGATTGATCCTGGTGTAGGTTTTTACGTAGATGGCGTTTACCATGCACGCCCGGCCGCTACCTCTACCGATTTCCTTGATATTGAACAAATCGAGGTTATCCGCGGACCACAAGGAACGTTGTTTGGTAAAAATACAACGGCAGGTGCTTTTAACATCACCACCACTAAGCCTACACAAACGCCGACAGCAAAAGTTGAAATGAGCGTTGGTAATTTTAACTTCATTCAGGCTAAGACTTCAGTTTCTGGAGGTGTTGCTAAAAATCTTGCAGCAAAAATCTCCATATCTGGTACACAGCGTGATGGGACCATTTACAATACGAGAGAGGAGCGAAGATATAGCGGTCAGAACAATTTAGGTTTCAAGGGTCAGTTATATTTTACGCCATCTGATAAATTAAAAATCTTATTAAGTGGAGATGTAAGTATTCAGCATCCCGCAGGTTATCCTTTAGTTATTGCCGGAGTAACCACCACCGAAAGAAGCGCCTATCGTCAGTATGCCAGAATTGTTTCAGATTTAGGATACCAGCAACCCAAGATTGATCCATTTTCAAGAGAAATTAATACCAATACGCCCTGGAGACATAACCAATCTATTGGTGGTATTTCGCTAAACGTTGATTATAAAATTGGCAATGGAACATTAACATCCACCACGGCATGGAGGTTCTGGAATTGGGATCCAACAAACGATAGAGATTTTTCCGAATTATCAGCACTTACTAAATCACAAGGTAACTCCCGCCACGATCAATATTCGCAGGAAGTTAGGTATGCGGGCAATATTACTGAAAAGTTAAGTGGAGTGGTGGGTGTGTTTTTATTGGGGCAGAACCTGCAAGGCTTGGGTCAAACTGAAGAGGTGGGTAAAGACCAATGGAGATTTGTGCAAACGGCAGGTACCGGTGCACAAGCGTTATACTCCACGCCAGGTTTGTTGGATGGATTCGGAATTAGAACCAATTCAACTATTAAATCATTAAGTGCTGCGGTATTTGGACAAATCGATTGGGAAGTAATTGAGCACTTACACGTGCTGCCAGGTTTAAGATTTACGTACGATAAAAAAGATGTAAATTACGATAGAAATACTTATGGCGGTTTGCAGACTACCGATCCTTCCTTATTGGCACTTAAAGCAGCAGTTTATGCTAATCAACAGTTTGCTACCAAAGTTGACAATAATAATTTATCAGGAAATATTACTGTTTCCTATCGTCCAACGCCGAAGATAAATGCTTATGCAACCTTTTCTACTGCCTACAAACCAGTCGGGGTTAACGTAGGTGGTTTACCAACTACATCAAACGGACAGGCGGATTTAACATTAGCCGTAGTGAAGCCCGAATATGTAGAACACTATGAACTTGGCGTTAAAACCAAACCTTTTAAAGGAGCTATATTAAATGTAACAGCTTTTAATACCGATATTAAAGATTATCAAACAAATGTACAATCGCCTCAGCTTGGTGTAAACAGGGGTTATCTTGCCAATGCCGAAAAAGTTCAGGTTAAAGGGTTGGAGATTGACGGGACTTATCAACTGGAACGTTTCTTAACTTTAAACGCAGCTTTGGCCTATCTGGATGGTAAATATGTAACCTTTACCAATGCGCCACTTCCATTAGAAGAAACCGGCCATACCGAACTGGTAAATGGTGTAGCAACCCAGGTCGCATTTAAAGATGCATCCGGTGGCAGATTACCGGGTATCTCAAAATGGAACGTTTCCGGTGGTGCAGAGTTTAGCACGCCAGGTAACTTAGCCACTAAACCAGGTCGTTATTTTATTGCTGGCGATGCCAGTTACCGCTCTACTTATTCTTCAAATCCTACACCATCGAGGGTTTTAAACGTTCAGGGATATTCGCTATTAAATGCCAGACTTGGATTTAAGTCTGATAAATTCTCGGTTTTTGTATGGAGTAGAAACTTGACCAATAAAAACTATTATGAGCAATTACAGGCAGCAGCAGGTAATTCAGGTTTATATGCAGGTGTACTCGGAGATCCAAGAACGTACGGCGCTACTTTCCGTTACAGTTTCTAAACTTTTTGAACTAAATCTTAATCGCTTTAAAAGCTACGAAGGTGTTAAATATTTTCTCTCAATTATTGGTTAGAAGCGTCGAATATTCGGCGCTTTTTATTTTTAGGCGATATATTACTATAGATGAGGATGTTTTTTATAAATCTTCAATTATTTGGAATTAACATTGAGTAGACATAAAATTCGTTATTGAAAAAGTACTGTAGATCATAATAAATTTAAAGTAACAGCTTTGTGCAGAATAAAAATTTATAGCAAACGGATAAAATCTTAACTTCGCTAAATTTTTAAAATCAGATGAATAAGCTCAGGGCAGTTTGTGTTTATTGTGGCTCAAACTTTAATGGAGATCCACAATTGCGTAAAGCCATTAAACAGTTGGCAGATATATTAGTCAGGGAAGAGATCAGATTAGTTTATGGCGGAGGAAGCGTAGGTGTGATGGGCGTTCTGGCGAACGACATTTTGGAAGCTGGCGGTTTGGTTACCGGCGTGATTCCGCAGTTTCTGATGGATAAAGAGGTAGGCCATAAAGGTGTTACCGAAATGATTTTGACAGAAAATATGCATCAACGCAAACAAAAAATGGCAGATTTGAGTGATGGTTTTGTAATTTTACCTGGCGGTTTCGGTACGCTTGAAGAATTTTTCGAAGTGCTTACCTGGCTACAATTAGGCCTCCATCATAAACCGATCGGGGTTTTAAATGTAGATGGATTTTACGATCCGTTATTTGCGCAGATGGAAATGATGGTTAAAAGCAAATTTTTAAAGCCTGCCAATCGCGATTTAGTTTTCAATGAAACTAACGCCGAAACACTAATTGATAAAATGGATAATTTTTCGGCTTTGCCGGATGAAGTTTGGTTTAAGGAAAGAAATTTAATCTAAGTAATCGTTAACATTAACAGTTCTCGGAATTGCTATCACTATAAAAGATTCATAAAAATGCAAATTATTACATCTCACGCAGAATTTGAACAACATTTAGGTAAAGAACTTGGTGTTTCTTCGTGGCATACCATCACACAAGAACAGATTAACAAGTTTGCTGATGCTACCTTAGATTTTCAATGGATTCATACTGATGAAGAAAAGGCCAAAAATGAAGGACCTTTTGGCTCTACAATTGCTCATGGCTACTTAACCCTCTCGCTTATTCCATATCTTTGGAAAGAAATTGTTGATATTCAGAATCTTAAGATGGAGATCAATTACGGGATCGAAAGTTTAAGGTTTGCGCAACCGGTACTTGTAAATGCCAAAATCAGGCTTAAAGCAAAATTAGCCTCTATTGTTAACTTACGTGGCGTAACAAAGGTTCATATGGGGATTGAGATGGAAATCGAAGATCAAAAGAAACCTGCGTTTACTGGCGAAGTAGTTTTCTTATACCACTTCATCAGCTAAAATAATATGTTAGGTTGCTAGGAGTAGTGACTTTACACCTACAACCTCAACATGCCCAATATTGTTATTTCTTAAATTTCTTTTTAATAAATCCACCTAACGATTGATCATCAAAATCTTCCAGATTGCTCAACTCTAATTCGAGCGCTTTCGTGCTGATTTGAATTTCTATCAAAGAGATAATCAATGAGATCAAGAAGAAGATCAGGCTGGATGCAAACAGGATTTCAGCTACGATATTCCATTCCAGGTAAATGAAAAACATGCAAAATAAGCAACAAGCAAAGCTGAGCACACCGAAAGCCTGCATGTTTTTGATTAATCTTAATCGATACCGAAGGTTTCTGATCTGATGCTGTAAACCGACATTCTTTTCGCTTTCTTCGTATTTCGTTTTTAAACTCCTCACCAGTGTTGCCAAAGCCAAAAAACGATTGGTGTAAGCCAGCATAATCAAACTAATTGCCGGGAATAGTAAAGCAGGAATATTTATGGTTAGCTCCATTTAATGAGATTTCCTCAAAAGTATCGTTTTAAAATGATTTGTGGTTGTTAACCGCAAAGTGAAGATTTTTTTGCGAAGCGCGCAAAGTTGGGTTTTCGGGTTTTACTACTGAGTGAACTAGCATCTTTTTATAGCGCACAGCGTTTAAAATTGATTAGATAGCTTCTCTAAGGTTATTTGTTTGATTACTAATTTCAAATAGGAAGTTAGTGTTTCGCCAAGGAGATTTTGATAGAGGACATAGAATAGAAACCAGAATCTAATACACTGTGTCAATACCTGCTTGGCGTTCTTTGCGCCTTCCTCTCTGCTCACTTTGCGGTTAAAAACCAGTGTAGACCAGAAACCAATTTGGTCGTCATGCTTTATTCCAAAATAAGATTTAAATTGCCACCATGAATATCGAATTCAATAAGAACGAAGACATAAATAAACAACTGGTTTATGAGTTAAGAACCAAGCTTAAAAAGATTTACCTTGGTGGTGGCGAAAAAAACGCAGCCAAACAAAAGGAAAAAGGTAAGTTGTTGGCTCGTGAAAGGATTGATTATCTCATTGATAAAAACAGTGAATTCTTAGAGGTGGGTGCTTTCACCGCCGATGGAATGTATGTTGATCAGGGTGGTTGTCCATCTGCTGGTGTAGTTTGTGGGATTGGATATGTAAGTGGCAGACAATGTATGATCGTAGCCAATGACGCAACAGTAAAAGCTGGCGCATGGTTTCCAATGACGGCCAAGAAAAATCTCCGTGCGCAGGAAATTGCTATGGAAAACCGACTTCCGGTGATTTACCTGGTTGATAGCGCTGGTGTTTATTTACCGATGCAAGATGAAATTTTTCCAGATAAAGAACATTTCGGAAGAATGTTCCGCAACAATGCAATGATGTCGGCAGATGGAATTGTACAAATTTCGGCGATTATGGGGGCATGCGTAGCTGGCGGCGCCTATCTACCCATTATGAGTGATGAGGCCATGATTGTTGATAAAACTGGTTCGGTGTTTTTAGCAGGTTCCTACCTGGTAAAATCTGCAATAGGAGAAGATGTTGATAACGAAACTTTGGGAGGCGCAACCGCTCACTGTGAAATATCAGGTGTTACCGATTACAAGCATCCAAATGATCAAGCTTGTCTGGATAGTATTAGGAACATCATGAGTATGTTAGGCGCGCCGCAGAATGCAGGTTTCGATCGCATTAAACCGGCCAAACCAAAGGAAAATGAAGAAGAGTTGTATGGAATCATTCCAGAAAACAGAGATAAACAATATGAAATTTTAGACCTCATCAACCGTTTGGTTGACAACTCCGAATTTGAAGAATATAAGAAAGGATACGGCCAGAGTATTGTTTGCGGTTTAGGGCGTATTGATGGCTGGGCAGTAGGCATTGTGGCTAATCAACGCAAGGTGGTGAAATCGAAAAAAGGGGAAATGCAATTTGGCGGTGTGATTTATTCCGATAGCGCAGACAAAGCTGCCCGCTTCATTATGAACTGCAACCAGAAGAAAATCCCGCTGGTCTTTTTACAGGATGTAACTGGCTTTATGGTTGGAAGCAGGTCTGAACATGGTGGCATTATTAAAGACGGGGCAAAGATGGTGAATGCGGTTGCCAATTCTGTGGTACCTAAATTTACAATTGTGATTGGGAATTCTTATGGTGCTGGTAATTATGCCATGTGTGGAAAAGCTTATGATCCAAGGTTAATTTATGCATGGCCAACGGCTAAAATTGCGGTAATGGGCGGCTCACAGGCAGCTAAAACCTTATTGCAGATTCAAGAAGCATCATTAAAGGCAAAAGGTGAAGTGATTACGCCAGAAAAAGAAGCGGAATTGTTAAAAGAAATCACCGATAAATATGATAGCCAGACTACACCTTACTACGCTGCCTCCAGACTTTGGGTAGATGGTATTATTGATCCATTGGAGACCAGAAAAGTAATTTCTATGGGCATCGAGGCCGCGAATCAATCACCGATTACTCGAAAGTTTAATGTAGGTATTATCCAGACGTAGTTTTTCAATTTATTTTGATTGCTATAAAAACCATAGCATAATACACGACTTTATCCATTTCAGGTATAAGTAGGTATAAAAATAAATTTCTTATATTTGAATGAGTATATTTAATGAAAAACATCAAAGATGAATTACAAAATATCATTATTGGAGATGGATCGCTTGGGTCAACAAGCCAACTTAAAGAAGTCCAAAATTTCCTTAGAAGAAATGAGAAGGCAAGCGTCAGATCTAAAAAACAAAAGTATCTCAAAAGTGAAGAGACAATCGGTTTAATAAATTTTGCTATTGAGAAAAAACTACTCTTTTTAGAAGAAATTTCTGAAGATAATTTTATAAGTGCTGGGGCGGAGCAAAGAGTTTATCGATACGATGATACCCAAATAATTAAAACTAACGATTCCATATTTTACGAGTATTGGCTTGACTATTTTAATAGTCTGCTTATTCATAATTACTTTTTTCGATCTACAGCATATGATTTCTTAGGATTTAAATTGATCGATAATGTGCTTTTTTCTGTAATTAAACAAGCGTTCATTGTTTCAGATGAAATTACAGACTTAAATCGAGTAAAGCAGTTTTTATCCTATAATGATTTTATTAATATTCGGAACAATGACTATCTTAATGAGGACTTAGGAATTGTTTTCGAAGATCTACATGATGAAAATGTGCTTTCGAAAAATGGGATTTTGTATTTTATTGATACTATTTTTTATTTAAATAAAAATTTTTATCCCTGATTTAAAATTCTGTATCAAAATCATATTATCGGCTTCAGCATAAAAAGCCAAGCACGTTACACCCTGCTGTTAATAAGTAAACTATGTTGACAATGAGAACTTGTTAACAATCGTTTAAAGCATTAAATTTGCACTACAGTTTAAGAATTTCAAATACACGCTATAATGTCACAAGAAAACGAACACGTTCAGTGTTTAATCATTGGTTCTGGTCCTGCAGGTTATACTGCTGCAATTTATGCTGCGAGAGCAGATTTAAAACCAATAATGTATACCGGTATGCAAGCTGGTGGTCAGTTAACGCAAACTACAGATGTAGAAAATTTCCCAGGTTATCCACAAGGAATAATGGGCCCGGAAATGATGGAAGATTTCCGTAAGCAAGCTGAACGTTTTGGTACGGATATCCGTTTTGGTTATATCAGCTCAGTAGATTTCTCATCAACTCCGCATAAGGTTGTAGTTGATGAAATTAAAACCATTACTGCCGATACCGTGATTATCGCAACTGGTGCAACTGCAAAATGGTTAGGTTTACCTAGCGAACAACAGTATAATGGCTTTGGCGTATCTGCCTGTGCAGTGTGCGATGGTTTCTTCTTTAAAGGACAGGATGTTGCCATTGTTGGTGCCGGAGATACAGCGGCTGAAGAGGCAACTTACTTGGCAAAACTATGTAAAACAGTACATTTGTTAGTAAGAAGAGACGAATTCAGAGCTTCAAAAACGATGGTGAGTCGTGTATTGGCTACGCCAAATATCGTGGTACATTATAATACCGAAACCCAAGAAATTCTTGGGAATGGTAAGAATGTAACCGCAGTTAAGGTGCTTAATAATCAATCTGGTGAAGTTTCTGAAATTGCTGTTGAAGGTTTCTTCGTAGCCATTGGTCACAAACCAAATACCGATATTTTTAACGGTCAGTTGGAAATGGATGAAACAGGTTATTTAACAACAAAACCTGGCTCTACATTAACTAATATTGAAGGCGTTTTTGCTTGTGGTGATGTACAGGATATGTATTACAGACAAGCGGTAACTGCTGCAGGTTCTGGTTGTATGGCCGCATTAGATGCTGAAAGGTATCTGGCAGCAAAGGAACACCCTATTGAAGCATAAAAAGATTATCAACCCTATTTAAAGAGAGAAGCCCAACCAGGTTTCTCTTTTTTTTGTTCGTAACAAAAAAGTGTAGTTAAGAATCTTGCCTTAATTTATATCTTAGATGGATTTTAATGAAATAACCTAAAAACCAAATTATGAAGAGTGCATTATCCATTTTTATTGGTGTATTGATGAGTGCAGGTGCATTTGCACAAACCGATCCAAACCTCGGCATTATTCCTGCGCCGGTATCCATCACCCGGGCAAATGGAAGTTTCGTTTTAGATAAAACGACTATCTTAATCAACCAAAGCATAGACGGCGCTAAAATAAATGATCTTTTAAACGCTTTTATCGTAACCAAAGCAGGTTTTGCCCTGAGAGAAGCTAAAGTTGCACAACCAAACCAAAAGAGCATTCTGTTAACTTCAAGTGGTGCAGATAAATTGCCTGCTGAAGGATATACTATCAAAGTAACGCCGAACCAGCTAATCATTACAGGAACCGGAGCCGGATTATTTTATGCCGTTCAATCTGTAATGCAAATGATGCCAGAGAAAGTGGCCGATAAAATCTCAATTCCTGCAGTAACGATTAATGATTATCCGCGTTTCGGCTACCGTGGAACAATGCTGGATGTATCTCGCCATTTCTTTCCGATTTCGTTTATCAAAAAATATCTTGATCAGCTTGCTTACTATAAAATTAACACCTTTCACTGGCATTTAACTGATGATCAGGGGTGGAGATTAGAGATTAAAAAATATCCCAAATTAACAACTGTTGGATCTGTTAGAAATGGCTCTACTATTGGGCGTTATCCTGGTACAGGAAATTATTTGACAGAGGTAAAAGGTTTTTACACGCAAGCCGAGGCCAAAGAAATTGTTAAATATGCAGCTGAACGATATATCACTGTAATCCCTGAAATTGAATTGCCAGGTCATGCTTCTGCAGCTATTGCAGCTTATCCGGCCTTGAGCACTTTTCCAGATCGCGATACTTTTGTGAGTGATAAAACCGCTTGGGCAGGATCAAGAAAAGGGAAACAAGTGCAGCAAACGTGGGGCGTTTTTGATGATATTTTCGTTCCTTCTGAAAATACCTTTACGGTATTGAATGATGTTTTAGATGAGGTGATTGCCATTTTCCCTTCTAAATACATTCACATCGGTGGTGATGAAGCACCAAAAAATTATTGGAAAGAATCACCGTTTTGTCAGGCGCTAATGAAAGAGAAGGGCTTAAAAGATGAACATGAACTACAGAGTTACTTCATTCAAAGAATAGAAAAGCATGTAAATGGAAAAGGTCGTTCTATTATTGGTTGGGATGAAATTCTGGAAGGTGGCTTGGCGCCAAATGCTACGGTAATGAGTTGGCGAGGAGAGGATGGTGGGATTGCCGCTGCGCAACAAAATCATGATGTGATTATGACTCCGGGTTCTATGGGTTTATACATCGATCACCAACAATCGGAATCGCCAGATGAACCGACAACCATTGGTGGTTTAGCACCTTATCAAAAGATTTATGCCTATGATCCGATTCCAAAAGTTTTAACGGCTGATCAAAGAAAGTATATAAAGGGTGTTCAGGCCAATATGTGGACAGAATACATTAAAACAACAAACAAAGTGGAGAACCATGCTTTTCCACGTTTAATGGCATTATCTGAAATTGCCTGGAGTCAGGTTGATCGTAAAGATCTGAAAAATTTCGCTGAAGATCGTTTACCTGCTCACCTTGCCCGTCTGGATAAAATGGGTGTTAACTACTGGGTACCTACACCAATCGGACAAAGTGATAAACCATTAAATGGTGGTGAGTTTACCATTGATTTGAAAGTACCCGTAATTGATGGGAAAATTTACTATTCGTTAGATAATTCTAGACCATCTGAGAATGCATTTCTGTATACTGAACCTATCAAAATTATCGTTCCAAAGGGAGAAAAGAGAGTGCTTAAAACCATCGTAATTGCGCCAAGTGGCAAAAGAAGTGTAACTACTGAAACGCTTTTAAATAACGGTGCACCGGAAGTAAAGGCAGGAGCGAAGAAATAGAAAATACCCGCTTCAAAAGCCGAAATTATTATTTTAGAGAACAGTAATGCGCTCTAAAAATGAAGGCAATGAAACAAGTTAACAGCATCTCTTATAGAATATTGGAGATGCTGTTTTGGTTTTACCTGACAGGAGAGTCTGTATTAATCATCTAGATCTGCAGGTAATCTTTGGTATCTGGCCCATTGAACTAAGATTAAAGCTACAACAAATTCTTACTGAACCATTAAGACATTAAGAAAGTGCTTAAACCTTTCCCGCAAATTTAAGTGGATGGGAACTTGCAGTTTATCAAGCACCGCAGATTAAAATGATTTTATTAGAAAATCACTTCACATACAAGCTATGAACGCCCGAGCTTATATAACCTTAAATCTTATATGGTTCATCTTTCTTTGATACTTGCAACTCTTCCATATAGATCTGCGGGTAACTTTTAGTATCTAGCGCACACTGAACTAAGATTACAGCTACAACAAATTCTTACTGAACCATTAAGACATTAAGAAAGTGCTGAAACCTTTCCCGCAAATTTAAGTGGATGGGAACTTGCAATTTATCGCGCACCGCAGATCAAAAATGACCTTTGGAAAACCGCTTCACCTATAATCTATGAACGCCAGAGCTTATATGACCTTAAATGTTTCATATGGTTGTTTTTTTGATACTTGCAACTCTTCCATTTTGGTCTGCAGGTAGCCTTTGGTATTAGCCCATTGAACTAAGATTACAGCTACAACAAATTCTTACTGAACCATTAAGACATTAAGAAAGTGCTTAAACCTTTCCCGCAAATTTAAGTGGATGGGAACTTGCAATTTATCACGCACCGCAGATTAAAAATGATCCTATTAGAAAATCACTTTGCATACAACCTATAAACGCCAGAGCTTATATGACCTTAAATGTCTCATATGGTTCATCTCTCTTTTATACTTGCAAATCTTCCATTTAGATCTGCACCAATTATCATTTAAGATCTGCAGGAAACCTTTAGATCCAGTTAACTTTAAACTGTGCTCCTGATAATCTACCCTGAAATTCAATCAAGAACCAACGATAAAGTAAAACGCTAAATGACCAACGAACATTAACAAAATGAATTTGAAGTATTAAAACCTTATCTTTAATTTCCAATGGAAGAAAACAAGAAATTTTCTATTATCGATAGAATAAGAAGCTTCAAATATGCTTTTAACGGTTTGAAACTGTTTTTTCGGGATGATCACAACGGTAGGTTACATCTATTTGCTTCAATAGTCGCAATAATGTTTTCTTGGTTACTTAAAATCTCTGCTATGGAATGGGTGGTAATTTTAGTGGTTATCACGGCAGTAATCGCAACAGAGATGGTCAATGCTGCTATAGAAAAACTAGCAGATGTCGTTTCCCCAAACTATCATCCTAAAATTAAAATAGTGAAAGATTTAGCTGCAGGAGCGGTATTAATGACTGCTTTTCTAGCATTGGCTGTCGGCGGAATCATATTTATTCCAAAGTTACTTGCCTGCATCAGCTAATGTGGCCGCTTTAGATTCTTCTGCTTTATCTTGAATGATCTGATCCCAACGGGCTTGCATTTTGTGGTTGCTTCCATGCTCGGTTTCTTCATCATAATTACGCTGCATGGTGTCGAAGTAGGTACTCACTTCATTTGCTAATTGTGAAATTTGGGCTTTATAGTTCGTAACCGAATAAGTTCTGTTTTTTAAAACCCTTTCAGCTTCAGAAAGTAGA
This sequence comes from Pedobacter sp. CFBP9032, assembly GCF_034045265.1. Lineage (NCBI taxonomy): Bacteria > Pseudomonadati > Bacteroidota > Sphingobacteriia > Sphingobacteriales > Sphingobacteriaceae > Pedobacter > Pedobacter sp. CFBP9032. The sequence goes on along the minus strand of NZ_JAXCWE010000002.1, from coordinate 349,737 downwards.
ATGTATTGAATGTTAACATGGCCTTGCTCATGGTGAAGCAAATCTGCACTCACCTGCGGGTTTTTAATTCTATCCCATTTAACCCATGAACGATCTTTGTCGATCATCACTTCATTTTTTAACTTAATCGTTACCCGGTTTCTGTAAACTACAGATTCATAACTATACTGCCACGTCATTGCGGTCAGGGCAAAAAAAGGAGAATTCATATCGGCTTTGCCTTTAAAATGCGTTTCCCAACTCAGCTGAACAGGTTCAGAAGTATTTTGTTTAAATGCAAATGTAAAGGGCAAAGCCAGGAAAAAGAGAAAGGGGATAAGCAGTTTTTTCATTTCAGGTTTTCCTTGAAAAAACCGTGCCTAAAATTTTTCAGGAACAGAAATTTGGTCGCTGATCCTTTCGAATTTCTCAATTAATAGCGAAATTCTTTCCTTTTCTCTTTTGATTACAGCTTTACGCAGAATAGTAGAACAAAATAAAATCCAGATAAATGTAAAGCCAATAGCACTTAATTTCGGAATCATACTCAGGTAACTCAGAATTTCAATAAAGTAAAATATAATACCCGTAGAAAGTGCTACCGTATAAAACCAATATAAAGAATTATAAAGTTTGAAACGGTTTAACTGATACGTTTTTAAATTATCTAAATACGCTCGCGGATGAGCCGTAAAATCAGTCTTAGCAATCAATCTGTAATCCCTATATAGAATTAAAGTGTAAACTCCGATGGTAATGATAGTGATGCTGATTCCTAAATGGGTAGTCCAGGAATCGAAGTGGAAAAATAACCATAAGGCTGCGATGGCAATAAATGAAACTGCCATCCCTATAATATTAAGCGCAGATTTGAACTTCAAACCATTTACTTCTTTTTTCGCCTGTTGCAGCATTTCATCAGCAGAAAACTTAACTTCTACCTCGTGCTTTTGCCACAACTCTTGTATTTGATCAAACGCTTGCATATTGGTTGTATAGTTCTGTTAATTTTTGTTTAATGCGGTGAATTTTTACTCTTAAGTTCCCTTCGCTAATCCCGGAAATGTCGGCAATTTCATGGTAGGGAAGTTCATCCAATACCATGGTAATAATTAAACGATCATTTTCTTCCAGTTTGGATATACATTGATATAATAGCGCTACCTGCTCATTTTTCTCAGAGAATTCTTCGATTTTATTTTCAATAATATTTTCAGTTAATTCATCTTTTGCCTGTCTTTTTTCAGACCTTAAATAAGTTAAACAAGTATTTACGGCAATTCTATAGATCCAGGTAGAGATCAGCGATTTATTTCTGAATTTATCCAGATTTTGCCAAACCTTTAAAAACGTTTCCTGTAAAAGGTCGTTCGCAGCATCGGTATCTCCTGTATAACCATAACATAAATGGAATATTTTCTTGGAATTTGAATCAAAGATTTCTTTAAATAGTTTGTCTTTCTGTTCCATTTAAGGGCGTGTGGTTATTATTTAGATATTGATGAGCTGGTAATGTTACAGCGAAAGTAAAAATTTAAGTGATCATTCCTACTGTAAGAAATCAAAATTTGTTACACCACGTAAATATCGTAGTTTTACCAAATTAATAGAGCCACAAACTTTTTTATTCATGAAGAAAAACAAACTCACGCTTTTTATTTTCATAGCGCTGATTGCTGGTATCGCACTGGGCTACATTTTAAATATCAATTCTATTGATGTTTACAATCAGAAAATTCTCACCGCAGATGCGAACGTTAAAAGCATAGAAGTTAAGATTAAGAAAACACCAGATACCACAAGCGCTGTTTTTACTCAATTAAAAGCAGAGCGGAAACTTAACGCAGGCGTTAAGAAAGAAAACGAAGAGATCCGTGAAAAGAAACTGGAATATTTCACGCTGTTAAGTGATATTTTTCTCCGACTGATTAAAATGATTGTCGCACCGCTTGTATTTACCACATTGGTGGTTGGGGTTGCAAAAGTTGGCGATATTAAGGCGGTAGGACGGATCGGTGGTAAAACATTAGGCTGGTTCATGGCAATGTCTCTTATGTCGCTGGTGCTGGGTTTAATTCTGGTCAATTTATTTGAACCAGGTAAACACATGCAATTAACCTTGCCAGATCAATTGGTAAATACCGGAATTCAAAAGGCTTCTATGAGTGTAAAAGATTTCATCGCGCATGTATTTCCAAAAAGCATTGCCGAATCTATGGCGACCAACGAAATTTTGCAGATTGTTGTCTTCTCCCTGTTTTTTGGTGTAGCCACTGCAGCGATTGGAGATTTGGGGCAGGTGGTCATTAAAGCCTTTGATGCCATTGCTCATGTAATTCTTAAAATGACTGGCTACGTAATGAATTTCGCTCCTTTAGCCGTTTTTGGTGCGATGACGGCTATTGTAGCCAAGCAAGGTTTAAATGTTTTAAATACGTATGCGATATTTATTGGCGAGTTCTACTTAGGCTTAGCCATTTTATGGTCTATGCTGATTTTTATCGGCTTTTTAATCCTTAAGAAAAGAGTATTCAAGTTGGTAAATGATATGAAAGAGCCGGCTATTCTGGCTTTTAGTACGGCTAGTAGTGAGGCGGCATATCCAAAAACGATGATGCTTTTAGAGCGCTTTGGCTGTAAAGATAAAATTGTGAGTTTTGTGTTGCCACTAGGTTATTCGTTCAATTTGGATGGCTCCATGATGTACATGACGTTTGCGTCTTTATTTATTGCACAGGCTTATGGCATTCATTTAGGCTTCGAGCAACAAATTTCCATGTTGCTTATTTTAATGTTAACCAGTAAAGGAATCGCTGGCGTACCACGTGCATCATTGGTGGTTATTGCGGGTACCATAGCGAGTTTCAATATTCCGGAGGCTGGCTTGGCATTGCTGATTGGTATAGATCCGCTATTGGATATGGGCCGCTCTGCAACAAACGTAGTGGGTAACTCTATTGCAACGGCAGTAGTAAGCAAATGGGAAGGGGAGTTAAAAGAGGCCTGAGTCGAGAGTCATTAAGCTGGAGTCTATTTTTTCATAACTTAATCGTCATTAAATGATTTTCGAATGAGGAGATTTTTCAGGAAAAATGCAAGCTTTGCAGCGTTTTAAAACCAGCTACTCATTCAAAAATTCAGTAATTCATTCATTCAATAATTCATTCATTCAATAATAAAAACTGTGTCAACCAGAGGAAAAAAAATATTCTTAGCCATTACCATCATCGTGCCGATGATCATCTATTGTTACATTTATTATAAACCAATTATTCAGAATGCACCTTTCCGTAAAGATGATTTTGTGTCTATGCAATTTAGCTATGGACTTAAAGATACATTAGAAAATAATTATGATTCAAAAACCGGAGTTTATCATTACGTAAATAATAAAGATTCTGTGGTGACTAAAAAGTTCTTTTTAAAGAGCGATGATGTGTTATATATGCATAGAAAGGCGAATGAAATAGGCCTGTGGAATTTTCCAGACACCATTGGGAAGAAAAGCGACAAATCAAGATTGGTTCCACGTTATGATATTACTTTTAATTATAAAGAAAAATCAAAACATGTCACTGTTTATGGCGATTTTGATGGCAATCCGAAATTATTGGATGCGGCTGTTCAAATGAGAAAGATTATTCAGGAGACGCTTTTGCAGGCAGAGAAACGCTCCGGAAAATAACAGTAAGATATTTATTAGGAAAGCCTTTAACATGATCGCCTTGTGTTAAAGGCTTTTTTGTTTTTGAATTGTTCCAGGATTTGGAAATGAAAGGCAGTGCTTTTGGCGGGCATCAGTCCCGCTTTCCGTTCTAAGCACCGCTGAAGAAGCGGAGGCTTCCACTGCAATCGGGTTTAAGGACTGGAGCTTGTTTTCCATAGCAGAGAGGTAGGTGCGGGAATTTTATTAAGTTTTAGGGGAACTGACGTGGTTAGGATTGCCAGCCCGGGTTAAATAAACCTGATGGCAATGGAAAGCCCGGAGTGCAGCAAGGACTTGTAATGAACAGCAGGGCAGGGGGAAGCCAGGTATTGCCTAACATTGCTTTCCAAAATCAACCTCAAATGCTAATAAAAATCAATCTTGCAATACTTAAATCCTCCAAATCATGATGCAGAAGATTTATAGTGAAAAATATTTTCGATATGTGTTTGTGTGTTAATTGAATTTATTCTATATTTGCACCTCGTTAAATAAAAATTAAAAAACTAATATTTAAACAATGTACGCAATAGTAAATATAGCAGGGCAGCAATTTAAAGTTGCTAAAGACCAGCACCTTTTTGTACACAGATTGCAAGGAGATGAAGGCGCTAGTATTGAATTTGATAATGTATTGTTGGTTGATAATGGTGGTGCTATCACTGTAGGGGCTCCTGCAGTTAAAGGTGCTAAAGTTTCAGCTAAGATCGTATCTCATTTAAAAGGTGATAAAGTGATCATTTTCCACAAAAAACGTAGAAAAGGTTACAAAAAGAAAAACGGTCACCGCCAGTTCTTCACTAAGATCCAGATCTCTGACATCACGTTATAATTAATTGTTAACCCAATAATTCGCTTTTAGCGAGTTACAAAATATAAAATCATGGCACACAAAAAAGGAGCCGGTAGTTCGAAAAACGGACGTGAATCGCATAGTAAGCGTTTAGGTATTAAAATTTTCGGTGGTCAGTTAGCTATCGCTGGAAACATTTTAGTACGTCAACGTGGTACAAAACACCATCCAGATAAAAATGTTGGTTTAGGAAAAGACCATACATTATTTGCTTTGATTGATGGTACAGTAGTTTTTAGAAAGAAACAAGATAACAAATCTTATGTATCTGTTCTTCCTATCTCTGATGCTGAAATTGAAGAAGCATTAGCGAAAAAACCAGCTGTGAAAAAAGAAGCTGAAGCTAAAGAAGTTGTTGCTGAAGCACCAGTGAAAAAAGCACCAGCTAAAAAAGCGGTTCAAGCAGATGAAGCTACTGAAGAAGCTGCGGTTGCAGAATAATCAGTATCAAACAATATTTAAAAAACCTTCAATGAAAATTGAAGGTTTTTTTATGATCATTTTTTCTTCGCAAAAAAAAAAGCTGATCATCCAGGAGATATCAGCTGTTATATATTTAATCGTCAGTATTAATATTCCCTTGCCATTAACTGGTTGGTGAGCGTAAACAGGTTATACTTTCTTTCATCACTCACATTAATTTGTTCAAACAAACTCAATGCCTTCTCCAGGTAGTTGTTCATACTTTGTTTGGCAATGTTCTGAATATCTAATGTATCGTAAACTGATTTCACTGTAGCTACCTTTTCCAGAACGTCAAAATCTTTATAACCCGTCCAGGTATCTAATGACTCCTTAATCTTACCATCAGCCAATTCGAATGCTTTCAAAAGTAAAAATGTCTTCTTATTTGCGATAATATCTCCCCCCACTTGTTTGCCGAATTTCTCTGGATCAGCATATACGTCCAAGATGTCATCCTGAAGCTGAAAAGCGATACCTATATTCTCTCCAAATTGGTAGATCAGATCAGCATCTTTCTCTGATGCCCCGGCAATAATGGCACCAAGCTTCAATGCACCGCCAAGCAGCACAGCCGTTTTCAATCTGATCATATTGATGTATTCTTCAATACTCACATCATCACGGCTTTCAAATTCCATATCGAGCTGCTGACCTTCACAAACACCCTGAGCAGTTGCATTAAAAGTGTCAAGCACATCTTTCAGAAAAATTGGATTAACCTTTGCAAGGTTTTTGTTGGCCTCAACCATCATTACATCTCCACTGAGTATGGCCGTGTTGGTACTCCATTTTTCATGTACTGTTGGCTTCCCTCTACGTAAAGGCGCATTGTCCATAATGTCATCATGAACCAGTGTAAAATTGTGGAAGACCTCAATGGCCATTGCGGCATGGATGGCATCATGTGCATCCTTACCAAACAATTCTGTTCCCATCAAAACCAATAACGGGCGGATACGTTTGCCCCCAAGATTGATGATGTAAGTAATGGGGTCATAAAGTTGTTTAGGCTGATCTGGAAACCTTAAGTTTTGTATTGCTGTATTTAAAATTTGTTGTAGCTGGTCAGTTGTATGCATTGCACTAGTTTGTTATTGAGGTCTTTCCAATATTTTTATTGCCTCTTCTTCTTTTACTGTTCGTTTGATTATAACATTCGACTTCCAAAAATCGGCATTATAAACCATATTTTGTGTTGTTTTTACGTCATTGGTTTTACTTTGAAGTGCTTTTAAATCAAGATTATACTGTTTTCCATAATCTATCATATATAGTGTATTGCATAATTCCAGATTTTTTGTGCCCAGTCCCATTAATGTCATTTTACTTTTTACAGTAAATACCGAGAAGTCTAAAATATTTTTTAAGTCACTATTTAAGCGGTATTGAGACATCAGGTTAACCTCTTTTGTTTTAGCACCGAGTAAGCCTTTGCTGTCGAAATTAAAATTTTTCAACTTGCCATCTATCTTCAGCACATGATGAGTTTCTGTATTTACGTAATAATCGCCTTCAAAATAACGTTTGTTGGTTTTTATTTTGAGCAGGCAGTTAATTACGACAACTTCCTCTCCATTTAGTTGATAGGTGCTTTTTACTTTAAAAGTATATAACGAATCTAGTTTTGGTGACAAAGGTTTAATGAAACTGCTATTTGAAAGATAGCCAGAAAGCTCAAACGTAGATACACTTAAATTGGTGTAGGATACATGACTGTCATTTTTCAGAAATCTACTTTCTTTAGGTGCCCATCTTAATAAACCGTAACCTTTCCATTCTGCATTAAAGAATATTTCGTTTAAGTAAGTCGGTTTATCTGCTTCATAGGCAATTTGGCGTAAAAATGATTTTGCATAAAAAGGTTCTTCTAACGTTTCTAAAGCCTTTTGGTAAGCGCTTTTCATGATGGAAAGTGCATTATTGCCAATCACTACTTCGCTCAGATTTTGCGTAATTGGTTTTAATTTAAATGTTGTAGATGTCTCAGTTACTTTAGCTTTAACGGCTTGGTAGCTGATATGCGAAAGGTAAATTTCGCAGGGGAGCGACTTAACCGTAAGTTCAAACTCCCCGTTTTCATTGCTGATGGTTTTATGGTTTTGATCAGCCTGTATCGTTACATAAGCAATTGCGGTATTACTATCCTCATCTAAGATTCTACCCTTTATGGTTTGCGCCAGGAGTGTGCTAGAGATTAAAAGAAAGAGTATAACGCTAAGGGTAAGCTTCACCTTCATTTAGACTAATCAGGAATAAGCGTAAAATCAATCTGACGTTTGGCAAGATCCACTTTCTTCACGCGGATCATTACTTCATCACCTAGCTGATATTTTTTCTTTTTGCGCTGTCCTACTATGCAGTAATTTTTCTCATCCAGAACATAAAAGTCATCAGAAATATCGCGCAGGCGAATCATGCCTTCGCATTTGTTTTCTTCAATTTCTACATACATTCCCCATTCCGTAACACCAGAAATGATGCCTTTGTATTCAGTACCAATATTGTTTTCCAGGTATTCTGCTTGTTTATATTTGATCGAAGCACGCTCAGCATCAGCAGCGCGTTTTTCCATAGCAGAAGAATGTACACAAGCCACTTCGTAGAACTCTGCATCTGCAGATTTTCCGCCATCCAGGTAGGTTTGTAGTAAGCGGTGTGCCATTACATCAGGATAACGACGAATAGGAGAGGTAAAATGAGTGTAATATTCAAATGCCAAACCGTAATGGCTTGTTTTTTTAGTTGAGTAAATTGCTTTTGCCATAGAGCGGATGGCCAGAGAAGTTAAAATGTTTTGTTCCTTTTTGCCTTCCACGTCTGCCATTAAATGATTAAGCGATTTTGCGATTTCCTTATCAGATTTAGTGTTGATTTTATATCCAAAACGTGAAGCAAACGTAGCAAAAGTATTTAAAGTTTCCATGTTTGGAGAATCGTGAACACGGTAAACGAATGTCAGTTTTTTTTCTCCCTTTTGTTTCTTAGCTACATACTCAGCCACTTTTCTATTGGCTAAAAGCATACAATCTTCAATCAGTTTATGCGCATCTTTACGCTCTTTTACATAAACGCCGATTGGTTTGCCAGACTCATCCAATTTGAATTTAACCTCTGTACTTTCAAAGCTAATGGCGCCATTTTTAAATTTTCGATCGCGTAAGATGTACGCAAGTTCGTTAAGTTTAAGAATTTCTTCGGCATGATCGCCTGTTTTATTCTCAATAACTTCCTGCGCTTCTTCGTAGCTGAAGCGTCTGTCAGAATGGATTACCGTTCTGCCGTACCATTCATTTTGAATGTTTGCTTGTTCGTCTAATTCGAACACGGCAGCAAAGCATAATTTATCTTCATGCGGACGAAGTGAACACACGCCGTTGCTTAAACGCTCAGGTAACATAGGAATTACCCGATCAACAAGATATACGGATGTTGCACGACTATAAGCTTCTTTATCCAAGTCTGTTCCCTGAATTACATAATGGGAAACATCAGCAATGTGGACGCCAATTTCATAATTGCCATTCGGTAACTTCTGATAAGAAATGGCATCATCAAAATCTTTGGCATCGGCCGGATCTATAGTGAAAGTTAATACGTTTCTAAAATCTTTACGTTTATCAATTTCAGCTTGTGGGATTTCTTCTGGAATGGCATTGGCTTCTTTCTCTACCTGTGCAGGAAATTCCAGTGGAAAACCATACTGTGCTAAAATGGCATTCATTTCTGTATTGTTCTCACCTTGATTACCTAGAACATGTTTTACAATTCCGATTGGGTTTTTAGCGCTTTCAGGCCAGTCTGATAATGTTACTAAAACCCGCTGGCCATTTTTGGCCTCTAATGTATCTGAAAGGGGCACGAAAATATCATGCATCATCTTTTTATCATCTGCAATAACAAAAGCAAAACGATCGGAGATTTTAATTACGCCTGTGAAATCTGATTTAGCACGTTTGATAATTTCTACAACCTCGCCATCATTTTTACGTCCACTTTTTTTAGCGAAAACATAAGCCTTCACGGTATCGCCATGTAAAGCATTTTTCAGCTTTTTGGGTGCTACAAAAATGTCTTTTTCAAATTCATCCTGGGGAACAATATATGCAGAACCATCAGCGGTCATATCAACCGTGCCGATAATAAAGTTTTGAAGATCTTTAAGCTTGTATTTGCCTTTTTCAGGCTCCAGATAGATGCCAGCACCTTTTCCTTCTTTTAATATTTCTAAAATGGTCTCTTTAGATTCCTGATCGTTAAGGTTTAACTTGGCGGAAACTTGTTTATAATTGAGTAACTGATTATTGTTCTTTTCAAAAACATCGCTAACCAATTGATTCAGAACCAATTTTATATTTGCTGATTTTTTCTTTGCCATAATTAAAAAACTGAATTTATCGAAGATACAGAAAAGATGCAAAGGATGGAAAGATGACGATGGAAAATGGTTTATGGGAGAATAGGAAATGGAAAACAGGACTGGAATGGGGGCGTTATTAGGGGTTATACGAAATAGATTGCGCTAGTTAAATAATTTAAGTTCAACATATTTTATTTTCTGTCGTTCGGAGGTATAGCTTAAATGCACCTGTCCATTTTTATCCTGAATAATCGCCGGATAGCTATATTCACCCTTTTCATGATTTTCTAAAGTATAAATGTCTTTCCAGGTTTTGCCATTTTTAGATATTGCCAATTTAAGTACAGACCGGCCTTCCCACCAGTTTTTGCCCGCGGCTAAAGGATTGTAAATAAGTAACTGCCGTCCATCTTTTAAGGTAACGGCATCACTCCCGGAGTTTGGGTTTGGTAAACTGGTTGCAGCTAGTTTAGACCAATGTTTACCATCATCAACAGACCAGCTTTCTACGATTACATTTTGTCTGCTTCTGCAAAGTAATTGCAGTTTTCCGTTCGGGTAGGTAAGAATTGATGGCTGAATAACGCCAAAGGTGTCACAATCAATGTTTATCTTCTCCCAATTTCTATTTTCGCCATCTGATTTTTCTAAGTGGATGCTCCAGGTTTTTTCATCTAAACTTTCTGTATTTGATGGATAAAGGATGGTGTTTTTATTGAGTTGAACTGGCTTGTTTTTGATTGGGCCGAGAAAACCCGCGGGCAACTTAACGGCTTCAGACCATGTTTCCCCATTATCCTTCGATGTTTTATACACCGCCCACCATGCTCTCGGATTTGGACCTATTTTGTAATGTAGGGTCAGCGTTCCATCCAACGATTTGAAGAGCACCGGATTCCAACAGGCAAACCTGGTCGAGTCGTTTATAATTCCATTGGCTACAAGTTTTGGTACACTCCATTTTTTATGCGTCTTAATAGCTGTCCAGATGGCTACACTCTTGTCGCCTTCGTGTTTTCCGCCAAACCAGGCTGCCATTATCTTTCCCTTACCCAAATCTACGAGGGTAGAAGCATGGCAGGCGGCAAATGGCGCATTTTCAAAAATATATTCAGATGCTATGATTTCGATATTTTGTGCTTTGGCTGATAAGCTAATGGTACACAGTAGGATAAAAAAATAACGCAACATTTTATTGATTTAATTGCCTGGGATGGCTTCGATTAACTTCTTTGTATATTCAGCTTTAGGCGCATAAAAGATCTGTTCCGGAAAGCCTTCTTCTTCAATTTTTCCCTTATTCATTACCATGATACGATCGGAGATGTGTTTAACCACTGCAAGATCGTGCGAGATAAAAATGTAGGTAAGACCAAATTCGCTTTGAAGATCTCTGATTAGATTTAACACCTGTGCTTGTACTGAAACATCCAGAGCAGAAACAGATTCATCGCAGATGATAAACCTGGGTTCTAAAGCCAATGCCCTTGCAATGACCACCCGTTGGCGTTGGCCACCACTAAACTCATGTGGATAGCGGTTAAAATGCTCTTCCTTTAAGCCAACTTTATAAAGTAATTCTAATACCTTTTGCTTTCTTTCCGAATCGTTTTTTAGCAATCGATGAACTTGTAAAGGTTCCAGAATGGATTGACCAATGCTTAGTTTAGGATTTAGCGAGGCATAAGGATCTTGAAAAACAATTTGCATATCTTTTCTAAGTTTCCTTAATGTGCTGCTATTAATGTTGGTAATGTCCTGGTTATTGAAAATGATACTGCCAGATGTGGGTTGAATCAACCTTAAGATGGTTCTCCCAAGTGTTGTTTTGCCACATCCTGATTCACCAACTAAACCAAGTGTTTCACCAGGGAACACATCAAAAGTAATCTGATCAACCGCTTTGACATAATCTGTAGTTTTACCAAAAATGCCGTTATGAATTGGATACCATGTGCAAAGATTTTTGATCTGGAGGATTGGTTTTTGTTTGTACAGCATTTCCCTGCGGGCGGAGATTTCCTTGTCCGTTAACTGGTTGGATGCATGAAGGTGTGCGCTGGCATCATCAACTTTTCCGGTAAGAAAATCTGCAACTACCGGAAGCTTTTTTAATTGAAGCAAAGGTGAGGGGCGGCAAGCCAGCAGACCTTTTGTATAAGGGTGTTGTGGATTTTCGAATATGGATTTAGCTGTACCTTGTTCCACAATTTCGCCTTTATACATTACGGCAACTTCATCGGCAATTTCATTCACCACACCCAAATCATGGGAAATGAAAATCATTGCCATATTGCGCTCTTCTTTTAACTTTAAAAGCAATTGAAGAATTGTTTTTTGAACGGTAACATCTAAGGCCGTTGTAGGTTCGTCTGCAATTAAGAGTTTTGGGTTGCAACTTAGTGCCATTGCAATCATCACCCTTTGCTTTTGGCCGCCGGAGATTTGGTGTGGATAGCTATCGAATATTTTTTCAGGTCGTGGAAGTTGCACTTCGTTAAACAAGTCAATTGTTTTTTGTTTAGCGGTTTGCTTATCAACTTTCTGGTGCAACATAATCGCCTCAGCCACTTGCTCTCCGCAGGTAAATACAGGGTTCAGGGAAGTCATCGGCTCCTGGAAAATCATTGAAATCTGATTCCCTCTTATTTGGCGGATTTCATTGGCACTTAAACGCAGTAAACTGATGTCTTCAAAGTCGATTTCTCCGGTAATTTTCGCCGATCTTTCATCATGCAAGCGCATAATAGAAAAAGAAGTTACCGATTTGCCAGAGCCGGATTCGCCTACAATACCTAAAACAGTACCTTCTTTTACGGTAAAACTAATTGTTTTTACAGCTTGGAACCAGGTTTTCTCATCCTGGTTATAGAAATCGATAGTTAAGTTTTCAACGTTTAGCATCAGCTTACAATGGTAATGTTTTCTGGCGGAATTATTTCTATTCCTTTAAATTTTAACAGCACTTGTGCTGTGGTAATCACATCTTTTTGACAATAAGTTACAATCCGATCCAGATTTTTTTCCTCGTAATATACTTGTCTCACCTGGCTGCCGTCTATATCATCTTTTGGGGTTGGAATATTGAGGATAGCGGCAAGTAAATTCAGGGAGGTGAAATGTTTGTAATCTCCGAACTTCCACATTTCCATGGTATCTAAATGATTCACCTCCCATGGTTTTTTGCCAGAAATATCCAATGGTGGCGGTATTTCTAATCCATTTACCAATAGCCGTCTGCAGAGGTAAGGGTAGTCAAACTCCTTGCCGTTGTGTGCACAGAACATCAAAGATGTGGCTTGTTTTTCGATCAGGGAAGAGAACTGCTGCAGAATTTGCCTTTCATCATCGCCTGCAAATGATTTTAACCTTAAGGAATATGATTTGTGCTGATAACTGAAAATCCCCAGGCTAATACAGATGATCTTTCCAAACTCCGCTAATATTCCAGCACGTTCATAAAATTCTTCTGCGCTTTGATCTGGCCTTCGCTGATGACTGGTTTTAATTTCCCAAAGTTCCTGCAGGTTTGGCGGAACATCGTTATAAGATGGGTATTGCGGAACGGTTTCAATATCAAGTACAATCACCTGACTTAAATCGAGTGTTTTTAGCATTGGCGTTTAATGTTGAATAATTGAATCTTGACAGCAGGCCGGTTCTTCGGCCCTTACAATTTACAATTATCATTCAATAAATCAGTAATATTATTTAAGTTTGAGAATGGCACAAAACAAATTCGAGCAATCCCTTGCGAGTGGAGCTCATCAAAAACTTCAGAGTTTAGTTGGTAGTTGGTCAGGAATCACAAAAACATGGTTTGAAAAGGATGTTTTGGTTGATGAGTGTCTATCAACGGCAAAAATCTCATCAATTTTAGGTGGCCGGTTTATCGTTTATGATTATGAAAGCAGTTTGGAAGGAAAGCCTTTGGAAGGAAAAATGATTATTGGTTTCGATATCCCTTATCAAAAATTTACCTTTAGCTGGATAGATAGCTTTCACATGGGTACGCAGATTATGCATGCTAAAGGAGAGGTCACAGAAAAGGGATTTTCAATTCTTGGTGCTTATGGTAATCCGGAATATGGTGATCAGCTATTTGGCTGGCGTACCGAACTCGAAATTATTAACGATGAAAAAATCATTTTTTCAGCCTACAACATTATGCCAGGAGAAGAAGAAACAAAAGCGATAGAAGCGGTTTACAAACGGTTATAACTCATGGCATTTTTTTTGAAATACCATGAGTTATAAATTAAAATAGTGAAGGTGAGCTTTGATTAGCCATGACCGGGATTTTTAAATCGGTTCCAAGCGCCTTATTTAATTTTTCTGTGAGGTAGGCAGAGAATAACGGCGAGGATAGTTCTACATTTTGGTGAACAAAGAAGTAGAGGTTTTCCAATCCTTGCTTTTTCCAATCTACTATTCTTTCCACCCAATCATCCAAACGCTTTTTATCTATTTCATCTACATTGGCACCCACAAACCTGATAAATGCTGTTGGCGTAGTTAAACGCATGTGCAGCATATCTCTGCGGCCAGCGGTATCTACAATGATGTTTGTAATGCTATTATCTTCAAAGAGTTTAGCAAATTCGCTTGCTATGGCAGCATTTGAAAACCATTCCTGATTTCTTACTTCTACACCTAAAGGAATTACTTTTGGAAATTCAGTAGCAACAATTTTTAGTCGTTCAAAATCTTTAGGCTTAAAGTTATCATGCAACTGAAGAAATGCCATCCCTAATTTATCTTCGAAATTACTAATGGCATCGCAAAATTGTTCCACAGGTTCTTTAACATTAATGAGCCTTTTAAAATGACTTACCGTATTGGTGAGTTTTGGGAAGAATTTAAAATCTGCAGGTGTTTTTTCTGTCCAGGTGATCACTTGTTCGCTTGATGGCATGCCGTAAAAGGTTGCATTAAGCTCTATTGAATTAAATTGGGTAGAATAATAAGTTAATTCATCCTTTGTGCCTTTTGGATAAAAACCTTTTAAGTCTGCCTTATTCCACTTTGCACAGCCTATATAAGCTTTGAAATCTTGTTTAGGTTTATTTGCGGCCAAGATTGCTGTTGTTTCTTTGGCATCAGCGGGAAGGGTATAATCTATAATGGATGGGTCGTCTACTTTACCGAATTGCATATTGTAAATTGTTTTAGCTAATTAATCGTAATGAAATCTGCATTTGATGATTAAAATTTCATCATCTTCAAACTTATAAATTAATCGGTGTTCATCATCTATTCTGCGTGACCAAAATCCTGAATACTTGTGTTTTAAAGACTCTGGTTTCCCAATGCCAGTAAAAGGATTTCGAGATATATCTTTAAGTAGTTCATTAATTTTCTTCAACTTTTTTTTATCTGTAAGTTGCCAATAAAGATAATCTTCCCACGATTCATCTACGAATTTATATTTCATCGTATTCTTCGATTAATGCTTTATCGAAAGACTTTCCTTCCCTTAAATTTTTTATTGCATTATCTAAACGCTTTTCATTTTTATGTGAAGATAGCTCATGGTTTGTAGCCATTAAGGCATTATATTCATTTAAAGACATTACCACGATACCTTCGTCTTTTCCTCTATTTATAATTAAGGTTTCGAAGTTTTTAACGACCTTATCAAGGTAAGATTTAATGTCTTTTCTAAAATCAGAAATACTTGTTATTAACATAATCGATTTTTGTACCAAATTATGTACAAATATACTAAATATATTAAGGTTAGTTCTTTATTGTTTTAAATAAAGATTTCTTTTGAACAAAAAAGAGCCCTAAGTATGACTTAGCGCTCTTTGCGAAAAAACTTTATATTCTTTGCAGTTAACTTAGTAACCCAGAATCTTTAACACCTGCTTACTATTCTGTTCCTCTCCAAAAACCTCAAAATTGAAGCTTTCATCCCGGTTTCTACGGATTAATACATGTTTCGGGCTTGGCAATAAGCAATGATGGATACCGCCATAACCACTTAAAACTTCCTGGTATGCACCGGTATGGAAGAAACCTAAATACTGTACCTTACGCGTTTTAGGCATAAACACACTATTCATATGGGCTTCCTGGTTATAGTAATCCTGCCCATCGCAAGTAATTCCACCTAAGTTTACCCGTTCATACTCTGCATCCCAATTATTAATTGGCAATAAGATGTATTTCTGGTTTAAAGCCCAAACATCAGGTAAGTTCGTGATGAAAGATCCATCTAACATTAACCAGCGCTCACGATCGTTTTGCTGTTTACGACCAAGTACTTTGTAAAGGATACCAGAGGCCTCAGCCACGGTATATTTACCAAATTCAGTGATGATATCCGGTTCCATAACATCATGAATCGCACAGATTTCCTTAATCCTTTTTACAATTTCGTTTACCATGTATTCGTAATCGAAATCAAAAACCAATGAATCTTTAAATGGCATACCACCACCAATATCAAGGGTATCTAAATCAGGATTGATTTTTTTGAACTTGCAATAAAGCGTTACATATTTCTCTAATTCATTCCAATAATAAGGAGAATCAGTAATACCAGAATTAATGAAGAAGTGTAATAATTTTACGCGGAAGTTCGGGTTATGCACGATTTTGTTGTTGTAAAAATCGATGATATCTTCCATTCGCACACCTAAACGCGACGTGTAGAATTGCGAATCTGGTTGCTCTTCTGCGGCAATCCGAATCCCTAAATTACAAGGCGTATCGATATCAACTTCATCATCAAAAAGGTTAAATTCCTCTTTATTATCTAAAACGGGAATGATGTTTTTATAACCATCGTGCAACATATCAATGATGTATTGCTTGTATTGGTAAGTTTTAAAGCCGTTACAGATAATAGTGGTATCCTTTGTTAGATGTCCTTTTTTCTCTAATGCATCAACCATGGGCATATCAAATGCCGATGAAGTTTCCAGGTGGATGTTATTTTTTAGCGCTTCTTCTACAATATGGCGAAAGTGCGAGCTTTTTGTACAGTAGCAGTATTTATAATCGCCACGATAATTGTTCTTTAAAATGGCAGTCTGGAAAAGAATCTTCGCTTGCTGAATTTTCTTACTCACCATTGGTAAGTAGGTGAAACGTAGGGGAGTACCGTAGGTTTCAATCATTTCCATCAGGTTTAAATCCTGAAAATATAATTCATCATCTATTACATCAAAGCCTTCTTGTGGAAAGCCAACGCTTAGATCGAGAAATTCTGAGTAACTCTGCATTTAATCTTAAATAATTTTTGCAAAAGTGTAATTTTAAATCGAGAATTAATCTTTATTAAAAATATTTTTACTGTAGAGAAACGCATTAGTTTTACACAGGATATACTCACCTCATTTTTTTAAACACAAATAAGCAGTAGGAGGGTAATTTGCAATTTGATTAAGCAGCGTGTTTGCGGTAGTTATTTCAGATTTTAGAAAGATCTTAAGGTGTTAATCTGCGTAAATCATTTAAATCAGCAGGAAAGTATTTTGGTGGTTTGGAAAGCAAAACCTGTATTTCAATCAAATGTTAGTCCTGCTCTCCATTTTACTCACCCCGATTAAAAGAATCGGGATTCGTGTTCACTCCGATCAGGTTTAAATCAATCAGGTTCTTGCTACTATTAACGTTTAAATAGCGAGTGTTATATTATGCTAGCGGAGTCTGAATCTGAATGTAATTTCAGATCCTTTAACTTAATTTCATTTTCAGATAGCATATCGAATTTAAGGGGTTGGCTATCTGCCTTAACGGTTAAGTTTCTACCAATAATTTGTCCCTTGAAACAATATTTCCACCTGGTAAAATATTAGCCTGGTATCCGTCATTAAGGTAACCGTATCAGAATTGTTGTAAAGGTAGCCCAATGCGCGAAGGTCCCCAATTCTACAAATTCCTTTTCCTGATTAACGGTTAACTGATCTTTCTTGCAGGCATTCGAAATTAATATTAGTATAATAACCGAAAGATAACAAATACCTGCTTTTTATAAGGATTAATTTAGATATCAACATATTCTGAATTTATTTCACGATGGATGCGTTCAGTTTAATCCAAATTCGATCAGATACGTTGATGATTTAAATATAATGTGTTATAAATCAATTTTTTAGAAGTTATTTTAATTTTTTTAAAGTAATTTTAAGTTTAGATCGTCTACTCTATTAGGTAACAATCAATATTAAGGAAAACTTATTTGTAATCATCCCAATTATGATCTCGATCTTTAAAACGAATATTCAATCAGGTGTGGAGTTAAGTAACATCTCGCAGCATTTAAATACTTTACTATCCGGGGCTACATGGAGTGTAGATCTTTCTGATTCAGACAAAATTCTGAGAATTGATTCCAGCTTGGATAAAATCAGTGATGCCGTTTCACTGCTAACTAAATTTGGTTATAACTGTGAAAATTTACAGAATTTTTATGCACCACCCGTTTGGTAAATAAAAAATTATCATTGCAAGGCACGAAGCTACCTCACTTAGCGTAAAATTACTTCGTGCCCCGCAATGACGCAACTATGCATTAACCTTTTCTTAAATACTTAGTCAGGATTACAATTGTTTGGCCTTCTACCTTACCTTCAATCTGTTCAGTATTATCGTGCACTAAACGAATGTTTTTAACTACTGTACCCAGTTTAGCACTTAGTGTAGATCCTTTAACATCTAAAGTTTTAACCAAAACAACGGTATCACCTTCATATAAGCGGGTTCCATTGCTATCCTGATGAAATTCTACCGTTCCGTCTGATTCATGGTCGCCAGTTTTTTTTGCCCAGTCGAGTGTATCCTCATCAAGGTATAGAATGTCAAGACTGTCTGATGCCCAACCTTCATTTCTCAACCTGCTTAACATTCTCCAGGCGACCACTTGTACGGGCGGAAATTCAGACCACATGGTCTCGGTTAAAGTTTTCCAGTGATTAGCATCCAATTGTTCCGTTTTTTCAATTTGATTCAAGCAAGTTTTGCAAACTAAAATGCTATTATCTGCATTGGCATTGTCGATTGGCGGAACCTCATACACGCTCAAATCTGTATCCGCTGTACATAATTCACATTTATTACCGGACCGTGTTTGGAGTTGTTGTATTAAAGACATATTGACATTCTGATTTTCGCGAAAGTAATAAAACTATTCGGAATAAATTGTGAGGTGGATTATATTGTGTTTCTGCTGGTGATTACACCTGCCGATAGAGAAAGAACTGCCCGCAGATTAATGTGATATACGCAGATAATATAGCATTATAGGTTAGCGTAAATCTCCGAAATCAGTGGGAAATAATAAAGAAAGCGAAAAACCATCGTTATTTCTCTGGCAAGTGAATTTCGGCCAACATGCACCTCGCGCTACCTCCGCCATTTTTTTCAATCGTATAAATGGGTGCATATATGATGCTGCTAAAATGCTCCAGCGTAGCTACTTGATCTTTTGTTAGAGATAAAAATGCTTGTTCTGACATTGCCAAAATGCTTTCTCCTTCGCTATTGGAAACCTGTAACATGTTGCCTGCGAAGTGGTTCATTTGATCTAGCGTAATTTCAACAATTGCTTTTCCACTATTAGTAAGCCTTAACAGCACTGCTAATTTTTCTTCTTCATTCCGAATAGAATCCAGACAAATCACTGCAAATCGATCTCCAATACACATCATCACATTGGTGTGGTAAATTGGGAAGTTTGTATCGTCTACCGCTTGAAATGAAACGGATTCGTAACCTGTTAACATGCAAAAGTTATCCAGCACTTCCTGGTCCGTGCGTACACTTAAGCAAGCGTATGCAATTTTATTTACACGATCTAGTACCATGCTTCCGGTTCCTTCTAAAAATGCGTATTGCATTTCATAGAAACTTAAGTCGCTAACATGATTCACTTCAAATTTTTCACTCAACCCTTCTAAAATATCTTTTCTGCGTTCCAACCGTCGGTTTTCAGAGAACATCGGGTAAAGGTAAATCGAGCCATCATCGTGAAAGGATACCCAGTTGTTTGGAAAAATAGAATCTGGTGTTTCTGGCTGCAGCGTATCATCTACCACAGTAACATCAATACCGTTCTTTCTTAATATTTCCACAAAGCCATCAAATTCTTTTAACGCCTGTGTTTGAGTATCACTTTCTGTAGAAGCAACCTGAAATTTGTTGTTTGCCGCCGTTTGCTCATTAAATTTGAAATCAACCGGACGAATCATTAAAAGGTGGTTGGTTATTTGCATTTTAGTATTTAGTGGGGAAAGTGTTTAGTATAGGGTAGTTAGTATAGGGTATTTAGTATTGAGTATCAGGTATTTAGTATTAGGTATCGAGTATTAGGTATCGAGTATCAAGTAGCAGGTATTAAGTATCAAGTAGTAGGGCGATTGTGGGTAGCTATTTCTAAGTATTGGCTAATGTTGTTTCCTATATCGCTTTTTCCCTTAATCCTTATACCTTACGCTTTAAACCTTATAAACTGTCTCTTAAAATTGGTAAACTCATACAGTGGAAACCGCCACGGGCACGTGAGAGCTCTGCGGAAGGCATTAAGATCAACGTATCGGTAATTGTATCTGCATTTGCTTTGCCACTTTCCAAATCCTGAATTAAATCTTTCACATTCACTACATCAAATCCAGCCGCTTTAAATGCCTCTACAGTTTTGTCGTTCCGGTCATAACCTAAAACAACACCTTCTTTTATTGCTAAAAGGTTGCAGGAATCAGTCCACTGTTCTCTTGAATCGTAAGGGAACTGATTATTTCCACTGTAAATAATTTCTGTTGGCTCGGTGCTTTTTAAATCGTTCTGGCTAATATCATTCAACAATGCCTCTACATGTTCAAAGTATTTTGGTTCCTGTGGATTCTCTTTTGTAAATTGAATGGCTGTTGTAGATTCAGACTTTTCGGGTTCTTTTAAAAAGTTAATTGGCTCATAAGGATTATATTTTGGCGAATGCGCAATAGAATTTAAAATTACCCAGGTATTGCGTTTCACTTGCGTAAATACGGTGTCGAGGTGCATATAATCCCTTTTGCTCGGGATTTTTACCACAGTTACTTTCTCTACCACATCGTGATCAAATAATAACTTTATGGCCTCGTTTGCACCATGTTCCGAAGTTCTTTCGCTACAGCCAATTAATACATGAGTTGGACTTACCATCATCACATCTCCACCTTCTAACGTAGTGCTAAATGCAGGCTCATCTCCCGGGCGCAAAAAGTGCATGGTTACATCAGGGATTTCCAACACATTGTTTCTATAATCGGCAAATAATGTGTGGTTAAAGAAGATGTAGCGCATCAGCAGTGTTTCACGCACACGTGCTTTCTTTGCTGGTTTGTTTAATAAGATGTGGTTATTAATGGTGATGCCTACATCCCGGGTGAAAATTAAGTTTGGGATGGGTGCAAAAATCATGGTATCGTTTGCCAAAGTTCCGGAGATGAAAATTTCTGCCAGTTCTTTAGGATCAGTATTCGTTAACTCCATCTGCACTTTATAGGTACAGCCTTCTATGGCGCAAACCGCTGCCACCAATTTCTTCCTGATGGATTCATTTTCCAGTATTTCACTCAAGAGATTTTGAATTTCTATTACCGAAGTTGAATTATGGAAATCAGGGTGGTTAGGTTTGAAAAAATTTCTATTTGCTTCTTCAGCGTCGATTTGAGCCAGTTTTCCTTTGATTTTTTCAGGATCCAGAAAATACATTAATAGCTTAAGATAGTAATCGTATTCGCCCTTGCGGATGGTATCCAGGTGTACAATATCTTCGAAAAGCCAGTCTTGCGCTTTTGAGGGTACTACTTTGCCCAAGCCACTATCCGGACTATGAATTAATAATTTACGCAAACGCCCGATCTCGGTGTTTACACTCAATTGAAATTTTGGATTCTGCTCGCTCATAAAAAAGTTAGTTATTGCAAATCTATTTAATTTTAGAACAGTATCAAGTTTTAGAATAGTATCAAGTTTTAGAATAGTATCAAGTATCAAGTATTAAGTATCGGGTATCAAGATTGGGCCGGCTTCCTCTTTATTATTTCACCGCTGTAGTCTTTTAGCTTTCTGCTTTGGTCTTTTCGCTTTAGTCTTTAAGCTTTGGTCTTTAGTCTTTAAGCTTTGGTCTTTAGTCTTCAAGCTTTGTTCTTTAGTCTTTTCGCTTTGGTCTTTAGTCTCTAAGCTTTAGTCTTTCCCTTTTGGTCTTTCCGCTTTAATAACTATTTTTACCGCATGAATTTTATTATTTCCGAAACACAGCAGGCTATCCTCGAACTTTATAAAGAAGAAGTGGCTGAAAGTGTGATTAATATACAAGAGACCCGTAAAGAATTTGAAGGGCAAGTCACACTCGTTGTTTTCCCAATTACCAAAATTTCTAAAAAATCGCCAGAGCAAACCGCTAACGAAATTGGCGAATACTTGGTTACGCATGTAGAAAATGTGACCAAATTCAACGTAGTTAAAGGTTTTTTAAACTTAAGTATTGCGGAAAGTTATTTTTTAAATCAGTTTAACGAAGAGATTTTAGCTGCTGATTTTGGTGTGTTTCCTTCGAATGGAAAAAAAGTAATGGTAGAATATTCTTCTCCAAACACGAATAAACCACTTCACCTGGGCCACGTACGTAATAACTTATTGGGCTATGCCGTTTCAGAGTTGCTAAAGGCTTATGGTTATGATGTAGTAAAGGTAAACTTAGTTAACGATCGGGGAATTCATATTTGTAAATCAATGCTGGCCTGGCAGAAATGGGGCAATGGCGAAACGCCTGAAAGCTCTGGTTTAAAGGGGGATCATTTGGTTGGAAAATATTATGTGATTTTCGATCAGGAATACAAGAAAGAGATTGAAGCTTTGAAAGCTGAAGGTCAGACAGAGGATGAAGCCAAAAAGAATGCACCGCTGATTAAAGCTGCACAGCAAATGTTGCTGGCATGGGAGCAGGGCGATGAAGCAGTGGTTGCACTTTGGAAAACCATGAACGAATGGGTTTATGCTGGTTTCCACGTGACTTATAAAAACCTGGGCGTAGATTTCGATAAATTTTATTATGAGAGCAATACCTATTTATTAGGTAAAGGTACGGTTGATGAAGGGCTGGCTAAAGGCGTTTTCTTCAAAAAAGAAGATGGCTCGGTATGGATTGATTTAACTGCTGATGGCCTTGATCAGAAACTTGTTTTACGTGCAGATGGAACTTCAGTTTACATTACCCAGGATTTGGGAACTGCTGAAATGAAACACGATGATTTCAATATGGATGAATCGATTTATGTTGTTGGTAATGAGCAAGATTATCACTTTAAAGTATTGTTTTTAATTCTCGAAAAACTCGGCAAAAGCTGGGCGAAGGGCTTATATCACTTATCTTATGGTATGGTAGATTTGCCAAACGGAAAAATGAAAAGTAGGGAGGGAACGGTAGTAGATGCCGATGAATTAATCGAAAGCATGGTTACTACTGCCCGTGAGAAAACCGAAGAGTTAGGGAAAACTAATGATTTTGCGGAAGCTGATAAAGAAGAATTATATAAAAACATTGGTTTAGGAGCCTTAAAATATTTCCTGTTAAAGGTTGAGCCTAAAAAGCGTTTGTTATTTAACCCTGCAGAAAGTATTGATTTCCAGGGAAATACTGGTCCGTTTATTCAGTATACCCATGCAAGGATAAAATCTTTGTTAAGCAAGTCCAATTATCAGTTTGCAGTTGGCAGCGCGCAGTTTTCAGGAATATCTGATGTAGAGTTAGAAATGATTTTGCAATTGGCTAAATATCCTTCAGAAATTGAAATTGCGGCTAAGGCTTATAGTCCGGCGAGTTTGGCTAATTACTTGTATGAACTGGCTAAACTTTTTAATAAATTCTATCATGATGTTCCACCGATTGTAAAAACAGAAGAGGGTGAAACCAAACAATTCCGTTTAAACCTAGCCAAAAAGACTGCTGATATTATTAACTCGGGTATGTCGATTTTAGGAATTACTTCTCCGGAGAGGATGTAAGGATAGTAAATGGGGAATAGATAGTTTGGAGTTGAAAATAGGGAAGCAGGAAATAGAAGAATAGAAAATGCAACTTAACGATGAGATCTTGTGCATGATTTTAACAATCAGTGCTATCAATGTATGAGTTAGTTTTACTGTGCCTTGTTGCCTTTGCAGCAGGCTTTATAGATGCCATTGTAGGTGGCGGAGGCTTATTACAAACCCCTGCCACCTTATTAATTTTACCAAACTATCCGGTAGCTACACTGCTGGGAACGACCAAAATTCCATCAATAGCAGGCACCACCTTAGCTGCTTTCAAATATTCTAAAAAGGTTGAATTTAACCTGAAAGTATTAGCTGCCTGTGCCTTCATGGCTTTCTTTGCCGCACTTACTGGCGCATACCTGGTGAGCCGGATTGATAATACGGTAATTAAACCAATAATTTTAGTAGTGTTGATTTTGGTGGCACTCTATACTTATTTTAATAAGCAATTCGGCATCCATCAGGAGAAAAATCACTCTGTAAAAAAGCAGGTGGTAATGGCTGCAATATTTGGTTTAGTTATTGGCTTTTACGATGGCCTGATCGGCCCTGGAACCGGATCATTTTTAATTCTGGTGTTTATTGCGGTGTTGGGCTTTGATTTTATTGGTGCCAGCGCACATGCGAAGATTGTGAATATCGCAACCAATTTAGCGGCAATTATTTATTTTAGTTATTCTGGTCACATTCTTTTTCAATACGCTATACCTATGGCTGCGTTTAATCTTTGCGGGGCTTATTTTGGAACGAGGTTAGCTTTACTTAAAGGAAACAAATTTGTAAGGATATTTTTCTTAATCGTTGTTTTCGGCACCATATTGAGGTTCGCTTATGATATTTTATTTAAATAACTGATCGTGTATAACATTCTCGACAAAGAAAATTTCCATCAGATTTGCGATCTATTGGCAGAAAGAGATTCGGATCTGGCTGGCGTCCTGAATCAATATGGTTATCCGCCACTATGGTCAAGGCCGAATACTTTTGAATCGTTAATTCATATCATTCTAGAGCAACAGGTTTCATTGGCTTCAGCATTGGCTGCGGTAAATAAGCTAAAGGAAAAGATAGGGGAGATTAAGCCAGAACTTCTCCTCCAATTTAGTGATGAGGAATTAAAAGCCTGTTATTTCAGTCGGCAAAAAATGGCCTACGCTAGAGATCTGGCACAGAAAATTGTTAATGGCGAGTTATCATTGTCCAATTTGGCGTTACTGGATAATGATGAAATCCGGGCGAAGCTGACAAGGGTAAAGGGTATCGGCAATTGGACAGTTGATATTTACCTCCTGTTTATTCTTCATCATAAGGATGTTTTTCCGATGGGAGATCTTGCAGCTGTAAACGCCACGAAAAGCTTGAAAAAACTTCCTAAAGAAATCTCTAAAGAAGAAATGTTGGCTTTAACTTTAACCTGGAAACCTTACCGAACGGTGGCAGTGATGATACTTTGGCACTTTTACCTCGAGGAAAGAAAAGTTCGTTAATAAAATAAAAATCGAATCTAATTAAAAAGCACCGCTGGAATTAACCAACGATGCTTTTCTCTATTTTTAAAATCAAGGTTAATTTGTCACCTGAATTTTTAAGCTATCCGTTACCACGATTCCACTAATTGTTGAGGAATTATATTTAATGGTATAATTTCCAGCTTTAGTAATCGCATAAGCATCTGCAAGGTTGAAATCTGCGCTGGTGCTATCTCCGGCATTTAATTTCTTATAACTTTCAGCAGGTGGTGGCATTACCCGTTTCGCCATTGCACCTTTGTAATCTACAGGCGTGTAATCATCCAGCGCAACATCAAGGTACTTACTCATCAGTTTTTCAAATGGCGTATGCCAGATGCAGAATTTTTCAACAGTATCAGAATTATTATATACCGTGAACCTCATATTTATCGGTCCGCCAAGTTTAGGTGAACCAATTACTGAAATTTTTCCCAATATAGGATCAGTTTTTTTTTCTACTGCTGTTTCTGATACCAATACGGTATCATTATTTCCGCCAGTTTCGTCTTTTTTAGAAGAACTGCAGGCTGTAAATAAAGCCAGTCCTAAGCTAGCTACTATCATTATTTTTTTCATCATTCTTAGTTTAATTTTTATCTGTTCCGGATCTGGTCTCAACTGGTTTCTTTTTTCTAAAGGTTGGGAAAGTCATCGGACTCTTCGCCGGACGCTCATCTCCAAGCAACACGCCCCATTGTTTAAACGAATTGGTACGGTCGAAAATAATTTTCAATACTGCAACAATCGGGAGGGCAAGGAACATTCCGGAAACACCCGCAATACTTCCACCAATAAATACCCCGAGGATGGCAAATAAAGCATTAATTTTAACTTTAGATCCTACTATTCTTGGCATTAAAATATTGTTATCCAGGAACTGAACAAAAGCGATAACGCCTAAAACAGTGATTACCGGCCATAATTCCTGAGAAGATGTTAGGGTTAATAGTACCCCAATCAGGTTCCCAATCAATGCGCCAACATAAGGAATTAAGTTTAAAATGGCGAAGATTACCCCGATTAACAAGGCATGTTTAATGCCGATCAGCATCAAAATTCCGCCCAGTAAAACCGTCATATAAGTAATCTGGATTAATAATCCGATCAGGTAACTTTTAATAATTGATTCTGTTTCGTAAATGGCATCTTTTACTTTCGGATGGTCATCCGTTTGGAACCACATAAAGATAAATCGCAGTAAGATATCTTTGTAGAACAGCATTAAATAGATATAAATTGGCAACAAACCGATAAATACGAATACGCCACTTAAGGTAACAGCAGCGCCACCAGCAATGGAAGTTCCCATGTTCATTAAATCATCACTTTTGTCTTGGATGAAGGCCCGTTGCTGCTTATCATTATAGTGCGTAATTCTGCTTACCCAATCGCTTAAGGAGTTAATGTGTTGGGTAACATTGGCTTTAATTTGAGGGAAATCTTTTACCAGCATCCCGATTTGATTGGAGAAAAACCAAACCACCAGGGCAACAAAAAGTGCAACCAATAAAATTGGCAATACAATCGAAAGGGTTTCCGGAACTTTTTTCTTTTTTAGAAAACGGTAAACGGGAAGGAGCATAATGCTAATGAAAAAGGCCATCAGCATTGGCATAATAATGTCTTTTGCAACGACCATAACAGTTACCAGCGCAATCAAGCCGAGCAGTTCTATCGATCGCTTTACAGTTAGCGGAAAATTGTTTATCATATGTGGTTTATTGGATTGAATTTTAAACACCTCCTTGCTGAAAATGTTTTTAAATTGAGATTAAATGGTGTAGAAGAGGGTTAGCAGGTTATGGATTTAACAATTTAGTAAGGTTATCAGATTTAAGTTATGCTTTAAAAATTACTTCTCTTCCACGATAAAGCCATTTATAAGCTTTAATTTTACATTTTGAATTTAAACATGAACGATCAAGATACCATCATTGCTTTATCTACCCCTTCAGGATCTGGCGCAATAGGCGTTATTCGCTTATCAGGGCCGGATGCCATTTCTCTAGCCAACTCGGTTTTTGCAGGAAAAGATTTGGAACAGCAGGCTTCGCACACACTACATTTTGGACTGATTAAGGATGGAGAACAGATTGTAGATGAGGTGGTTGCTGGTTTATTTGTGGCGCCAAAATCATATACAAAAGAGCATGTGGTCGAGATATCTTGTCACGGATCTAATTACATTATTCAGCAGATTATTAATCTTTTAATCAGCAAAGGGGCGCGGGCAGCAAAGCCAGGCGAATTTACTTTACGTGCTTTTCTCAATGGTGCTTTTGATTTGAGTCAGGCAGAAGCAGTGGCCGATTTAATTGCTTCTAACTCTAAGGCTTCTCACGATGTGGCGATGCAGCAAATGCGGGGTGGTTTTGCTACAGAACTAAAAGCTTTAAGGGAGCAACTCATTCATTTTGCCTCGATGATTGAACTGGAACTGGATTTCGCGGAAGAAGATGTTGAATTTGCAAATCGGGAGCAGTTAACCAAACTGGTGCATAAAATTAATCATGTATTAAGAAGATTAATTTCTTCTTTCGAGATGGGGAACGTAATTAAAAACGGAGTTCCGATTGTTATTGCCGGAAAGCCAAATGTGGGTAAATCAACCCTATTAAATGCTTTATTAAATGAAGAACGCGCAATCGTTTCTGATATCGCCGGAACCACCAGAGATACCATTGAGGATGAGCTCACCATTGGTGGTGTTGTTTTTCGCTTCATTGATACCGCTGGGATCCGTGATACGGCAGATATTATTGAAGCACTCGGCGTAGAACGTACGCTGGAAAAAATGAAACAGGCCAAGCTGATTATTTACATGGCTGATGCTGCACAAACTACCACCGAAATTGAGGAACAGGTGAGGGGGTTGAAACAACTCGAAATTCCTTATTTAATTTTACTTAATAAGGCTGATCTGATTTCTGCTGAGCAACGAAAAGCTTTCGAAGCTTTGGACGTCTTTTTCCTATCTGCCAGAGAAAAGGTTGGCATCGACGAATTGAAAACCACCTTATTAGCGCAGGTTAACCTCCATCACATCAATACCAGCGAAACCCTGGTGACGAATATCCGCCACGTAGAAGCTTTAAAACAAACTGAAAATGCCTTGCAACGGGTGCTCAATAATGTTGAAAACCCGGTAACTTCTGACTTCCTGGCAATGGATATTAAGCAGGCACTTCATTACCTTGGGGAAATCACAGGTACCGTTACAACAGATGATTTACTGGAAAATATATTTACGAAGTTTTGTATTGGTAAATAGATAGGACAATTCAGGCATAACTGTGATAAGTTATGACAGTTAAATCGCTAATTATTAATTAAATCCATCATATCAACCAAGAGCAGCTGATAAAGCTTGCAAAGGAACAAAATGACCTCCTAAGAAAAATAAGGGATAATGGAACAACCAATAATTAGGAAAGTAATCCTAATCTAATGAATTAACATGGCTAAAGCTGGCTTTAGAACGTTGCATATACTATTGCTATATCGCTTTTCCATCGTCACATACGAAGAGATAATTCCACGCTCGTTCGGAAACGAGCGTGAGCCTAGGTTGGAAACCAGATAATTTCCAGTAAGTCTGTACAATTCGTATTTTTCACAGTACGCAAATTCAACCACCGGAATTGCTAGTGATAGCAATTCCCTGAGTTTTGGAGCATAATCCAGCGGGCTGTGTAGTTTCGGAAAATATAGCTTAATGCCGTATTTCGTTTTTTATCTGAATATCTGGAATTCCCTGGAGTATACTTACAGCAAAAATAGAGTAATTATTCATTCTGTTATTTTTTTACACCAAACCAGCTAAATTTCTTCAAAAACCTGTATTAGTGTTTTTTAAAGAACGATCCATTTCTGGTTGTTATAGGCTCAAAAACTGTTCGTGTAATATTTTAGCATAGTTATTGCCATAAATCGTCATGATTTTCTTGCTCATCAAAATGGGTATCAGATAGATTATGATAAGCAAATAACCCGTAGTGAAAAGCGTATTGTCATGTTTAATGAATCCATAGGCACAGAGACCACAGGCAATCAGTATGGCCAGCACGCAGCCACCAAGCAAATTCCTGAAAAACCCATATTCCAAATTATGACGGAAAAGCATATCGTTGTTTCGTAGGCTATTACGGATCTGTGAGGTTGCGAAAAGTATGCGCTTACGCGCCGATAATTCATCCGCCGTTTCGTCCGCCAAGTCATGGAGCTGAATGTCATAATCGCTCTGAATCTTTAAGCGGAGCTTTTCTTTAATATGCGTTTCATAATAATTATCACTCAGCAGCAAAAAGTTGGTAGTGGGCATATTTTCCTCATCTTTGAAATAAAAGCGTTGGAATATTTCCTTAGACAAAACCCGGTTGAGCTGAGTCATAATAAATACCAGTGCAGCCGATATTCCAAATGTTGACAACATTGGCAGTATGGAACGGATTGGCTCTAAAACCGGTCCAAATTGTGCGATAATGACGGAGTGAACAGAGATATAAAGCGGAATACAAGTTAATACTGTAGGTAAAAATCTTGCTTTTAAGTAGTAGTTATTCATAATAATTATTTTTAAACAAGTACGTAGTTAGTAAAAGCAGCAGGTGTTGCAGGACCCCATCCAGCTCTAATTAGCACATTGTGGTGCCAGTAAAAACCGTTTCCTTGAGTCAAAAAAGGCTTGATGTCTCTTCTCTTCAACGCATTGATCACTACGGGTGATGGGTGTTTAGGAGCACCTCCGGCAGCGCAGGATATAATGCTAGTGGGGGCGTGGATCTCATTTAATATACCTTGAGATAGGTTGTGCCTGCTTCCGTGATGCGGGATTTGCAGATAATTAAGTGTCTTTAGATCAATATTATTTTGTTTAGCGTAATAAATCGCTTTGTAAAGGGCATCACAACCGGCATCGCCAGTCAGCAATATTTTCTTGCCAGCAATGGTTAAATATAGAATCAGGCTCATGTTATTTTCGCAGGACGTGGAACCAGATTCAGCCGACAGATTTTCTGTTGCAATATCCATAGTCTCCAATTTGCGAACTTTTTGCGAAGAAAAAGTTTTTGGAGATGATTCAGCCAGCATTCGTGGCGTTTTATCGGATTCCTGGATTAAACTCATGTAGTACTCTTTACTCGGACCCAATATGGTTAGAACTGTTTCACCTCCAACAGTATACTTATTGCCCTGGTGGGGTGCGGTGATCGGAATTTTATTAGCCTTCGCTAAATTTTCGATTTCGTCAGCATAACCATAAGCCCTTCGCAAACGCTCACCGAAGCTTGTTGTCGTAATTCTCCCGTCCTCACAATATGGATGTAGTTCCTTCCAGTGATTCCATGGGCAGTGCATCAGCATTTCATTAATGTCTAAATCCTCTAAAACTTTCGTTAAACCAGAAGCATGATCGCCATCCGGATGAGTTAAAATTGCAAGATCTACTCTGTTCGTGTTGTAAACTTCCTTAACGTGTTTTACTAGATTCGCTCCAGCCTGTTTATCGCCTCCATCAATCACAATCACATGCTGGGAATTCCATTTGTTGTTTTCATAATTCCCAAAACGCATCGCAATTGCGTCTCCACTCTTAGAATTGGCGCCAACGGCCAAAAAATCAATTTCAAAAGCATTCACTTCCATAGTTTATTAAAATAGTTTAGGTGCATGAGAAATTTCATGCAAATTTACTCCCAGACTTTAGGGAGCATTTAAACCATCGAGTAGTGGTGTTCTGATTGCGAATTAGCAAGCCTTGAGGCTAGTCTGAAGAATTTAAAAATAGTAAACTTTTATATCTTTGCCAGGTTTAGTTAACTGTAAAATGCAATAGAGCATCAATCGCTCTTTGGTTTACAAAACTTTGCCTGTTCAGATTTCCGAGGTCTGTTCAGGCTTTTTATTTGCAAGCCTAACATAGTAGAATCATGGATTGTGCCAAAGTGGAGATCGTGAATAAACAAATAGGAATTATTTTCCCAATCTAAGTCCATTAAACATATAACTATTATTTGAATATTCCTTCAAGGGGTTTGCGCGTCATAATGTCTTGTTTTTGCTGCCGAAATAGCAGACTATTAGCCATTGGACTGCATAAGTGTCAGCTGTCCTTAGTGAATTTTGTAATAGCATGGACATCGTTTCTTTAGTGGTTATTTGAATCCAACAATATTAGTTTATGGATTTGTGCAAAATTTTTTATTTGGAGGGAAATCGTGTAGACTGAACTGCTGGCAAATTAGGTGCATTTCGATAGCAAAGAAAACGCAGAATGCGCGGTAATAATTTTATCGGAGTTTGTAGTTGTTGATATTTTATTTTGATGATAAGGGCGGATAGAACAGACAATGAAGAAGAACCAAATAATTGTTACCCAATTCCAAAACCCTTAAGGAAATGAGATGATTTAGGTTGAGCAGTGCCTGTTAGAATGTCCCTTAGCGGCAGTGTTGGAGTAGCCTATTTAAAGGGCAAAAGCCTCTTATGTGTAAGGAATGGTATTATAGCCTTTCCCATAGTAATTATCCCGGCCCCAAGATATGCCCCAACTGTTTCGGTTGATGAAATAGCCACTCCAAATACCGATTCATCATCGTTAGATCCGTTTTAAATTGATACAAAAGGTACAGCTTCAGCCGCCGACCATTGAAGTCAATACGGATGAAATGGAAGGTTACCTATACCGATTGCCACTAGAAACACCTAATTTCATCCATGAGGCCGCTTTGTATAAACGGTTCTAAATCTCAATAGTTCATGCACCCAAATCTTCATCTGAGGAAATCGGTGCTTTCGGGCATTGCAAATTCTTCCATTCTTTGTATCAGAATCAAAATGCTATGCAGTCATATAATGGGGGAAATCATTAGAAAATTGCAAGGAACAAATGCGATAATTATAGACCTGCGTTTCAATTCGGGAGGCTATGATCTGGTGTCATTAGAATATTAAGGCATTTCATTACTGAAGAGACTAAATTATATTCAAAAAAAGTAAAGTTGTTAGATGGCTACACTGAACCGCATTCCTTTTCTATTTTACCAGCTGACACAACATATAGTAAACCTGTTTTCTTCTTACGAGCCACCAAACTGCCAGTGCTCCAGAAGTATTAGCTCTTGGCTTAATGGAAGTCAAGAACATTACACGTATAGGATCCAATACTGGAAGTATATTTTCTGATATTCTAGAAAAAAAATTACCTAATGGTTGGATGGTGAACCTTTCCAACGAAATTTACCAGAACTTGGAGATAAAATTCTATCTTCCGTAAATCATGATCTTCAGAGACTTTCAAAACTGCACAGAAGTACCTCAGTTGGCAGGCCTTTTGTCTGTCCTGATTCGGGAAAAAGAGCTAATTGTTCCATTATTCTTATCTAAAATTTCGGCCACCATCGAATATTTCTTGTGGCGTGGGCTGCCTTACCTGTGAGCGTTTGTTTTCTGCAGCTGGGTAGGGAGGTGATTTTTCATCAGCGCGGGATAATGTCAATATCGGCAACTGGTCATCTTCTTTTGCGGTCAGCCCTTTTAGCAGTTTGGTAAAATCAAAGCATTTGCTGACCACGACATTAGTCACTTCGCCTTCTTTCTGCACTTTTCCCTCGACCATAAAAAGGCGTGAGTGCAGGATTTCCTTTCTGTATTTGTCGAATAGTTTTTCAAATATCACCAGATTAAACCATCCAAATTCATCTTCGATGGACATGAAGCATACTCCTCCGGCCGTTCCTGGGCGCTGGCGGACGATCACCAGGCCAGCAACCTTGATCAGGCTCCCGTTTGAGATCTGTTTGATGTCCTCGGATGATTTGATATTAAAGAGTTTTAGTTTTTCGCGCACGAGACTAACTGGATGTGCTTTGAGCGATAGCGCAGTAGAAGCATAGTCTTGTACCACATGTTCGCTCTTGCTCATTAGCGGAAGTGCGATCTGCTGTTCCTTATCTGATTCTGAAGG
Organism: Pedobacter sp. CFBP9032; assembly: GCF_034045265.1. NCBI lineage: Bacteria > Pseudomonadati > Bacteroidota > Sphingobacteriia > Sphingobacteriales > Sphingobacteriaceae > Pedobacter > Pedobacter sp. CFBP9032. The sequence goes on along the minus strand of NZ_JAXCWE010000002.1, from coordinate 316,872 downwards.
CTGGCCTTCAAACAGCGCAACAGGTCTATCTTTTAGTGCGGATACTTCCCAAAGCGCCTGTCTTCGGTCGAGGCCCATGGAACGGAATGCATCAGCATCGGCGAGTCTTTCCATTGCGCCCATCGAAACCCCTGCATCCAAAAGCGAATGTAGATTTTTATATCCCGTGCCGCGGCTGGAAACCAGGGCCTCCATATCATCTTCTCTGATTCCTGAAATCTGCCTAAATCCCAGTCTAAGCGCACAATATTTTCCTGATTTCTCCTGCAGGATATTATCCCACAAAGAAACGTTCACGTCGATCTCCCTCACTTCTACGCTGTGGTTACGGGCATCGATCACCAGTTGTGCCGGCTGGTAAAAGCCCATGGGCATGGAATTCAGGATCGCGCAGGCAAACACATCTGGGTAATAGCACTTCAGCCAGCAGGAAACGTAAACGAGCAGCGCAAAGCTTGCCGCATGGCTTTCCGGAAACCCGTAGCTTCCAAATCCCTCCAGCTGCTTAAATACCCGTCTTGCAAAATCTTCGCTATAGCCCTTTGCAGTCATGCCGTCGACTAGTTTTTTTTCAAATTTGGTCACCATGCCATGCATCTTGAAGGTGGCCATTGATCTTCGCAGTTCATCTGCCTCGGCTGGGGTAAAGCCCGCGGCAACAATTGCGATCTTCATCGCCTGCTCCTGGAAGAGCGGTACGCCAAGCGTTTTCCCTAGTATTTCCGCCAGTTCCTGCGAAGGATATTGTACCATCTCCTCGCCATTTCTTCGCCTCAAGTAGGGATGCACCATATCACCCTGGATTGGCCCTGGGCGTACGATGGCCACCTCAATCACCAGGTCATAAAAACAGTTCGGCCGAAGTCGTGGCAACATCTGCTGCTGGGCACGGCTTTCGATCTGGAAGACACCAATGGTATCTGCTACACTGATCATTTCGTAGACCTTGGGATCATCCTCTTTGTTGATGGAGGCTAGGGTAAGGTCAAGGTCGTAATGTTTTTTCGCCAGGTCAAACCCCTTTCTGATGCAGGTGAGCATGCCCAGTGCGAGCACATCAATCTTTAAAAAGCCCAGCGCATCGATGTCGTCCTTGTTCCACTCGATATTGGTGCGGTCTTCCATCCGCGCATGGAAAATCGGGCAGAGGTCGGTGAGCTTGCCACGAGTGATCACAAAGCCTCCTGTATGCTGGCCCAGCTGACGTGGAAAGCCAATCATCTGACGGGTAAGGTCGAGTACCTTAATCAATAATGGATCTCTGGGATTCAGCCCTTGCTCGCTCACCCTATCCGTTTCGAACCATTCATCGGTAAATTCCCAGATCGAGGCAGACAGGCGGTCAATGGTATCGGTTGAAAGTCCCATGGCCTTACCCACATCCCGAAGTGCTCCTTTTTGGTGGAGCTGTGTCACAGTGGCGACGATAGCAGCACGGTCACGGCCATATTTGTTGTAGATGTACTGGATGACTTCTTCCCTTCGCTCATGCTCAAAATCCACGTCGATATCCGGCGGTTCGTTCCGGGCGGAGGAAATAAAGCGCTCAAAGAGCAGATCGAACTTGGTCGGGTCGACAGAGGTGATGCCCAGGCAGTAACAGATAGTGGAATTGGCCGCGGAGCCGCGTCCCTGGCAAAGGATCTTTTGTTCCCGGGCAAAACGAACGATATCGTAGACCGTCAGGAAGTAGCTGGCATAGTTCATTTCCTTGACGAATTTCATTTCGTGGTTAATGTTGGTTACTACTTTTTCTGGAATGGGCAGCCCGAACATTTCTTCGGCGCCCTTCCAGGTCAGAAATTCGAGTTCTTCCTGCGGTGCCCGGTCACCCGAGAGAATTTCCTCTGGGTATTCATATTCCAGGCTGTCCAGGGTAAACTGGCATTTTTCGGCAATTTCTAAGGTTCTTTCAATTGCATCAGGATACTGTCGGAAAAGCCGCTGCATTTCTTCCACAGGTTTCAGATGTCTTTCCGCGTTCATCATCAGACGAAAACCAGCCGTATGGATGGTGCATTTTTCCCTCACGCAGGTAAGGATGTCTTGTAGTTCGCGCCGATGAGGATGGTGGTAATAGACGTCATTGGTCGCCACCATCGGGATGCCCAGGTTTTTGGAAAGCTGGGCCAGCCTGAATAATCTTTTCTGGTCCTGGCCTTGGTAGTTTCTATTGGCGGCCAGGTAAAGTGAACTGACTAGATTTTGTTTGTATTCTTTTAAGGCAGATGGGAAGCTGGACTCAAAATCAAAGCCTTTGCTTAAAGAGTCTGGCGGTATGGTAATAAAAAGGATATCTTTTTGATTGGCATAGACATCAGCTTTGTACAGGTGGCATTTGCCTTTTTCGGCGCGGAAGTTTCCTTCGCTGAGCATGGCAGATAAACGTCCATAGGCTTCCCGGTTTGTTGGGTAAGCCAGTAGGGATGGCCCATCCAGCAAATCCAGACGGCAGGCCGGGATGATTTCGATGTTGTGTTTTCTCGCTGCGGAATGTGCGCGCACGATCCCTGCCATTGTGTTCACGTCGGTAATGGCAATCTTCGGGTAGCCAAAGGTGGCTGCCTGTTCGATCAACTCCTCGGGATGTGATGCGCCCTTTAAAAAACTGAAGTTGGAAGTGACCTGTAGTTCGCAATAGCCCATTATCGTTTTCTCCTATCTCATTTTGTTATGCAAAAAATCCGTGCAGGAACCAAGCTGAATGTTCCTCGTTGTAATGACCAGAGCGAAAGACCCAGTAACGCCTTCCTTTGTCGTCCTCCAGTATATAATAGTCCCGGTGCTCACCCTGCTGCATCCACCATTCCTGCTCAATGCGCTCGGGTCCATCTGCTTTGGCAACCAAGTGCAGTTCGTCCCTATAGCGAAAGTTCATTGGCGGGTAATCCGGAATAGGAGCCGTAACTTGGATAGCCGCGGGTTTGTGCAGCATTTCGATTGGTCTAGGATTTGATTTTTGCCATTTAACCTCTGTTTTCTCTTCAAGCGATACTGCCGGGCGGAGTGAACGTTCCGGCCAGTAGTGCGCCTGAGGAATATATCTCCTGATCGCCTGTGCTCCAACTTTTCCGGCAAGCCTATCCAGCAGCTGGGCCAGGCCCTGATCGGCAAGGCCCGGTTTTCCGCTCCAGAGCTTTTCCTGGGCGGTGTGTATGGGCTCGGTCTTGGTAGCGGTCAATATGAAAAGCTCGATCCCAAGGTCTGGCTCGATCTGGTCGATCTTGAGTTCAAAAAGTTTGGCAAGGTGTGTCACCTGATGGGTTGGCTGGTTGGTGCCGATCTTGGTTTCGGTGACCTTTCCATCTAAGCGGTAGCCTTTGAGTTCCGCCGATCTGAGGCCAAGACCTTCTTTTGCCAGTCGATCGCATAAGGTTCCCAGCAGTTTTTCAATCGCTATTTCAATCGCCGGCTTGGTCCGGATGGGTTCTAAACAGAATAGCCTTTCTTCAAAGGGTGCTTTGACGAGAACGGGGGTAAGGGTTTCTTCTTCAGTGCCCAGGGCCTGGCCTAATCGGAGCAGCATTTCCTGTCCAAATCTCCTGCGGAGCATAGCGGCAGGAAGTTGAATGAACTTTCCGATCTTATCAAAACCGAGCTTATGCAGCCGCTGGATAATTTGCTGTTCCAGGCGAAGGGCCATCGGTGGCAGGTTCAAAAGTGCGTTGTATTGCTGGCCTGATGCAATGATCGGTGATTTGTTGCCCAGCCTTGCTATTGCCCATGAGGCGCCAATGGTATCTGAAATCGAACCACTACAGTTATATCCCGATTCAGTTAATTTACCTAGAATGGTTTGAAGATAGTTTTCTTCCCCGCCAAGTAGGTGCGAGCAGCCGCTGGAATCAATAATAATGCCATCGGGAAGATCAATGGCTACAACCGGAGAATACCGGACCAGCCATTTGGCAAGGCGAACAAGTAGTTTTTTATTGAAATTAAGCTCGTCATCAAAGGCAAGGATATCAGGCACCAGTGCCTTGGCATCGGCCAGAGCCGTACCGGCAAATATACCCTGTTTTTCAGCTTCCATAGATGTTGCGGTGATCATGATTCGGTTTTTTTGCGACATGGTGAACACATAGGCCTTGTTTTTTAGTGCTGGTTTTTTGATCGCCAGGTAATCTGTCAAAAGGTTGGTGAAATAAATGCTCAGGTACCTGCTCATGCGCTCAGCCCCCTTTCTGGTAGTTGGATGGTCTGTGGCTGTGGTCTGGTTTCCAGGCTTTCAAATGGAGCAAACCTGTCCTCTGCCCATTCGATGTAGAATCTGCCGCCTTCTCCGTTTTTCACCTTCAGCAGGTTGACTTCCCATCTGGGGTTGCCTACGCCGGGGATTCCGTTGAGTATCTCTGTTGGCTGGGGCCTGATCTGCCAGCGTGCGGTGCACGCTGATGCAGATAAACTGCGCTTAGGCTCTTTTCGAAGCAGTAATCCGGTAACGTGGCTTTTTTCTGTGGCCAGTTGAAGACGCCTGCTTTGGGCAAAATCAATATCGGGGAGTTCTGCGATCACGCAGGCCAGTCCCTCGCATTTTAGTGCTTCTTCCATCACCCAAAGGATTTCCTTGGTGTAATAGAGGTCAAGGAATATGATTTGCTGGGGGTCGACGCCATAGGTTTCCAGCGATGGCGGGAACAGCTTGCGGTTGCGGCTGACCCATAGGCAGGAGCTTCCGTTCTCCATGAGTTTTGCGAGGAGCCCGGCAATAAAGCCTTCACTGGCGGCAGCATCTTCAGGTTTTTCTGCTAAAAACTCGTGGATGGTACCGGTCGGGAAAACATTACCAGGAAAACAGGCTTCGATCTGGCCTAGGCCAAAGCCATCGCCCAGGGCGATGGGGGCAGGTTTAAATCCCTGTGCTGCTGAGACCTGCTGTCTGAGCCTGGTTAATATTTCCTGTTTTTCCGCTGTCATCATTACCTATCTCATACGCCTTGCTTACGTAAGACTTTGATAACAACAAAGCTATTACTAAAATTGTTAGTATTTACTAACAATTTTAGCTAATTTATTAACATCGTATTGCTTGAAATTTTGAAGAGCTGATGATCATTTTAATGTCGAATTGACCTGGCTGAAAATGACCTTGTCCAGGTCTGGAATATCTAAGTACAGGAAATTTAAAATAGGCCTGAACCTGATTGATTGGGCAGAAATGGATAGAGGTTTGAGTTCGTCAAGGTTTGCCATGGCTAAAGTCAATCAATTCCGGCATCTTCCCATTGCACAGGCTAAAGCGTTGATTTATATGAGGAGGCTAGGTGCTCTTGAGTTTTTTCATGAAGGTGGCAATGGCTGGGGCAAGTTCCTCGAATATGGGATGGTTGCGGTTTTTCAGCATTACCTCGGTAAACAGCTTTAGGCCAATGGCAAATTCGGTAGACTGCTGGGGCTCTTCAAAGATGTTCTTTTCAGCAATGAGCTGGATGATGGAAAACAGTTCGTCATGGTTGGTAAAGCTGAGCTGTAGCTTTTTTTCTGGTGTGGTACTTCCATCTGCATAGGCAGAAAGCGCTAGGTCGAGGGTATAGCGGTTGCTTCTTTTTTCCATGGTGCTAAGTTATGACTTTGGGAAGTTGGCTAGTTGTTTTTTGATTGATTTTACTTTGGATTGATATTATTTTTCTTGCACTTCCTTTGTTCTATTGCGTTTAATTCACTTTAGCAATTTCAGCACATTTTCACATTCACCTTTTTCCTATTTTTGAATAAACTATAAATTAATTCACTTTATGAAATCCATCTCGCCAAACATCTTTGTCAATGACCTGAAAGCAACCATCACCTTTTACACCAAGCTCGGTTTCATAGTTGCCGATGAAGTGACTACTGCCGAGGGCGAAAAAGTATTTGCCCTGATGAGTAACGGAAGTGTCACCTTCATGTTTCAGACCTTTTCCAGTATTGAAGGCCAGCACCCGATGGTGAGTCGTACCGATGGGGGATCGCTTTTGTTGTACATCAGTGTGAACAATATCCGTGAGTATTATAATGAAATCAAAGAAAATGTAACCCTGCTCACCGGCCTTGAGAAAACTTTTTATGGTGCTACCGAATTTTCGCTCTGCGATAATAATAATTACCTGCTAACTTTCGCAGAACATGACTAAAGAGGAACTCAATCCACTGGAGGTAACACCCGCAGAAGTGAAAAAGCTGCGGGCGCTGAAAATCAGGAAGAGTGAAATGCACCTGCACAAAATAGCAGTATTGCAGCAGTTGCTTGATACTTCAAAGATCAGGGCAATGGAGCTGTTCGCGCTATCCCAGTTTCAGAGTCTTCCCTCCATCGGGATACGCTTTGCGCATGATCTGATCGGAATGGGCTATTATTCCCTGAACGACCTGAAAAGAAAGGACGGGGCAAGGCTCACCGATCAGTACGAATTGCAAAAAGGGGTGTGGACAGATCCATGTGTTGAGGATCAGTTTCGGCTTGTAGTACATTTTGCTAACCACCCAGACAGTAAACTGAACTGGTGGAACTTTACTCCCGAGCGCAAGGCCTTCCGCGAAAAAAATGGCTATCCTTCTACGCGGCCGAAGAAGCCCTGGTTTGAGTCACCTCAATATCAAACGGGCAAAAAAATACCAGCAACACATGAGGCCACCCAAAAGGACCTGCATAAAAAACTGAAGCTCGCATTGGCGTACATGACCAAACATCCCCAAGAAAAAATCACCATTGCTCAACTGGCAGACTTGGCACACCTCTCCCAATATCATTTCATTCGCTGCTTCCGCAGTGCCTATGAACTGACACCACTGCAATACCTCACGCGACTACGATTAAAGCAAGCATCTTTACTATTAAAGAAATCAAGTGCCACCATAGGTAACATCATTCCTCAATGTGGCTTTGAAAACGAGAGTGCCTTTATACGCTTGTTCAAAAAAGAATTTAGAATGACACCAATTGCCTACCGGAAGGAGTTTGGGAAGAAGTAATATTGCATTCATCGCTGCGTAACTTTGCTCCCTGCTATTTATGCTTTTCACCGCAGCTGAGCAGTGATGTGAGCATATTAAAGGTAGAAGATGTAGCTGTAAACATAACAAGCTCATTTTTTTTTCGGAACATTGGTAGTGTATTGAATCTCAATTAAAAGATGCCATTACAGTTAATCCATTGAAATAATTGATGCTTTACTAATAGAACAATTATGTATCTTTACAAGGTTTAATAGAATTAGCACAGCAAGGTTTAATAGAATTAGCACAACAAGGTTTAATAGAATTAACACAGCAAGGTTTAATAGAATTAACACATTTATGTATTTATTAAACTTCATACATTAAGCCAATAGTAAGAATAGAGCATATGGCAACACCAAGAGAGAAATTTGTTGAGGCACTTAAGAAATTGAAAGAACTCCAAGATAAGGGTGTCGTAGCGATACATACAGATGAACTCACCAGAATGTATCGAGAAATACTATTGAAGAATGGTTTTCTTAAAGAAGTCTTTAAAGGGTGGTACGTACCGTCGGACCCTAGCCTAAAAAAGGGAGAAACAACCTCTTGGTATAGTTCTTATTGGGACTTTATGGCTAAGTTCATTTCTTTTAAATATAAGGAAGATTGGATTCTTTCCGCAGATCAGTCACTTTTTATGCATGCTGGAAACTGGTCTGTTCCAAAACAGTTATTTGTGAAGTCACCCAAAGCAAACAACAATCCAACTCAATTGCCACATCATACATCCCTATTTAACCTTAGAAGTGATCTTCCTGAAGAAGAGGAAACCTTAATTGAAAGGGGAATGCGAATGTATAACCTCCAGAGTGCAATTATATACGCTTCTCCAGCTGTTTATCAAGGTAATAGTATTGACGCCAGGACTGCACTATCCCTAATTAGAGATGCTTCGGAAGTCCTACCAATATTACTAGAAAAGGGGCATAGTAAAATTGGAGGAAGACTTGCAGGGGCCTTCAGAAATATCGGTAGGGGCAAAATTGCTGATCAAATTGTAGACACGATGAAACAAGCTGGCTATGACATTAGGGAAGATGATCCATTTGAGTACAAATTAGATCTCCAATTGTCTTCAAGAGAGTGTTCTCCATTTGTAAATCGTATAAAGTTAATGTGGCATCAAATGAGGGATAAGATTATACGGGATTTTATTCCTATGCCAGGTATTCCTAAGAATCATGAAAAATACCTGAAAGATGTAGACGATGTGTATGTAACTGATGCTTACCATTCACTATCTATAGAAAGATATAAAGTTACACCAGAATTAATCGAAAGAGTAAGCAGTGGTGAGTGGGACAACGATTCTAGTGAAGAAGATCTTAAAGCCAAAGATGCCATGGCTGCCAGAGGGTACTATCAGGCATTTGGTTCGGTTAAAGAAACAATTATTAAGATACTGGAAGGTGCTAATGCTGGGAAACAGAGCGACATAGACCATCAAAAATGGTATAGACAGCTTTTTGATCCAAGTGTAACTGCTGGTATATTAAAAGCATCAGATCTTGCTGGATATAGAAGTCATCAAGTATACATCGGAGGTTCAAAACACGTACCACTTAATGTCGATGCGATGCGAGATGCAATGCCGTTACTATTTGAACTTTTAGAAAACGAACCGGAAGCTTCTGTAAGGGCGGTATTGGGACATTTTGTATTTGTACTGATTCATCCCTATATGGATGGGAATGGTAGGATGGGAAGGTTTCTTATGAATGTAATGCTAGCTTCGGGAGGGTATCCATGGACTGTAATACCTGTAGAAAAAAGAGATGAATACATGGCAGCATTAGAAAAAGCAAGTGCCGAACAGGATATTACTGCATTCTCTGCCCTACTTTCATATTTAGTCAATGAAGGGCTAAAAGGAAAGCCTGTAGCTGTATTACCATCATAAATTATCAGGGCTAACCCTTCTGTGGAGCCCAGGTTTCGGGCTTAGGCCTAGGTCTATACATTTCTGCCGAAATCATTAAAAAGCATGATGGAAGGATCGGCGTAGAGAGTTATCCAGTTTTTGGTTCTCGTTGCCGTCAAGATCAAACTAGCAGGTTCATAATTAGCTGGCCTTGATAATTTCATGGCATAAAATGAAATTTTATTGAGATGTAGTACGCGCAGTTTTATAATATTCTCATCACTTGCCTAAAAGTAATTTCAATGCTAATTTAGGGGTATCCGAGTACTTCTTTTAGCCTTATCGGATCGAGAACCTATAATAAGAAATCAAAGCGCTTCGAAAACTACGGCGGCATTCAGCGATTTAGGGTTTATAAAGATGGGTTCAAATAATTAATTTCTCAGAAAATCTTATTGCTTTATTCGGCACAGTGTATCCCTTCCTGGATAATGTGTTCAATTGGCAAACTGCTCCGGATAATAGATAAAATAAAACAGGCAGATAATGAACATCATATAAAAATTTTATTTTCTACAGGTCTAAAAGGTTCAATTTTTGATTACGGATTCAACTTAATTGTAAAAACTACTGGTAGCATGATAGTGGCTAAACTAACCGCAAGCGGAATTAAAATCAATAAAAAAAATGGAATTTTATAGAAACAAAAGAAAAACAGTAAATCTCATTCTGATTTGCACAGGTATATTGCTAATATTGGTAGTGTTATTTTTATACAGTATTGGCTTATTTACAAATATTTTAAGCACCAAATTAGCAGCTATATCCGGAGTGTTTGGTATCATCTTAGCTATTGTAATCATCAATAAATTAATTTCTTTAAAAGATACCTCGCCGCAAATTATCCTCAGCAATGAAGGGATTATTGCAAAAGTTACTGCGGTAAGCAAAGCAGCAGGATTAATTTATTGGAAAGATATTATAGATATCAGCTTAGAAAAAGTGGGGGGTGATACGCTTGTTACGCTTACCGTAGATAAGCCAGAGCATTATATCCCTGCCATCAAGAAAAAATTATCTGCTATGGTAGTAAATGGAATAGAGGACGCAAACGGCCATTTACCCATTAATCTCACAGCATCTGAACTTCATCTGGATGCCCAGGAATTACATAACGTAATTACTTCCTTTAAAAAAGAGTTAGATAGCCAGAAACAAACAATGGTTTAGTATTCAGGATGACGCTTTACGTTTCGTTTACCTATAAGTAAGGCTAGATTCTTCAAATGAATACGAAACCAATTGTGGCGAAATTTAGTTAGCATAAAGATATTGGATCTATTGAAAAAGCCATTACAGGCATAGCGATTTTTGAAGGTATTGAATGTTAACCAAAAGTAGGCATTGGCAACCCCAAGGTTTAACCAGAGCGGTAAAGAGGTTACGGCTTAGATTATAAACAAAGGCATTATCTACTGACAATGGAACTGGGGTATTGCCACAAATTTAAACTGAAGATATGAGTACAATTGAAAACGCAATGATGCTTGAAGGTATTATAACAAGCGAAAAGATACTTAAGCTGGAAGCTGCTGCAGCCCGGCATAAGGAACAGTCTAACATTTCCTTTACGGTAACCGATGTTAAAAACCATACGATTGAAATTTTAACCGTTCAAAAAGAAACGCCTTCAGGAAAGTATGCTAACGAGGCGACATTAGTAAAGAAAACAGAAGATCTTTTCAGAAAAATTTCACCAGAATTCAAAATAATCGTTTCTGCTGAAACGAATTTTCCATCACCAGCTAAATTAGTTAACGTACCTTGGATAGAAAAGAAAATGCTGGAAAAAGGAGTAAGGATCAAGCAGATTGCTTTCGATTCAGGGATTGACCGGGAAAGTATATCTGATTGGGTTACCGGAAAGCGGTCGATGAGTCAAATCGTTAAGGCCATGTTCTATTTTTATCTTTCTAAATAAATAAGAAGTTTGGAAATAGGGAGATGGTGTCCTGGAGAAGAAGTCCTGAGTCCAAAGCCTTGAGTTGTTAGTCTATTCATGGATAACTCAAAACGCATAAAGTTTATTGGATGATGAGGTTAGCGGGTTAGCTTATGGAATAAAAAATGGTATCCAGGAAGAAGTCCTGAGTCCAAAGTCTTGAGTTGGTAGTCTATTCACGAATAACTAAAAACCGGTAAAGGTTTAGTGGATGATGAGGTTAGCACATGGAATAGAAAATTTTATCCTGAAAGAAGTCTTAAGGAAGTGGACTTTTGTTAGGTTTTGCAAAGCTTTTTAGAAAGTTCTTAATTAAAACAATAACAATAAAATGAAGCATTAAAACTGATTGGGCAAATCATTAAAGTTTGTCGAAATACTTGTAAAGAAAGTTAAACAATATTTCGACAAACTTAATATGACAAAATTTTACTTGATAACTAAGAAATCAAATTACTTTTCGTTATTCGTCCTCGTTATCTTCCTCATCAATCCATTCATCCAGTTTGGTTCCTTCGCCATCAGCAAAAGGAATTTCCTCCTCGGTATATTCTGAATCATCCTGCTCTTCTTTAGGAAGATGACCTTCGCCAGCGTTTCCGCCTGCTCTGTGGATTTGGAACTGATCTGAATCTTCAACGGTTTTCTCGTCTTTAGGTGTTTCTTCTTGATCTATCATAACTTTAGTTTTATTTTAAGAACATCTTAATCTTTCTATAAGTTTTTGGTTTCCTAAAAATGAAAGTCATTAAAAAATCTTTTTACAGCTTAGCAATCCGTTTGGGTATACATTACGTTATTATTTACAGATAAAACTTTTTGATTAGATATATTTTTGCTTTATTGCCAGATATTATCAACGTTCCACTAAATGAAGAATCCCTCCATCAGTTTAACTCCTGCTAAATGTGAGCTTTTGGATAATATCCTGAATGAATTTGATGAAGAAGTTTACATCAAATCAGATCGTGTGCTTAAAATATTCAGAGGTAACGGCAGCCTGGCTTCCGATTATTTGGATTTTTTAGTACAGATGAATTTAGTAATTCTGGTTGGTCAGGTTGACGGAATTCCCCTGCCTGCAATGGTAGGGAAACAGGCCGGTGTGGATATGTTTATTAGTGAAGGTGGCTTTAAGCGCCGTTACGCACTTAAGAAATTAGAAGAAGATACCGGAAAAAGTATTTTTGATCTCCAGAATGAAAACCTCGATCTTAAAGAAAAAACGCTAAAGCAAGATCAATTACTTAAAAGTTTGGAAGAAAGCATCACACAGCAAGGCAAGAATATTTTAAATATCTGGTTAATCAGAACGTTATGTTTTTTTGCGGGCATTTTAATTACCTACGCCTATTTTAAATTATTTGGTAATTTTTAAAAAAGGGTGCTTGCACCAAGAAACTCATTTACGATCTTCAAAATTTCTTTTCCCAAATCTACAGCATTTCCAATTCCAACGCCCTTTACAGCAGCTAATTGATCGGCTGATCTCGGTGGCTTTGCAGCAATATTTAGCAGCGCAACGTCAGATAAAATGGTATGTGCCGGAACATTACGCGCTTCGCTTACTTTCTTTCTCCAGGCCACCAGGCTTTGATATAGTTTTTGGTTAACTATTTCTTTCGGAAGCACGGTTTTTATTACGCTTGTTTTTTTAGGTCGCTGATCAAATTTATTGGTAGCGGCAAGGTAAGTTTTCGTATACTCTTCAAGAGAAAAAGGACTCCAGCTAAATTTAAAAAGTGAAAATTTAACATTTAAGGCGTTGGCACAATTGCTTAACGTTGCCAGAATCTTTTCTGATTGTTCATCAATGTAAATATTCAGGCCTGCAAATTTTCCAATCTCATTAATGATACTTTCTAACTTTGGAATGAAATATTTAGAAGCCTTTGCTAATCGCTCCAGAAAGATCTCATCACCATCCAGGTTTGTATTCTTATCAATTTTAGCAAGTTCCTGATCTTTAAATTTCCTGGCAATTCTAATAGTGTCTTTTTCTAAAAGCTCGGCAACTGCAGTCTGTAGGTTGTTCAGCGCTGCATTTTCATCATTTGCCCTAAACTTTGATACTTTTAAAATCTTCCAGTAGGCCTCAATTGCATTGAAATTAAATAAATCGTCGACTAAATTCCAGGCATATTGTTTTTGAAAAGTGACCAGGTCATCCGTAACTGGTTTTTTGCTCACTGCATCTGCGGTAAAGGCAATAATGCGTTTATCCGTCATGATGTTTTCCATTTTAACCGGAGATTTCAGCAGCAAACCCTCCAAACTTTTGCATCGGCTTAAGGCCACGTAAGCCTGGCCATGTGTAAAGGAAGAACTAATATCTACAATCGCTTTTTCAAAAGTTAACCCCTGACTTTTATGAATGGTAATTGCCCAGGCAAGTTTGAACGGATACTGAGCAAAAGTACCTGTATTGGTTTCGTTAATTTTATTTTCTTCCTGATCCAGCGCATATTTAACGTTTTGCCATTCTTCGCGTTCTACTTCAAAAGCCTCACTATCATCTAAAAATTGTACCCGAACACTGTCATTCTCAAGCCCAACCACTTTTGCCGCTTTTCCATTATAATAGAGTTTTTTTCCTGATGAATCGTTTTTAATAAACATTACCTGTGCACCAACTTTTAAGTGGAGCACTTCATCTACCGGGTAAGCATCCTTTGGAAAATCACCAGTAATCTTTGCATGAAAAGCGTGGGTTTTTCCGGCTAGTTTTTCAAGGCATTCGGTATTAATCTGGCCAACGAGATTGTTATGTGTAGTTAATGTAATATAATCTTCCTTCCAGGCATCAGCAAGGGTAGGATCATAATGTGCATTTAATTGATCAAGAAGGGCAGGAGTAAGTGTGTTTTCTCTGATCCTGTTCAGGATATCCAGAAATAAGGGATCAGATTGACGGTAAACTTTTTCGAGTTCGAAGGTTACAAGAGAGATTTGTTTCAGAATCAGGCTATCGAAAAAATAGGGACTTAGATAATAGTCTTTTAAAATATGCCAGGCATCGTGCGCAATTGGAGAAAGCTGGTAAAGATCGCCAATCATCAATACTTGAACACCGCCGAAAGGCAGATTAGATGCTTTTACATTTCGAAGTGTCTGATCGATAAAATCAAGCATGTCTGCCCGCACCATACTAATTTCATCAATAACGAGTAGCTCAAGGCATTTCAGTAATTTAATTTTATCTTCAGAATATTTTAAATCTTTAGCTGGCTCTCCAAGCTGCTGAATTGGAATAATCGGCCCAAAGGGCATTTGGAAAAAAGAATGAATGGTTACCCCACCAGCGTTAATTGCAGCTACAGCAGTAGGTGCCACAACAGCGAAGTTTTTAGCAGTAGTTTCTTTGATTTTACGCAGCAGCGTAGTTTTACCTGTGCCAGCCTTACCTGTTAAAAAGATGGGCTGATTGGTGAACTTTATAAAATCGAGGATGAGTTGGTTATCTTGATTCGAATTTTCGGAATGGTTACTGGTATGCATCTTTACTTACTGATCTTCTTAAAAAAGCCTTCGCTTAGCTTTTACAAAGATGCATAGAATTGGGCTGAACCGCGTGCTGTTTAGTGGAGATGTTATTCACAATATGGAAGAAATAGCTGCTTCAGACATCTATTTCTAATCTTTGTTTTTCAATAGCTCAAGTTTTTCTCTTTCACTCGCCAGCAATCTTTCATATAACTCTACCAGCTTATCAATTGGATTGAATGTACAATGCAAGTTAGTTGATGAAAAAAAGGCACCTGTCCCGCTATGATCATTGAACGTATTAAAATAATTCACGATCCCTTCTTCGCTAAAACTTTTTATGCCTTCAACCGAGATTCCCAATACACCAGCGATTTTTTCTAATGTTGAATCTTCTACTTCCTCACTTTGCTCAATTTTGGAGATTGACTGCTGGCTTACACCAAGTTCTGCTGCAAGGTAATCTTGCTTTATTCCCTTGATCTCCCGAATACGGCTAATTTTTCTTCCAATATGCATTTTATGAGGTTTTGTAGGTGTTTCCATAAATCAAATGTAATAAATTCTGAGAATAGTACTATACTAATGTCCGGCTTATTAAGGTTTAACGAACTTCTGCTTGCTCAGCAAATAGCCATCTATTGAAAAACAAATTCGGTATCTTGCTGATGCACAGCAAGGTTTTTCAAAATGACATTTAACTAAAAAAAATAACACCAAATATTTTTGTTTGCTAATTATTTTAGTATAAATTTGTTTGTCTCAGATGGAGATTATATTGATTATTTAGTGAAGAAAGCAGGTTTTCTGTTTTTTGAAGAATAGGGAATAATATGACGGTTACAGTTTTAGCGATATTAGAAACAGATTTTCGACCAGATCTTTCACTGGGCAAAATTATGAATGAGCGACTTCGGGTAGCAGCAGATGATTTACGCGACATTCATTTACAAGCGCTGGAAACTGTCGGTCAACGAAGTGATGATTTAGTAGTTTACATTAGCTACAATCCTAAATATAAAATCAGGTGGCGTATTGTTAACGATGTACCAGAAGAAATTGAACATTTTGTTGGTCGCGTTTGTGGAGATTTAGGTTACATTCAATGGAAAACTGCGGTAATGAACGTTTTTAAAGGAAACGCATAACTAATTTTAGAATGCAGTATGCATTATTAGACGGAGTTAAAACAGAAGCATTAAAAGGAACCCAGGGGACCTGCATTGGCTGCGGTAAAAAAGTAATTGCAAAATGTGGTTCCATAAAAATTCATCACTGGGCACACGATGTTACTGCCAAATGTGATTCCTGGTGGGAAAACGAAACCGTCTGGCATCGTGAATGGAAGGAGAAATTTCCTGCTAATTTTCGGGAGGTTAACTTTTTTGATCAAAAGCTTCAGGAAAACCACCGTGCAGATATCCACACGGCAGCAGGCATTACCATCGAGGTTCAAAATTCTTCCATTACCTTAAAAGAACTTCAGGCGCGTGAGGCCTTCTATCCTAAGTTGATATGGATCGTTAATGGCTTAAAATTTAAAGGCTTTAAACTATTAAAAGCACTTCCGCAACCAAATCATCCGGCATTAGAAAATTATGAGTTTCGAAATTCGGAACATCTTTCGATGATTCGAAAGACAGATGCGCTCCATCAAAACCCAAATGCTGAAGTGCTTAACTTCTACCATCGTGATTTAAACACCATTCCCATTACCTCAGAATTTTACGCCTTTAGCTGGCGAAACCCTCACTTGGCATGGCTTAATGCAGTTTGTCCGGTTTTTATAGATTTAGGTGGCCATTTTCTGTATCGCCTGCGTACGCGCTATCAGGTTTCCGAAAATTATCGCTACCTCCAGCTAATTTCAAAGAAGTCATTTTTAGCAAAATATGCGATATAGTATTATCTGCTGTTGTATTTGTATCCTAATTATCATAATTTTTTCTTAAACAAACCATCATGAACAGTCATCGTTTATGAGGTAAAGAATATTTTATTTCAAAAAAGAAAGCAATGGCAAATACAAATTTAACATTCAAAATTGGCGATATCGAGATTAACCGTTTAAGCTATGGTGCAATGCAACTAACAGGGCATGGCGTTTTTGGCGAGGTAGATGATAGGGAAAATGCTAAAAAAGTTTTACAAACGGCTGTAGAAAACGGAGTGAACTTCATCGACACGGCAGAAGCCTATGGACCAAAGTTTAACGAATCTCTGATTGCAGAAGCATTACATCCTTACCGCGAAGGATTATTCATTGCCACAAAGGGCGGTTTCGATAGAACAGGCCCAAATAAATGGGTGCCTAACGGTAGTCCTGAAAAAATACGCGCAGATATTGAAGGTAGCTTACAAAGGCTTAAAGTAGAACAGATTGATTTATGGCAATTGCATAGAATCGATCCGAACGTAGATGTAGAAAAAACACTTGAACCAGTGATAGCGGCCGTTAAAGCTGGCAAAATAAAACAGGTTGGTTTATCTGAAGTAAGTGTTGAACAAATAAAAGAAGTGCAAAAAATATTACCAATTGCATCGGTACAGAATATGTATAACCTGGTAGATCGCAAGTGGGAAGATGTGCTTGATTTTACAGCCGAACAAGGGCTAGCATTTATTCCATGGTTTCCGTTAGCTTCCGGACCAGCCAAACTGGAAGAAAAAATTAAATCTATTGCGGCAGCACACAAAGCAACAACTGCGCAAATTGCATTGGCCTGGTTGCTTAAAAGATCTCCAAACATTTTACTCATCCCAGGTACAAAATCTGTTAATCACTTGGAAGAAAACTTAAAAGCAGCAACAGTAGAATTATCAGATCAGGAGTTTGAAACGCTATCACAGCAATAATAGTTTAGCTAAATTTTGCTATCCAAAGCCTGAAAAATGCATTGCATTTTTCAGGCTTTTTGATATCAGTACTTGTTTGGTTAAGGTGTAGCCGATTATGTAACTTTGTAAGTCAGGTAACTAAAAAATGAAAACTTTTCGATAAAATTGATCTTTAAAATCTGATCTTTAGTTATGAGAAAAATAATCATCACCTCACTTTTTCTGTTTTCATTCCTTTTCTTTCAAAAATCTATGGCACAGCAAACACCAGCCGTTTTAAATCATATTGCTGTTTATGTTACCGATCTGAGTAAATCGACCACATTTTATGGAGGTGTTTTCAGTTTTAAAGAAATTCCTGAACCCTTTAAAGATGGAAAGCATACCTGGTTTTCTTTAGGCAATGCAGGCGCCTTACACTTAATTCAAGGTGCAAAAGGCGCTCAAAAATTTGATAAAAACGATCACCTTTGTTTCAGTGTTCCATCCATTGAAACATTTATTACAAACCTAAATAGTAAAAATATTCCGTTTGAAGATTGGGCTGGCAAAGCAGGGGCGGTTACGGTAAGGGTTGATGGCGTAAAACAAATTTATTTTCAGGATCCGGATGGACACTGGCTGGAAACCAATGATATGAAATAGTTTCTCGAATGGTTACCCAAAAAAATCCTCATTTTTGTTGTCCTCACCACCCTGATATGAATTACCTCAACTCCTTTAAAAGTTTAACCTTTCTTATTTTAGTTCTCCTCAATTCTAGCATCGTAAAAGCGCAATATGAAGCTGCCGAAGCCGATCTTAACAAAGTGATGAACCAATTTAGTGCCGTTGGCGTTTCGGTTGCGGTAGTAAAGGAAGGGAAAATTGTTTATACTCATTCCTTCGGATTAAAGAATCTGGAAAATCAAACGCCTTTAACAGACTCAGATATTTTTCGCATTGCGTCTATTTCAAAATCTTTTTCGGCCACGTCTATCATGCAGCTGGTTGAATCTGGCAAATTATCCTTAGACGATGATTTTGGAGATTTAGTAGGTTTCAAAATCAGAAATCCGAAATTTCCCGATCAGAAAATCACCTTAAAAATGGCGCTTTCACATACTTCCAGCCTGAACGATAGTCAGGGATACCTCAATCTGGATTTGATTAATCCTGCTAAAAATCCCGATTATGCAAAGTGTTACAATGATTATGCACCTGGTAAAGGCTATCAATACTGTAATTTGAATTTCAACCTTATCGGAACAATCATCGAGAAAAAATCTGGCGAGCGTTTTGATCGATATTTAGAACAACATATCTTAAAGCCGCTTGGCCTATATGGTGGCTACCATGTCGATGCTTTAGATAGTACCCGGTTTGTGAAACTTTATGAATACCATGCGGATACGAAAACGTTTACCCCATCACCAGCCGCTTACGCACCACGCCGCGAAGAAATCAAAAATTATGTAATGGGTTATAGCACCCCAATTTTTTCGCCAACCGGCGGGATGAAAATTTCTGCAACAGATTTAGCCAAATACATGATGATGCATATGAACTATGGGACAGGAAATGGTCTCAAAATCATCTCTAAAAAGCACGCTAAACTCATGCAAACTAAAATTACAGAGGAAGAAGAATATGGTTTAGCACTTCGGCAATCTGCTACTTTGGTTCCGGGCGTAAAGCTCGTTGGACACACCGGCTCTGCTTATGGTCTTTATAGTACTATGTTTTTTAATCCAAAAGAAAAATTTGGTTTCATTATTATCACCAATGGAATAAATGCCACTTATACAGGAGATTTTCCTGATTTTACCAGGGCGGCAATAAATACTTTGTATCAGCATTTCATCAGGTAGATCGCCGTGCAGGAGTGTCTCAGTACCTTTTTATCATTCAAAACAGACCAATCAAAATCAACCGCCAGGTTGCGAATTCATTTTTATTAAAACTTTTAGGCACTTACTTTACTTTTAAATAAGTTAATCTTGGATGTGTGTTTTAAAATCTTAGGATCCATTGATCAGCAAAAACAATATACATACCAAACTAAATTTAATATAATGCCCGAACTTTTACAATTTCCAGGAGAAGCTTATCCATTAGGTGCCACGTGGGATGGTGAAGGAGTTAATTTCGCACTATTTGCAGCAAATGCCACAGCAGTTGAACTCTGTTTTTATGATAGTGAACATGCAGAGACAGAAACGCACAAAATAACGATTTTAGAAAGATCTCATGAAATCTGGCATGCCTATATTCCAGATATTAAACCAGGACAGCTTTATGGCTATCGCGTTCATGGACCCTATGAACCGGAAAACGGATGTAGATTTAATGCGAATAAAGTATTGCTCGATCCTTATGCAAAAGCAATTGCAGGCAATATCAGGTGGGATAATGCGCTGTTTGGATACCAGCTTGGTGATCCGCTCATGGATCTGAGTTTTAGCGAAAGTGATAATGCCGCCTTTATTCCAAAATCAGTAGTGATTAATCCGGCTTATGATTGGACAGATGATATTCATCCTAAAACTGATTATCATGAAACCGTGATCTACGAAATGCACGTGAAAGGTTTTACCAAAACCCATCCGGATATTCCTGAAAATATTCGCGGTACTTACGCAGGGCTGGCACATCCGGTTGCCATAGATTATTTAAAGAAATTAGGTGTAACCGCAGTAGAGCTGATGCCAGTGCATCAATTTATTTCTGATCATCACCTGCAAGAAAAAGGACTTACCAATTATTGGGGGTATAATACCATAGGCTTTTTTGCGCCTGATTCTCGTTACGCTTCTTCCGATTTACGTGGCGGACAAGTAAATGAGTTTAAGGATATGGTTAAGGCATTGCATGCGGAAGGGATTGAAGTAATTCTGGATGTGGTTTATAACCATACAGGCGAAGGAAATGAGTTTGGCCCAACTTTGTCTTTTAAGGGAATTGATAATAGTGCCTACTATCGGTTGGAAGAAAATAAAAGATACTATACCGATTACACTGGTACCGGGAACACCTTAAATTCAATGCTTCCAAATGTACTTCGTTTTATGATGGATAGTTTGCGGTATTGGATTCAGGAAATGCATATAGATGGATTCCGCTTTGACCTGGCCTCTACACTGGCCCGTGAGCTGCATGAAGTGAATCGATTAAGTGCTTTCTTTGATATTATTCACCAGGATCCGGTAATTTCTCAGGTAAAGCTGATTGCAGAACCGTGGGATGTTGGTGATGGTGGCTATCAGGTGGGCAAATTTCCGGCAGGCTGGGCAGAATGGAATGGAATGTACCGCGATGTAATGCGCGATTACTGGCGTGGAAACCCTAATATGCTCGGCGAATTTGCACAACGCTTTTTAGGGAGCCCGGATTTATACCAGGAAGATTACCGCAGACCTACGGCGAGTATTAATTTCATTACCGCCCATGATGGCTTTTCTCTTCATGATTTAGTTTCCTACAATGAAAAGCACAATGAGGCAAATCTGGATGATAATACGGATGGTGAAGACCATAACAGATCGTGGAATTGTGGAGCAGAAGGTGAGACTGATGATCCGGGGGTACTTAGTCTTCGCCAGCAGCAAAAAAGAAATTTTCTTGCTACGCTATTTTTATCGCAAGGTATTCCGATGTTGGTTTCTGGTGATGAAATGGGTAAAACACAACATGGAAATAACAATACTTATTGCCAGGATAACGAATTGTCATGGTTGGACTGGAATGCTGTAGATAACTCGCTATTGTATTTTACGCAACAGTTGATCGAGCTTCGCTTACATCACCCAAGTTTGAGAAGACGAAAATGGTTTAATGGACAGGAAGTTGGTGATGATGGCGTAAAAGATATTGCCTGGTTTACGCCTGATGGTAACCCGATGAAAGGCTATAACTGGGAAAGCGATTTTGCCCGCTCCATAGGTATTTATTTCCATGGGGAAGGTATACAAAGTAAAGGCCCAATGGGTGAGGATATTTTGGATAATCACTTTTTCATTATTTTCAATGCACATTACGAGGGCTTGAATTATAAGTTGCCCAAAGAAGATTATGCCAAAAAATGGAGAAAGGTACTGGATACGGCAAGTGGAGAAATTTCAAAAAATGATTTATCCCTGCACGAGGCATCAGAAACACTGGTTGTTGAAGGAAGATCGATATTGGTACTGAAATCAGAAGAATAAAATCAGATCAAAAAAAAACAGGTTTTTCTAAAACCTGTTTTTTTTTGCAATTAAAGCAAATTTGCTAATCCGTTTTTTGGATACGAATAAGTTAATGTTCTAATTATCGCTTTTGGATGCGTAATGGCATCGGCCGTAGTTTTGTTATTAAAAGTTCCACCCTGAACAGGCAAATCAATTAACTGGTCTTTACTGGCAATTTTAATGGTCTCATTTTCACCGATCATGTTATTCTCTTTCACAGATTATGATTTATTTATTTAAGCATTTAAAAAGCGTTGGTAAGTACTGGCTGTCTTAATTTTTTCCATTCTCAAGTAGTCCTTCAATTTCGAAAACTCCATACTTTGAACGGCTTTAACAGTCGATTTTAATTTTTCGCAACTTACACCAAGGCGCGTAGCCCAGTAATTGCGATCTTGCTCATCAGAAATATCGATTAACTCTTTGCGAGCTGTGGTCGAAATGTTTTGAATTTCCATAGGTCTATAATTTGGTTAATTGATAAATAGGAAACACCAGATTATTACTTTTGGTTTTGAAGGTTGTTTGATTTTATTTTAATTTTTATCAAAAACTGTCTGAACATTGGTTTTTGCTTTATTTATGTATTTCAAATGACTATTTTACCCTAATTCCCGCTGAATTTGTCAATTATTGGTGAGTAATATTTGTATTACATATAGATATTACTATTTTAAACCAGCAGAATACTGAGGTTCCAAACTTTAGTGTTAAGGAAAGAGATTATTTCATGCATAACAGCCAGGTAAGGCTCGTTAAAACCTTTTGCATTCCTAAAATGTTTTATTCATGCTTTTGCAGCACAACCAATGATAAATCCATAACCTGTAGTGGAATAAAAATTTGTGTAGCAGCCTTAAAACTTTCTGAAAAATAAACCATGAGCCTAAAAAAATACGAAGAGAAACGAGACTTTTCTAAAACTGCTGAGCCAAAAGCTGGGAAGAGTAAGGAAAAGAATAAATTACAATTTGTTATCCAAAAGCATGATGCAACGCGTTTACATTATGATTTCAGGCTGGAAATGGATGGGGTATTAAAGAGCTGGGCGGTGCCGAAAGGACCTTCAACTGATCCGAAAAATAAACGTCTGGCTATGATGGTTGAAGATCACCCATTTGATTATAAAGATTTCGAAGGCATCATTCCTAAAGGCGAATACGGGGGGGGCACTGTGATCGTTTGGGATGAAGGTACTTATGAACCGATAGAAGAAATTAAGGGTAAAAAAGCACAGGAAAAACACCTGCTGAAGCAACTCGCAGAAGGCTCCATAAAAATTAAACTCCATGGCGAAAAACTTAAGGGCGAATTCGCTTTGGTGAAAACAAAAGGTATGGGCGAAAATGGTTGGCTTTTAATAAAGCATAAAGACGATTTTGCCACTGCTAAAGACATTACCAAACAAGATAAATCCGTGCTTTCCGGTAAAACCATCAGTGCGATGGAAAAAAATGCCGAAAAAGTATGGAAGGATGGAGAAGAACAAAAGATTATAGATTCAAAAAAAATTGGAGCAAAAGAACCTGTTGCAAATGAAGCAGTAATAGGGGAACAGGAGGACGTAGATGTAAAAAGTATCCTGCAAAAAGCATCAAAATCTACAATTCCCACAGCCATTAAACCCATGTTGGCTACTTTGGTCGACGAACCATTTGATGATGATGCCTGGCAATACGAAGTAAAATGGGATGGTTACCGGGCATTAGCATTTATAAATAAGGGAAATGTAGATCTACTTTCCAGGAACAATAAGTCTTTTAACGACAAATTTTATCCTATTTACGATTTACTATCAGAATGGAAAATCAATGCAGTACTGGATGGCGAAATTCTTGTTTTAAATGATAAAGGTATTTCGCAGTTTGGAGCTTTACAGAATTGGAGAAGTGAGGCTGACGGTGAACTCGTTTTCTATGTTTTTGATTTGTTGTGGTATGATGGGAAAAATATGATGGAACTGCCGCTCTATCAACGCCAGGCTATTTTGAATGAAATTTTGCCAAGTGATGATGATCGTGTTCGGCTGGGAAAAGTTTTTAAAACCAGCGGAATCGATTTCTTCGCGGCGGCAGAAAAGATGGGACTGGAAGGAATTATCGCAAAAAAAATAAATAGTACTTATGTACCTGATCGAAGATCAAAAGATTGGCTAAAGATTAAAATAAGTAAGCGCCAGGAAGTGGTTATTGCGGGTTTTACTAAAAATGAAGATACCTCAAAAGCGTTTAGTTCGCTTTTGCTTGGCGTATATGAAAAAGGAAAATTGCAATACGTCGGTAAGGTTGGAACAGGTTTTTCTGATCAGTTGCAAAAAACGATGATCAAGCAATTTGAATCTTTAATTATCAGCAAAAGTCCTTTTGATGAACTTCCTGATGTAAATAAGCCCTCACGGTTTAGGCCAAATCCGCCAAAGGCAAAGGCTACATGGTTAAAGCCAGAGTTAGTTTGCGAAGTTGCATTTACAGAGGTTACGGAAGACGGGGTTTTCAGGCATCCTTCTTTTAAAGGCATGCGTGAAGATAAAAAAGCGAAAGATGTGATTCGGGAAGAAGAAATTGCAATTGAAGAAGTGGTAGCGCAAAAAGAACCTGAAAACCAGAAACATAGTGCGGCTATTAAAGCACCAAAACATAGTGAACGGAAAACCTTACTCAATCCTAAAGAACAAACCCAGGTACGTAAGGTAAAAGGGCATGAGCTTAAGTTTACCAATCTCAGTAAAATTTACTGGCCGGAAGATAAAGTAACCAAGCGGGATATGTTTAACTTCTATTATCAGATAGCAGATTACATTTTACCCTATCTTAAAGACCGGCCGCAATCTTTAAACCGTTTTCCAGGCGGCATCCATGGGAAAAGTTTTTACCAGAAAGATGTAAAAGGTAAAGCGCCAGATTGGGCGAAAACTTTTCCTTATGAAAATGGTGATGGTGAAAAAAAGGAATACCTGGTGGGGACAGATGAATCTTCTTTACTCTGGATGGCGAGTTTGGGATGTATTGAAATGAATCCCTGGTTCAGCAGGATTCAAAGTCCAGATCATCCTGATTACTGTGTGATTGACCTTGATCCCGACAAAAATACTTTCGATCAGGTAGTGGAAGCGGCATTGGAAACGAAAAAAATCCTTGATGCTATCGATGTACCATCATATTGTAAAACATCCGGTTCTACCGGCATGCACATTTACATTCCATTAAATGCAAAATATAGCTACGATCAAAGCCAGATGTTTGCCAAACTGGTAGTGAGTTTGGTTCATAAACAAATCCCGGAATATACCTCGCTGGAGAGAATGATCTCGGCCAGGAAAGGGAAAATGTACCTGGATTTTTTACAAAACAGGCCAGGAGCAACAATTGCTGGTCCGTATTCGCTCCGACCAAAAATTGGCGCCACAGTTTCCATGCCTTTACATTGGGATGAAGTGAAAAAAGGACTGAAGATGAAAGATTTCAATATTTTCAATGCAATGGATCGTTTAAAAGTAGAGGGCGACTTGTTTAAAGGCGTTTTAGGTAAGGGGATTGATTTAAAAATGGCGGTGAATAAGGCGAAAAGTATTTTTGGATAGTCTGAAATCACCTGGTGCTTTCTTATATTTGAAAAAAATATATAGACATGATCGCACACCACGTTTTATTCTGGCTTAAAGCCGATACCACTGAAGAGCAAAAAGTAGCTTTCCGTAAAAGTTTAGAAACCCTTGAGCAAATTGAAGTTGTAAAAACTTTTCATCTTGGAACACCAGCACCGATTGAGCGTGCAGTGGTAGATATTACCTACACCTTTAGTCTGCTTTTACTTTTCGAAGATTTGGAAGGCCACGATGTTTATCAGGTTCACCCACTACATAAAGCCTTCTTAGATGAATTTAAAATTTATTTTGAAAAGGTAATTATTTATGATGCCAACTAAACAAAGATAATAGATACAATGCCGGATAGCTTCCGGCATTTTTTTTTACGCGGAATTCACCTTTAATAGATAGATCTGGTAAAGGCACGGAAAATATTTTAAATATTATTTGGAATTATTCTAAATAATATGCTATTTGCTTTCATAAAAAGTCAAATAGATCAGCCATGTGTAATACTAACATACTCGCTCAAAGTCAAAAGATTATTATTTCTCAATGTAAAAACTGCAAAGTATTAAACATTTGGCGCGCAGGGGTTTTAATGAATTTTTCGTTCGAGCAGTTTGATGCTTTTCATGCGGCAACTAAAAAACTGCACTTTGATGATTATGCGGAACGCCATCCCAATGGAGAGGAGGTAGTAATCTTGTCTACGCCGTTTCCTGATATGAGCCTGGTTTTTACGCGGGATGAATGGCAGGAATTTTTTGTTAAAATAGACGAGGCGCTATACATGAAGCGGGTATATGAACTTGTTCATTTTTAAATCTTCATCATTTTCTACTACTCATATATTAGTATTTCCAGTTTACTAAAATCCAGTCACTTTTGCATTTCGTATATTTTTCCTAAAGCGCAATCATGGAAAAACTTACTACACTAATTAAAAGGTCATCTACCAATCTTGTTTTACTGGAAAAAATTAAGGTTGGAGATTTTGTAGAGGATGAATTTGGAAAATCAGGACGGGTATCTGATATCGAAAAAATTCGTTATACCAAAGAATCACATTATTACTTTTACCTCGGAAAATCAGGAACAATACTCATAATCATTTAAAGGCAAACAATTTCTACTCGAAATGGTCATTTAAGTAAGACTAAGTGGTAAGAAAATGTGTTAATTCACTTACTTATACACCGGTCATGCGTATATTGTAGCTGAATTATTTTCTATGCCTTTAAATCAGGATCATTTTTATTCCAACTTAACCATTAGCAAACTTAATTTAAGTAGGTTACTGCTTAAGCAAAACCTCTTCTCTGCTGTTCCGGATGATTGGTTTGTAATTATTACGGATATAAAAAGTTCTACCAGCGCTGTTGATTCTGGCTTGCATGAAGATGTAAACCTGGTTGCTACTGGCAGTATTGTAACCGTACTTAACATTGCATTTAAAGCCGGGATTTTGATTCCATTTTTCTTTGGCGGTGATGGCGCTACCTTCATCGTTCCATCTAGTATTGTAGATGGCGCTATGAAAGCGCTGTTGAAATACCGGGCCAATTCCTTAACTAATTTTAATCTGGAATTACGCACAGGAATTGTATCCGTTAAAGAAATTTATGATCATGGCTGTTTACTTAAAATCAGCAGATTTAACAGCGGCGAAACATTTTCCATTCCAATTGTTCTGGGCGATGGATTAGACTACGCTGAAAAGTTAATTAAAGGAGATGATTATTTGCTTTCCGGACATGATAGTACTGAAGAGGAGATTGACCTCACCGGAATGCAATGCCGGTGGGATAAAATTCAACCGCCAGAAAATAGTGAGGAAGTGGTTACACTTATCGCTATTGCGAGAGATAGTAAAAAACAGGCTGAAGTTTTTAGTAAAATCATTCAGCATCTCGACCAGATTTACGGATCAGCAGAGATACGGAAGCCGATATCTATTCCTAAATTAATTTTCCGAACCAGTTTTAACAATCTCGGCAAAGAGATGCGGCATCGTTTAGGAAAAATAAAAACCTTCGAACTCATTAAAAACTGGTTAATAAATCTTTATGCCTTGATCTACTTCCGAACGGAGAGCGGAAAAAAATACCTACAGCAGTTAGTTGAAATGTCTGATACACTGGTAATGGATGGTCGGATCAATACTGTTATCACCGGAACGGAAAAGCAACGTCTGGCTTTACAAGCCGCGCTTAATCACCTGGAAACCAATGGAGAGATTTTTTACGGAATTTATGTAAGTCGTGAATCTGTGATGTCTTGCTATGTTCGGGATTTTGAAGATGAACACATTCATTTTGTTGATGGTGCCGATGGTGGTTATACTAAAGCAGCAGGTGTTTTGAAACAAAAATTGAAAGCCATGCCAGTTTAGGCTATTCTATTTTTGTAATTTAAGATTCATGAAATAAAATTTTGGAACACAAAGTTTTATGCTGATGTGTTCTTTAAACATGATTATTTCATCTATCAATCCGGTTAACGGATCCATTATCAAAGAATACAAAGAAGACACGACAGAAATAGTAAAACAAAAGATTGATCAGGTCCACCAATCCTGGCTAATCTATAGAACCACAGATTTTGAATACCGGGCAGCGTTTCTTAAAAAGATAGCTGAACTATTAAACGAACGTAAAGAAGAGCTTGCCAGGATCATGGCACTAGAAATGGGCAAACCGATAAAGGCTGGTCTTGCAGAAGTGCAGAAATGTGCATCGGTTTGTGATTACTATGCTATTAATGGTGCAGATTTCCTTGCAGACCAGTTAGTAGAAACGGTGGCCAGTAAGAGTTATGTAAGTTTTCAACCAATTGGTGTAGTCCTCGCTATTATGCCCTGGAACTTCCCCTTTTGGCAGGTATTTAGATTTCTCGCTCCTGCTTTAATGGCTGGTAACTGCGGTGTGTTAAAACATTCATCGGGTGTAACCGGATGTGCACTCGCAATTGAAAAAATTGTCGAAGATTCAGGTTTCCATTCAGGTGTTTTCAAAACGCTGGTCGTTCGAAGCAAAGCTATTAATCAGGTCATCGAACACCCTTTAATAAAAGCGGTAACACTCACCGGAAGTACAGTAGCGGGGCAAAAAGTTGCCGAACAAGCCGGGCGTTTAATCAAGAAAGCCGTGTTAGAACTCGGTGGCAGCGATCCCTATCTTATTCTGGCAGATGCCAATCTGGAGAAGTCTGCGCAGATATGTGCAGATGCACGCTTAATTAACAACGGGCAAAGCTGTATAGCGGCTAAGCGTTTTATCGTGGTGAAAGAAGTTGAAGAAAAATTCACAAGTTATTTAAAAGCAGCAATGGCGGCCAAAATAACAGGTGATCCGCTTGCAAACGATACTGAACTTGGACCGATGGCCCGGGTAGAACTTCGCGATGAATTGCATCAGCAAGTGTTGAAAACAATTGCCCAGGGAGCGAATTGCATTTTAGGAGGAGAAATTCCAGCAACCGATGGCAATCATGCTTATTATCAGCCCACTATTTTAACAGGTGTTAAGAAAGGAATGCTGGCTTATGAGGAAGAAATTTTCGGTCCGGTGGCCACTATAATTACAGCGACTGATGTAGCAGATGCGGTGAGAATTGCCAACGATACCCATTTCGGCTTAGGCGCAGCCGTTTTTACACAAGATTTAGCCCTGGCAGAAGATCTTGCACGAAATCAATTAGACGCAGGCTCTTGTTTTGTGAATGAAGGGGTGAAATCTGATCCCGCATTGCCATTTGGTGGCATTAATCAATCTGGATATGGCCGCGAACTCGGCAGTTTTGGTATCCATGAATTTGTAAATATTAAAACCGTTTATATAAAATAATCTTGCCTATGAAAGCGATAAGAATCCACGAATATGGTGGCCCTGAAGTATTATTTATTGATGAAGTACCTGTGCCGGAACCAGGGAAAGATGAAGTTCTGGTTAGGGTACATGCCACCAGTGTAAACCCTGTAGACTGGAAGATAAGAGAAGGCCTGCGTAAAGAAAAATTTCCATCTAAATTACCATTAACCATAGGCTGGGATGTTTCTGGAGTGGTAGAGCAGGTTGGGGAAAAAGTAAGTAATTTTAGAAAGGGAGATGAAGTATATGGCCGTCCGGATCCTACCAAAAATGGTGCTTATGCAGAATACATTGTTGTAAAAGCCAGTTTACTTAGCGTTAAACCCCTGGGCATTGGCCATACAGAGGCTGCCGCAGTTCCATTGGCTGGTTTAACTGCCTGGCAGGGGCTATTTGATCACGGTTTGTTAAAGGAAGGACAAAAGGTATTGATTCATGCTGCCGCTGGTGGCGTTGGAAGCTATGCCGTTCAGTTCGCTAAAAGTAAAGGTGCCTATGTAATTGGAACGGCATCTGATCAGAATATTGAGTTCCTGAAACGTTTAGGTGCAGATGAAGTAATCGATTACAATATGGAAAGTTTCGAAATGCGCTTAAACGATATTGATCTGGTATTGGATACGATTGGTGGAGATACACAGCTGAAATCAATCGAGGTATTGAAACCAGGCGGAAGGTTAATTACTACACTGGCTGCAGAATTTACGACAGAAGCGAAAGCTAAAAATGTTCATTTAATTGCTTATGTAGTGCAATCCATTCCGGCACAGTTGGCGGAGATAGCAAAGATGATCGATGCTGGCAAAGTAAAGCCGATTATTGATCAGGTTTTGCCTTTTACAGATGCAAGAAAGGCCCACATGAGTATTGAAGGAGGGCATACCCGGGGTAAAATTGTACTTCAGGTAATTTAATCCCCGCCTAAAAGGATTGTGGAGGTCAATGAGAATCTAAAGTGGCATCAAAAAACCTATTATGCTCTGGGATAGGGAAGATGTGCCATTAAAAAATTAAGGATTATTGGCAATTGCATAAAACAAAATAGCAAAAGCGGCCCTCAAGGCTGCTTTTGCTATTTTGTAACCAGAATAAAGGAAAATAAAAATATTTGTAGCCAGTAGGGAACGAAATTGTAAATTACTACCAGGCTGATGGCAGATTGATCGAAATGATCACTAAAATGACTTCATCCATCACTTTCTCAAATTCAAATGTATTTAAATAAGCGAATAGGACAAGGTAGCAAGATCGTTTAGATCATAGCGTGATCCGCACTGTGGCAAAATTGAATTAAATAAGATACAGGTTAAAATTTACTTATAACAATCGTACTGAATAAATAGCTTGAGGATTGAATTTTTATAAAGTAAATTTACCTCAGGAGAATAGAAAGTTTCATCAACATTTAGTGGATAGCTGTTTTCTTTTACAAACTGAACGATTTTATTATTTATCCCTTCAAAAAAAATCCACAAATCTTCAAAATCTTTTTCCAGGTTCTCGGTTTCAAATTCAAAGGTTGTTTTCCCTATATATTCGACGAGCAAATGACTAGATTTAGGATCTTTAAGCTTTTTCTGCCAATGTTTATAATAAATGCCCGTTCTTAGACCAGTCTTTGAGATTGCGCCGGAAGTACCACTAAAATATCCTAAATTATTATCTCCTATATTTTGCAAACCTTTTTCATCAAAATTGTAGTAAGTTACGTTATGAATAATGTTCTTTATGATCATAATGGTTTAAAAATGAGGTAAAAAATTTAAACCATTACATTGTTTTTTAAATTAACAGATTGAGGCTGAATGATCACAAATTTAATGATCGGATATTCAGCCTTGATTTCTTTTCTTAACCGATCTATTGCATCAGTTAAGTCTTCTGTATCCAATTCAGGCTGAAAAGTTAATATCAATACCAATAATACTTCTCTTGGCGATTGATAAGTAGATAGAATGCTCTTTACCTCAATTACATCAGGATCATTTTCTGACAAAACTTTCAGCTTCTGTTGCGTTTCAGGACTCAGTCCTTCACCCATTAATAAACTTCTGCTTTCTCGTGCTAAAATAAAGGAGACAAAAATCAATAAAATTCCTACCAGTACAGAAGCCAGTCCATCTAAAAACGGCAGGTTTAAATTATGACTTAACACCATCAGCACAAAAACAATAATTAATCCCATTACGGCCGCACCATCTTCAAAAAGCACCAGAAAGCCAGAAGGATCTTTACTTTTTACAATAGCTTTCCACCAGGTTAAACCGTTCCTGGTTTTATTAAATTCTTTAATGGCCACCCATAACGAAGCACCTTCAAACACAAACGACAAAGCCAGAACGGCATAGTTCCAGCCAGGGTCTACCAGTTCTTCGGGATGGCGCATGTGCGTAATACCTTGTGAAACAGAAAGTACGCCGCCAAGACCGAATATCATAATGGAAACGATGAAAGACCAGAAATAAAGTTCTTTTCCATAACCAAACGGGCGATATTGATCAGCCGGTTTGGTACTTCGCTTTAAGCCGTAAAGAAGCAATAATTGGTTGCTGGTGTCAACTGTGGAGTGAATTCCCTCTGCAATCATAGAGGAGCTGTTGGTAAATGCTCCAGCAATAAATTTGGTAACGGCAATAAGTAAATTAGCTGCAAGTGCGCTATAGATAGATTTGTTGGCTTTGGCCATAAGAAATAATGGATATTAATATACCTTAAACCAAATGCAACACCTTTAGTTTGCCTGTTTTTATCCGTATGAAAAAAAAGGAAGCTCTTTAATGCTTACCTAGGTTTGTAAATGATGGAAGAGGATCAAGTCCTAATCCGTCTATCGGCACCTTTCCTGGCAAAGAGAAAGGGTGTAATACAAAATCATTTTTCGTACCCTGCAATTGGTATCAACCATTTCAACCCCTGTTATCCGGCATAGGAGATGAGGGAAGGAGAAGCAGTCGCAATTTTGCAACCACTTTCAAATACTGCAAACTCAAGGTAGCGCGAACGGCTCTTAAAACAAAATCTTTATTAAAACAAATCGGGCCCTTACACTACCGCCCTTTAAGTTTCAACAAGCTAATCCGATTAATATAAATAAATAATCAGGATTCAGCCTCATGGTATGATGAATACTTAAGCTAAAATCAGATCAATATTTTTGAGCTCTTCTTCACTGAAAGAAGTATGATCTAAAGCCAATATGGCATCAGTAATCTGCTCTGGTTTGCTAGCACCAATCAATACGGTAGTGATGCGATGATCTTTCAAAATCCAGGAAAGAGCCATGTGTGATAACTTTTGTCCACGGAGTTTGGCAACGTCATTTAACCGGGTAATCACCTCAATTTTTTCTGGTGTGATGCTACTTTCTTTTAAAAAGACGCCACTGGTTGCCACGCGTGAATCTGCCGGGATACCATGTAAATATTTGTCTGTTAACAAACCCTGGGCAAGCGGGGAGAAGGGAATGCAACCTACACCATTGTTTTCCAGCACATCAAGCAAGCCACCTTCTACCCAACGCTCAAACATCGAATATTTTGGTTGATGAATCAAACATGGCGTTCCGTTTTCTTTTAAGATCTGAATGGCTTTTTCAGCTTCTTCTTCTTTATAATTAGAAATGCCAACGTAAAGTGCTTTTCCTTGCTGTACCATCAAACTCAGGGTATCCATAGTTTCTTGTAATGGCGTTTCCGGATCCGGGCGATGGTGGTAAAAAATATCCACGTAGTCCAGTTTCAGTCGTTTTAAACTTTGATCAAGGCTGGAAACCAGGTATTTTTTAGATCCCCAATCGCCATAAGGACCATCCCACATGGTGTAGCCAGCTTTGGTCGAAATGATCAGCTCATCCCGGTATCCCTGAAAGTCTTCTCTTAATATTCTGCCGAAAACTTCCTCAGCAGAACCTGGAGGCGGGCCATAATTATTCGCCAGATCGAAATGGGTTATGCCGGCATTAAAAGCGGTATAGATGAGGTTTTTACTGTTCTCGTAATCATTCACATGCCCGAAATTATGCCAAAGGCCAAGCGAGATTGCCGGTAATTTTAAGCCACTGTTTCCACAGCGGTTATAAGTCATTTTTTGATATCGGTCTGGGGAAATATGATTGTTCATTTTGGTTAGGTTTGATCTGCAAAATAAGGCACATTTTAATAAAATGCAAACCGCTAAATACCAAATTTATGGATAACGGTCTGCAAAATAATATCTTTTAATTAAAACAAACTGGCTAAAGCCGGATCGTTATAATCCTCAATAAAAGCAATAATGTTATCATAGGCAGAAAACTCATCAGCAGTATGCATGGTGGTTAGCGCTACGCATCTCATTCCGGCAAGTTGCGCAGCTTCCACACCTTTCGGTGCATCTTCAAATACAATGCAGTCCTCAATAGCAACGCCTAATAACTTTGCACCTTTGGTAAAGGTTTCTGGATCTGGTTTACTCTTAACCACATCTTCAGCACTTACTACCGCTCCAAAGTACGATCGTAAATCTAAATTATCCAATACGAAATTGATATTAAAGGGAATAGCTGCAGAACCAATGGCCATGAGAATATTTCCTTCTTTAGCGCGATCCAAAAATTTATCTAATCCCGCAATTAAAGTTAAATGCGCTTTATAAGCAGCTTGGTAGCGGTGCTCTTTTTCGATCGAAATCTGGTCTATTTGTTCCTGTGAAAAATGGCCGACTCCGAACACACGTTCTAAAAGATCCTGGTTTTTACCATACATTTCTTTTTTTACGCCGTCGAAGCTAATATTTGCACCTAAATCTTTTGTTAAAATATCATGCCATGCGTGATTGTGAAATTCCATATCATTGATCATCGTGCCATTGAGATCAAAGAGAAATGCTTTTGGTTTTTTTTCCATCATAGCAGCAAAAATATCAGAATTTTTTGAGCAATAGGTCAGTTTCTTCTCATACTTTATATTACATCGAAGTGGTGTGAAGCAGGCTGAAAAGCAACAAACTAACGTTCATCTGTGTGTTTGTACTGGAAATAGAAATAACTTAAGGGGAATAAGCAAATGATGCCCAGCAATACACCGCCTACCGTATCAGTGAACCAGTGTGCACCCAGGTAAATTCTGGAAGGTGCAATCATCACTACCAAGAATACGGAAAGGGCAGTAACCATGTATCTTGTGGTTTTTGGAATGTGCTTTAACGTACGCATTAAAATAATAAGGAAACCAAAAAACAGCACATACGAAAGTACATGGCCGCTTGGATAACTTTGAAACCTGTTTATTTCTACCAAACGCACATAAGATGCTGTTGGCCTTGGTCTGTTAATAACGCTTTTGATGCCCAGAATAACTAAACCAGATAATAAGATGAGTGAGATAAAAAGGGCCTCGCGTTTAAACTTTTGCCAGTAAAATATAGCGGCAACCAATAAAACGGAAAGCAATGAAAAAGGGAGTTCACCAAAAAAACTAATGGCTAACATAACTTTATCTAACCACGCTGTCTGGTATCTTTGTACGATTAAAGAAATTTTAACATCGAATGGTAAGATAGGATGTTTAGCTATAAACACACTTAGCGTGGTAAAAGCCAGGATCAGGAGAACGAGTATAGATAGTAGAATATTAGGTTTTAACCTCATTTGGGTATACTGATGAATTTTTCAAAACTATTAAATTATAAGATAGGTCTGCACTATTTTGTTTAAATATTATTTTTTAAGCTAAGAATGGGTGTTATTTAATTACATTTCTTAAGCGCTGCAAAACTTATTTGATTTTTTAAGGTGTTTTAATTTGAACTTCAATCCCTATAATTCACCTTTCTATCAAGAAAATGAACCTGTCTGTATAATATTTTAGGAAAAATCAACTCAATCAGTAATCTTTGATTGCTATTTATTAAAACTGCGCAGTCAATGAATAGTTATTTATTGACGGTGAAGCACATCGAAAATCATTAACTAACTTATATTTAACCTTAACACTCCAATGAATTGGCCTTCCATCAATATGGGAGGCACAATTTATTTATTCCAGATGGGGGCTTTTATGACTTATTGAATAAAAAAATCTAATTACTCATGGGGCAATTAGGTTTTTTATAAAAGATCGAAGTGGTGTTAAGGAAAGGATTATTGCTGCTGTTTTTTGCTATTTTACAATAATCTGCTTAGGTTCAGTAACCACAATTTGTTTTTTACCTTTAAATTCTGTTACCACTCCGGTAACGCAGATATGATTACCTAAAAACATGCTTTCAGGTGCTGAGGTGAATTTAGCTTCATCCGCCTTGTTAATTACAATAGTAATTAATTCTTTAGGATAAGCGCCACCAAGATTAATTAATGTTAATTTATCTAATGATTTCGCTGAAAAAACCGAATCACAAATGGTCACTGTTTTGCCAAGGTATTGCCCTGCATCTTTTGCTAAAACAAGTGTTTGGCTTTTTGCAAAGTAGAAAGAAAGCAACAAAGTGAATAAGAGGGCGTACTTTTTCATATGGGATGTGATTTAAGACCAATAAGGGTGATTATTGATTTATTTAGCAAATATAGATAGGAGTTTATCAGAAAACAATGGCTGTTGTGTAACTACTCAGATGGATTCATCACAATTACGGTGATAAATAATCTACTTAAATTACTTCAACGCTAACAAATTATCCATTCATTTGTATCTTAATAAATTAATTCACCATATAATAATCCACAACCAAATGAACAAATTATTCTTGAGTATTTTTTTATTCTCTGCAGGAATTGCAAATGCACAATTGAAACCGGTTAGTTATGTTGACGGGGCCCAGAAACTTAATGGAATGGTTACCGCAAACACGGGTAAAAAAATGCCTGGGGTATTAATTTTGCCAGCCTGGAAAGGAATAGATGACGAAGCAAAAACGGCGGCATTAGAACTTCAAAAACAAGGCTATATTGCATTTATAGCTGATATTTATGGAGAAGGAAACATTCCAAAAGATAATGCAGCGGCAGCTCAGATTGCCGGTAACTACAAAAAAGATTATCAGTCTTATCAGAAACGGATCTCGCTGGCTTTAGCAGAATTGAAGAAAGCAGGTGCATCAGCTGATAAATTAGCAGTGATTGGTTACTGCTTCGGTGGGGCAGGCGCATTGGAAACCGCTCGTGCAGGTTTTCCTGTTCTGGGTGTAGTATCTATTCACGGGAGTTTAGGCAAAGCGGCCGACAGACCAAACGTAGCATTGAGTACCAAATTACTAATTGAAAATCCAGCTGATGACCAAAGCGTAACTCCTGAAGACATGAGCAACTTAATTAAAGAGATGAATGAGGGAAAAGCAGATTGGCAACTGATTACTTATGCCAATAGTAAGCACACTTTTACAGATCCTAAATCTCCAGATTACAATGAAGTAATGGCTAAAAGGGCGTGGAAGCATACCTTATTATTTTTGACAGAGCTCCTAAAATAATCGATTGAATAAAAAAGATACTCCTTTTCTGTTTATGTCTTTGAAATGTCATCTATATGTTTTAGCTTGGAGTTCCTAAACACTAAGAACCTATGGATGATAGAATCAATTTAATTATGGGCGTATTTTTGATACTCAGCTCATTAGGCGTATTTGTTCAGATTTTTAGAGCTAAAAAAGCCGATAAGCGGTACTAAAGACATAAAAAAGCTGATTATTAACCATAATCAGCTTTTTTAGACAGTTTAAACGAATGTGTTGAAACTGATTCGTTATTTCTTCTAACTTATCATTTTGTATCTCGTTAGCCAGAAAACCTGGTGGATGGTTAGGCTACTTATTTTTTCATTGATTTAGGAGGTTTTCGCATAAACTAAGGTTAAAATCTGCGGTAATCATTTTAATTTGCGCGACGAACGATTATATAGCGATCGCTTCAAGATTCACAATAGCGAGTCTTACCAACATCGGCCAATGTACAATATACTTTGCCTTTCCAGACTTTTTCTATTTATTATGTTGGT
This sequence comes from Pedobacter sp. CFBP9032, assembly GCF_034045265.1. NCBI lineage: Bacteria > Pseudomonadati > Bacteroidota > Sphingobacteriia > Sphingobacteriales > Sphingobacteriaceae > Pedobacter > Pedobacter sp. CFBP9032. The sequence goes on along the minus strand of NZ_JAXCWE010000002.1, from coordinate 280,077 downwards.
GCTCAGCCAATATAATTACATGCCTAAAATCTAACTTATGCTGTTTGGTGAGACACCAGACTAGTAGGTTCGTGTTATTGATTCAAGTAATCCTTAACGAAGCTTTAGCTAAACTTGATCGTACTGCGTGAGACACCAACGAGTCGATTGACTTTTCTTAATGCTCAAATCAATGTATTGAATTTTGATTCAATATGTGCTTTTGCTTTCTTTTGGAATTCATCAGGCGTTTCGCCGGTTTGTTTTTTAAAAAACCGACTAAAGTATGGCCGGTCAGAAAAACCCAAATCATAAGCAATTTCTTTAATCGTCACTTCACTATGGATCATCCTCCTTTTCGCTTCTAAAATAATTCTGTCGTGGATAATTTGGGTGCCGGTTTTATCTAGCTTTTCCTTTAAAATCTGATTCAGGCGTTTGGAACTAATCCCTAATTTGCCCGCATAAAAATCAATATTGGTTACCGTTAAGAAATTACTTTCCAATAGCATTAAAAATTCATAAACCCTTTTCTGGTGAACGTCATGGCTGGTAAATTCATGTTCCTTAACGCTAATCAGTTTTAACAGAAACACCTTTAGTAAGGCTTTTAGCATCATAAAATGATTACCCTCCCGATGATACTCGTTTTCCATAATCTGATAGATGGCACCAAGTTCTTTTGATGATTCTTCATCTAATCTCAGGCAGGAAAATTCTCCCTGCACATTAAAAATTCTAAACAAATCGAGTAGAAAATCTTTATCTTCTTCTTCCAGCATAGATCTTTTAAAAGAGATCAGTTCGCCATTTTTGCCTGCTTTATTTAATTGATGTACGCGATAAGGCGGAATCAGGTAAATCCAATCTCCCTTGATTTTAAAAGTAGGATCAGAGATATTATGCAATGGATCTTCGTTCTTCAGCCAAACCACTTCAAAGAAATCCTTTCGGCCGGGATCGTTAAGGTAACTAGGCGGACAATTGTGAAGGTTTCGGATGTAAAGCAGAGATTGTTCGAGGTTGGTAGGCATAGCTGTAGTCATGTCATGCAAAGATAGTCAGACGGATTTTATCGTTTAGGATAATCATCACATTTTGGTGGACTATTCGGAAATTAACTGATTTCAATATCATAAGTATGACTTTCTTCAGACGGTTTTGGCTGATTGTCCCACATTATGTGCCGATTGTGTAACCCCTTAATCCTGATGCCCGGCTACCTTTGATGTATTCGAATACAGCAATATGGAAATGCAAAACACAATAGAAGAATCATTAGACAATCAGCAATTGGTTTGGGGTTTACAATTGAATTTAGAACTGATTTTAAATGAAAATTTAAAGTTGGCTAAAAAAGTAGATATGGAAAACCTGATTCCGTTTATCAATTATATTCAGCAATCTAAGCGCATCTTTATCATTTCTGCAGGAAGATCTGGCTTCGCCATGCGTTCTGCCGCCATGCGACTGATGCATTTAGGCTTGCAGGTATATGTAGTTGGCGATACCACCACGCCCGCCATTGGGAAAGATGACTTGTTAATTGCGGCTTCCGGATCGGGTACTACCAGCGGTATTGTAAGGGCAGCAGAAAAGGCTAGGTCAGTAGGAGCGAATTTGGTGGCTTTAACAGCTGATCCAGATGCTGCATTGGCAAAACTTGCGGATCATGTGGTTCACATCCCTGCAGCAGGAAAGGAAGAACATGGAAGCGGAAAATCAGAACAATATGCAGGGAGTTTATTTGAGCAGTTTTTATTGCTTTTGATGGATGCAGTTTTTCAGTCCCTCTGGAAGCTGGATGGCACGCCTGCGGATGAACTCTATAAAAGGCATGCAAACCTGGAATAATAACACTTAATAATTAATTATAAATAAATATAAATACAATCATGGCAAAATTACAAGTAGCAATAGACTTATTAACAACAGAAGAAGCATTGGCATTAGCAGCAAAGGTAGCTCCTTATGTAGATATTATTGAACTAGGAACACCTTTAATCAAAAATGTAGGTTCATCAGTAATCACTGCAATGAAAAATGCCCACCCAGATAAGTTGGTTTTTGCAGATTTAAAAACTGCTGATGCTGGCGAATTAGAAGCTGATATCGCTTTTAAAGCAGGTGCAGATTTAGTAACCGTAATGGGTGCTGCCGGAAATGCAACGATAATAGGTGCCGTTAAAGCAGCAAAAGCACATGGTAAAGGTGTTGTAGTAGATACAATTGGTTATCCTGATCGTGTTAAAAGAGCACAGGAAGTTACTGAGTTGGGTGTTAAATTCGTAGAATTACACGCAGGTTTAGATGAGCAGTGGACAGATGGCTATTCTATCCAGGTGTTAATTGATGAAGCTGCAAGAGTTGGCGTACCAGTTTCTATTGCAGGTGGCGTTAATATTGATAACGTAGCGGCTGTAGTAAAATCAGGAGTAGAGGTGGTAGTAGCGGGTGCAGCTATTTATGGCGCAGAAGATCCTGCGGCAGCAGCAAAAGCATTACGCGAAGCAATGGAAGCTGCGGTTTAAAATTCAGCTTTAGATCAATAAAATAGGGTGTTTCATTGGAGGAATTCTATCGGTTGGTGTCTCACCAACCGAAAATATAGGACTACAAATCTGCCATTATTGAAGGATTAACTTCTTAATTAAGCTGGTTGGTTAAATACCAATCAGTAAGGTTAAGGGAAACACCCTATATTTATTTAAGTGTATTAAAGAGTTAAACAACTATCGGCCTGCCCATTTTTTTCAGCATGCGGTAATGTGAAACCAGCGCAGCAGAAAAAGTAATATTTTCATGATAAGGGATTCCGAATTCCAAAGCAGTTTGCTTCACAATCACAGCGATTCGGCCATAATGAACATGACAGATCTTTGGAAACAGATGGTGTTCAATCTGTCTGTTTAAACCACCAAGAAAAAAAGCAGCCATCGGACTTTGCGTGGCGAAATTTGCAGTAGTCCGCATTTGATGTTCTGCCCAGGCCTCCTCCATGTTTCCATTTTCATTCGGAATAGGAAAAGTTGTTCCTTCCACTACGTGTGCCAACTGGAAAACCAATCCCATTGTGATGCCTTGCGCCAAATGCAATAACACAAACCCGATTAACACTTGCCACCAATGTACATCCATCACGATTATGGGCAATGCGATAAACAGGCCGTAGTATAAAAATTTGTAGAAAAATAAATTGAAATATTCAATTTTAGGATGAATATTTTCTCTTGCCCCAATATTCTTCTGAAAGAATTTTTTGAAATCTTTTCGCAATACCCAGGATAATGAGGCTAATCCATACAATGGAAATGCATACCAATGCTGGAAGCGTTGATGCGGCTGTAGCTTATCTTCCGGGCAAATGCGGATTAACCCAGGTGCAATTTCAATGTCTTCATCGTGCCCGGGAATATTGGTATACGTATGGTGTACAATGTTATGCGTAATATTCCAAACGTACGGGCTCGCCCCAACCAGGTGAAATAACATGCTTAGCACCTTATTGGTTCTTTTATTAGCAGAGAACGAACCATGAATGGCATCATGACAAATATTGAAACCAATAAAAGCGCAGACTACGCCAAGCAGTAGGGTAAGAAAGGTTAAGATGATCCCGTTAAAATCAGATAGAATAATGATCAGGTAAATGGTTGCAAATAGGCTTAAAAATATAAATGTTTTAAGCCACATCAGGCCGTTTGCATTTACACTTAAATCGCGGGAAACAAAATCGGCATTAACTCGCTGCCTTAATTCTGCATAAAAATGGACACCTTTCGGTGCCGGGAACTTCGTTTTAACTTTCATATCTCTTTCTATCCACCCTATGTACAGGGGCGATACTCCGAGTTCATCAAGCTATGTAGCTACCAGTTTGTTGGCAGCTAAGGTATGAACGTAATATGACCTATTTTGGTTTGTGGCAAACAATTTAAATATTATTTACAAAACCTCGTAAAAAGAGAAAGCCCCATATTTCTATGAGGCTGAATTATTTTTGCTTTAAAGACATCCATCATTTAAAGCATAAACCAAACAAACTAAATAATAGACAATCTATCAAAAGAATTGTTTTTAAGTTTTTGAAAAAAAGTTAAATATTTTATCTTTTATCCGTTAACTGGTAAATCCGTCTAGCAATTCCATGGTTTTCAGCGCTTCTTCACCGCTACATGGATTTTTGCCATCATTTAAAAAGTAGGCCACTACTTTTTCTATCATCGGTTGTTCTACATGTGCGAGGGGAAGAAAGTCTAATCTTTCTTCTGTTCCATCCACTACTACTTTAATTTGGTGGCCAAACATGGGAAAACTGATTTTTCCTTTACTTCCGTAGATTTCGCAACTATCCAGTTGGTCTGCTTCAGCCACGCTAAAGCACCAGGTACCATTAAATACCACACCGTTTTTAAATAATATATTTCCGGTAACCAAATCATCCACCTGGTCTTGCCCGGTTTGGTTTATAGCAATACCACTAAACTTTGCAATTTCGCCAAAATAATAAAGCATTAAGTCCAATTGGTGAGGGGCGAGGTCATGAAAAAGCCCACCACCTGCAATATCCGGGTTAACTCTCCAATTTTCTTCCGCATGGGCAATAAGATCACTTTTTTGGGGCTGCAACATTTTAAGCGCTACAAAGCGAACTTCACCAATTACCTGTTCCTCCAGCAATGTTTTAATCTTTAAGAAAAGTGGTTGTTCCCTTCTATAGTGTGCTACCGAAAGTTTAACCCCGTATTGATGTGAGGCGGCAACCATTCTTTTGGCGGCCTCACTATTTAATGCCATTGGTTTTTCTACATAAACAGGCTTCCCGGCTGCCAATGCCTTAATCGTATATTCTTCATGCTGTAGGGGAGGTGTGGCAATATAAATCGCATTTACCTCCGGATCATTAATTAATTGATCTGCATCGCTGTACCATTTTGCAACCTGATGCCGTTTCGCGTAATCTTCAGCCTTTGCTGCGTTTCTCCGCATTACCGCCACCAGCGAAGAGTTGGGCGCCTTATTAAAAGCAGGTCCGCTTTTTACTTCAGTTACATCTCCACAACCAATTATTCCCCATTTAATTTCACTCATAAGTAATGTTCTATTTCTTTGGTAAGTTAATCATAGTCGCTAAAGATAGAAAGTAAGAATCTAAATTTTTGTTTGGAGAAGAACAGCAGGAATAATTTTTAACAGCAGGTTTTTATTTATAGGCTTGGAAAGATGGAATCTCTAATGCTTCTGGGAAGCCTTAATCTAGAAATGAAACAGTTTGAGTTACACTTTGCTTAATACATGGAAGAATTTTGGGCTAAACAAACCAATAGTTTTGAGATATTGCTCTTTTTTTAAAGCATCGTAAAATTTGTTGGATATGGTCGCTGCTTTATTTTTGTCTTCAACATTATCCGTTGTAATCGTTTTAATAGTACAACTTATTAAAATTGAAATCAGAATAAACGTGAATAGATTAGTTTATTTTATGAAATTTTTCATTTTAATGAGTAAATAAATTAAGGAGCGAGTTAGGTTTTACATCATCATTAGTATTTGGGATCATTAATATTATAAAAAGATCGTTATATTTTCTTGAAAACAATATTTCTGTTGGCATCGCTCGTTGTTTTTTACTTACAAATATTTCAGGATCTTTTTCTCCATTTAATTTAATTGATAAATGATCCAGGGTTAAGTAATAGTCCAAGATATCACCATTTATTCGTGTTTTATTTATCAAATTTCCAAATAGGGATAGGTTTATGTGGTTACACTTTTTTGGTTTAGTTTCTGTGTTTAATTCAAAATTAAAATGCTTTAAAAATAAAATTGAATTGTAGACCATACCATATGCACGGTGTGACGGTTGTTCGGTTAGATTAATAAAATCTTCAATATTAGATTTATTTGAGATATTAAACTTACAAACGATTATTTTAAAGTTTTTATCGTAATTGAATGTTGCAACAGGTAATCTGTTTTTGCTAAAATAGGTCAAATCCGATTTAATTAAATCGGATTTTGACTTTGAGAAAATATCGGCATAAGTGCTTGTTTTCTTTGGAAGAATTAACACATTTGTAATGCTGTGCATTTTTATTAATGTGAATACACAATAAATTAAAAATGTTAAAACAACTAAGCCTAAAAAATATCTTTTTTTAATTTTCATTAGCTCTGTAAATATTAAGTAATCCCAACAGTTTTTGCAACATTTGTAGCTTGTTATTGATCGGCAGGATCTTCTGTTTTTGTTGCGGAACGCTTAGTAACTTTTATACAGCCTCCAGGCAAAACTAGAAGCAATAGTAATCAGAAGACATTTTTATTTTTTATCGATTAAATTTAATAGCAAGTTAGCATTGGCTATATCTTTAGCGTTTGCTGAGGTTAAGAGCAGGAGGTATAGAAAGTTAGTTTTTCTATAAAATAAGATTTGAATAGGAACTTTTTTGAATAAATGATTGCTGAAGAAACAAATATTTGGATCTGTATTATTGTTAAACTTAATACCCATATTATTTATTTGGACATTATAGCCTAATAATGAATCAGTTTTAATTGTATTCCTTATATAGTTACCATTTAATGCAATGCTGATATGGTGAATACGCTGAATCTTACTGTCAAAACTGCTATTTGCATCAATATCTTCAGTCAGTTTGATAAGTTTATATGTTTTTCCATTAATAGAAGTGTTTTGGTCAGTTAAGTTGATACTTGACAATAGTTTATTAGCATCTTTAGTGACAAACTTATAAATGATAATTTTATAGCTATCATATCCTTTTGTGTAATTGAATGTTGAGATAGGAAAAGAAACCCGGCTAAAACGTGCAAAATCTGGCTCAATAGCGTCAGATTTTGTTTTAGAAAATAAAAATTTATAATCACCTGTTTTCTCAGGCATAAATATGCCCTCCCTCAATTGTTCTTGGTTAGCGTCCTTCAATGCTGAAAATATTTTCAATCCTACATAAATGATGAAAGCACATGGAATGAGAAAAAGTAAATTTTGTTTTTTCAATTTTTTGGTTCGAGATTAAATTAAATGTCATCAAGAATGTACTTTAAATTTTGGCTTGATGAGTAGTGTGATAAATTAAATGGTATAGAAAAATGTAAGTATCAAAATATTATAGGTTCAAGGTTTGCCAACCTATCTTTGAACATGATGTCTTTTTTTCGTTTTCCGAATAAACCAAGTATAATAAATAGTCCCGCTAAAGACATCATTGCTAATTTAGGGTGAAAAATGAAATGGATAATAATTAAGATAATGGCTACAATTAATAATGAAACAATTAATGTCAACCCGGCGTTGGTGGTGAAAAAACCTGGTCTAAAAACTATTTTATTGTCAGTATCTTTATTAAGATTGTATTCAGTTATAAAGGAATAAAAAAGGCTGAATACACTTTCTTCCATGATGGCAGTCTTTTGGTCTTTATCGTTAAATGATAAATTTTTACTTGAACCATCGCGGAGATATAAAGTTATAAAAGTGACACTTGATGCCGAGAAATAACAATTGTAAGCCTTAATTTTATCCCACTCGTAGACTGATTCATTTTTGAGTGCTTCATTTTGTAAATCATACTCAGCTACTTTAAAGGCATCAGGCTTGAAATCCAAAATAGTTTTTCGTGTAAATGAGCACTTAAATTTTTTCTGAAATAAAAATGGAATAATAGTTAATATTATCCATGCAACTACACCAAATTTGGGCATCATTAATAATTTTCCAATATAAATTACCAAGAGAGTAAGTGATATATATATGGGAAAAGCATACAAAAATGCTTTTCCCATATTATAACTTTTTGATGTATATGATATCTGTTTATTCAACATCTTATTTATTGACTTTGAGCTGCTTGATAAATATCATACGATAAAGTGCCTACAGCTATTCCCACTCCAACCGTTCCGTCATATGCTTCACCTAAACCAGTAAATTCAGAAGCACCTGCCAAAGCAGCAAGGCCACTAATTGTAATTGCTTTAAATGCCACACCACCATTTGATTTAAATGTCATCAAGAATGATGAAGGAATTATGAAGAAATCATACAGGCTTGCATTTTAAAACGAAAAGATTCTAATTTGGCGAGCTAATTAATTGCTAATGGATTTACGCACTTTTCCTATTGATAGATAAATATGAAAAGCAAAAGCGCTGGAAGTGTGAGAATCAGCTTTAGTGTAATGATTATCCATATATGGAATATGGTTCTGTAACTGGACGCATTAAATCTATTTCGCTCACTACAAATATCACTAAGACGGACAAAACCGAGGTGGAAACTTATATGTTACTGGTAGATTTTCCAAACCAGTTGAAAACAAATTACGGAACTAAGTTAGCTTTTAAAACAGAAGCAAAAGGATCTGCTGAGATTATAACAAATGATAGGCGACTAATTCAACGTTTATTTGATAATTTAAAGTATGTGCTGAAAAAGTAATTATGGGCAAATGTTAGCAATTTTATATGTAACAAAAAATATATCGCTCTTAATTGAGCATATTCCGAAAGGCCACAGGTGATAAATTCGTTTTCTTTTTAAACAGTGTGCTGAATGATTGTGCATGTTCAAAGCCGAGTGCGTAAGCAATTTCGTTAATGGATAGTGTTGTGGTAGAGAGTCTTTCTTTTGCCTTTTCAATTAATTTTTCGTGAATGTGCTGTTGCGTATTCTGTCCGGTATGAATCCGCAATAAATCACTTAAATAATTGGGCGATAAATTCAGTTTGTTTGCAATATACTGCACGGTGAGCAAACCAAATTTAGCCGTATAGTCTTCATTAAAATAATCATCAATTGCCTTTTCAAACTTTACAAGTAACTGGTGATTGTTGTTTTTTCTGGTGATAAATTGTCTCTCGTAAAAGCGATTTGCATAATTAAGCAGCAATTCGATTTGAGATAGGATGATTTCCTGTGTATGCCGGTCGATATGTAAACATTCCTTATCTATTTTATTAAAGATGGTGATTAAATTATGTTCTTCTTCCGCAGAAAGGTGCAAAGCTTCATTTACGGCGTAAGAGAAAAAACCATATTGATTAATGGTATTTGCGAGGGAATGTTTCAGTAAAAAATCGGGATGAAAGATGAGCAGATCACCAGAACCGCATTCCATGGTTTGCAAATCGAGCGATTGAACCTGATTTGGTGCTGTAAAACTTAATACGCCTTTATCATAGTCATAGTGTTGCTGCCCATACTTAATCTTTCCTGTTGCTTCGCGTTTTAAGGCAATGCAATAAAATCGGTTAATAAAGCCTTTCCACACTTCATCTTCCAGGAAAACACATTCATTTAGATTGATCACACTCACTAATGGATGGAGTGGTTCTGGAAGGGATAATAAGCGATGAAATGCTGAAATAGAGGGAATGGTATTCATGATGCTAATTTAAATATAAAAAGGATGTGAAATGGCACAGTTGCATGTAGATGATGTAACCGTGCCAATCAATTTAATCAAGAAGACCCATGCTAAACTCATCGTATGCACTGCCTGTATCGGTTCCCAACGGAATAATGCTTTCCAGTTGCTGTATATCAGCTTCGCTGAGTTGAATACTTGCAGCTGCGATATTTTCTTCCAGATACTTTCTGCGTTTAGTACCCGGAATGGGAATAATGCCTTTGTTCATTATCCAGGCCAAACCCAGCTGAGAGGAGGTAACGTTTTTAGCTTTTGCCATGGCAGCTATGGCTTCAACCAATTCTATATTCTTATGAAAGTAGGCTTCCTGAAAACGTGGAATTGATCTCCTGAAATCATCGGCTGGTAAATCAGCTATGGTGCGAATTTCGCCCGTAAGGAAGCCTCTTCCAAGCGGTGAATAGGCCACAAAGCTAATTTCCAGTTCTTTTAGGGTTTGAAAAATGCCTCTTTCTTCTACTGTGCGCTCAAATAATGAATACTCGCTTTGCACGGCCGCTATGGGATGGATGGCATGCGCTCTTTTAACTGTATCAGAAGAAACTTCCGATAAACCGATGTGACCGATCTTTCCTTCCTTAACAAGCTCACTCATGGCTTCAACAGTTTCTTCGATAGGCGTGTTTTTATCTAAACGGTGTAAATAATATAAATCGATATAATCGGTTTGAAGGTTTTTAAGAGATCGCTCCAATGCCTTTTTTACGTATTTCTTCTGACCATTAATTGCCCAGGTTACTTTATTGTTGTCATCTATCTCCCAACCGAATTTAGAGGCAATAATGTAATCATTTCGTCTACCTTTTATGGCTTTGGCAATGAGTTGTTCGTTTTTTAATGGTCCGTAAAGGTCTGCTGTATCGAGAAAGTTTACGCCCAATTCTAAAGATCTGTGAATGGTGGCAATACCTTCTTTTTCATCGGCTTGGCCATACATATTGGCCTCTTCAAAGCCCGTCATGCCCATGCAACCCAATCCCATTACCGGAACAATTAATCCTTGATTTCCTAATTTTATTTTTTTGATTTCCATGATGTTTCTTTATAAATCAAATGTCCGGAAGATTTAAAGTGCAGTTGTATGCAAAGCCCTGAAACTTGTTTGCAAATCAATGGAAGGATGTCATGTTTGAATTTTTAAAGCATGAAATGATTCAGTGATTAAGGTGCATAATAAATGGCCATTTCGATTCCTGATTCATCCATAACTGGTTTTTCGGGGAAAGTATATCGAATTCCGGATTCCCTGTTATCCTGAATTTTAACTTGCATAATGGATAAACATAAGGCATCAATAATATCATCAGCTGCTACATCAACTCTTCTGAATTCCTGGTAGGCCCTGCGGTAAAGCTGTTCTATTTGTGGCTGATGTTTTTTTAAGATCTGTAGCCGTTCCCGAATGCCTTCGTCGGTTTTTTTATTGGCTGCTAAGGGCTTTCCGGCATTTAAGAACTGAAAGGCAATTTCGGGATGAGATTCTTTGAACTTCAATTTTGCCTGATCATTTCTGATCAGCAATTGATCCAGTTCATAAATTTTTGGCATAATAAACCAGGTCTGTTTGGTAATCCCTTTACCTAAAACGCGCCGATTCATCTCATTTGCTTGCGGGTAGGTTTCAGCAGCAAAAGCTTCCCGACAGGGAACAGGAAAAAGACTCGATTTCTTTCCCTTGGGTAGCACCATTCTGGCCATTTGCTCACAGGTTCGCAGAGGAATATTTATACTGGGTAAACCAATAGGCATATCAATGAGAAAATCGCAATCATTCCCAAAATGATCCCATACCGCTGCAATCGTTTTAAAGATGTTGATTGTTTTATCTTCATAACAGGCAGCAATCCAACCAAACTTACACCCATCTATGCCTACGGCTTTTTTGCTCATTTAAATTTAAATTAGTGAACACAATATATAATATAAATTGATGGGTAAAGGATTTAAATTAAGCCTTAAGGTCTATCCATTCTATATGTGCCAATTCCTGTTTGTAAAAATATAGTTGTGTGCACTGCTATCTATTCATGGTTTCCATTTTTAAGCGATGGTGCCATTTAATTGTTTCTGTTTTTAAAAATAAAAATCCCTCAAATGAGGGTATTAACGAGGTCATGACTGGAAACACTTGCCACTGCGGAACCTATCTTTAAATTGGGGACGCCATTAAACCAGCTGCGAAAGATTGGGCCTAAATAGATGGAGATATAATTTTGTTCAGTTTAAAAGAGACTTTTATTTTGATGGCCACTCAGATTTGATTAAAATTGATGATTGACATTCAGCAGCTACGATCTCTTATGATGAACCGAAAATTAATCATTCAGCGCTTATCCGTTTTATTACTTAGTTTCTTTTCAACGCTATCTTACGGCCAGAAGATATTTTCAGTAAAAACTGATCCCCGGGTGGAAGCTTTAAGCATTTTCTTCACATTGGCAACTGCAGATACACTGGATACCAAGCCTACTCCATCAATTTATTACCGTGAGGTTAAGGCATATTTCAAACCATATCATGAGCATCCATCTTTAAACTGGTACCGGAAATTACAAAATTGGGATGGGCCGGACATGGCTTCGTTAGGTCTTTTTTTGTCGGCAAACTACCCCTTTACCTTACAAATCAAACCAGCGGCCAATTACGTTAGAAACTCTTCGATAGATACCTTTCTGGTACGTTTTAATTCTTTTTATAAAGATTGCCAGGTGAGAAAATTTATAAATAAACACGAGGGAGAATATCGAAGGATTAACCAAAGAGCAGAACTTTATATCGAAAAAAGTGGGATACTTGACAACGTAGCTTCATTTTATAATTCTAAACAAAGAGGCGAGTATATAATTTACACTGATTTTTTATGTAACCATGGAAGTAACGCCATCACCATAACCAATAAAAAATTTGAAGGAAAGATCATCGCCAAAGTAGGATATATAGAAGATAAATCAAAAAAACTAACAGATGATAGTGCTGTGGTTTTCGAACCTGCACTAAATGTGGTGGCTCATGAATGCAGTCACATTTATCTTAAAAATTTTATAGTCCGCTATCATGATCGTTTATTTAAAATCAGAGACCATTTTTTAATTTTAGCTAACGGAAAAAAAATCGCAGAAAAGGAGTGGGAAAATGAAGTTGATGAGTTGTTAGTGAGGGCCTCTGTGGCACAAATATTAGCACAAAAGTTTGGAAAAGAAAGTGGTGAGATAGAAATACAAAATCAATCAAAGCATTTTAAATGGGCAAAAGACTTGTATCTTTTTATGGATAATTATATAGGCAACAGAAGCCAATATAAAAGTATTGAAGACTTTTACCCTGAATTAATTTCCTTTTTTGAAACGCATACTTCTTGATTATTAGTCATATCACAAGTAAAATGAACATCAAGGCTGTATTAATGCTTCACATATTAACTTCAATAAATTATCAGGATCACCTAATTGCTTAAAGAATAAACGATACCAATGAAAAAACTTTTCTGCCTCCTTATTTTATTTCCGCTGGCCTTCCATTTATTCGCCATTAATCCTTCCCGGGAATATCAAGTAAAACCAGAACAGCTTGGTTTGAAATATCAAACGAAAAAAATAAAAGTGAATGCTACGTGAATCTCAACTCGTGGTTTTTTCTGCAAAATAATTTATCGAAACCGTTTATTATTGTCTCTAATGCTGACGCTGGAAATATGTCCAACTGTTTAGGTCAGGCACGTGCATTTTTTATGGCAGGGTACAATGTTGTGTTATATGATTATCGGGGATTTGGAGAAAGTTCAGACTTTGAGATTAATAAGGATATGATGTATTATGATGAATTTGCAGAAGATTTACATGCGGTTTTAAGCCATGTTAAAAGTGAGTACGGAGCAAAAACGGTAATTTTGTATGGATTATCAATGGGAACAATTGTCTCAAAAATCGTTTTGAATACAGATAGAACTATAAAAGGTGCAATATTAGATTCTTTTGTTATTGATCCTAATTTGTTAGTAAACAGGATCTTACAAATAAAAAATAAGCATATTTTGCTTCCTCAGGGTGCGGCAGCATATGTTCAATCCAACAAAAAACGTACTTTAATACCAGTTTTATTGTTTTCTGGTATGAAAGATATGGTTACCAAGACAACAGATTACTCCGCTTTTATGCGGCTCAATGCAAAGTCACAACTGGTAACATGGGATTGTAATCATATAGAGTCCTTTTATAAAATGACGAAAGATACTGATAGCGATCTTTATATGGCTCAAGTTAATAAATACATTAAAGGTTTAATGTAAGCAGATGACTAGTAGGTAATATTAGTTTACAAACTACCTCATGAACCAGATATTACGAGCAAAACTTAATATTATTCACTTCTTATTGGTTTGCATCTCTGCAATACTGTTATGTTCAGTTATTTATATGTTGGGTATTCCTATTGCATTTTCTGTTTTATTTGGCGAAGGGCAAAGATCTTCAGTGATTGAAAGTTTACCGATTAATATGTTTATCGGGAATTGGGGAGCTGTGATTTTGGTATTGCTGATTTGCGCCATCTCCCTGGTTGTAAATTTTAGGCGAAAGAACTTCAAGTATGCCAAATCCTATTTAATCACGATGGTGATTGTTTTTTTGCTGTATCTGTTTAGATTTCAAATTGGAACATTTTTTATTAGTTAAAAACGAGCAACATTGACTGCAGTTCTGATTGATTAAGAACCAATTTAAAATCTGTTATGATCTCGACCAGCCCTAGAAAAATAGATTTAATGCGAATATTGGCAATTCCCTAAAAGCAAAAACCCAGCTAATCGTGCGATTGCAAGGTTTATACATTTTGGTATTCTTTGGTGTGAACCCGCTGGGATGTGAACTTCGTTCAATTTTCAGCGTTTAAAGATTATCTGGGAAGGTTTTTAAAAAGTGACTCACCGAATCACTCACCTTTTTGTCTGTATTTTTTAGTTGCAATTGCTTAATATATACGTTTTTTTGAAAAAAACAAATAACCATTCGAAAGAATTTAACCATGATTTTAGTGAAACTATAAGGACTAAAAGACTTAGAATCTTCTAGTCGATGGTTCGAATCCGCCATAGGTACAGAGCGTAAGTTTTAAAGTTTTTCATCGCCAAACTTTTAAGTAAACCATCAAAAATTTCGATGAATATCGACTGCCTTCATGCTCGCTATTAAGGGGGCAATAAGGTGATTTTTTTGTCAGCGGCTTAATTCTTTAAGTGTATGTTTAAACTACTTTCATTTTAAGTTCTTGCAAACTTTGCACGCGATCAATTCTAAAATTCCGCTCCGCTTGCCGTAATAAACAGTAACCTACCAAATAGGAAACATCCCTTCTATCTTCTTTCACAGTAATGATTGTAAAATCTTTTAATGTCCTATGGGATAGCTGTTCATTACGGTTTTTATACTTAATCCTAATAAATGTATTGCTCTTCTTTGCTTTTTTAACAGCCAAAATAATTTCATTCATTATAAATTGCGGTGTCGCCGATTTTGGTTTATGGGCGATATCAAATTCGGGGACTTGAGTTTTGAATGGATTTTTTATCGGCCTGACAGCAGTACGTTGTGTTATCTCAATTTCTTCAACTTTATTTGTTATATAATCGTAAGCACGTAAATAGTAATAACCACTTCTGTTAGCTATGTGCCGAGGTTTAACTAAGGAAATTCCTTTTACGCTACTTATAGCGAGATATCCCGACTTATTAATAGTTCCTTGCAATAGGCTTAGCTTAATTTCATCTACGTCTTCGACCAGTTCTACGGCTTCCAATGGTAACGAGTATTCAGCAATCCTGTCTGTTGTTGGGTCAAATAATGAAAATTTTATATCCCAACCATGAACTTCACGTACAGTTTTACTGGTCTTTTTGTCTACAATGGGATTAGTGCTTTTATGTTCTTTAGCATCCAGTACCTGCATTATAGGAGGTAAAAAAGATAGAAATGAATTAATGACTGTATTCCCATTGCCTAAATTAACCGCGTTATCTTCATAAGTAAGGGATGATTTTTTCTTACCCAATTCGTATGGAGCTGATTTCAATGTTATTCTATCGCCTCTTTTTAAAGTGACCTTGTTGATATCAACTGTGCTTAATGCTATAAGTTTCAGATCTGTTTCAAAAGCATCTATATCGATAAATTTATATTGCTTAGGTGAAAACCAGGTACATTTATATTTAAAGGTATCTATTGGCCCCAGTGTGCCAAGTATGGTTTGCTTTGTTTTAAAAACCTCCGTTACTACCATTAAGGGCGGTAACATAATATGATCCCCGCTAATTATTATATCAGTTAGATTGTTTTGATACGGATGAATTTTTAAGGCCACCACATCCCCAATGCTAAATATTTTAGATTCCATTCGTAAACTTAAAAAATAATTGAAACAACTTTGGTATATTTGTAAACGCCTTGCAGCTTGAGGGTTATAGACATTTAGTTAGGCCACAAAATTTCTTGCTGAAATCATTAAAATGACGAGAGAAATTTACTGTTATATGAAATAGGATAACAGGTAAGAGATTGCCATGAATGAGCTCTATTTGAGCAGTTAGGGTCTTCATCACCTCTACAACTCCGCGGAGTAGCAGTAGTAATGAATGAACCTCAACGTGTTCAGGAGTGCTTATACAGCATATCACTAATATACGGATAATGAAATGAATTATCAATAGCATCTTAGTTGTTGTTAAATTGTTTACTAGTCTATATATTACATTGGAAAAAAAATGTGTGACTCAGTTATTGGGTACTGGCCTTACAAATAGTAAGTATGTTTATAAATAAAAACCCGTTACACCGGGCTGCAAGGTTTTTTTATGATCCCTCCCTTTAATGAAAGGCCGACCTGGTTAAAAGGGAGAGGCTATCTGCACATTACTCCTAAAATCGATATCTTAAAAAAATACGAGGAAATATTTACCAAAGTAAAGAACGAGGTATTTGTCGGCAGGCATGGTTTTTTCCCCTTAATTCATTCTGTTATTAAGGAACGGAAATTTAAAAAGTTAACTAAAGGTAAACCAAGGGGACATTCGTATAAAGAAAAAGGCAAGCATAAAAAAACCGCTAAACTAAGGCCGCTTCATTATGCTACACATATTGATTCGATGATATTTGGGTATTATGCCGAGCTTTTATTAAATCTTTATGAAGAAGAACTGGAGAAATATGCCGGATTACCTGATTGTGTAACAGCCTACAGAAAAATAGGCGTTGATGAGTTTGATAGCGAAGAACCATCGGAAGATGGAGAAGAACAGAAGGAAATGGTTGGGAAAAGTACAATTCATTTTGCGCACGAAGCTTTTGATGAAATAAAAAAACGAGCATCTGATGGGTGTGTGGTACTCATGTTTGACATTAAAAGTTTTTTTAGTGAATTAAACCACGATAAACTCAAAGAAGCTTGGTGCAGTCTACTCAAAGTTTCTCGATTAAATGCAGACCATTTTAATGTTTTCAAAGCCGCTACGGAATTTAGATATATCCTAAAAGACGATTTGCGTGTTAAGCGAGGTACCAGAGGACGTAGAAGCGGTTTCAACGAAAGAAAATTAGCATCAATTAGAAAAAAACATGGAATAGAAGCCTTTTTTGAATCAGTGACTGATTTTAGAAACGCTATAAAAAACAAGGAGCTTACAGTATACAAGCATCCCTTTATGAAAAATAATATCCCCGTGGGCATACCACAGGGGCTGCCAATAAGTGCGGTACTGGCAAATCTTTATTTGCTGGAATTTGACAAGGAAGTTTTAAAAACAGTCGTTGACGGGTATGGCGGTTTTTATCGTCGATACTCTGATGATATAATGGTTATTTGCAAACCAGAACAAGCCAATGATACCGAAAAATTCATTCTTGATGAAATAATAAAAAGTCATGTAAAGATTAGCACAGAAAAAACAGAAAAATATCTGTTCAAATATTTTCAAATTAGCCCACGAAAAAACAAACTAACATCAATTCTTTTATCAAAAAACAGTTCAGCCATTGGTAAACCGTTGACTTATTTAGGCTTTGAATTCTATGGCGAGAAAACCCTGATCAAGTCCGCCAACCTTGCAAAATTCTATAGACGAATGATTTCCACGGTCAAAAAGAAAGCAAATAGAGCCATTAATATTAGCAAGCATACATCGTCCGGTCCAGCCATATATCGCGGTGGCTTAAAAAGGACTTATAGCATACTGAAATTGGAAACCGAACAACAATTCACTAAGAGAAAAAAGTTGGTGAGAAATAGCTATGGGCAATATTCAATGGAATTTGAAGAGATAAAAAAACGTTCAGGCACTAACTATTTTTCTTATGCAAAAAAGGCAAGTATCATAATGGACGAGCCCGCTATAAAAAATCAAGTCAGAAACCACAATCGAATTTTTAATTCAGCAATAACAAGGCACTTGAAGAAAGGTCTTTTATAATATTATACTTAAATCTAAATCGCAAATTTTCAGGAATGACTTAATCGAAAAAGTTGACAACATGTCAATAATAAGGTAGTGTTACATTGTTATGGTGAATTATTAAATTGATTTCCAGTGCTTTATGATCGTCGTCTGTGGCTGATTTACCAATTCTGTACACGGAATCCAAAATTAATTTCTCCTCTTAAAGGGTAACTTTTCATGCCATTATTTCCAGTATTCTAATGCCTTTAGTTGTGTGACGTCATGTTTTGGGAATAGATTATTTCCATATTTTACTCATTTGAGAATACAAAATTCCTGTTCGAAAAATGCCCACTTGGACAAGTTGCCTAAATAAATTCTCTATCTTGCACTATAAATGTGAACTAATGGAGGCAATGGAATATGAGTTTTTACTAAGAAGAATCTATAATTGTGGCAGACGCGGTGTACCGGGGGCGGATGCCGACATATATCGAAAAATGGAGCATGCGGAGAGAGCATATTCCCTAGATTTGGAAAACATCAAAAATCGGACAATGAGAATTAGCAATCAATCGATAGAAGAGATGCAGTACGAATATGAACGGGAATGTGTAAGTCTTTGGTTATATATCTCTAAAGCAATCGGAAAAGCCATTCAGGAATATGGATATAAACTCACAAAAGATGAGCTTTCCGAACTAACAAAACTAGCAAAGCGCCCAACTGATCTGAGCAAAAAAGTAATAGATGAAATAATTGATATTACTAATGATATATTAGCCAAGCATGAAATCCACCCAGGATAATTCCCTAAAATAACTTAAAGTATGGACGTAATTGCAGCACCGCAAAAACAAAAAATTGATAGTGTTAAAGGTCTTGATAAAGAAAAACTTTTTCATCTTATTATAGCTGTAGTCGAAAAACTCGGCTACACATCAATTAAACAAATTGGAGATGTCGTGACAGGAACCTATTCCGGCCCTTTGTCACAACATCAACATGCTTTTATCTATTTAGATGAAAAGCTAAATGCTTCCGAGCATACAAAAGTTTACCAGTCTTCTATAGAAAAGTTCTCCGACACCCACAAAATAGTAACATTCTTTATTTTTAGTAATAATGTAATCACAAAAGGTTTTCAAGTGGATATAAAAACCCTTTTGCCAAAGTTTACAATTGACTTTCTCGGAAGAGATGATCTAATCCCGCTTGTCGATAAGCATCTACCGGACTTTTGGAAACATGATGACGTTCAATTATTAGAATATGAACGTGCTTATTGCGATTCCATTCATGGAGATAGCGACTTAAAAAAACTTCAAATATTTAACGAAAAATATGATAAGCTTTTAAAGATTTTTATTGAACCAAATTACTATCACTTTTTTGAGGATAAAAATACAGGCACCCCTATCAGGAAAAAAGTTGGTATGGATCAACTTTGCTCAAATTCTAAACCACTCATTTTATCCGGGTCAGCAGGAACAGGAAAGACAACCTCTTTAAAAAAAATTGGAGAACATCTCATCTCTTTAAATAAAAGTACTGATAAGAGGAAAAACCTTCCAATTTTCTTATCGATTACTGAATTGTTTGAGGCTAATTACGATTTAAAAACCCTAATCAAGAAAAAGTTAGATAGTTTCTTTGATGAAGGTTTTGATTATTTCAGCAATTATAGTATTACAGTATTAGTCGACACCATTGACGAGCTTGAGGAGGCTAACCAAAATACTATCCTATCACAACTAGAAAAGCTTTATAAGAATAAGGGTATAAACTTTATAATCGCGTCGAGGAATCATGAAAAGCTCTATTCAAGCCCAATTCTAAAAGAGGCGGATAATTTTTCAATCGAAAAATTCAATAATGATCAGATTAAGCGTTTCATTTCCAATTTTTTCCAAAATGAACAATCAAGAGCAGATGCTCTTTTAGATGCATTGAAGGATAACCGTATTCTTGAAAAGCTACCGATAACGCCGTTAACATTATCGTTGATATCAATTCTTTATGAAGAAAATAATTTAGAAATACCGGCAACCATAACAGATATTTACGACAATTTCAACGCTGTTCTGCTGGGGAAAGCAATTGTCTCTTCAAGACTGGAGTTCATCGATAGCTCCTTTAGAGAAAGAATTTTATCGCTGTATGGGTTAGCGCTATTGGAGCGCAAGGAACATACTCCGATGGATAAAAACGAATTTTTCGATTATTTTGTCGCCTATTATAAAGATAAAACCATTCCAATAAGAAAGGGAAATATTGAAGACGTACTTGAATATCTAATAAATAACACCGGGATATTACTTGTCAAGGATGGAAAATACGTTCAATTTAGTCATGATTCTTTCATGGAATATTATGGAGCCATTGAATTATTCAAGCATCAACGGAATAAAGAAAATCTCCTGGTCGAGAATTTTTTTGATATAAACTGGCAAAACGCATCATTTTTTTACGCCGGTAAATCAAGAGATATGTCTGATTTTTTGATGAGGATTATTACAAAAGTGCAAACTTCATCAAAAGTCAATGAATTTTTCATGGGTGTAATGGGTTTAGGATATTTAATGCAGTCTTTATACCAGACAGACAATAAAATCAGAAAGCAAGGGGTTGACATGGCAGTTAATATTAATATACAAGCCCATGAAGCTTTAATGAAAATTTCTTCTGATGAGGACGCTCTATTTAAGAATTACAAGTTGCCAATTTTGTTATTGATGAATGTGTTCTATTTCTATGAGAACTTTAATTCCATAACTCTTAAAGAGCCCTTAAACTTATCTTTTACTGATTTCTATAATCAATACCAGCATTTAAATGACACTAGTTCAGGGTATAAAAGCCTAAAATTAGCTTTAACTCTTAATTCAAAACGCATTAATGAAAGCTCGCAACTTGAAAAACTCATATTTGAAAGCAATTTAACACACGATCCCAGCCTTGTGATGTTGGCAGATCTTGCGTTGGAAATGAGCAAAACAGAGAATTACAAGGAACTTAAGAAAGCTGTTAAAAAGGATTACCATAAACTCAGCGAACCATTAAAAAGATTAACAGACATTCCAGCTGGCAAACTCAGGTTCACAAATTACGACAAAATTCGTTCTGAACGACGGTATATCGTTATAACAGAAGGTAAGACGGATGCAAGAATATTAGAGCATGCGTTTATGGTTTTAACGAGCGGAAACATCCCTTACTGGGAAATAAAAGCTGCAGGAGAAGAAAATGCGGGGGTGAAAGAATTAGCCAAAATAATCCAAAATGGTTCCATTATTTTATCTAAAGATCAAAAACTAATTGGGCTGTTTGATAGAGACAGTGGTGGCCTGGAAGAGTTCCGAAGATTAAAGAACTTTGATGATTTAGAAAATCATACTTTAAGGAAACTTCAAAATCAGGAGGTTTATGCTTTGTGCCTGCCTGCTATTGCGGATCGAGAGCACTATATTCAGGAAAAACAGGTTTTCAATTTTCTGGAGATAGAGCACTACTTTTCACACGAACTATTAAACAAACATAATAAACTAAAAAAGACCGCAATTGAAAACGTGTACGAGATTATTGGGAACAAAAATTCGTTTGCCAATGAAGTTCTTAAAATTCAAGAACCTGCTGTTTTTACCAACTTCGTTGAGCTTTTCAAAAGGATTGATAAGATCACTGGTATTGAAGTGAGTTATTCGACTGAATAGGCACAAAAGCAAAATTTTAATTTACAATCTCTTTCCGAATTGCATCAAGCATAGAGATTGTAAATTTCCAGATACTCAAGTAATCTTAAGTTTAACCCTACCTTTTTCGAACCGGTTTAGGAGGCGAGAATTCAAATTATAGTTTACATACTAATTGCAGGAGTAATCTGTTTTGTTTATGATCCTGAAAATCGAAAAAAAACCAAATGGTTTGGAAAGAATATTTCAGAACGATCTACTGATTCGCTCAAGGAAACATTGCTTATCAGCCATAACGGGCTTTTTTAATTAACATGCTTGGTGGTCTTTAAACGAATATCCTCAAGTATTATGGGAGAAAGTTCAAATTGTGCCATATCCTGCTCAGTTATCCATTTTAAAGCCTCTTCCTTAGTCATATTGGTATTAGTAATATAATTGGATAACTCTACAACCGTATTACGTGTAAGTCCTAAAGACAACAACGAGAGGTGAGTTTTTTGGGATACACCAAATTCTAGCCAAAGATTTAACTGAGGGATATTTTCAAGCAAATCTTGCCTGGCGCATTCGTTCAGGAAAAACCGTAAAATATCCACATAACAACTGGAATCTTTTGCAAATCTAAATCTGGCAAATGTCTCGACGTTGTCCATAACCTCCCTAATTACCACATGGATGTTTTTAGTAGCTGCGTATTTTTCGTTGCGTTGGTAGGCATTATAAGCAGCTCTGATAATATACGAGAGGGGTTTGCCAGACATCCAGTTCATTAGAAGTATTGATCTGGATGTATTCAGCTGCGCGGGATATGCTGATAAGGTTTTTCCGATACGCCCGACTAGTTTAATGTACTCATCATGAGCATTTTCATCCTCGGGGTAAACTGGTATCAATGTTTCTGCGTCAGCAATTTTAGACCGGAAATATTCCAGCAGATCTTGTTGCGCCAATGGTGAAATTCCGGGGTTTCGAGTGATGATTTCGTTAGGAAGTTGAATACGCTCCCTGATACTTGTGAAGAGCTCAATTAGCCTTGGTTCAAGATTCGTATGTTCTGTCAAGTTGCCCTGTATGAATTTTGCATAGTAATAACCAAATGCAAATTCAAGGTCTTGTCTTGTTTCAGCTATTGCCCTGGGAGTATCTGTTTCAATATATTCAATAAGTTCCCCTTGCTTTGCCTCAATAATATCAAGCGCCCTGATTATTTTTTGCTTTTTCTTTTCAGGATTAGGCGGATTTTGCCAGTCGGCAGGTTCTATACATATGATGTTACCGCTAAACTCTTTGCCCCAACGTCCCGCGCGTCCGGCCAGATTCCAAAAGTCACTTTGATTGAGATGTGTCCTACTACCTCTTTTCGGCTTTCTAATAAATATTGATTTTGCTGGCAAATTAACACCTTCCAATAGGGTCGAAGTACAGATCAGATATTTTATCTCCCCATCTTTAAAAAGATTCTCAATTTCCTGTCTGATTAGAAGCGGCATGTTGCCATAATGAAATGCAACTTTCCTTTCTAATACTCTGGCAAGCCGGTAATCTGAATGCACAGTTTTTTTTACTAAATCGATCAAAAGCTTTACCCTTTGCGAAGCCTCCTCACTTGAAAGCTTATCGTACAAAACGAGTGCAATATCTTCGGCCTGAGCAGCGCCATTACAATAAATAATATTTCCTGTGCTGTTCCCTGAAAAAGCAACCGACATAAAGGCCATCTTTTTCAGTTCGGTTGTCGGTCTGTCAGTCATTTGCAAGGTGCCCAGTTTTATTACTTTATCAACGAGTGACAAATTCAACTCCCACAGGCTTGATTTACGCGGAACTTGTGTGCAATAGATTAGGTTTTGGTTGACAGCTATAAATTGCGTGTTAATCGGTTCGGTTTTTCCTTCTATAGATATGCTTTCCAGTAACAATTCTGGATTTGATGTAAACGGGCTTGAAAAATATACCTTTACACTTGGATTGGCTGAAATAACCTCTTCCAATTTCTGCTGTAGCAGAATGCCCCTATAGGGATCTTCGATCTTATGTGCTTCATCTACGATGATAATATCCAGTCTAAATTCTATGTGCTCAATTAAGAACCAATGAAGACGTTCCTGCGTAAAAACAAATATGTTTGAATCATATTGTATAGTATCGTATTGCGGAACAGTAGTTAAATTGACGGTGGAAAGTCTGTATTTATCCAGCAGCTTACGCAAATCGTCCTCTACTTGTGCAATCAGTGCCCGTGTTGGCACTAAGTAGACGATGTTCCTATTTCCTTTTAACAGTTCTTCTATAATAATGCTGCAAAGGATAAATGATTTACCAGAGGAGGTTGGGGCGGATATGCTTATCGCATCATTTTCAAGGTAGCTGTTATGTACCCGCGTTTGAAACTTATTTAGCGAAACCGTTTGATCTCCTAGTGTTATAGAGTTTTCGAAATCTGAACGCAGCTTCTGAAGTTTCAACGGCAATGGAAGATGTTCTTCAAAATCATTTGATATTCTTCCTCGCTCAATCGCCAGTTTAATTGCTGGTTTGTTTGTTAGACTTTGTAGAATTACAGCCGCACCTTCTTTTTGCGTTATACTAGTATCGTCTTCGCTGATTGCTGTTTGAGCAATTCTCAGCGCGGCATCTAAATGCTCATTTTGATCGGAATAACTTAATGCGCTCGCTATTCCAAGCATATTATTCCAATCTATCGCTGCAACAAGGTTTTCTTTTTGGTTTTCCCAAACTAATTCAGGAATGCTCCCGCTAACACTTAGAGTTATCAAGGCTTCGTATTGTCTTTGAAAGCTTTTTAGTTTAAATAGTTTATCAGCCAGCATTACTTAATAGTCTCTAAATAAATCCTTCTAAATTCAGCTACCGAGGGAAAAGGAAGTAAAAACACATGAATTTCTTTAAGTTCCAAGTTGGTATGGTTTTTTATCTTTTTTACCAATGTATTTTGCCACGCCTGGATTTCTTCTTTAATTTCTTCGACTACAACCTCAGTAGTTTTTTGAATTTTATTTGCGGGATAGTTTCCTATATCAAAACCAATAAAGCAAAGACCTTTATATACAATGCTATTAGACATATCATCGTCTTTATCAAAATAGCGAACGAGTGCATCTTCTAAATCAGGATCGTTTACATTTGCAGATATATTGGCTGTGATCAATTGTAAATCTCTTTCCTGAACAGAACCCGATGATTGTGGGTCTAATAAAAAGCCTTTTAAACTCTCCATACATTTTCCCATCGCATCATTCATGTTGCTATACATCTTTGACTCACCCCAATAAAGATTTAAGGTAGAACTAGCACTGTCATAACTTACATGAATCCCATCTGCTCCCTGATAATGTAATTGACCGGAAGTTTTAAGAGACATTTTGCTTATAAGTTGAGGAATTTTGAGAAATTCCTGTACTAGAATGTACAATAGTATTTCGCCACCTTCACCCGTTTTTTCTAGGTCAGTAAACAATCCCTCAGCTTTTTTTCTTAGCCTAACAATCTTTGCTGTTGAATTTGTTTGAGCTAAATATTCCCTAGCCTCATCTATTTCTTTCTTAGGAATAGCATATTCAAGGATTTTTTCATCGATAAAGTCGATCAAATCATTCAGCCTTAAATTATTGTTTGCATCCACCTTTAAGCAGTAGCAGTGACATATTGTAGAAGTGTCAATTAGGTTTATATGGGAAACTACTTCTGCGAGCCTTGATTTGATCTCTCCTTTAGAATTAATCAATAATCTGTCGATTGCGTCTTCAATTCTTTGGCTCATCCCTTGTAGCTCAACTGGTCAGATACAATGACAGATACTTGGAGTAGGTTATATTTTAAGGTCAGGTTCTTCATGCGAGCATATTTAGTATCTCAAACATAACGAATTTTTCGAATGAAATGGTAAGTGCTTGGTTAGTCGAGCTTTTCGTAGACCTTTGCTTTATTGTATTTCAATTTGCTTAGGAGCCACTCTACTTTTTTGCAAAACCGTAACAAATACGTAACGGAGCAAAATTTTGCGGTTCCAAAAATAGTTCGTAAATTGCTTCTGTGAGTCAGAAAAGCATATTTTGCCTCATAATAGGGCGGTTAGGCTAGAAGACTCATAATCCTTTAGTCTAAGAAGCAAGTGATACATATAGCAATTTGTTAAATGTGCATTCTTTGAAAAAACCTTAAATTAGTTTATTCAAGAATCATAGCTTATGAACCTCAGTTACATCAAACCGCGAAAACCATTTTCATTTTCACCCCACCCATTTGACTTAGGAACCTTTATGGGATTGTGGCAGAATCACGATGACAACCATTTCTTGTTGAAAATATATAAAAAATTATTTAGCCACCGAACACGGAAGGTCATCCTCGAGATCGAAATGACGAAGCAATCTCTCCTACAAAAAAGATTGCTTCGCCTGCTAAAAAGCTATCTCAAAATGACAATCTTTTCAGCAAAAAAAAACTTATCCGGCGACATAAGACGCTCACCGCAAGACTTCAGAAGATGAACTAACAATGCTTCGGGTTCTACCCGGGTTCCATCCCAGTCTTAGCCCATGATAAGTTGCATTTTAAGGCATTTTTAGGAAGGCAATAGGATTAGCAATCATCACTTAAAAATGATCAAAAAAAGAAGGCTGCTTGCTAGATATTTTCTT
Organism: Pedobacter sp. CFBP9032; assembly: GCF_034045265.1. Taxonomy (NCBI): domain Bacteria; kingdom Pseudomonadati; phylum Bacteroidota; class Sphingobacteriia; order Sphingobacteriales; family Sphingobacteriaceae; genus Pedobacter; species Pedobacter sp. CFBP9032. The sequence goes on along the minus strand of NZ_JAXCWE010000002.1, from coordinate 253,868 downwards.
TTTTACTTGCTAGCTGGTGTTTCCATTTTTGTCATTTTTAAAACGGCTGTCATTAACGGCTGGAAGAGCCATCCCGGAGTGAATCAAAAAACAAAAGCCTCACATTTCTGTGAAGCTTTCTGTGATCCCGCTGGGATTCGAACCCAGGACCACTACATTAAAAGTGTAATGCTCTACCAGCTGAGCTACGGAATCTACTTTGCTTAAAACGTTGCCGTTTTCTTTAAAGTGATGCAAATATAGGGTTCATTGATATCTAATGCAAATAAAAAAAAATGAAAAGTGCTACTGTATTGATTTATAAGGGGATTAATTATAGAAGACCTTTTTTTTATAGATTTTTGATAAATTTAGCCCTCAGTCTTGCCAATATGAATACACTAAAAATCGTCTGCTATTTACCTTTCGTTGCTTTAATTGCATGCTGTAACAACCAAAAAAGAGAAGAATCCAGCAAACGAACACAAGATTCATTGGCTTCCTGTGAGAAAAATCTGCCCGGTCGCTTCGGTGTAATTAGAGAAACTTCGAGTTTTGCAGCAAATAAGGCCACCCATGATGGAATGGTGCTGATCCAGGGAGGAACTTTCGAAATGGGTGCAGCAGATAACGAAGGGCGGAAAGATGAATACCCTAAACACCAGGTGACATTGAAATCCTTTTGGATGGATGCAACAGAAGTGACCAATGCAAGTTTTGCTAAATTTGTAGCGGCCACTGGTTATGTAACTACTGCAGAGCGAAAGCCAGAATGGGCGGAAATGGCAAAGCAACTTCCACCGGGAACACCGAAGCCACCAGATAGCGTAATGGTTGCCGCATCCCTGGTTTTTTATCAACCCAAAACCATCAATGGATTGAACGATGCTTCGCAATGGTGGCGCTGGGTTAAGGGTGCAAGTTGGAAACACCCAAAGGGCTTGAACAGTAACATCACGGGAAAAGAAAATAATCCGGTGGTGCAGGTATCCTGGGATGATGCCATGGCCTATTGCAAATGGGCAGGAAAGCGTTTGCCCACAGAAGCTGAATGGGAATTTGCAGCAAGGGGCGGCCTGAAAAATGCGAAATATCCCTGGGGAAATGAGGATATTGAAACAGACAGACCAAAGGCAAATACCTGGCAAGGGAATTTTCCTGTAAAAAACACAGTATGGGATCAGTTTGCCGGACTAGCTAAAGTTAAAAGTTTTAAACCAAATGGCTATGGATTGTACGATATGGCCGGCAATGTTTGGGAATGGTGCAGCGATTGGTATCGTCCTGATTTCTATGAAAGCTTAACAGGCGTCACATCAAACCCTAAAGGCCCTGGCAATAGTTATGATCCGATGGAACCTACAGTTCCCAAAAAAGTAGTTCGTGGAGGATCATTTATGTGCAATGCATCCTATTGCAAAGGATATCGGGTAACCTCAAGAATGAAAACCTCGGTTGATACGGGTTTAGAACACACCGGTTTTCGGTGTGTGACTAATAATTGACTAATAATTGATGAATATGTTTAAATATTATTGAATTTAAGTCTATTTGTGCGAATATTACTGCGATTTGATTTCTAAATGAGGAAAATAATTGGTTATTTTGGCGAAACCAATCAAACCACAAACCAAACCAATGTCAAATCCAACTAAAGCGCAAAATTATACGTTTGCATTATTCGTAATCGGTGTTCTCTTTTTTATTTTTGGATTTATTACCTGGGCAAACAGCCAACTGATTCCATATTTAAAAATCGCTTGTCAGTTATCCAGTACCGAATCCTATTATGTAGCCTCTGCTTTTTTTGCTGCTTATTTCGTCATGTCAATTCCTTCATCCTTTGTGCTAAAATTCACCGGATTTAAAAAGGGAATGTCGGTTGGTTTATTTGTGATGGCAGTTGGCGCTGCGGTATTTATTCCTGCAGCCTATGCCAGAAGTTTTCCAACATTTTTAATTGGCCTGTTTGTTATTGGCAGTGGTTTAGCGCTACTTCAAACGGCATCCAATCCATATGCAGCAGCGATAGGTCCGAAGGAAAGTGCTGCAAAACGCATTAGTATCCTCGGAATTTGTAATAAGATTGCCGGCATCCTGGCCGTTTATGTATTAGGAAGCATTATTCTTAAAGATAGCGATGCCTTTGAAGCCAGTTTGAAAACCATGGACGAAGTAGCTAAAAATACGGCTTTAGATGCCCTTGCACAAAAAGTAATCATGCCTTATGTTTTTATCGCTGCTTCATTTGCCCTTGTAGGAATTCTGCTTTTCTTCGTGCAGCTTCCTGAAGTAGAGGAGGAGCAGGACATTCTGGATCCGAATGCCTTGCCTGGAAGTGCGCAGGTAGCTGCAGCCAATAAAAATGTATTTAACTTTCCGCACCTAATTGTCGGCGTTTTTGCTTTGTTTTTCTATGTGGGGATGGAAGTAATCAGTTATGATACTTTTGCCGGACTCGGAACACATCTCGGCTATAAACTTGATATTTCGAAAAGCTTTGCCACCTATACTGGCTACGGTTTGTTGCTGGGTTATACTATCGGAATCATCTCAATCCCGAAATTTATTTCACAAAGGAACGCATTAATTGTTTCGTGTTTGCTCAGCATAGTTTTGGTTATTCTAGTCGTAGTTATAAAAGCGAATCCTGGTCTTACTACCCTTCATCTATTCGGTAATGACTTCAATTTACCTACACATCCGGCAGTATGGATCTTTGCCCTTCTGGGGTTTTCAAACTCCGTAATGTGGCCTGCAATCTTCCCAATGGCGATAGATGGGCTAGGTAAATTTACCAAGATGGGATCAGCATTGCTGATTATGGCTATTGTAGGTGGTGCTATTCTTCCACCGGTTTATGGTTACATCTCTGAAACCATCGGCAACGGACAAACAGCCTACCTCATGATGATTCCGGCTTACTCATTCATCCTTTATTTTGCGGTAAGTGGTTATCGTTTAGGTAAAAAATAACTTTTTTAAATTGCTAAGACCAAAGAAAGAAACGGGCTGAAAAATAATGCTGATCTTTGTGGGTGAGTATATCTTTCTTATCCCATTAATTTTGTCTTATTTTGATTTTCAGTTTTACGTAAAACTTAATCCGTAAAGTTTAAGTTTCCAATATTTAAATTCCCAAATGAACAAAGCTATTTTTCTAGATCGTGATGGCGTGCTTAATCACGAAATTTATGATTACATCTGCCGTGTGGAAGATTTCAAAATTCTGGATTATCAGATTCCAGTATTGAAGAAATTATATGATGAAGGTTATCTGTTAATTGTGATCACAAACCAGGGAGGTATTGCTTTAAAAAGATATACAGAGCAAGAACTAGCCATCATGCACCAAATGTTAAGAAATGCATTTGTAGCCAAGGGTGCTGATATTGCTGGTTTCTATTATTGTCCACATCACCCAACAGTTGGAGGTGAATGTAAGTGTCGCAAGCCAGCTTCAGGTATGATTCTCGACGCCATAGACATGTATGATATCGATCCAGCTCAATCCGTGATGATTGGCGACAAAGTAAGAGATGTAGAAGCCGCAAAAGGAGCAGGAGTGAAGGGGATATTAATCGCACCTGATGAGCAGATTAGCTATGAGAAGGTGAAGGAAGTCTTAAGTCGGGAGTCTTTAGTCTAAAGTTGGAAGTGAGTTGATTCTTGCTTTCCTTTTCAGTCTGGAGTCGGTAGTCTTGAGTCGGGAGTCTTGATTCTTGCTTTCCTTTTTAGTTTGGAGTCTTTAGTCTTGAGTCGGGAGTCTTGGGTGGAGAATTGATTCTTGCTTTCCTTATCTTTATCGATCGGTGTTTCACTGACAGAAAATATCTGCAATAACGATCACATGATCAACTGATTAATTTTTGAGAAAGACTATTAATGATCAATGGCTGTATCGAATACAATCTGTACCTATTACATACAGACTATAGGCAACAAAAAATCCTAAGTTTTTAGCAGAATCTCTACTTCAAACTTAGGATTTTTATTTTATGCTCTTTGCTATAGTTGTACTTTAACTCCAGACTTCAGACTATTGACTTCAGACTGTTGACTAAAGACTGTCGACTAAAGACTATTGACTAAAGACTCCGATCTTACTTGCCTGCTGCCTTAGCGTGATCTGCTAAGAAAGTAGCTAAGCCAGAATCAGTTAATGGGTGTTTTAATAATCCTGCAATTGCAGCCAAAGGAGCAGTGATTACATCAGCACCTAATTTTGCACAGTTTACAATATGCAACGGACCGCGGATAGATGCAGCTAAAATTTGAGTTTCGTAACCGTAGTTATCAAAGATGGTTCTGATATCTTCAATTAAAACTAAACCATCGCTCGAAATATCATCTAAACGACCTAAAAAAGGAGAAACATAAGTTGCTCCGGCTTTAGCCGCTAATAAAGCCTGTCCGGCAGAGAAAATTAAAGTACAGTTGGTTTTAATTCCTTTTGAAGAGAAATGTTTAATTGCTTTAACGCCATCTTTAATCATCGGAACTTTAACAACGATTTTAGGATTTAATGCTGCTAAAGCTTCACCTTCCTTAACAATTTCGTCGAATGTAGTGGCAATAACTTCTGCACTTACGTTATCTTCAACGATATCGCAAATTGCTTTATAATGATTGATTACGTTTTCTTGGCCAGTAATACCTTCTTTAGCCATTAAGCTAGGGTTAGTGGTAACGCCGTCTAAAATGCCAAGGTCATGAGCTTCTCTGATTTGATCAAGATTTGCTGTGTCGATAAAAAATTTCATGGTTGTAAATTCTTAAATATTTGAGTTTTCAATGATTGGAACCCTGAAGAATTTAATTCCCCCTTCAGAGTTTACTCCGATTTTCCATCGGAGGCATTAAGGGAAAAGAAAAAAATGGGCAAGCAACTTCTATCGCACCGCTACAACCTTCTACCCTTGCTATGTTCCCATCCTGGGGGAGTTCAAAGGGAGCTGGTCGTAAAAGACTTGCCCGCCACAAAGGTAGAAAAAGAAGTTGTTTTGCAAAATGCATTTTTTGATTTTTTTAACTCCTTTGCATATCTTGCTGATTGATACGTAAATAAAATTAAACAAGCCAAAATCTTTTTTAAATTATTTTCCAATACAACCAAATTTGTCTCATTGATCAGCTGTATCGATATCAATAATGATTAAACAGCACTTTTTTAACCACTAAAATCTATCCAAACTACACATTTATAGTAGAAAAATTGAATTGTTATATTCGTAATTATAGTAGTTAATATTTAGTTATATTTTAATATAATGGATTAAAATTGTTTAAAAACTAAAATAATTCTAAAAATTGTAGCAACTCTGTAATTTGATCTTCGTTTTTCATATCTTAGTGTTTCCTATACACTAACAACTAACGAGCAAAGAATGGAACCAAACAGTGGATTGTACGACGCGCAATTTGAACATGATGCCTGCGGCATTGGGTTCGTTGCACATGTGAAAGGGCGAAAATCGCATCAAATCATCTCCGATGCACTTACTATTTTAGAAAATCTAGATCATAGAGGGGCATGTGGAGCAGAACCAAATACAGGTGATGGAGCCGGTATCATGATTCAGATTCCCCATGAATTTTTTTACGATGAATGTTTAAAGGCAGGCTTCAGCTTACCTGAAACCAATAATTATGGCGTAGGTATGCTTTTCATGCCTAAAGATATTCGTTCCAGAGAAGAATGTAGAGAACTGATTTATCGCGCAGCAGAAAAACTAGGATTAGAAATCTTAGGCTTTAGAAAGGTTGATGTGGATACTACCGATATCGGCAATATGGCACTTTCGGTAGAGCCAGAAATTGAACAGGTGTTCATTGGCCGCCCTTATGCGGTTAATCCCGGTGCAGATTTCGAACGCAAACTCTATATCTTTAAAAATTACCTGATTAAATTGATTGCCAATACGGTAAACGGTGGCAAGGATTTTTATATCGTTTCGCTTTCTGCGCAAACCATTATATATAAAGGTCAGTTAACCTCTTTACAGGTCCGTACTTATTTTAAAGACCTGAGCGATAAAAGATTGGTTTCTGCTTTAGGTTTGGTACACTCACGTTTTGCAACCAATACTTTTCCTTCTTGGCGTTTAGCACAACCTTTCCGTTTTATTGCCCATAATGGCGAAATCAATACCCTGCAAGGTAATCTGAACTGGTTTAGAGCTGGTGTAAAATCTTTTGCATCTGCCTATTTCACCAAAGAAGAACTGGATATGTTATTGCCGGTAATCGATGAAACGAACTCTGATTCAGGCTGTTTAGATAATGTAATTGAGTTATTGCTTCATGCAGGCAGGACGTTACCACATGTATTAATGATGTTGGTTCCAGAAGCCTGGGATGGTAACGAGGATATGGATCCCGTTAAGAAAGCATTCTACGAATTCCATGCTACATTAATGGAACCTTGGGATGGGCCTGCCGCCATCGCATTTACAGATGGTAAACTTATTGGCGCTACGTTAGATCGCAATGGTTTACGTCCTTCCCGTTATGCCATCACTTCAGATGACCGTGTAATCATGGGTTCAGAAGCTGGTGCATTGGCCATCGACCAAAGTACCATTATCGAAAAAGGTCGTTTAACACCTGGTAAAATGTTCGTGGTAGATATGGAGCAGGGCAGAATTATCAGTGATGATGAAATCAAAACCAAGGTTTGTGGCGGCAGTCCGTATGCAGACTGGATCAACCAATATCAAATCCGTTTAGAAGAATTGCCTGAACCACGTGTGATGTTCACCGGCCTTTCTGAAGAATCTATTTATAAATACCAGCAGGTTTTTGGTTACAGCAGGGAAGATATCGACTTGTTGTTAAAGCCAATGGCGATAGAAGCCAAAGAGCCAATTGGTTCCATGGGAACCGATACACCACTTGCAATTCTTTCCAAACGTCCGCAACACTTGTCGAGCTACTTTAAACAGTTGTTTGCACAGGTAACCAATCCACCAATCGATCCGATTCGGGAGAAAGTAGTAATGAGTTTGGCCAGTTTCATGGGAAGCAATGGCAATCTATTAGAAGAAAATCCGCTTCAGTCTCATTGTGTGGCTATTAAGCACCCTATATTAACCAATCAGGAATTAGAAAAATTAAGAAGTATTGATACTGGCGTTTTCCAGGCAAAAACTTTACAGACCTATTTCAGGGCCGACGGCAAACCGGGCGCAATGGCGAAAGCCTTAGACCGTTTATGTCGTTACGCCGTTGATGCGGTTGAAGATGGCTTCCAGGTAATCGTATTAACTGATAGGGCAATTGATTCAGAACATGCGGCAATGCCTTCATTGTTAGCAGTATCTGCCGTTCATCACCATTTAATTCGCAAAGGTTATCGTGGGGCAGTGGGTATCGTAATCGAAGCTGGAGACATTTGGGAAGTACATCACTTTGCCACCTTATTAGGCTTCGGAGTAACTGCAATTAACCCTTACCTGGCTTTAGAAACGATCAATGGCTTCCAGGCAGAATCTGGTTTATCAGCAGAAGAACTAACAAAAAATTATATTTACGCAGTAAACAGTGGTTTGTTGAAGATTTTCTCTAAAATGGGAATCTCCACATTACAATCTTATCAGGGAGCTCAGATTTTCGAAATCTTAGGACTAAATAAACAGGTCGTTAATACTTACTTCACTGGTGCAGTTTCAAGAATTGGCGGATTAGGACTTGATGAAATTGCTAAAGAAACGTTGATTAAACATCACCGCAGTTTTGGTCCGGTTACACAAACCGAAAACTTATTGCCAGCAGGGGGGACCTATAAATTCCGTCGCAAGGGTGAAGCCCATTTATTTAACCCGCAAACCATCCATTTATTACAAAACGCTACTCGCAAAAACGACTACGGTATCTTCAAGCAATACTCTAAACTGGTAAATGAGCAAACACAACAGGCTTATACCATTCGTGGCTTATTTGATTTTAACTATAGCCGTCAGCCTGTTCCTTTAAGTGAGGTAGAATCTACGGAAGCCATTTTAAAGCGGTTTGCGACGGGAGCAATGTCATTTGGTTCGATTTCTCACGAAGCACACTCAACTTTGGCCATCGCAATGAACCGCATTGGCGGAAAAAGCAATACCGGCGAAGGGGGTGAAGACGAAATGCGCTATACCAAAATGGAAAATGGCGACAGTATGCGTTCTGCTATTAAACAAGTGGCATCGGCACGTTTTGGTGTAACCAGTTATTATTTAACGAATGCAGATGAGTTGCAGATTAAAATGGCTCAAGGTGCAAAACCTGGAGAAGGCGGGCAATTGCCTGGCCACAAGGTGGATGATTGGATTGCAAAAGTGCGCCACTCTACTCCTGGAGTAGGTTTAATTTCTCCGCCACCTCACCACGATATCTATTCTATTGAGGATTTGGCACAATTGATTTATGACCTGAAAAATGCGAATCGCGCAGCCAGAATCAATGTGAAACTGGTTTCTAAAGCAGGTGTAGGTACCATCGCCGCTGGTGTGGCGAAAGCACATGCGGATGTGATTTTAGTTTCAGGTTTCGATGGCGGAACAGGTGCATCACCATTGACTTCCATTCAACATGCAGGCCTGCCTTGGGAACTTGGCTTGGCAGAAGCACATCAAACCCTGGTGAAAAACAGGTTGCGTAACAGAATCGTTTTGCAAACAGATGGCCAACTTAAAACAGGTCGAGATATCGCCATTGCTGCATTACTAGGAGCAGAAGAATGGGGAGTTGCAACAGCGGCGTTAGTAACTGCAGGCTGTATCATGATGCGTAAGTGTCATTTAAATACTTGTCCGGTTGGCGTGGCCACACAAGATCCGGAATTGAGGAAGTTGTTCAGTGGAGATGCAGATCACGTCGTTAATTTATTCCATTTCCTGGCGGAAGAATTACGTGAAATTATGGCTGAACTTGGTTTCAGAACCATTCACGAAATGGTTGGTCAGGCCGATATTTTAAAAGTGCGTGAATTGCCAGCTGAAGATTGGAAATTGAAACATCTGGATTTATCTGCTATCCTTTACAAAGCAGAAGACAACGGCTTGCCATTGTTTAATACAGAACAGCAGGATCATGGTTTGGCAAATGTGTTAGATCACCAGTTAATCGCTGCAGCTCAACCGGCTATTACCAATAACGAACCTGTATTTGCCAGCTTCAACATTAAAAATACGGATCGTTCTTTAGGTACCATGTTGTCTAATGAGATCTCAAAAGTGCATTTAGGAGCAGGTTTGCCGCCCGATACCATCAACTTTAAGTTTGTGGGTTCTGCCGGACAAAGTTTCGGTGCTTTTAACACGCGGGGGGTAACTTTATCTTTAGAAGGAGAAGCAAATGATTATGTAGGTAAAGGTTTGTCTGGTGCCCGTTTGGCTATTTATCCTTTCTCAAACTGTACTTTCGTTCCCGAACAAAACATCATCATTGGTAACGTAGCACTTTATGGCGCAACCTCCGGTGAATTATTTGCCCGTGGAAAAGCTGGTGAACGCTTTGCCGTACGTAACTCTGGAGCCACTGCAGTGGTAGAAGGTGTAGGTGATCATGGTTGTGAATATATGACGGGGGGTGAAGTCTTAATCCTTGGTGATACCGGAAGTAATTTTGCCGCTGGTATGAGTGGAGGTGTTGCCTGGATTTATGATGCTAATGGTACCTTTGCACGCAAATGCAATAAGGAAATGGTCGATCTTGATCCGCTACAGGCAGAAGATGAACAGCGAATTCTGGTTTTACTGAAAACCCATATTCGTTTAACAGACAGTAAGGTAGCCGATTTTATCTTAAGTGATTGGAAAACACAATCAAATCATTTCGTTAAAGTATTCCCTAAAGAATACAAAGCAGTTTTAGCAAAACGTAATCAACAAGTAAAAACACACTAAGCCATGGGAAAAGTAACAGGATTTTTAGAATACGACAGAGTTGCGCCCACCAGAGAAGAGGCTAAAACTCGTGTAAAACATTACGGGGAATTTTTAAATGAATTACCCGCAAAAGAATTAAATAATCAAGCGGCCCGCTGTATGGATTGTGGCGTTCCATTCTGTCAGTCAGGTTGCCCACTGGGTAATGTGATTCCGGAATTTAACGATGCCGTTTATCAGGCTAAATGGGAGCTTGCAGCAAATATCTTATTAAGCACTAATAACTTTCCCGAGTTTACGGGAAGAATCTGCCCAGCACCTTGCGAATCCGCTTGTGTGCTGGGAATTAACCGTCCGCCGGTTGCTATTGAAGAAATTGAAAAACACATTATAGAAATCGCCTTCGAAAAAGGCTTTATTAAAGCAAAGGCACCATTAATCAGAACAGGTAAAAAAATTGCTGTGATTGGTTCAGGTCCGGCAGGATTAGCTGCTGCTGCTCAGTTAAATAAAGTTGGGCATGAAGTTACCGTTTTTGAACGTGATGATGCGCCAGGTGGTTTGTTAAGATACGGAATACCTGATTTTAAACTGCAAAAAAATGTAGTCGACCGCCGTATCGATTTGATGAAGGAAGAAGGAATCATTTTCAGATGTAACGCCAATGTAGGCGAGAATGTAGAAATAAGCACCTTATTAAGAGATTATAATGCAATCGTTTTGGCAGGCGGATCTACTGTTCCGCGTGATTTGCCAATCGATGGGCGTTCAGCTAAAGGCGTACATTTTGCAATGGATTTCTTAAAACAACAAAACAAGCGTGTGGCTAACCGGGCGATCAGTTCTGAAGATATTTTAGCAACCGGTAAAAATGTAATTGTAATCGGTGGTGGCGATACAGGTTCTGATTGTATTGGTACTTCAAACCGCCATGGTGCGAAATCGGTTACGCAATTTGAGATCATGCCAATGCCGCCGGAAATGCGCACAGAAAATATGCCCTGGCCTAATTATCCGATGTTATTGAAAAATACTTCGTCGCATGAAGAAGGTGCGCAAAGAGCCTGGTCGGTAAATACCAAGAATTTTATTGCGGATGAAAATGGTAATCTGAAAGCATTAAAGGTAGTGGATGTAGAATGGGAAATTGATGCTGTAGGAAGACCGATTTCTTTTAAAGAAGTAGCCGGAACAGAAAGAGATTTACCTTGTGAACTGGTTTTCTTAGCCATGGGTTTCTTACATCCGCAAAAGGAAGGCTTAATTGAAAAATTAGGCGTAGAGTTAGATAACCGCGGAAATGTAAAAGCTTCAGAACATACTTACCAAACTAATATTGGGAAAATTTTCGCTGCAGGCGATACCCGCCGTGGACAGTCCTTGGTAGTCTGGGCAATCTCTGAAGGCAGGGAAGCTGCCCGTAAAGTTGACGAATACTTAATGGGGGTTACCAAATTAGCATCAAAAGATGCTGTTGCTTATGCTTAATTAGCTTTTTAAGTTCTATATTTTTTTAAGGTCGTGGTGCAAACCACGACCTTTTTTTTTGCTAGCATTGCTGCTTATGCCTATTTCAAATAGGAGATTGCCACAAGCATTACCAATGAAGGATCACAGAACATTCACGCAAAGACGTTCATGTATGAAATTAACACACTATTTTAACACGCTATACTAACTCGCTATATTAACACGGCATACTAACACACTATATTAATACGCTACATCAACACGCTACACTAACACACCATACAAAAACCGCCGTCATTGCGAAGCCAATCCTTTATTGGCTGTGGCAACCTCATTGCTACTTATGCTAAAGCAAATAGGAGATTGCCGCGAACATTACCGATGAAGGATCGGAGAATGTTCTCGCAAGGACGTTCGTAGAGGAAATTGACAAGCTATACTAACACGCCGTGCTAACACGCTATACTAACAAGCTATATTAATACGCTAAACTAACACACCACACAAGAACGGCCGTTATTGCGAAGCCAATTTTTCATTGGCTGTGGCAACCTCCTTGCTGCTAATGCTATAGCAAATAGAAGATAACACCAACGTTACCGATGAAGATCGGAGAATGTTCTCGCAAGGACGTTCAGAGAGGAAATTAACACGCTATATCGACAAGCTACAATAAGACGCTATATTAACACGCCATACAAAAACGGCCGTCATTGCGAAGCCAATCCTTCATTGGCTGTGGCAACCTCATTGCTGCTAATGCTATAGCAAATAGAAGATAACACCAACGTTACCGATGAAGTATCAGAGAACGTTCTCGCAAGGACGTTCACAGAGGGAATTAACAAGCTATACTAACACACCATACAAAAACTGCCGTAATTGCGAAGCCAATTCTTCATTGGCTGTGGCAACCACCTTATGGCTAATGGTGTAGCAAGGAGGAGATCGCCACGAACATCACCGATAAAGGAATGTTCTCGCAAGGACGTTCAGAGAGGAAATTAACACGCTATATTAACAAGCTATACTACCGCGCTACACTAACACACCATACAAAAACGGCCGTCATTGCGAAGCCAATCCTTCATTGGCTGTGGCAACCTCATTGCTGCTAATGCTATAGCAAATAGAAGATAACCACGAACCCCACCGGTGAAGGATCGGAGAATGTTCTCGCAAGGACGTTCAGAGAGGAAATTTACACGCTATACCAACACGTTACACTAACGCGCTATATTGACACGCTACACTAACACGCTAAACTAATACACCATACAAAAACCGCCGTCATTGCGAAGCCAATCCTTCATTGGCTGTGGCAACCTCCTTATGGCCGATGGTGTAGCAAGGAGGAGATTGCCACGAACATTACTGATGAAGAATCAGAGAATGTTCTCGCAAGGACGTTCAGGGAGGAATTTAATACGCTATTTTAACACGCTATATTAACAAGCTATACTACCGCGCTACACTAACACACCATACAAAAACTCCCGTCATTGCGAAGCCAATCCTTCATTGGCTGTGGCAACCTCATTGCGGCCGTTGCTATAGCAAATAGAAGATCGCCACGAACATTACGGATAAAGGATCAGCGAATGTTCTCACAAGGACGTTCATGTATGAAATTAACACACTATTTTAACACACTAAACTAACACGCCATACAAAAACGGCCGTCATTGCGAAGCCAATTCTTCATTGGCTGTGGCAACCTCATTGCTGCCAATGCTATAGCAAGTAAAAGATAACCACTAACCCCACCGATGAGGATCGGAGAATGTTCTCGCAAAGACGTTCATGTATGAAATTAACACACTATTTTAACACGCCATATTAACAAGCTATACTACCGCGCTACACTAACACACCATACAAAAATGGCCGTCATTGCGAAGCCAATCCTTCATTGGCTGTGGCAACCTCATTGCTACTTATGCTATAGCAAATAGGAGATTGCCACGAACATTACCGATGAAGTATTAGAGAATGTTCTCGCAAGGACGTTCATGTATGAATTAACACGCTATATTAACACACTATACTAACATGCTATATTAACACACCATACAAAAACCGCCGTCACTGCGAAGCCAATCCTTCATTGGCTGTGGCAACGTCCTTGCTGCTAATGCTATAGCAAAAGATAACTACCGACCTTACCGATAAAGGATCGGAGAATGTTCTCGCAGGACGTTCAGGAAGGAAATTAATACGCTACACTAACACCCTACACTAACACGCTATACTAACACGCTTAACTAACACGCCATACAAAAACGGCCGTCATTGCGAAGCCAATCCTTCATTGGCTGTGGCAACCTCCTTGCTGCTAATGCTATAGCAAGTAGAAGATTGTCATGAACATCACCGATAAAGGAATGTTCTCGCAAGGACGTTCATAGAGGAAATTAACACACTATTTTAACACTCTATACTAACACGCTACACTAACACGCCATACAAAAACGGCCGTCATTGCGAAGCCAATTCTTCATTGGCTGTGGCAACCTCATTGCTGCTAATGCTATAGCAAATAGAAGATAACCACTAACCCCACCGATGAAGAGTCATAGAATGTTCTCGCAAGGACGTTCAGAGAGGAAATTAACACGCTATATCGACAAGCTCACTAACTCACTATACTAACACGCCAAACTAACACACCATACAAAAACTGCTGTCATTGCGAAACCAATTCTTTATTGGCTGTGGCAAGCTCGTTGCCGCTTATGCTATAGCAAGTAAAAGATCACCACGAACCCCACCAATGAAGTATTAGAGAATGTTCTCGCAAGGACGTTCATGTATGAATTAACACGCTATATTAACAAGCTATACTACCGCGCTACACTAACACACCATACAAAAACGGCCGTCATTGCGAAGCCAATCCTTCATTGGCTGTGGCAACCTCCTTATGGCCGATGGTACAGCAAGGAGGAGATTGCCACGAACATTACCGATGAAGGATCGGAGAATGTTCTCGCAAGGACGTTCAGAGAGGAAATTAACACGCTATATTAACGCACTATGCTAAAACGCCATACAAAAACTGCCGTCATTGCGAAGCCAATCCTTCATTGGCTGTGGCAACCTCATTGCCGCTTATGCTATAGCAAACAAAGATCGCCACGAACATCACCGATGAGAAATAATAGAACGTTCTCGCAAAGACGTTCATTTAGGAAATTAACACATTATACTAACACACTATTTTAAGACGCCATATTAAACACCATACAAAAACGGCCGTCCTTGCGAAGCCAATTCTTCATTGGCTATGGCAGCCTCATTGCCGCTTATGCTATAGCAAACAGGAGATAACCACGAACATTACTGATGAAGGATCAGAGAATGTTCTCGCAAGGACGTTCATTTAGGAAATTAACACATTATACTAAAACCCTGCACTAACACGCCATGCTAACATGCCATACAAAACTGCCGTCATTGCGAAGCCAATTCTTCATTGGCTGTGGCAACCTCCTTATGGCGGATGGTGCAGCAAGGAGGAGATTGCCACGAACATTACCGATGAAGGATCGGAGAATGTTCTCGCAAGGACGTCCATGTATGAAATTAACACACTATTTTAACACGTTATACTAACACGCTATACTAACACACCATACAAAAACGGCCGTCATTGCGAAGCCAATCCTTCATTGGCTGTGGCAACCTCCTTATGGCCAATGGTGTAGCAAGTAGGAGATCGCCACGAACATTACCGATGAAGGATCGGAGAATGTTCTCGCAAGGACGTTCAGAGAGGAAATTAACACGCTATACCAACACGCAATACTAACACGCTATATTAGTACGCTAAACTAATACGCCATACAAAAACGGCCGTCATTGCGAAGCCAATTCTTCATTGGCTGTGGCAACCTCATTGCTGCTAATGCTGTATCAAATAGGAGATCGTCACGAACATCACCTATAAAGGATTGTTCTCGCAAGGACGTTCATAGAGCAAATTAATACGCTATATCAACACCCTACACTAACACGCTATACTAACACGCCATACAAAAACGGCCGTCCTGCGGAGCCAATTCTTCATTGGCTGTGGCAACCTCTTTATTTCTAATGCTGTATCAAATAGGAAATTGCCACCAACATCACCAATAAAGAATCGGAAAATTTTCTAATTAGTAAATAAGCACTTAAATAACGCTAAGAACAAAAAACAATCAAAACAATTTTAATTGGCCACCTGGAGGTTTCTCTTTTCCAAAAATGGTTCTGCCACCATGCTTCCAGCTCTCTGTTCTTTCTTTCTCCACCACCTTCTCAAAATTCATATTCGGGATAAAATCCCGTTCCGAATCGCGTGCGATCTGATGAAGCGATTTTATGGCCTGCTGTTTATCACTTTGTCCCATTTTAGCTTTTTCTACTGCGTGTTGCAAAACACTAATCGTCTCATCAAAAACATTCACAGGTACTGGGAAAGGATGTCCATCCTTACCACCATGGGCAAACGAATACCGGGCAGGATCTGTAAACCTCGATGGCGTGCCATGGATTACTTCACTCACTAACGCCAGCGATTGCAAAGTTCTTGGACCCATGCCTTCCAATAGTAAAAGTTCTTCAAAATCAGTAGGTTGTTTCTCTTGAGCCAACCATAAGATACTCCCTAAACGTTTCAAGTCTACATCTTTTGCCTTTACTTCATGGTGGTTAGGCATCACCAATTTCTGAATCTCTGCAATTATTCTTGTAGGTGATTCTTCTGTAATACCCATCATGGTTTGACGTGTAACATGCGCCTCATTTGCCGTAAGATTAAGAATCTGCCCTTGGTTAATTCCACAAATGCCAGTATGGGGTTCCTCAATAAACGATTTTAAATTTTCAGAATGCCAGTGGTATCTTCTAGCCGTAGAACTGGCATCACTCATGCCTTGCTGAACAACAGCCCAGTCGCCATCACTATTCAAAATAAAGCTGTGCAGGTATAATTGAAAGCCATCCTGAATGGCGGTGTTATCAACCTTTGCACTTAATTTACTGGCCCTCACGAGTGCTGTTCCGTCGAGGCCAGTTTTGTCTGCTATTTTTAAAAGTTCATTTGGTGTCTCTCGGCTTGATTTTCCTTTTCCCCCACAAATGTATAGGCCAAGCTCTTTAGAAAGCGGATTGATCGATTTTTTCAAGGCACCCATTACAGAAGTGGTTATTCCAGAAGAATGCCAATCCATACCCATTACCGCACCCAGACTTTGAAACCAAAAAGGACTACTTAATCTGCGAATTACTTCGGCTTTGCCATATTCTACAAGGATCGATTCAACAATAGCCAAACCTAATGTGGCCATTCGCTGAGCCAACCAGGGTGGTACATGCCCGTAATGTAATGGTAAATCTGCGCTTCCTGATCTTTTCAATACTAACGAAATTAGTAATATATTTTGTTAAACTGAAACTTTTTGGATTACAATGAGGGTTAATTTTTGAATTGCCGATCTAAAAAGTTCACCATTAAAGAAGAAACTTGTTCAAACCATGGATTAAATAACCAGAAAGGATGTGGTGTATCTGGAAGCGTATGTATTTCTGTATAGATTCCAAATGGTTTGATCTTTGCAATCAGGTCATCTCTTCCGGCATGAAAGCGCGGTGTGGAACTATTGATAAATAACATCGGAACGGTATGTTGATCAGCATGATTTAACGCAGAAGCATTGTGCCACAAGTCAGGATTATCTTTCAAATCTGCGCCTAACCAGATAGCAGCAACTGATTTTCGTTTTGGATCTGTACTTACTTCAGACGACTCCGGATGATCGAAAGCCAACACACCATCAACATCAATGACGGCCTGAACCGTACTAGTATGTCCATTAATAGTTTCTTTTTCGAATTGAAGGTCGTTATTTGTGTTTGCAACCAAGGCCGCTAACTGTCCGCCGGCAGAGAAACCAGTGATGGCAATTTTGTTCGTATCGATATTTAATTTATTTGCATTGGCTTTGATCCATCGTATCGCATTTTTTAAATCATAAACAGCTGCAGGAAACTGTGCATGAGTAGATAAACGGTAATCAACTGTGATAGATACATAACCGTTTTGAGCCATTTTTTGTGCCAACGGAATGTTTTGAGAACGATTTCCAGAACGCCAGCCACCCCCAAAAACAAATAATATGGCAGGTGATAATTTAGATGACTTTCCAGGATAAATCACATCTAATAATAAATTTCCGGTAGGCGTATGGGCATAAACGATATTACGCTTAGTTTTAAAATCACCTTTTGCTAAGGGCTGCGCTATAGTGATGTCCGGACGCCTCTTTTTCTCTTTAAGATAAGTATAATATACACTGAAGGAGGTATCAGGCAGTATCTTTTGCGCGTAGCCAGCTGTAAAAAAGAAAATAAAAATTAAAGTTAGAAATTTCATCAGTCTAAAGATATAGAATTGTAAAAGCCTAAGCGAACACTTTGGTGTTATAATTTGTTAAGTTTGAAACCAAACTTTAATTAATTAAATGCGGAAATTTTTACAACGTGTATTCGGAAACTGGGTAATTAGAATGTCGAACAAATTTGGCTCCAGACCAGATCGTAAACGGATCCACGATGCATTAAGCAAACTCTTTACTACAATAAATACCGATCCGGGAAAGCGAGGTCTTGTGTTTGAAATTTCTGAGTCAGATAAATTCGTTATTTTATCAGATCAGCACAAGGGCGCGCGTGATTATGCCGATGATTTTGCCCTCGCAGAAATAAACTACCTGAAAGCACTCGATTATTATAATGATTCCTTATTTCATTATATCAATCTTGGAGATAGCGAGGAGCTGTGGGAGAATTTGCTGGAATCTGTAATTAAACATAATAAACAAACTTTCGAGAAGGAGAAGCTATTTATCAATCGCAAGGCATTTACGAAGATTTTTGGTAATCATGATTTGTATTGGGATAATGATCCACTGGCAAGTTTCAATCTGAATCGAATATATGGTCAAAAGGTTCCGATTTATGAAGGTGTAATTTTAAAAATGCATTTTGATAACAGGACCCTTAATATTTTTCTAACCCATGGACATCAGGGTGATTTGCAGAGCGATGGGAACTGGTTTAGTAAGTGGTTTGTAAGTACGATCTGGGCACCAATACAATCTTATTTACAAATTAACCCGAATACACCCGCCTATGATAATCAACTGAAAACTGCGCATAATAGCCTGATGTACAGCTGGCAGTCGGAACAAAAAGATACCGCATTAATTACCGGACATACCCACCAACCCGTGTTTGCGTCGCTTACTCACCTCGAACGAATCTATTTAAAATTAAAAAATGCAACTATTGCAAAGCAACAGAGCGAAATTCAGGAATTAAATGAAGAACTGAAAAAAAGAGTGAAAAAGGGCGATGATATTCCGGAGTTCAAGGCATATAAACCTGGCTATTTCAACAGCGGTTGTTGCTGTTTCAGCGATGGCGACATTACAGGTATAGAAATAGAAGAAGGTGCCATCAGACTCATTAAATGGTCTTTCCAAAAAACCGGAGCTCCTGAACGGATAGTTTTAGAAGAAATGAAGCTGTTAGCACTCTTAGATGTTACTTAACGGGCAATTCCACGTAAAAGGTCGTTCCCTTATCTATTCCGTCGCTCGTTGCCCAGATTTTGCCCTTATGCATATCTGCAAACATTTTAGATACAATTAAACCCAAACCATTGCCGTTTTCGCGATCGGTAGGCTGAGCGCTTAACCGGGAAAATTTAATGAATAAACGCTCAAGATCATCTTCGCTTAAACCCACTCCATTATCCTTAATGGCTATTGTTACCAGGTTTTCGACCACCTGATGAGAGACTTCTATTTTACCACCCAACGGCGTAAATTTGATAGAATTTTGAATCAATTGAGAGAATAACTCCTTAAGTTTAATTTCATCTCCAAAAATTTCTACAGGGTCATTTATTTTAATTGAAATAGATTGGTTTTTTTGGGGTAACGCTAATTCATAATTCTGGCTTACATCAGTCAAAAGTGTTCTCAAGTCGATCTTATTTTTTTGTGGTTTGAAAGAACCATTTTCTTTTCTCGCCGAGCTTAAGATCTCATTCAAGCTATCAACCATTCTTTTGGCTTGAAGATTAATTTTACCAGCAATGTTTGCTATCTTCTGATTGGCATCAGGCATTCTGCTCACTAGTTCAGATTGGAGCGAAATCGTAGTCATCGGATTTTTCAGGTCGTGAATAAGCACATGTAAACGATCATCCACCGCCCGCATTGTTTTTCGAATTGCCATCCTCGTTTCCAGCTTTTCTGAAACCATTTCAGCCAATCGGGATAGCATAGCCAGTTGATGTTTAGTGGCTGTTCGTGTTTCATCATCATAAACCATAATGGCGCCCAGCTTTTGTCCGTCAGTCGATTTAATGGTAGCACCAGCAAAGAACGCAGGTGTTTTAACTTGATCTCCGCTTGTAGTCAGCGTATCATGTTCAGATCTTCCGAGTAAAAAAATAGACTGCGCCGCCTGTGCCTGCAATTCATTTCCTGTCAATGCTTTAAAAAACATTTCATTTTCGGCATAGAATCCAATAGCTGCATTGTCAACTTCAAATATAGCTGCTGCTAAAAGAACAAAGTGATCAAAGCTTTTTTCTGGTGACGTATCTAATATTTCATAACTAAAGAGCGTTTGCAAACGCAATTCTTCCTTAGTGGAGATGGATTGATCTGAAATTTGGGCTGATTGCATTTTAAGTAAATGATTTAAAAGCGTAATTCGCTAAAGGTAAAGATTATCATCAAAACCTTAGATATTATAAACAATTATGTATTAACTTTAGTTCTAATAGCTAATGCAAATTGCTTATTATGCAACAATAACAGTTACCAAATCAATACTTAATAATGAGATTATACATAGAACGTAAACCTGTAAAGGTAAACCCTGATACCAAACGAGTTATTGCCCGTTTTTTTTTTAACGGAGAAGAGCGAGCAATAGAAGTAATCAGAAAAGTACTTGAATTTTCAGATGAAAAAGTCTTTTCCATCATTTCACCTATCTTACAGGAATATTCAAAAAGGCATCGGAATATCACTAAAATCTTGAATCGTCATTGCAAAAAATTAAAAAAGCAGTTTACGGTTCTCGGCAAAGATATCGAAGATCTCGATCAATATACCAGACTGCTGATTGGTGCATATTTTACCCATGAATATTCGATAGAATCGGCTGCATTTTTTAATCCCAGTATTGTTGACGATCCAGATCAAACCGACCTTGTTGAAGGAGAAAAAAGAGTAATAATCAGTTTCCGTGCTGTTGGAGAGGGACATATATCATCCATTGTTTTTAGGAGAGCTTTAATTGATAAACACAACAATATCCAGGTATTGCCTGTGGGAAATTATGTTGATGAAGCCGAAGTTGTTAAAAATGCCATCTATGTTAAAAAACTTTTCTTCAAAAAAGCTGCTTATGCGCAAATTGACGCTACCGTACTTGAAGAAATTGAAGGTAAACTAGACGATCGGTTTGAATATACCATCCTCAGTAACATCATCAAGGAATCCAAAAGCCTGCATAATGATAATCCGGTTCGATTAATCGAATATGATAAGGTACTTTGGTTATCTGATACCTACCATACGATATCTTTTTCTAAGGATACCGACATTTCAGATCGCGTAATTTTCCCAATTTCAGAGTTTGAGCGCAAAGGAATTGAAGATGCCCGCTTTGTTAAATTTGTAAAAGACGACGGCAAAGTAGTGTACTATGCTACTTATACCGCATTTGATGGTTCACTAATTATTCCGAAATTGGTGCAGACAGAAGATTTCTATGAATTTAAGGTGATTCCGCTTTATGGAGACGGTGCTCAAAATAAAAATCTAGCACTTTTTCCTCGTAAAATTAATGGCAAGTATGTAATGATGAGTAGGATAGATGGTTGGAATAATTACCTGATGTTCTCTGATAAAGTAAATGTTTGGGAAAACCCTATCTTGTTAAAACAGCCACGTTATGATTGGGAATTGGTGCAAATTGGTAATTGCGGATCGCCAATTGAAACAGATAAAGGTTGGTTAGTGATAACTCACGGCGTTGGACCGATGAGAAGGTATTGCATAGGTGTAGTTTTATTAGATTTAGAAGATCCAGGCAAAGAAATTGGCCATTTAAAAGAACCTTTAATTATTCCTAATAATGACGAACGTGAAGGTTATGTGCCTAACGTTGTTTATTCCTGCGGATCAATTATCAGTAATGGCGAACTCATTATTCCTTATGGTTTGTCTGATTACAGTTCATCATTCGCAACGGTAAACCTGGATTTATTATTAAACAAATTATTGGAAAACGGAGCAGCACAATAAGTATAGTCTGTTCATAAGTATAAAAAAGGGCTGGTTCATATTTTATGACCCAGCCCTTTAATTTAGTCAATTTTTTAAACCAGTTTATTACGCTCAACCAATGGAGTTGCCAAAGTTTGATACTCAGCCTCTGCAGCCTGTAGCACTGCTAAATGAGATACAAAGTAAGCTAATGTGCTTTCAGCTCCCTGATTTCTATTTACACTGTTAAATTGCAATCCGTCAGCACAACCATGTGTTTCAAAGTCATACAAAGGGATGTGCAAACTGTTTTTACCAAGAAACCATTCATAACTGATATGCATTAAACTTAAATACTTACTGTCTTTAGTTACTTCATAAGTTTTACAGTAAAGTAAAACCATTGCCATGGTTTCAATTGCCTGCTGATCGTAAATTGGATTTTTACCATGTTTCTTCATCCACCCATCGTTTCCAACAGGATTTAAATAGCCATTTTCAAACGAGAAACTATTTAAGAAGTTAATACTTTCCATGGCAATTTCAAACGACTCGGCATTACCTGTAGCTTCATAATGATGCAAGAGTGCCAATGGTAAAATGGCATTATCATAAGTTAAAATATCCTCAAACCAATGCCAGTCACCGTCTTTATTAGTTTTGTAAGCATTTTTTAAGTTATTAGCCAATAGGTTAACTTCATTTACGATCTTTTCATCGCCAGGGTGAGCACATAAATAATACGATACTCCGATCAGCGTGTTAGCCATGCCACGTAAGTGGGTAAGATTTTTAAAGTGCGGAACAGAGTGAGAAAACAATTCGCGTCCAAATTCCCGGTATGAATTATTAGGTGCTACGCAAATGAGGTAACCTAAAGACCATATTGTTCTTCCGAATGAATCCTCTGAACCAATTTCATCAAGATAGTTGCGGTTAAAACTTAAAAAGTTTCTAAAGTTTCCATCTTCTGTCTGCATGTACTGGATAAAGCTCAAATACACCGGCATTAATTTCAAAGCTGTTTGATTTTTATTTTGTTCAAAAGCCATTAATGCTAAAATCAGTGCCCTGGCATTATCATCTATGCAATAACCTTCTTTTAAATTAGGGATTCCGAAACGGGCGTGCTGAATAATGCCGGTATCATCTGTTAACAATGAGATGTGGCTCAAATTTAAAGCAGGCATTTTTTCCACATCAATTATTGGTGGAGTTTCCCGTTTTGGCCTTTCACCTTCATCTATCGCTTTTTGAAGCGTTTCTAAATAAACATTACCTATGGCCGGCCACCTTAGTTTCAATCCATATTGATAAGCATTGGTTTTCATTGCCTGGTGTTTGCTTTCATCAGAAAGTAATTCATTCACAATTTTCGCTAATGCAACATCATTTTTAAAGTCGAACAATCTTCCCCTGTTATCTGCAAGCAATTCTTCTGCATGCCAGTAAGGAGTGGAAACCACTGCTGCACCTGCACCGATGGCGTAAGATAAAGTTCCGCTGGTAATCTGCGCCTCATTTAAGTAAGGCGTAATATATAAGTGGCAGGCAGTAAGATATTGATGAAGTTCGCCTTCCGAAACAAATTTGTTTACAAAGGCAATGTTATTTTCTACCCCTAATTCTTTCGCTAAAGATTTCAGGCTATCGCGATATTCTTCGCCATTATGCTTCACTACGCCAGGGTGAGTATTTCCTAAAATAACATATAAGACATCAGGATGCTGCGCAACAATAGCCGGAAGTGCTTTGATAACAGTTTCGAGTCCTTTATTCCGACTGATTAAACCAAAGGTAAAAAGTACTTTTCTATTTTTGAATAATTCGCTTTGTGAAAGTTCATTATTAATGATAGGTTCCAAATCTGGAACACCATGTTCAATTAATCTGATCGATGTTTTTGGAATTTGATAAATGCTGGTCAGGAACATCACAGCCTTTTTACTCATCACTACTATCTTGGAGGATTTTAATGCAATTTCCTTAATGATGGTTTGTTGCATAAAATTTGGTTCCTTTAAAACCGTATGTAAAATAGTTATAAATGGTTTTTGTAGCTTATTAATTAATGATAAAAGGAAAACGCCGCTATTTCCGCCATAAATTCCAAATTCATGCTCTATAATACAGGTATCTACATCACTCTCATTGATAAAATTTGCCGCTTCAATATAATCCTGTTGGTTCTGTTGCCTAATTACAAATTTAACTTCTGATGGATAAGCATGTTCATTTAGATCATCAGATTCATTCATTGCAACAACAAAACTTTTATCTGATTGGTAAGATGGATTTATACTTAGCGCATTAACTAAATTTTGATTGAAAGTAGCTAGACCGCATTCGCGTGGAGGATAAGTTGAAATATAAGCAATTTTCATAGTAGATATTATAGATTAATGTAATGATATAACATCAAAACACATCAAATGGTTTTAATTCTGCTTTATTAACGCCTTTTTGATCAAAACAATATCAATTCGCATCTTGTTGAGTTCAATAATTAATAAAAAAACTATTATGAGATCGATTTGGAAGGGCTCTATTGGATTTGGCTTGGTAAATATTCCGGTAAAATTATTTTCTGGTGTGCAATCCACACATTTGGATTTAGATATGCTGGATGAACGCGACCAGGAAAAAATCCGCTACCAACGGGTAAATGATAAAACCCATAAAGAAGTTCCCTTTGATAAAATAGTTAAGGGTTATTTTTTGAAGGATAGATATATTATTCTGGAAAAGCACGATTTCGAAGAAGCATCTCCAGAAAAAACTAAAATTATTGAGCTGGAAAATTTTGTAGACATAAAAGATATTAATCCTATCTATTACGAAACATCATATTACACCGAACCGGAGAAACAAGGGAAGAAAGCTTATGCATTATTACTGAAGGCACTTCAAAAATCTGGTAAAGCTGGGGTTGCCCGTTTTGTATTGCGGAACACTGAAAACCTTTGTGTAATTCATCCTATGGAAAATGTGATCGTAATTACAAAAATTCGCTTTGAACAGGAAATCAGAAGTTTAGATGAAATAAACAAGGCTGACGATATCACCATCACTAAAAAGGAAATGGATGTTGGTCTGGCATTAATAAAACAGTATAGTTCAAAATTCGATTTAAGTTCATTCAAAGATGATTACAGTAATGAGTTACTGAAGATTATAAAAGCGAAAGCAAAGGGAAAACGTGCTACCGTTAAGAAAATGAAACCACAAAAGGCGACTAGCGATGATTTATATGATCAGTTAATGCAAAGTTTGGGCTC
Organism: Pedobacter sp. CFBP9032; assembly: GCF_034045265.1. Classification (NCBI taxonomy): domain Bacteria; kingdom Pseudomonadati; phylum Bacteroidota; class Sphingobacteriia; order Sphingobacteriales; family Sphingobacteriaceae; genus Pedobacter; species Pedobacter sp. CFBP9032. The sequence goes on along the minus strand of NZ_JAXCWE010000002.1, from coordinate 228,938 downwards.
TAAAAAAGGCGCTTAACAAGATTCATATTCAATTTTTAGGTATAAAATAAAAGTGCTGCAAACAACGCATATAAAGTTTTATTAGTAGGCAAAGAGGAGGTTTCCCTCCCCAATAAACCATTAGTATAACTTAAAGTTAAACTTCGCTTTTGGAAATATTTTCTACTTAAAAGCAAGTTTTAATTGATCTGCTGCATAGGCCTGAGCAGCCTTCGCCTCTGGTACAATAGCTGCCATCCCGAAGAATTCATGTGTTACACCCTCGTAATTCCTGCTATTTACCTTAACTCCGGCTTCAGCAAGTTTATTTGCCAGCATTGTGCCATCATCATGTAAGGGATCAATTTCGGCAGTAATAATAGTTGTTGGTGGCAGCCCCTTTAATTTTGCATTAACTAAAGAGATTTTAGGATTTTGCCCTTCAATCATGGTAGTCAGGTAGTTTTTAGTAAACCAGGTCATCATGGCCATATTTAAAGGTTTTGCATTTGCATACATTTTGTAAGACTCAGTATTCATATTTGCCTGTGCAATTGGATAAACAAGTACCTGGTGTACCGGAACCATGATATTTTTATCTCTGGCAGCAATAGAAACATTCGCAGCCAGATTTCCTCCGGCACTTTCTCCAACTACGGCAATCTTGGCAGGATCACCTTTTAGGCTAACGGCATTCTTAACCACCCATTCGTAAGCAGCAAAAGCATCGTTATGTGCGGTTGGGAATTTATTTTCTGGCGCCAATCGGTAAGCTACGGAAACCACCACCGCATTAGCCTGTTCTGCCAGGCCTTGAGCCGATGCGTTGTAAACATCAAGATTGGCGATTACAAAACCTCCACCATGGTAGTAAACGATTACCGGGTAAGGGCCACTTCCTGTTTTTGGGGTATAAATTCGAAGGTGGATCTTTCCTCCCGTAACATCTATATCTTTCCCCACTGTATCTACCTGGGCGGCTGGTACAGGAATCTTATTGGCTTCAATTAGTGCCATAACGGCATCAGTTGGGGTATGATTTTTCCTGGCATCAGTTGGGCTTAAAGTTTCAATAGGTTTATCTCCATAACTGGCAAGCTTTTCAATTACCGTCTGCATTTCAGGTTTAATGCTTTGTCCCCATTCTGGTGGCGGACCTGCTGGTTTTAATGAAGCGTTTGCGGCTGAGTCCGGCGCTGTAGAATCTGTGGTATTGGTGGTTTTCGTGTCACTAGTACAGGCAGATACGGAAATAGCTAAGGCCAGCACTGCTGTAGATAGCCTTAATAGATTGCTTTTCATGTTGTTATTTTTTGAGTAAAATAAATATTGTTTCTATAACGCTATCAGGGAGATAGAGTTTTAAATGTTTCACAACTTTTTAGAATTTGTAAGCTTCCGAAACATCTTGCGCAATTGCAGTGTTCTATTTAAAACTAGAATATATGTTAGCTGAAATAACAGGTTTGCCTGATCATATTTTTGGGGTAAGAGCCACGGGCGAAGTAACCACTGCTGACTTAAAAGATGTGTTGCTTCCCGGCCTGGCCAGAACAGGAGATCGTTTTGGTGAGATCAGATACTTACTTGTTCTGGATACAGAAGTTAAAAATTTCACTACCGGAGCCTGGATTCAGGATGCTAAAGCCGGACTTGAAAATTATAGCAAATGGAAGAAGATAGCGGTGGTTAGCGAAGAAAAAAGTGTGGAGTGGTTTTCAAATTTCTTCACCTTTTTAACCCCAGGCAGCGCTAAAGGATTTAAGCTAAATGAAATGGAAGCAGCAAAAGAATGGCTCGCAACTGAAGCATAAAATATAAATTAAAATACCATGAAAGATTCGAAAACTACACCAGCAGAAAAAACTAAAGCAACGGCACCAAAAGACGAAAAGGCTAAGGGCGCAGAAGAAAAAGTAACATCAGCAAAAGATGCTAAAAAAGTAGAAGTGACAAAGGATAAAACGACAAAGAAAAAATAGTACCTGCTTAGTAGGTACTTATAACGAAACTCATTAATTGCATAGGGTTCATTAAATTATCAACGTCGCTAAATGTTTAAGAATAACGTTTTTTTTGACCTGAGTAATGAATAGTTGAAAAACTAATTTACAATTGCTGAGCCAGATTAACTTAACGTAGGGGTAATTATCTTTTTCAATACTTTGTTGATGGGGTGTTTTGTAAAATAATCGCAAACCCAAAAGGAGTAAGTTATATGGATTGCTAACGATAAATGAGACGTTATTTTTTTAAAAGCGCATAAATTTTGTCCATTAATTCATCGATGTTAAATGGCTTCGCCATGAAATCATCTGCAGTAATACCATCTAAAGCATAGTTACTGGCGTTGTATCTGGCAGAGATCATTAATACCGGAATGTTCTTAGTTTCGTCAGTTTCTCTTAACTCCTTTAATAGCTGTCGCCCATCTCTATCAGGTAGCATAATGTCCATTATAACAACATCAGGGCAGAATTCCTGTACATGACTAAGGAAATCATTACCATTATTTAAGCTAGATACATTAAAGGCTTCGCTCTCTAAAATAAGGGTGATAACATCCAAAATCGCATGATTATCCTCCACAACTAAAATGTTTTTCTTTGCCAATATTTGAAAGTGTATTTAAATTTTGAACAAATATAAAATAAATAACAATTCTACTGATTGAATTATATAAATTGTAGTCGTTCTAAAGAGGGTTATCTTATTTTATTAACTCGAAAATTCTAATATTTTTGTAGCGCTAAATTTCATATGATAAAATTTTCTGTAGATCTCACCAATTGCGATAAAGAACCCATCCACATTCCGGGGAAAGTTCAATCACATGGTTTCTTGATTGCTGTTGATAAAATTGATTTGTCGATTTCTTACCTAAGTGGAAATACGGAAGTTTTTATAAAAGCAGTTGCAAGCAACTTACTTGGGAAACCACTTTCAGCAATTAATGCTTTTTTAGACCAGCCTACGCCCGGATTTAATTTAGAAGACTTGCTGCGTCTTGGAATCATCAGAAAAAGTTTTGATGCCATAAGTCCCCATCCAGTTATTATTGATAACAATCAGTATTACATTACCATTGCAGATTCAGTTAACAATTGGCTGCTGGAGTTTGAACCTGCTACGCTTCAGTATGATATTCAAAGCATGATTGGAAGGTCGGCAGCTGAAATGTTACAGGGTAAAAGTGTAAATTCCCTGCTAAAAGGTGCTGCTGCAGAGGTTAAAAAACTGATTAATTTTGACCGGGTCATGATCTACAAGTTTTTGGATGATGGGCACGGCGAGGTAGTTGCTGAAGAATTAAATGAAGACCTGGAACCTTTCTTCGGACTTCATTACCCGGCTTCCGATATTCCTAAACAAGCCCGGGAATTATACAAACTAAATCTTACCCGCTTAATTGCTGATGTAAATAAAGAAGATTCACCTATCCTTACATTTTTAGAAGATAAGCCGCTGGATTTAACTAACTCTGGTTTAAGGGCGGTTTCACCAATTCATATTCAATACTTAAAAAACATGGGCGTAAGCTCCAGTTTTAGTATTTCATTAATTTCTCATGGTGAGTTATGGGGATTAATTGCCTGTCATAACTACAGTCCAAAATTTATTGATTATAAAGCCCGTGAAGGTGCTAAACTAATTGGCCAGATTTTATCATCTGCGTTGGAATACCGGCAGGATGAAGAAGATTCTCAAATTGTAGAGCAATTTAAAGATATTGCAACTATACTTAGTGAGCACCTTAACAAAGATAAATACTTGATAGATGCTATTACTAGCCACAAGAAAACAATATTAGAGGTAACCAAAGCTTGCGGAGTAGCCATCTTGTTTGAAAACAACCTGAAAACGATTGGTGATGTACCCGGGGATGATGATATCCTAGTACTGGCAGAATGGTTGAAACAGACCAACCATGAGTCTATTTATTTTACCCATCGGTTATCAGAGATATACTCACCAGCCAGCAAGTACAAAAGCATTGCTTCTGGTATTTTGTCTTGTACAATTAGTAAAGAACTGGGTGAAATGATTATCTGGTTTAAGCCAGAACTTATATCTACAGTAAAATGGGCTGGCAATCCAGATAAGCCAACTACACTAGCAGAAAATGGTTTACTTAGTTTATCGCCACGGAAGTCTTTCGAAGCCTGGTCTGAAGTAGTCAATAATACATCTGAGAAATGGCTGTCTGAAGAGATTGCATCCGTTTTAAGGGTTCGGGAAATTATCATCACTGATGTAAATAAAAAAGCCAATGAAATCAGGCTATTGAATGAAAAGCTTCAATCTGCATATGAAGAACTAGATACTTTTAGTTACACCATCTCTCATGATTTGAGAACACCATTAACATCTGTAAAGACTTATGCAGAGTTGATGCTCAGAAATAAAAGTCTTGATGATAGTGCAAAGAATATGCTTAGCCGTATTTTGACTGGTGCAGAGAAAATGAACTTTTTAATTAAAGAGATTTTGAATCTAGCCAGGGTAGGTCGTTTGGATATCACTTTTGAGACCGTAAACATGCAGTCTCTTCTTAAAGAAATCACGACAGAAGTTTGGGCGGCGTTTAAAGCAGATAAATCTGAATTGATTTTAGGGCAAGTATCAGATATAAAGGGAGATAAAACCATGATTGCCCAGGTATTTACAAATTTAATATCCAATGCTATAAAATACTCCTCAATGGTTGAAAAACCAGAAATCAAAATTTCTTCCTACATAGATGGAAGGGAAATTGTGTATGCGGTGAAAGACAATGGTATGGGAATTGATAACCGTTACTATGACAGAGTTTTTGAGCTTTTTAAGCGCATGGATAATGTTAAAGAGATCGAAGGAACCGGTGTAGGATTGGCTATAGTAAAAAGAGTAGTTGAGCGACACAATGGCCGGGTATGGTTTGAGAGTAAATTGAATGAAGGCTCTACTTTTTACGTAGCCTTTAAAAATATATAATAATGGAAACGCCTGATATATTTTATGTTGAGGATGATTTAGATTACGCATTCTTTATGCAAAGTGCCGTTCAAGAAGTTAAAGATACATTGAATTTGGCTATAGTCGAAGATGGCACCGAAGCCATGCTTAAACTAAAGCAATTTGCAGAAAGTAAAACTAAGCCTAAATTAATTTTATTGGATTTAAATCTCAAAGGTTTATCTGGTTTGGATTTGCTGAAATTTATAAAAGATATTCCATATTTGAAATCCGTACCCGTGATTTTGTTTTCTACTTCTGATCATCCGGATGACGTAAAAAAATCCATAGAATTTGGCGCGAATGCTTACCTCACCAAACCAGATGGATACGATAATCTGGTTAAATGCGTACATTCAGTACATGATTTTTGGTTTAACCAACACCTTAGAATGAATTAAATATCATTCATGAATAACATCAACAAAAAGAAAGATTCAGATGATTCATTTGAATCTTTCTTTTTTTTTAGAGCTTTTTAATTAAATAAATTGAATGATTGCAGTAATATTAAGAACAGCGACAGCAAAAAAACATGAAGCGTTAGAATCATTAATGTTTGTTAATGAGATGATGAACAATTCTTTAAGCACAGCAGATTATAAAACCTTATTAACAATCAATTATATCATTCATCAAAAACTAGAAAATAAGCTGGCTAATATGCTTGATAATGAGCTGGCTCTAGAATTAGAAATGAATAGCCGTTTGAAACTTCACGCGTTGGAAAAGGATCTGGCTTATTGGAATATTGATAACCTTACCTTACCCTCATTAAATTTTGATCTGTTTGTTCCTGAAGTGAATACAGCTGAGATTTTAGGTGCACTTTATGTGCTAGAGGGCGCAACATTGGGTGGTAACGTAATTAAGAAGCATATTTTGGCTAATCCAAACTTTAAAAATCATGAAGATGGATTAAATTATTATGGTGTTTACGGACCAGAATTGGCTTGTAAATGGAAACAATTTGTTACTATTCTGAATAACAGGGTAAAAGAGAAAGATTATGAACGTTGCGTAAATAGCGCAAATCAAACCTTCGAAAATCTAATTAAGCTTTCGAAACAGTTAAGTTAGCATACACAGATTTTCTCACCTGTGTTCTAAAAAATACATCTATAATACCGTAAGGGCATTTTTTGATTGTGAATATGTGCAAAACTTATTGCAAATTAATAGATGCATTCTGTTGTTAATTCATGGTAAATATGTATTATTGAAAAAATTAAATTTTTAAACCTTAAAACATCAATTAGCGATGGAAAAATTCTCAAAAGTTAAAGCTGCTGTTGCTGCTATTGAAGCAGATGTAGAAAAATTTTATAATGCTGGCAATGCAGCTGCTGGTACTCGCGTGCGTAAAGCAATGCAAGATCTTAAAGTTTTAGCACAAGAAATCCGTGCGGAAGTTACTGACAAGAAAAACTCTGAAAAATAATATTTCGTGAGTATGAAACAAAAAGGCCCCGAATTTTCGGGGCCTTTTTGCGTTTGATGGCTTTTAGATATGATTATTCAATCTCGCTTTGCTGAAGTAATACCTTTTATAACTAAAGTTATTAAAGCGAGTTATAAGGTAAATTAATTGATAAAACCTCATAAAAAGATAAAGCTCCCCATCGCGGGGAGCATCTATCCAACTAACAAAACATATTTTTATTTAGCGAAAATCTTCGCTAGATGTTATCCTTTTTTAACTAATTTATATTCGATTACAGGTTTACCGCGGGTACCGCCATCGTTAGAAATAAAAATGAATTTATAATTTATCAATTATCATACTAGTAGTGAGACATCCAGTAAAATGCATCATCTGTATAGCTTTGAGAATCTGATAAAGGATTGATTCTTTTATAAGGCGCAACGATAAGTGTAACTAATCCAGTATTTAATCCTCTGGTGGATGTCATATTGTGTTCCAGTGGAGCATTAATGACATGCTCAATTACTGGATACTGTGCTATCGCATTTCTTCCTTTCAATTCAACGGGATCTTCAAAACTTAATATGGCTTCTCCTAAATTGAATGACGAAACAGTAGTAGATACCTCAAATATGCTCGTTTTTGTTGAGCTTGTACTGCCTCCGGCACTTGCACCAATTTTGATCACCTTAAAAAGATTAAAGCCCGCATCAACTTTAAAATTCGTCGAGAAATTTGAAGAGACGTTTGTAGTATATTTTTTAGTCTCCCCGAAATTAAACTCTTCAATTAAAAACTTCCAGGTGTCGCCATATTTTTGCATATCCCATGTAGCTATTTCTATCGGAGGTATAGGGAAATATTTTGTCACCCTGGATCCACCAACATTAGTGAATAGTTCGTTTTTGCTTACGCTAAATCCCTTTTTAACATCTTTAACTGAAGTACCTTCAACAAATAGTGTTGTGACATAAATTTCGTAAATGCCTTCAGTCCAATCGTTATTTAAGGCATCTAAAGTTTGTTCAGATGAGGCGCTATTGAAATAAAATCCTTGAATTGCTTCTGCATAAGTATTATCTAAAGTGCCTGAATCCGCGTCGTTCTTTAAACTATAATAGATGCAATCTCTATCATAAGTAAAGTTATATCCAGAATAGTAGCCATGCCATAATTTGCCAATATATGTACCCGGCCCTTGTCCATTTTGATAAGTTATTGCAGTGTTTCTTGGGTTAACAGATGCTACTTTAGATGGAACTTCTAAGTTTTGAAAGTCTGAACTTGAAAAATAAAGCTTCTTATTATTAACTGACATCAGTACAGATCCCTTTTTTATCGTACTAAGATTACTATTTGTTGAGCCCAAATTATCATCAAAATTTACACGTTCATTATTTTTTATAACGAGTACAGGAATAGTAGGCTCACTAGAATATGATAACGTTAATTTATTTTGATTTGAATCAAATGCTAATAAGGGTTTATTTACCAAGATATCGTTTTCGTTTCTCACCGCTACGATAGGGATTTGATTTTTTGTAACCCAAGTTTCAGGCGTAAATATTTTTAATGAGGGTACAAATATGGTAAGTAATACTGCTTCATTTATATTCACGATAAATTCATCCTTGCTAAGTTGTGAAAAGCCAGCTATAAAGTCTAATACCTTAGTTCCATTTGACAACCTAACATCTTTAATTTTTTGAAAAAGCACATCATTGTCTTTGTCAAATTTTAAAAGAGATTCTTTTTTTATTAATTCTCTTAATTCATCATTAGTAATAGCTTTTGATAAAGCTATTGCAAACTCCTTGTTCACATCTGAAAAATTTATTTTTTTTAAACTTTCAGCTTCAAGAATACCTTCTCTTTTTGAACAGGAAGTGATGCAGAATATTGTAATAAATAATAGAAATACGTTAATTTTTTTCATGTTTTTTACATTAAATTTTTCTTATCCTTTTTTAATTAATTTGTATTCAATTACTGGTTTACCACGGTTACCACCATCGTTAGAAATAAAGCTGTTAAACTTAAGCTTATATATATTTTCAGAAGCGTCTTTTATTACAAAAAATATTTTAGTATTAACGCTTCCGCCATTGCCATTCCTGTCAGGAGAGGTTCTCCATTGTGAACCAATAACATCTCTTGCAGAAGAAAATGTGAGTTCTCCAACATTAGCTTCATTAAACGAAGCATAAGTTGTAGTTAGGTTAGTTACAACAGATGATGCCGTTACGCCGCCAAGGTTATTTATGAAAACTAAATCAGAAAAAGCATACGGAGATCCAGCGGTAAAATACATACTATATCCCCAAACAATATCCCAGCTACCTTTAGCTGGTTCGACTGTAATAGTTTCTCCTTTTACAAGTGATGCAAATTGAAAGTTTGCTTCAACATTTTTATTAATATCTAATGATTTAAAAGTAGTCTCTGTAACTTTGGCATATTGCAAAGTGTAACCGTTACCTTTTCTTAATACACGAATTTTGTATAAATCTGATGGAGCTAAAACAGTAGCCGAGCCTCCTTTTCTATTGATGATATAAACTTTATTGTCTGCATCAACTGCTGAAACAATCGCAATAGCTGGTTTATTCAGGATGTTAGGCTCCCGTCCATCATCCACTATTGAAAAATTCCCTAGGCCTTGCCCAACCTTTAATCCGTTGGAATCAAAATCATTAACAGTAACTGCATTTAAGTCATTTTTATTAACGAGCAGAGCTGATGCACCGTTTGTTGAATTTAAAATTACTTTGAAATCATTTCCTGAATAAAAGCCTAAATCCCAGCTATCTCTTAATACGGAAGTTTGTTTATCTGCACTAAAATCAACATATACACTGTTTCCTGCCGCAGTACCATCCTCTGCACCAACCAACCCGTTTAGTGTTAACGTACTTCCGTCCGAAGGTGGTGCAACAAAAATAGGTTCTTCAGAGTCTTTTTTGCAAGCTGTAAATGTTATCGTCAAAAAAGCGATAGCAATCATTAAGTTAAGTTTATTCATGTTTATTATTTAAATTGTTAACGATTAAATTTTATTCCAGTTAAAGCTTAGGCCCAATACATAAGAGCGACCATAACTCAATGGAACGGGCTCTCCGCCGGTACTGTGCGCGCCTCCAGACGCAGTTGATGTATTGTTTAACTGCGTTACATTGAAAACATTTTTAACTCCAGCTGTTAGCAAAAATGATTTATAGATGGTTTTATTAACCATTAAGTCTGCAAAGTTGAATGATGAAATTTTAGTAGGTATATAAGATAGTGTTGCATTACTACTATTAGTTTGGAAGCCAAGCTTTTCTCCTGTGTACTTGTAAAACAAGCTAACGTTAGCTTTGATCTTTGTAACGGTATAGGTGAGGTTTGCCGTAACTTCCGGCGACCATAATATTTGCTTGCCCGTAAAAGATTCATCATCTGAATAAGTATGAAAAGAGCCAATGTATGAGAAACCAATGTTAGCCTGTAAGTTTTTTATTGTTAGCGTATTATCTAATGTTGTTCCAACGGTTTTGAAATTACTGATGTTCAATAAGGTAGTTCTTGAATTGTCTGATGGATCCGTACCAAAATCAATCTTATTCTTAAATTTATTAAAGAAACCAGCTAGTGCTGTCCGAAAACTAAGTTCTTTATTCTTTACACCTGACCAAATAACAGATCCGTTGAAGCTGTTAGATTCCTCCGCTTTTAGATTGGTGTTTCCGTAAATACTATGGCTCGCATCAACAAAATCATAATATAATTCGCGCAGGGCAGGCGATCTGAATCCTTTCGCATAACCTAATCTAAGATCAATGTTTTTCGAAAGCTGAAACTTAGTATTTAATGATGGTATTACTGGTGCATTATAACCGGAATTTTCGATTAGTCTTAATCCCGGCCGGATATTGATCACATTACTTAATTTAATTTCTGACGATAGGAAAAAAGCAAGGTCATTGATTACCGGCGATCCGCTAATTCGCTGGCCGCTGGCTGCATCCCTGTTATATTCAAATCCAGGCTGAAAAGATACCATATCAGATAACTTATATATCGCTGTGGCCCTAAATATGGTAGTGTTAAATTTTGCAGTATCCTGCTCACCAGCACCACTGGTAAGTTTTTCCGTATTATTAATAAAATTATGATTAACCGTTCGTGTAGATCTTTCCAGATTGGTGTAGCCAGCAATAGCTGATATGTTTAATCTTTGATTGATTTTCCATTCAGATTGTAACTGGTTGGTATAACGTTTAGTGGTATAGGTAGCCAGTTTTCCTTCGAAAGTATTAGGATTTATTCCAAACCTGGCATCGATGGTTTCGTTTACGGCATCAAGGCGGTACCAAATGTTGAAGTTATCATTTGCATAACTAATTTTGGTGTTACCTAACCATTGTTCTTTAGGTTTCCATTGGTTTTTCCATTGATTAAATTCTTGAAGAAAGGCATCTTTCGGAGCCATATTCCAGCCACCAAATTCCTGGTGCGAAATACCCGCCAAAGCACTCCAACCTTTATTTTGCCAACTTAAGCCTATGTTTTGATTATGCAAGCCAGCACCTGTAAGGCCAGCATATTCTTTTCCGGCCGTTTCTTCCTGGATGCGGGCATTAATGCTTAATAAAGACTTTACAGCTGTTTTAGTAATAATATTAATTACGCCAGCCAAAGCATCACTTCCATATACTACAGACATGGGGCCTTCTACAATCTCAATTCTTTCAACTGTGTTGATATCAATCTGGCCTAAACTTTCCCGCGCATCAGAACGATCAACCATCGGCACACCATCAAGCAGAATTTTAACATTTCTTCCAGACATTCCCATCAACGAAACGTCTGTTGTGCCAAGAGTAAGATCGTTAGAGAATCTAAATCCAAGTTCAGTATTTAATACTTGTTGAATATTTGTGGCAGCCCGGAGCCTTATTTTCTCCGCACTAATCATCCTGAAATTGTAAACCGAATTTTTTAAAGATTGCGGTCCGTATTGTCCGGTAACCACAACATCCTTCAAATCATTTGCTTTTGCCGTATCAATCTTAATGTCTTGTGCGAGCGCAAAAGATCCAACAAGTGTAAAAGCAATTGATAAATATATTTTCATTTATTTAGACTAATTATAAATAATTATGCAAATTTGTAGATAATCAACAAAACGAGATAACGCCATACGGATAATTAATGCCGTAATACGGATTAAAATGTTAAAGCAATATTTCGAGGAAGCGCTGAATTTGAAACAGCATGTTAGTGAGATGATTATTGGGGAATTATAAGAAAAATGAAAATCAAACTTCTAGAATATCACGCTCAAAATCTAGTTTACGAGAATACATCTGGCTGCAACTTTAATATAGCGGAAGACCTGTGTGAAAATGAGCAGGAAATTATCACCGAAAATTACCTGATCAATTTAAGCGAAAAATGGTTTGATGGGATTCACATCAGTACCGCAGAGATCGTCACTCAGCATACAGAGGACTTCTACTATGAATCTTCATTAAACCATATTGGATTTCTATTTTGTTTAAATGGCAGTATAGACTATTTTAACGATACGAAAACCAAACATTTACTCAGTCTGCATCAGAATCAGCAAAATATTTCTGCAGGTCAGCTTAATCGTGTGGTCTTCAACGTAACGGGGAAGGCCAGCTATACCTATATTCAATTAACGGAGTCGTATTTTAAGAAAATAGCCAGTCAGGATTTTGCAGAAAAAACCAATCTAATCTGCACTGACATAACACCTGAAATTGCCCTATTACTTCAGGCGTTAAATAACCATAAATACATGGGTAGGATAAAGCGTATTTTTCTGGAATCAAAAATATTCGAATTAATAGTTTTTTATCTGCAACAAGAAAGACCAGTTACCATACCCATTAAGGAAGAGGATGCTAAGAAAATATTTTTTGCAAAGCAACTTGTAGAAAGCAATTTACAACACCCGTGTTCCCTAATGGAATTATCACGGAAGGCTGGTATTAATGATTATAAGCTTAAAAAAGGTTTCAAAATATTAATTGGGCATACCGTTTTTGGCTACCTATATAAAATTAGGATGGAAAGAGCGCATTATTTTCTCCTTCAGGAAAAAAAGTCCGTTAATGAGGTCGCTTTTCTGGTCGGCTATAAAAACGCACAACACTTTATTACGGCCTTTAAAAAACATTACAAAATTTTACCAGGAAGCCTCAATAAGAATTAAGTATTTCTATATGTTAAGGCTCTTCGTCTATGTTTTGTAAGAATAGCGCAACAAATACTATAACATAGAAGAGCCTGCCCAATATCGTTTGGGCAATAGCTACATTAGCGCCATAATTTTTAAAAATGATTTTCCTTTATATTGTTATTGTCATCACACTTGTGGTGTTAATTATCATTAATTTGCCTGTGTTCGGGTGGCTGCCTGGTGGTTTGAGATTAGCTAAAATACAGCAGCTAGCAAATTACAAAAGTGGCGCTTTGCAGAACCTATCGGTAACTCCGATGCAGCCAGAAGGTGTTAGTTTCTTCAAGATCTTGAAGGCATTTTTTTTAGAGAAACATCCCAATAAAGTTCCTGACAAGAAACTGAAGATTGTAGAACCAGATTTAGATGCTTTACCCATCAATAATTTGCCTGAATTAATCTGGTTCGGACATTCCTCATATCTAATCAAAGTGGATAATTTACGGATCCTGGTCGATCCAATTTTTAGTAAAACACCATCGCCATTTTCATTTATAGGAAGTAAAGCTTTTCCGGGAACTGACTTTGTAAAGGCAGAGCAATTTAAGAATATCGATATTCTGCTTATCACACATGATCATTATGACCATTTAGATTATCAAACGATATTAACAATTGCACCAAATGTTAAAACGATTGTTACCTCTATTGGTGTCGGATCGCATTTAGAAAGATGGGGGATACCTGAAGATAAAATAAATGAACTTTGCTGGAATGAATCCATATCGATTACCAGTCATTTAAAATTTACTGCAGTGCCTGCGCGACATTTTACCGGAAGAAAATTTAAACGCAACCAAACCCTGTGGTCTGCCTTTGTTTTAGAAACAGAAAAATCAAAGTTTTTTCTTGGTGGCGATTCTGGATATGATACCCATTTTGCCGAAATAGGTAAAAACCATGGACCATTTGATCTTGCCGTTTTAGAGTGTGGCCAGTACAATACCTATTGGCCCTATATTCATATGTTTCCAGAGCAAACGGTAGAAGCTGCGATCGATTTAAAAGCAAAGGTATTACTGCCTGTACACTGGGCAAAATTCAGTTTGGCCATGCATCCATGGGATGAATCTATAAACAGGGTGGTGGCTGCTGCTAAAGAAAGTAAGCTACAGTTAGTTACACCAAGGCTAGGGGAGACTATCATTCTTGATCAATATTTGCCAGATGCAAAATGGTGGCAAGAAGAATAAACTTAAACAATAATCTCCTGATCGTGTTTATTTTTAAAAGTAAAGACGATTATGAAAACAGACCTTGTAGAAATATTTCAAACGATTAGAGCAGGAGTGCAACCTTATGCCACACGAGGTTACACCGTTCATGAGAATTCTGAAACAGGATATGATCTTTATAGCGAAAAGAACATCGAGGAAGCAGGTGAAAGAATTACAGAACGTTTTTTTATAGGGATTTACATTAATGGAGAAGTAGTAGAAGTTAAGCTAAATACAGCAGAATTTACTTCGAATACAAAAGATTTAAAAGAGTTTGGTGATGACAAGACCGGATATCAAATTTCATCACTAGATGATCAGAAATTAAGTGAAATACAAACCTTCATTGAAATTATCCACACCAACTTCAAAGAAAAAGAGTGGATATAACAATAGGATAGCTAAATTTGTAGCCAGCATTAAGCAGCTAAATTAGCACCCTTGAATCAACCAGCAGTTAATCAGCATATAGAATGGCATCATCAATTAAGATCCAGATTGGAGGATCTTAAAATTGAATGCCATTTTTCTTTGGATCAGGATTTTTACTTACTAACACTGGGCAATGGCAAACTGATGGTTAATCTCATTAGCCTTACAAATATAAAGCCACCTGAAAATCTTATTGATCTGCAAGCAAAGTATAAAAGTGCTGAAATCAAACTCATTCACCTCTGGGAAGATGTTTGGCTTAGCAGACCTTTACAAGTTGTTGCTAGAATTGAATCTTTATTGGGGCTGAATACTAGAATTCATGGCAGGAAAACTAAAGTACAGAAAATTACCAAGCCAATAGCTGATCATTTTATTAATCAAAACCATTTGCAGGGAGCAGTAAATAGCCGCTATAAATTTGGGTTATTTGAAAGGGAAGATTTAGTTGCTGTGGCTACATTTTCTGCGCTTAGAAATATGAATCATACTGAAAATTACAAATCTGCAGAATTAATCAGATTTGCAGTTAAGGCCGGTTATAGTGTTACGGGAGGTTTAAGCAAACTGATTTCTCATTTTTTGGTACTTCAGAAACCGACTGATATAATGACTTATGCAGACAGAGACTGGTCTTCGGGTGAAGCTTACAGTAACCTCGGCTTTTTACTAACCGCTACAATAGCGCCCAAACAATTTTCGCTTGATCAAAATTTTAACCGATCGCTAATCAAAGACACTTCAGTAGCTGCTGATGAAGTGGTTTTTAATACTGGAAGTCTAAAATTTATCCTGAAGTTCTAAATGGCCGACCAAAATCTAATCATTATCCTTGGCGCAACTGCATCTGGAAAAACAAAACTTGCGGTTCAGGTAGCTAATGAATTAAATGGCGAGATTATCAGTGCCGATAGTCGTCAGATTTTTAGAAAGATGAATATAGGTACTGGCAAAGATCTTCACGAATACGAAATTAATAACAAGATTATTCCGCATCACCTGATTGATATTTTAGATCCGGGAGAACGCTATCATGTTGACGCCTTTAAAAATGACTTCTACGATGCATTTGAATTAATTAATGGTAGGGGCAAGCAGCCTATTTTGTGCGGTGGAACAGGGATGTACATTCACAGTTTATTGCAAAATCAACAGTATACGGCAGTTCCCAATAATGCGGTGTTGCGAGCTGAGCTAGAAGTTTATGAGCAAGAACAATTGGCAATTAGGCTACATACTTATCCTCCTGCTCATATTGCACATGCAGATGTTTCATCAAAAAAAAGGTTAATCAGGGCTATTGAGATTGCAGAATACCTCCAAGACCACCATTTAGCAGAAAAAAAGTGGCCTGAGATTAAGCCAGTAATTTTTGGCTTAAAGAATCAGGTTGAACTAACAAGATCTAATATTTTAGCCAGACTTGAACACCGGCTCAAAAATGGAATGATTGAAGAGGTCTCTGAATTAATCTCAAGTGGTGTAGATAAGGAGATGTTAGTCTTTTATGGGCTAGAATACAAATTTATAGTCAGTTACCTCGAAGGTTTACTTACCTATGAACAATTAAAATTCAATCTCGGCATAGCGATTTGCCAATATGCTAAACGGCAAAACACCTTTTTTAGAAAAATGGAAAAAGACGGTGTAAATATCATTTGGCTCGATGCGGCGTCATCAACAGACTTATTAACAGCGTATATTTTAGAGAAAACCAAGTAATAACTTTAAACTCCTAGTAATAAGTCTGTTCATGGCTTAAACTCCTAATAGTTGTTTAATTCTAACTTTTGGCACATGTTTTGTAACAGTGCGGATATATTTATTTAACTTAAAAATAATATTTGATGAAAACTTTTACTAAAATTATTGCTACTTCAGCAGCTGTAGTGGCATTATTCTTTGCAACGAACGCTAACGCACAAACTCAAAAATTAGGAATCGGAATTATTGGTGGTATCCCGACCAGCGATATATATAGCGTGGCACTTGGCGCAGATTTGCGTTATCAGTTTGATGTTGATAAACAGTTATCAATTCCTGTAACTGCTGGTTACACAAACTTCTCAGTTAAGGACGAGTTCGGAGGAGGAAGTTTTGGTTACATCCCGGTTAAAGTTGGTGCGAAATATTTCTTTAATGATTCAGGAGCAGGTGTTTATGGTTTAGCTGAACTTGGTGCTGGTTTTGGTACTAACAAAGGTAGTGGAACTTCATTCGTATATTCTCCAGCATTGGGTTATGCATGGAGTAATGGTTTAGACCTAGGTGTTAAATATGAAGGTTTGGCTAGAGATGGTGCTAGCACTGGATATGTTGGCTTACGTTTAGCTTACGGTTTCAGTTTGTAAGAATCTTAAACTCAGATCTAAAAGCCTCAGCAATTTGCTGAGGCTTTTTTGTTTAAGTAAAAATGTATATTTAATAATACTTTATTATTTTTTTTATGTTATAGGCTTTGTATAATTAGATTTTATGTATTGCTTTTTTATTATATATTTGTTGTCTATTTTATTTAAACATTATTTTATGAAAAAAAACAAAACTAAACTAAAATTATTTGGAGCTATTGTATTGTCACTTGTAATTTCATGTAAAAAAGATTTGAGTAATTCACAAAAGGATTTAGAGATTCTACAACCTAAAAGCAAAACTGTTGAATTACAAACATCATTTGCTAAAATTTTAGCTAAAGCATTAAGTTCTGAGGAAGACCTAAGAGATTTCATCAGAGTGGAAAGCCTCAAAGAGTTTGATCGAGATAATGATATTTTATATCATCAAATTAAAGACGTAGAAGTGAGTAATGGGAAATCATTCAGATCAAAATTATTAAATTATACAACTGAAGGAGAATTAAGCAAAGTCGAGAGTGAGTTACCGCTGTTAACTATATTTGTTCCTACTCTTCCAAATTTTAATCCTATGGATTGGAATACAAAAACTGAAATACCAATGATAGCAGTATCTAACATGGATAAAATCGGTTCTGTTTCAATATATGACGAAAAAGAAGAAGAAATTAAATTAAATCCAGAACAAATTCCTGGATTTCCAGTTTTAGTTATTAAAGAAAATGAAAGAGTTATTGTTAAACGTAGTAATAATAAATTAGCTGTCAAGAACAATACAACAAAATCTTTATCTGGAACTTCAAATAATTATTCATATGAATTTATTGATGAAGCTTATGATGGAAGTTTAGTAGATAAATCATTAGGTATTAAAAGTTCTATTAGTTTATCTAAAGAACAGAATGGTAAAATTAGTAGATTAGCACCAGGCCCAAATTTATTAAATCCAAATGCTATTGATCAGGTTAATGTTGATGCTTATAATTCAGGTAATGAATGGCATCGAGATTATGTTTATTACGGTATAACATCCAGCAATCCTAACGGAAAATTTAGAAATTATTATAGTGAATATATTACATCATTTAAATTTTTAACGCCAAGTGCATTAGGAATAATTTCAGATCAAGACGGTGATCCTAGAATGAATAATTATTACGGGACAGGCACCTCAGCTCCAACAACTATGTGGACAGATGGTAATTTTGAATTTAGAATTTCTGTATTAATCAATGCAAAAAATGGATCAGGTAATGAGTTTGTTAGGCAGATGAGTGTACGGCCTACAGAATTGTTTGACTTACAGTATGAATTGATTATGGATGAGAAGTTTTTTAAGATTAAACTATATGAGTTTAGGAACGCGATTCCGAAAGAATACCATCCGAATATAGAATTATTGCCTTGGGATTTGGAAAATTACGGAACTGCTTGGAAATTTATATTTTATGAGGTAGATGGCACTCAAGAGGAAACAAAAAGTTATGAAAATACTACAACTTTTGCAACAAATTTTGAAATAAACAGTGGAGGTGACAAGACTAAAGTTGGTTTTAAATTTGGTGCATCAGCAACCACAAGTGAAAAAAGAACTTATAGTATTAAAACTATGTTGGGTTCAGATAACCTTGCTGAAGCTATCTTAACTTTTGATCAGCCAGTTATTATTGGTACATCTTCCAATAATTATATTACTCGCGAGATAACAAATGGTAATGTTTTAAGTATTAGTGTAGAACCGAGGAGAAATAATAGTGCTATTAATTAATATATTTCATTATCTCGAATAAATAACGGCCTCAGTTTTCGCTGAGGCTTTTTTTATTTATAATAATTTCTGAAAAAAATGAAAATAAATAAATCTGAATGAAATCGGTTTTCGTATATACCTCAAAACCTTATTAATTAACTTAATTTATCTAATATGAAAACGATTACTAAAATCTTCGCAACGGCAACAGCCGCAGTTGCAATTTTTGCTTCAACAAGCCTAAGTGCCCAAACAATGATGGAACCTGATCCAAATCCAGCTCCAAAAGGTATGGCTTTTAAAGTTGGTGTAGGATTAAATGGCGGTGTTTTTCGCGACAAATCGCCTATGGATTATGCATATGGAGCTGATTTAAAATTACAATGGGATCTATCGCCATATGTTGCGGTAACAGCATCAGGTGGTTACACTAAATTAATAGCTAAAGATAATGCAGTAGATGCAGATTTTATTCCAGCTAAAGGTGGTGTAAAGGTATTCCCGATTAAAAGAATGTATATAGCTACTGAAGCTGGTGCAGGTATTGCGATCCAGGATGGTGCAAAAACCAACTTTATTTATTCTGGTGGCATAGGATATGAGTTTGGCGGTTTCGATGCTGGTGTAAGATATGAAGGTTATGTGAATGATAGCGCATCAACAACTTATTTCAGAAAAACTGGTCAATATGCACTTAGATTAGCTTATAATTTCAAATTATAATTAAAGCATCATTTAATTTGAAAGCCCCGCAGTTTGCGGGGCTTTTTTTGTTTATTTAATATTTAATTGCCTATTTTGAACCGAAAACCAAATACCATGAAACGAATATTCGGAATTGCCATTTTTGCTACCTTATTGGCTTGTCATCCATCAGAAAAGAAATCATCAGCAAAGAACGATACACTTCAAAAAGATTCACTTAAGACTAATAACGAAGTTGCCATAAAAGATCAAAAGAAAAAGAAAATCTTTACGGAATATGTTGGTTTGAAGGATGCTTTGGTTAAAGCAGATGCAAAACTGGTACAAAAAAATGCTGCTGAACTGGAAAAAAGCCTGGCAGATTATGATGGTTGCGAACCTACTGCTGAGGTTGCCGGTAAAATTGCTACAACTGGAAACCTTGTAGACCAAAGAAAAAGTTTTACCATTTTGAGCGCTGATCTGATTGCATTGATGAAAAATGCTGAAATAGAAAAGGGAACGATTTATGTGCAACATTGCCCAATGGCCAATAAAGGAGACGGAGGAGATTGGTTATCAACAGAAAAAGAAATTAGAAACCCATATTACGGTGACGAAATGCTGGAATGCGGTAGAGTAACAGAGGAATTAAAAGCAAAATAGCGCGCATTTCAAAGTTAAATTCAGTATGATTGTTACGTCTTTTTGACTCATAATTCATATTAATTTAACAGATTTGTTATGCATGTATATTAATTTTATATAATTTAGAAAGCTATAAACACAATACAATAATATGTCAGATATTGCAGAAATTAAAGTTGATGGTAAAACGATAGAATTGCCAGTTATTACAGGAACAGAAGATGAAAAGGCCATTGATATTTCTAAATTGAGAGATCTTACTGGTTTTGTAACTTTAGATACTGGATTTAAAAATACGGGTTCTACCAAAAGTAAAATCACTTTTTTAGATGGTGAAAAAGGTATCTTAAAATATAGAGGATATTCAATTGAGGAACTTGCTGCAAAATCAAGTTTCTTAGAAGTAATTTATTTAATCATTTATGGAGATCTTCCGACACAAAAACAATTGGAAGATTTACAAACCGATATTAACAAGCATACTTTGATCCATGAGGATATGAAGAAATTCTTCGATGGCTATCCTTCGAAATCTCATCCTATGGGTCAGTTAGGTTCGTTAATTTTCTCATTGTCTACCTTTTATCCAGAATGTTTAAAGCCTAATCAAACGCCAGAAGAACAAGATTTAACGATTATTAAACTGTTGGCGAAATTTCCAACTATCGTTTCATTTGTTTATAAGAAGTCTTTAGGGAATCCGCTTATTTATCCTAAAAATAAATACGATTATGTAACTAATTTTCTATGGATGACATTCGGTCAGCGTACGGAAGATTATGATGTAAATCCAATCGTCGTGAATGCGATGAATAAATTGCTTATTCTACATGCAGATCATGAGCAAAACTGTTCGGCATCTACTGTTCGGATTGTTGGTTCATCTGATTGCAATTTATATGCATCTATTGCTGCAGGTATTGCCGCACTATGGGGACCATTACATGGCGGTGCTAACCAGGCTGTTATTGACATGCTTGAGTTGATCAAAGCTGATGGTGGCGATACTGAAAAGTGGATTAACAAGGCAAAAGATAAAAATGATCCTTTCCGTATGATGGGCTTCGGACACCGGGTTTATAAAAACTTTGATCCACGCGCAAAAATCATCAAGAAAGCTTGTGATGATATCCTAGAAAATTTAGGTATCGACGATCCGATCTTAGAAATCGCTAAAAAATTAGAAGAAGCAGCCTTAACAGATCAATACTTTATTGACAGGAAATTATATCCTAATGTAGATTTCTATTCTGGGATTATTTACAGAGCCCTGGGCTTCCCGTCAGAAATGTTCACGGTATTATTTGCCTTGGGTCGCTTACCTGGATGGATTGCTCAATGGAAAGAAATGCATGAAAACAAAGAGCCAATAGGTCGTCCACGTCAGATTTACGTTGGAGAAACTGACAGAGAATTTGTAGAGTTGAAGGATAGAAAATAATATCCAGATCCAATAAAATACCAAAGCCTCAGCATTAAGAATGTTGAGGCTTTTCTGTGCAAACCAATTGAGTTAAGCAATAAAGTAATAGATGGTTTCTGAGATTATTTTTTCTGTAATAACCAACGTTATGGCATAGAGTATAACAACCTGGAACATCTTCCATATCGTAGCACTTCTGCTGCGGTTATAAAATAATTTTAATGCCTTGTACATATACCAAACAATGGCGACAAAAACGATCACTCCGATAAAATTCGACGTTGCTGAATCAAGTCCAAACACGTGCTTTTTAATCGGACTGGTGATAATCTCTTCAATAAAATAGGCTGTCATTCCATGGATAGTAAAAATCAGGTGGTCCAGATAGTATTTCTTATTCTTACGGAAGATAATCATAATAAACATGGCCAGGATTGGCATCAGCAGGAAATACTGTTTTGGACGGTAATGTTCTATTTCTTCTTTCAAAGTCCATCCGGAAACCATTTTTTGATTGACCGTAATATCTCTTTTCTTGAGGGTTCGTTGAAGCCAGTTATCCTTTTCATTGGCAGAAAGTTTAGCTTGCCTGTTTAAATAAGATGTATAAGTACTGTCTTGCTTTATGATGTGAAATTTATTGTATTCTTCCAGCAAGTCAGCATTGAAATCAGAGGTTTTTGATTTGCTTTTGAGATCAGCGATAGCTTTTTCTTGTTCTTTAAACGTAAGATCTTTGAACTCGCTAAGCGAAATGTTGCTGTTAATGCGGTTTATGGCTGTTTTAGCGATTCCGCTTACTACGTTGTTTTCTCCGTTTCTGCTGGTGTCTATTAATTTAGATGTGGCTCTTTCAATTTGCTTCCTTTCTAGTTTGGTTTGGTGCTTTGATCTATCGCCCTCAACAGAAGCTTTAGGCACAACAATAAAATAGACGATGGATACGAAAATGTACATGCTCACCGGATTAATATACCGGGCTCGTTTTCCGGCAAGATAATCTAGTGTAACTTGCCCTGGTTTTGTGAGAAGCGGGGTGAGGGTTTGGAAAAACTTATTATCAAAGTGAAAATAATGAGCGATACTATGGCTGATGAACCCCCAGAAGCTTTCCTTCAGTTCTAAATTGGGTTGGCCACAACTGCTGCAATAATGCTTTTCTACATGTGCACCACAATTTAAGCAATTGTGTTCCTTTCTATACTTACCGGCTGACATAATGGGGTTTGAGATGTTAATTAATGACTGATGGCTTCAATAGCTTTTTCTTCAGCTTTGGTATGTTTGTGTTTAAATAATAATGCAAATAATACGGTGATAATTAAGGCATAAATCGTAAACGAAAGCCAGATATGGTGCCAGTCTTTCATTTGAATGGCTTTGTCGAATGTACCGTTGTTTAGGATGCTTATACCCTGACTTTTGACAAATTCTAGCAAATGATTATTTGTAGGTTCAGCACCCACAAATTCAGATGTAGCCTGAATAGTGGTAAAAGATTTGGTGAAATATTTGTCGATCATCCATCCAGATACCAAACTGCCAAATACGGCACCAAAGCCATTGGTCATCATCATGAACATGCCCTGTGCAGAAGACCTCGTTTTTGCTGTAGTAGAAGTTTCTACAAATAATGAACCGGAGATATTAAAGAAATCAAAGGCCATTCCATAAACCACACAAGATAAAATAATCATCCAAAGGTTGCCAGCAGGGTTTCCATAGGCGAAGAATCCAAACCGGAATACCCAGGCCAGCATAGCGATAATCATTACTTTCTTAATGCCAAAATGCTTTAAGAAAAATGGTATGGCCAGAATAAATAAGGTTTCAGATACTTGCGAAATCGACATAATAATGGTCGAATATTTAACCACAAAAGAATCTGCGTACTTTGGGAAATGTTTAAATTCATCGAGGAAAACATCACCATAAGCGTTGGTCAATTGTAAAGCTCCGCCCAAAAACATGGAAAAAATGAAGAACAAGGCCATTTTGTAGTTCGCAAATAGCTTAAAGGCTTCGAGCCCCAATGTATGCATAAGCGAAGCTTCTTCTGATATGAGTTTACTGGGTTTACATTTTGGTAAAGAAAATGCATAGATACCAAGTATCAATGCACCCGTTCCTGCTATATAAAATTGATTTGCACTTGCTTTGTTGTCGGTTAGATTTGTAATCCACATGGCCGCGATAAAGCCAACTGTTCCCCATACCCGAATAGGAGGAAAGTCTTTTACTACATCCAGATTGCCGGATTTTAAGGTCGTGTAAGAGATAGAGTTACTTAAGGATATTGTTGGCATGTAAAAACACATGGCTACCAGCATGGTCCAGAAAAAGGCATTCGGACTTTCAACCTGTGGCAGATAAAATAGCACGCCAGCATATAAAATGTGGAGTATTCCATATAGAATTTCAGCATTTACCCATTTATCGGCAATGATGCCAGTTAAAGTAGGCATAAATAGAGAGGCAAAACCCATGGTGGC
This sequence comes from Pedobacter sp. CFBP9032, assembly GCF_034045265.1. Lineage (NCBI taxonomy): Bacteria > Pseudomonadati > Bacteroidota > Sphingobacteriia > Sphingobacteriales > Sphingobacteriaceae > Pedobacter > Pedobacter sp. CFBP9032. The sequence goes on along the minus strand of NZ_JAXCWE010000002.1, from coordinate 205,288 downwards.
GAAAATTGCACCAAACTGTGTTCCATCCCACTGTTTTGTTCCGAACCAATAATTTGCAATTGTGATAAGCCAGGCACCCCACACAAAAAATTGCATAAAGCTCATTAAGGTTAAGCGAAACTTAACATTCATCATATCGTTTGTTTGATTTTTGAAAGTAAAGGCTGAATATAGAACTAATTTGAAACATAATTCAAAAATAAACCCAAATTATGTTAAATAATTTGGGTTATTGCTATTTTTAGATTTTAATAAAAGAAATATCGAATTTAATTGCTCTAAATTAATTTTAGTTAGAAATACTTTACGATGTTCCACGTTTATTTAACTCATCTCGTAACCTTGCGGCTTTTTCATAAGCTTCTTCTGCTATGGCTTCTTGTAATTTTTGTTGCAATTCTTCTAAAGACAAATCTGTAAAGCCTTGCTGTTTTCCACTGCTTGGTAAACTATCAGCATCTGGTTCTTTTGCTATCGAATCCATATTCTCCAGAAATAAGAAGTCATTTCCTTCAATTACAATTCCCGCAGAAGATAAAATGAATTCGTAAGTATAAATCATGGCATCAAAACGTACAGCTAGTGCAATTGCATCAGATGTACGGGCATCAATTTCATGTTTATTTTTCCCGTCATTACAAATTAATTTTGCATAAAATACACCATCAACCAAATTATAAATAATGATTTCCTCAATATTGATATGGAAAGTATCAGCCATTGATTTAAATAGATCATGAGTTAGTGGCCTGCTTGGGGTCATTTTCTCAATTTCTATAGCAATAGCCTGTGCTTCAAAAGCACCAATAATAATAGGCAACCGCCTCCGTCCATTCACTTCTCCTAAAACAAGGGCATAGGCGCCAGACTGGGTCTGGCTGTAAGATAATCCTACAATGTCTAACTTAACTTTTTTCATATCTATATTTCAAACCTGGTAGGTTTTATAGCCTGCCAGGTTTAAAGATTTTTATCCTTTATGTGCTTTTAAAGCTTCAATTAATTGAGGTACTACCTCAAAAGCATCACCAACTATCCCGTAATCAGCAACTTTAAAGAAAGGAGCTTCAGGATCTTTATTAATCACTACAATTACTTTAGAAGAACTTACGCCCGCTAGATGTTGAATTGCTCCTGAAATTCCTATCGCAATGTATAAGTTCGGACTGATGGCGATTCCTGTTTGACCAACGTGTTCCGAGTGAGGTCTCCAATCTGCATCAGAAACTGGTTTGGAACAAGCTGTTGCTGCACCTAGTAATCCAGCCAGCTCTTCAATCATCCCCCAATTTTCCGGCCCTTTTAAACCTCTTCCAGCCGATACTACCAATTCTGCATCTGGTAAAGAGACTTTGTCAGTTGCCCTCACAATATCCTTGATAACAGTTCCAAGGTCTGATTGTTTAATATCGGCAACAAAGTCCTCAATTGCTGCATCTGTAGCATTTTCTTTAACACCAAAGGCATTTGGATTCAAAGCAATTACCTTCTTAGCAGAGGTTAGCTCGGTAATGGCAAAAGCTTTTCCTGAAAATGCAGTTTTCTTAACCGAAAACTTTCCATCAGTACTTGGTAATTCTACTGCACCATCTGCTAAACCAGCTCCAAGTTTTACTGCAATTCGTGGTGCTAAACCTTTACCTGAGAAAGAGTTAGATAAAACAACGATATCAGCGTTTTCCTTTTCAGCGGCGGCTGCAATGATGCTCGCATAAGCCTGGTTAACGAAAGTCTTTAATTGATCTGTATTTACATTTAATACTTTAGCTGCACCGTATTTTCCTAGTTCTTTTAGTTCACTTTCGGCAACGTCGCCAATTGAGATTGCGGTTAAGTTGGTTGATTGCTGATCTGCAATAGCTTTGGCATAAGAAATAGCTTCAAAAACAGATTTCTTAAACTTACCTTCAGCTTGTTCTACATATACTAATACTGACATATATTTATTTCTTAATCCTGATTGGATTGGTGTAACGATTTGATTAATTGGGTAATGAAAACAAAATTAGATTACTTTTGCTTCACTGTGAAGTAATCCGATAAGAGATGCTGTTTGATCTGCCGGTACCAATTTCACAGTTCCGCGTGGGGCAGGTGTTTCATATTTGGCAACCTTGGTTACTGCTTCAATCTCTACAGCGTCTACAACAGTTAAAGGCTTGGTTCTTGCACTCATAATTCCACGCATTGTTGGGATTTTTGGTTCTGCAACACCTTCCGCACAGCTGGCAATAAATTTACCTGATACCGTCACTACTTCTTTACCACCTTCAATTTCTCTTTCTATCGTTGCCGATGTGCCATCGAAGTCTAGTTTTTTAATAATTGAAATAGATGGAATATCTAAGAATTCTCCAACCATGGCTGCAACCTGGTTACCGTTGTAATCAATAGATTCACGACCGGTCAGGATGAGGTCGTAATCCTTATCTTTTGCGTACTCTGCGATCTGTTTGGCAACGAAATAGGCATCACGTGGAGCTGCGTTCACACGCACAGCTTCATCAGCACCAATTGCTAATGCCTTTCTAACCGTTGGATCGTTTGCTGCCTCACCTACATTGATTACCGTTATCGTTCCCTTACCACCCTCAGTAAGTTCTATTGCTCTTGATAACGCGATCTCATCATAAGGATTTACAATATATTGCACTCCTGCAGTATTGAATTCGGTATTATCGTTGGTAAAAGTTATTTTTGTCGTCGTGTCGGGCACGTTACTGATACAAACTAATATTTTCATATTTATTGAGATTTATATATAAGGTCTTTCTGCAAATTTAATTAAAAAAGCAAGGAAATAAAATGTCATCAACCCGTTTAGCCAAGTTATTGGAGTTTTTAGAAAGTGAACCTAACGACCCGTTTATTCTATATGCCTTAGCCACAGAGTATAACACTCAGAATGATAAGGAAAAAGCCTATTCTTTTTACCTTCAATTAACTGATAAACACCCTGATTACGTGGGAACTTATTATCATTTGGGTAAATTATACGAGAAAGATGGACAAAAAGAGAAAGCAATCGAAGTTTATGAGAAAGGAATGATAACCGCAAGAAACAAGCGCGATATGCATGCCTTTGCTGAATTACAAGGTGCATACAATACAGCTGCAGGTTTAGATTATGAGGATGATTAGTTTAGTTTGCAATTTATAGTGGACCGCTTCCCATTTGCAATTAACAATTCACAGCTGGTAATTTCAGTTTGTTGTATATTTGTTATTTATATTACACAATTACAGTCACTTAACATCAGCAATTAAATAATTACTTTAAATGCATTCCAAACCAATTTCAACTACAAAACGCTGGTTATTTATTCGCAATGTGGTGTTCTTTACTTTTACATCCTTTGGTGGTGCTCAAGCCCACCTGGCTTTATTATTAAAGTATTTTGTACACCATACCAAGTTTATTTCAGAAGAAGAATTATTAGAACTAAATGCATTGGCGCAGGTTTTACCCGGACCAGCCTCTACGCAAACCTTGGTAGGAATCGCCTGGAAAGTTGGTAGACTGAAATTGGCAATTATTACATTTCTCATTTGGATTCTTCCTACGGCAACGGTGATGACGCTGGCCGCAATCAGCTATGCATTGCTGGATCAGAAACAAAAATTTAATGACATTCTCGAATACATTCAACCCATTGCCTTAGGTATTGTAGCTTATGGTGCGTGGAAATTAGGAAAAAAAGTACTTTCATCCCAGGTTTCAATATTTTTAGCCGTAGCTTCAGTAGTGGCAACATTTGTTCTTCGTAATGCGTATGTTTTTCCGCTGGCCATTTTAGTAGGAGGGATCATCTCTTCAGCAATAGAAACGCCACGAGAAGAAACAGAATTAAGAGTGAAGTTATTTTCAAACCTTAATCCGCGCAAACTAATCTACTTTTTAGGAGCCTTACTGGTATTTGCATTGGTAGGTGCCATCATTAATCGAACATCTCCATTTAGCTTACCTATTCGTTTATTAGAAAATTTCTATCGTAATGGTATTCTTGTTTTTGGTGGGGGGCAGGTGCTTGTTCCTTTAATGTTCACCGAATTTGTAGAAATGAAGCATTATTTACCATCAACAGGTTTCTTATCTGGCTTTGCGCTTCAACAGGCACTTCCCGGACCAACGTTTTCCTTTACCAGTTATCTGGGTGCTTTAAGTATGAAAAATTTCGGCTATGGAGTATGGGGACAAGTACTTGGTGGTTTAATCGGGGTTATTGGCATCAATTTACCAGGTTTAATTTTGGTTTTATTTATCGTTCCTTTTTGGGATGATTTGAAAAAAATTTCCAGGATCCGCCATAGCCTTTCAGGAATTAATGCAGTAAGCGTCGGCTTCATTATCGCGGCATTTATCCTGTTGCTTATTCCTATGGGGTTTAACTGGTTATTTTTAGGGATTATGCTATCAACTTTTCTATTGCTTAATTTTACGAAGATTAGTCCGCCGGTAATTGTTTTGGCGGGGATTTTAATTGGATATGTTTTTTAAGTAGTAATTTTTCCATTTATCGGTTGGTGTATCACAAAATGAAAATTCACGTTTGTGATTTCATTTTATGACCGATTGATTGATGAAACTTAGGCTGGTTGGTGTATCACCAACCATTAGGTTAAAGGTGCTATTCGACAGATCAAAATGATCGATGGAGATTTATATACTGCTACTGCGGAAATCACCTAAATCTGCGGGAATTATTTAATTTCCATTTTTCTGTTAGTGTTTTACCATCAGAAAATTATAGCGATATGTCGATGAGATAAAACTTAAGTTGGTTGGTAAGAAAACAACAAGTAGATTAATGATTAAAATTTAAAACGGCGGATCATCATCATCGTGCATATCATTTCCCCTGGAAGGCATGATGATCGTGTTCCCCTGAGGTCTTGGATTATTAAAATTATCGAATGACTGCGACGGCGTTATCCCGGCACTGGAATCTCCAGATCCCAACATTGGTGAATTAAAATCTTCTTCTAAATCCGTAAACTTCACAAACTTACCAATAAATCGAAGTGGCACAATTCCGGTTTCACCATTACGGTGTTTTGCAATAATAACTTCACCAATACCCGCTTGAGACCGTCCTTGTTCATCTTCTGTAATTCCATAATATTCCGGACGGTATAAGAATAGCACCATATCCGCATCCTGCTCAATAGATCCAGATTCCCTCAAATCAGATAGCATTGGGCGCTTGCCTTGCAAACCTGGCCTGCTCTCTACCGCACGACTCAACTGCGAAAGTGCCAATACCGGTACGTCTAATTCCTTAGCTACCGATTTTAAAGCCCTGGAAATACTACCAATTTCCTGCTCACGGTTACCTCCACCTTTTCCTTCTCCCTTGCCATGCATCAGCTGCAAATAATCTACAATAACCAATTGAATGTCGTATTGCGATTTTAATCTTCTGCATTTTGCTCTAAATTCAAAGATATTTAGTGCAGGAGTATCATCAATCAGTAAAGGTGCTTCTGTTAAACGGCCAATTTTACTGTGCAGTTGTTGCCATTCCCATTCCTGTAAATTTCCTTTTCTGATTTTTTCCTGCTCAATTTCGGCTTCCCCGGAAATCAAACGATTTACTAACTGAACTGAAGACATCTCCAGTGAGAAAACAACAGTTGGTTTTGCAAAATCTACCGTAGCATTCCTGGCACAGGTAAGTACGAAAGCCGTTTTTCCCATCGCCGGACGTGCAGCAATAATTACTAAATCTTGCTTTTGCCAGCCACCAGTAATTCGATCTAAACCGGTAAAACCAGTAGGAACACCTGTTAAACCATCTGTTTTAGTTCTTAACTCCTCTAGTGTTGCCAATGACTGCTTGATGATATCATCCATTTTCTGGGTATCTCTACGCAAGTTGTTTTGGGCAATATCGAATAATCCCTTCTCTGCATGATCAAGTAAATCGAAAATATCGGCAGTATCTTCGTAAGCGGTGGTAATAATATCAGTAGAAATCCGAATTAGTTCCCTTTGAATGTATTTTTGGGAAATGATTCTTGCATGGAATTCTATATTAGCTGCTGATGCAACCCGGTTAGTAAGATTGGTAATGTAGTAGGCACCGCCCACCATTTCTAATGAGCCCATTTGGCGAAGCTCTGCCGTTACGGTTAAAATATCTACAGGTTTAGATTTTTCGAAAAGCATATGAATGGCCTCGAAAATCTTTTGATGAGATTCCTGATAGAAAACTTCTGGTTTCAAAATATCAATAACAGCAGATAAAGCGTCTTTTTCAAGCATGAGGGCTCCTAAAACAGCTTCTTCCAGATCCAAAGCCTGTGGAGGTAATTTCCCCATGGTACTTACTGTGCTGGTTAGTCGTGCTTTTCTCGCTGTTAAACTGTTTTTTCCACCTTGTCCGTTATCGATACTCATTCTACAAAAGTAACGAAAAGTTTAGCGGATTTAGTGAACAAGTTACTAGCAGTTTCTTAACAAACTGGAAGTGAATAAATTTAATTTCATGAAATGAGGAAAGGAATGTGCTGCCTCTTTACGCTTTTATGAAACGCTGCTCATTCCCCTATCAATTTTCTGGAATGCAGTTTATCCCCATTTATCCTTTCCCGATTTCCCATTCCGTTATACATTTAAACATTGAATTTTCTCAATTAAATAAATTTCATCCGCTTTGATTTAAAAACAATTACTTTTGCAAACAATTTCGAAACATGGATAATTTTAGAAGACCGCAACGCGCAAAAGAAAATAATGAGTTTGTATTTGGCATCAGAGCCGTTATTGAAGCAGTGAAAGCTGGAAGAGATATTGAAACGATTTACCAGCAACGCGGTTTGGGTGGAGACCTTTTCTTAGAATTGAAAGCTTTATTAAAAGATACACTTATCCCGTTAAATGCTGTTCCTGTGGAAAAATTAAACCGCATGTCGCAGAAAAATCATCAGGGAGTTATTGCGGTGATTTCGCCCATTACTTATCAAAATATTGAGGATATCGTTCCTGCTGTGTTTGAAAAAGGAGAAGTACCCTTAATCTTAATATTAGATAGTGTTACTGATGTACGTAATATGGGCGCTATTGCACGTACTGCGGCCTGCGTTGGGGTACATGCCATCGTAGTGCCTTTAAAAAATGCCGCTCAGATTAATGCAGATGCCATCAAAACTTCGGCAGGTGCATTATTTAATATTCCAATTTGCCGACATGCCAATCTTCATAAAATTTGTCTGTATCTGCAAGATAGTGGCTTACAGATTGTAGCTTGTACGGAGAAAACTAGCGACTTGATTTATTCGCCGGATTACACGATGCCAACAGCTATTGTAATGGGATCTGAAGATGAGGGAATATCAAATGACCTTTTACGTGTTGCAGATCATTTGGCAAAAATTCCGATGGCAGGTAAAATAGAATCGCTGAATGTTTCTGTTTCAGCTGGAGTAATTTTATACGAAGCGGTAAGGCAGCGAAGCATTTAAAATAAAAAGCATAAAAAAGCTGAATCGTTTAGTATAATATCTCTAAACGATTCAGCTTTTTATTTTTAGATAAATTTATTTCCAAAACGGGATTTCACTTCAGCTACAAATTCCTTAACTCTTTGCTCTTCATTTCTTGGGCAAATCATCAACATATTGTTGTTCTCTACCACAATAAAATCGTGTAATCCATTCAGAATTACCAATTTATCCTTTGGTACATTGACCATACAGTTCGAAGAATCGAACATGATTACTTGTTCTGAAGGAATTACCGCATTACCTACGTAATCTTTATCAGCCATTTCATAAATCGATGCCCATGTTCCAAGATCCGACCAGCCGAAGTCTGATGGCAAAACATATACATTATCCGCCTTTTCCATAATACCAAAGTCGATGGAAATATTTGTGCACTGGAAATAAGCATTATTGATAAATTCTTTTTCACCGTCTTTGTTTAATTCAGATCGGCCAATATTGAAAATTTCGTACATATCTGGTAAATGCCTTTCAAAAGCACTTAATATCGCACGTGCCGACCAGATAAAGATACCTGCATTCCACAAGAAATCTCCACTTTGAATAAATGATTTAGCTAATTCTAAATTCGGTTTTTCAGTGAAGGTTTTTACTTTGTGTAAATCAGTATCCGTATTTAATACATGATCTGTATGTTGAATGTAGCCATAACCAGTATCAGGACGGTTAGGTTTAATTCCTAGCGTGATCAAGCAATCGTTTTTAGAAGCTGCTGATAATGACTGTTCAATAGAATCAATAAATCCGTCGAGGTCAGCAATGGTATGGTCTGATGGTGCCACAACGATAGTTGCATTCGGATTAAGTTCTGCAATTTTAAAACTACCGTAAGCAATACAAGGACCGGTATTTCTCATTAAAGGCTCTGCCAGGATCTGGTTGTCACCTATATCTGGAAGTTGTTCTTTAATTAATGCCGAATAGATATCGTTGGTTACGATAAAGATGTTTTCAGGCGGACAGATTTTTAGAAATCTTTCATATGTACTTTGAATCAACGTTTTGCCAACGCCGAAAAAATCTATAAACTGTTTTGGGTATTCTGTTCTACTAACGGGCCAAAATCGACTTCCGACTCCGCCTGCCATAATAAGTGCGTAGTAATCTTTATTCATTTTATATTTAAATGTTACACAATCCCTTCATTCAGGAGATCATGTAGATGGATTATTCCAAAGTAAGTATTTTGTTCTAACACTAGCAACTGTGTAATGTTATTTTCCTTAATTATGTGTAGTGCATCAACCGCAAGTGAGTCATATTGTATACTTTTGGGCAGCCTGCCCATGATGTCTTCTGCTTTTAATCCTACAATCGATCCATTGTTCTCGAGCATTCTACGGATATCACCATCGGTAATTACACCAACCACATGATTCTCGGTATCAACAACAGCTACCGCACCTAAACGGTTTTTACTAATTTCTATTAAAACATCTTTAACCGGGGCGGATGGACTGATGGCTGGTTTTTCATTGGTTGAAGCGAGATCGCCAGCTTTTAGATATAGTTTTTTGCCTAATGAGCCACCTGGATGATACTTGGCAAAATCAGATTCATTAAATTCCCGGCATTCTAACAGGCAAATGGCTAGCGCATCTCCCAAAGCTAGTTGAGCAGTGGTACTGGTGGTTGGTGCCAGGTTATGCGGACAAGCTTCTTTCTCAAACGCAGTGTTAAGAATTAAGTGCGCTTGTTCTGCCAAAAATGAACCCAATTCGCCTACCATTCCAATTAAAATATTTCCGGCAGATTTTAATAAAGGAACCAATACTTTAATTTCAGGTGTATTGCCACTTTTGGATAGACAAATAATTACATCTTTCCGTTGAATCATTCCCAGGTCGCCATGTATCGCGTCTGCAGCATGCATAAAAATTGCGGGCGTTCCGGTAGAATTAAATGTGGCTACAATCTTCTGCGCAATGATTGCACTTTTACCTATCCCAGTCACAATTACGCGGCCTTCGCAGGTTAAAATTGTAGATACTACCTTTTCAAAATCGTCGTTTAGATTCTTTGCAACATTCAATATTGCTGCTGATTCGAGTTCTAATGTACTTATAGCCGACTGGAGAATATATTTTTTACTTTTCAAAGAGAAAATAATTGTTTTTTGATACTTGAAATTCTTGTAAAATTATGTTATTTTGGATAGAAAAATAGCATCGCATATTTTATTACACAAAATGGACGTGAAAAAGTCGTTATTTGATAACCTGCAAAATTTCTTCGGGTTTGATAATTTCAAAGGTGATCAGGAGTCGATCATAACAAATATTTTAGAGGGCAATAACACTTTTGTGATCATGCCAACGGGCGGAGGGAAGTCTATTTGCTATCAATTACCAGCGCTAATGAGTGAAGGAACGGCAATTGTGATTTCGCCGCTCATCGCATTAATGAAAAACCAGGTGGACCAGTTACGGGCCTTTGGTGGAAATGATAGTATTGCTCATTTTCTCAACTCATCCTTAAACAAATCAGAAATTACGCAGGTAAAATCCGATTTGCTCAGCGGGCAAACCAAACTTTTATACGTTGCGCCAGAATCTTTAGCCAAACAAGATAATATTGAGTTTTTAAATTTAATAAAAATCTCTTTTGTAGCTGTGGATGAGGCACATTGTATTTCTGAGTGGGGCCATGACTTTAGACCTGAATACCGGAAAATAAAGCAAGTAATTGGTGGCTTAGGGGATAATATTCCAATTATCGCACTTACGGCTACGGCAACTCCAAAGGTTCAGCATGATATTATGAAGAACCTGGGCATGTCTGAAGCCACCTTATTTAAATCTTCATTTAACAGGCCAAATCTTTTTTATGAAATCCGCCCAAAGCGTGATATTAATAAAGAAATTATCAAATACATTAAATCCAATCCAGGTAAATCCGGAATCATATATTGCCTGAGCCGTAAAAAGGTGGAGGAAGTTGCTGAAGCTTTAAATCTGAATGGAATCAGTGCCTTGCCTTACCATGCAGGTTTAGATCCAAAGGTTAGGGCAGAAACGCAGGATAAATTTTTGATGGAAGATGCGGAGGTAATCGTAGCAACGATTGCTTTCGGTATGGGAATCGATAAACCTGATGTTCGTTTTGTCATTCATCACGACGTGCCAAAAAGCATGGAAGGCTATTACCAGGAAACAGGTAGAGCTGGCCGAGATGGCGGAGAAGGAATTTGTATTGCTTTTTACGCCCAAAAAGATGTAGATAAGCTGGCTAAATTTATGAAAGATAAGCCAGTGTCAGAACGAGAGATTGGTACTCAGATACTAAAAGAAGTGATCGATTATGCAGAGTCTGGTGTTTGTCGCCGGAAGCAAATCCTTCATTATTTTGGAGAAAACTTTAACGAAACAGGTTGCAATTGCATGTGTGATAATTGCAAGAAACCTAAAAAACAATTTGATGCTGAAGAGCAGCTGTCTACTTTATTAAAGTTTATTCAAAAAACAGATGAAAAGTTTGACGATGCGCACTTATTGAATGTTTTTCTTGGCTTGGAAACTGCTCAAACCATTGCTTATGAACACAGTAAGGTACCGGAGTTCGGAATTGGTAAGGAAGAGGGCATTCTTCTCTGGAAATCGGTAATCCGCCAGGCTGTTTTGAATAATTATCTCTTTAAGGATATCGACAATTATGGCTTATTAAAACTTACCAAACAAGGGAAAGATTTTATCATCAATCCATATAGCTTAAAGTTTATTTTAAACGAGCCCATTATTGAAACTGGTGCGGAGGATGATGATGACGACGTTAAACAAGGATCTGGCGCATTAGATACCCATTTATTACAACTGCTTAAGGACTTGCGCAAGAAAATTGCCAAGCAAAAAAGTGTACCACCGTTTGTTGTTTTTCAGGATCCGTCTCTTGAGGAAATGTGTACGCATTATCCGATTACTTCTGAAGAATTGAAGCAGATCTCAGGGGTTGGTTCGGGCAAAGCAATGAAATTCGGGACGCCATTTATCGAATTGATAAAAAAATATGTAGAGGATAACGATATTGAACGTCCGATTGATTTGATTATCAAAACGCAGGCGAACAAATCGCAGATGAAGGTTTCTATTATTCAGAATATCGACAGACAAATCGGTTTAGAGGATATAGCCGATTCTAAAGGCATTACCTACGAGGAGATTTTAAAGGAGGTAGAGTCAATTGTGAACTCTGGAACAAAACTTAATCTCAACTATTTTATTGATGAAGTAATTGATGATGACAGACAAGATGAGGTTTTCGATTATTTTAGAGCTGCTGAAAATGATTCTATTGATGAAGCGCTGAATGAGCTCGGTGAAACGGATTACACACGTGAGGAAATTCAATTGATGCGAATTAAATTTATGTCGGAACTAGGAAATTAAAATTAAATGGAGAGAATAGATAAGGTTTTTAGGCGATAGCTTTCTGAATCTCACCTCTCACATCACTACTATGCTAAACTATTTAGATAAAATAAAACATACCGAATCTGGAAACTTCTTTTTAATGGCTGGTCCATGCGCAATTGAAGGCGAAGATATTGCATTACGTATTGCCGAAAAGATTATTTCGATTACTGACAAGCTTAAAATTCCATACATTTTTAAAGGTTCATACCGCAAAGCAAATCGCAGTAAAGGAAGTTCTTTTACAGGCATTGGCGATGAAAAAGCCTTGCGTATTCTAGAAAGAATTGGTCGTGAGTTTGGCGTTCCAACCGTTACAGATATTCACGAAAGTGATGAAGCGGCCATGGCTGCTGCCTACGTAGACGTATTACAGATTCCAGCATTTCTTTGTCGCCAAACAGACCTCTTAATAGCTGCCGCACACACCGGTAAAGTGGTAAATGTTAAAAAAGGGCAATTCCTTTCTGCAGGTTCAATGAAATTTGCGGTAGAAAAAATAAAAGAGGCAGGTAACGATAAGGTGATTTTAACGGATAGGGGCAATACCTTTGGTTACCAGGATCTGATTGTAGATTATCGGGGCTTACCAGAAATGCAAAGTTTTGGTGTGCCGGTAGTGATGGATTGTACGCATTCTTTACAACAACCTAATCAAAGCAGTGGCGTAACCGGTGGTAAACCAGAACTGATATCTACCATTGCGAAAGCGGCGATTGCCGTAGGTGCGGATGGTTTATTTATTGAAACCCACCCTGATCCGGCAAACGCAAAATCTGATGGTGCAAACATGTTGCATTTAGATCTGTTGGAAGAAACGCTAGTTAAATTGATCAGAGTGCGACAAGCAATTTTATAATCTTGGCTAAATCAAAAGTGTTCCTCACCGCCGAATGGCGAAAACTTGCTTTAGCGCAATATGAGGTAGAAAAATCCATTCTTGAAAAGTACCTTCCACCAAATACAGTATTGGATGATTGGCAAGGAAAGTATTATGTTAGCCTCGTTGGTTTTATGTTTCTGGATGTAAAGCTTCGTGGATTTCGCATTCCTTTTCATACCAATTTTGAAGAAGTGAATCTGCGATTCTATGTGAAATATAAAGACGGACTTGAATGGAAACGTGGTGCCGTTTTCATACAGGAAATTGTGCCTTTGCCTGCGATCACATTAGTTGCCAATACCATTTACAAAGAAAAATACAAGACATTGTCCATGAAACATCTGTGGACATTTCAGGGTGATCAGCTTCAGGTAGAATATCTGTGGAAAACAAAAGAATGGAATAGTTTTGCTGTTAAAACATCTTCACAGGCAATGGAAATTCCAATTGGGAGTGAAGAGGAATTTATAACCGAACACTATTGGGGATATACTAAACTAGGCCTTAACAGAACATCGGAGTATGGTGTACAACATCCACGCTGGCAAGTTTATCCAGTGGAAAGCTATACCATTAAAGCTGATTTTCGAGAAAACTACGGCGAGGATTTCGCAAACCTTAACCATGTTGAGCCAGATTCAGTAATCTTAGCAGAAGGATCAGAAATTAGCGTAATGGCAGGAAGAAAATTTTAATATGTTTCTACTGGCTGCCTGTTATCTCTAAATAATCCTGCAGCTCTTGTTAATTCATCTCCAAATTGATAGGTGAAGAGCTTAGACTTTCGTAATTACAAATGCCGTTCTTCGGTTATTTTTTCTTCCAGTTTCAGTTGAATTATCTGCAACTGGCTTTGTGGCGCCAAAGCCTTTAAAAGACAATCGTTTCTGATCTATTTCATTTTTAATCAAATAACTGTAGACCGCATTGGCCCGATTAAGGGATAATTTCTCATTTAGCTTATCATCGCCAACATTATCAGTATGGCCTTGAATTTCGATATGGACACTTGGATTTTGCTGTAAGAAATCAATCAGGAGATCCAACTCACGTACTGAAGCTGGTAAAAGGTTGAATTTATTGGTGTCAAAAAATATATTTCGTAAGGTCACATTACCACCCGGTTTTATCTTTTCTATAAATACTTCAACCTGGTAAGGTTTATTGATGTCACCTTGTTTCAACTCAAAATTTTCTGAGTAAAACATATACCCATCTGCATTCACATTAAATAGATAATTGCTACCAACAGGCATCACCGCTAGAAATTGTCCGGTTTCAGGATCAGTATAGTCATCAAAAACTGGCTTGTTGGTTTTTAAATCAATTACCTGAACATTACTTTCGATAGTTTTTTTGGTATCCTTATCTTTTACAATGCCTTTAACATAATTAATTTTAAGTGGTTTAGCGATTTCAGGGATGCCAAAACGATAAATATCCTGGACACCAAAACCATTTTTCAAATTAGAAGAAAACATACCGAAATTTCCATCCGCACTTACGATCAGGCCATTTTCATCTTCATAAGAATTAATTGGGTAGCCCATATTTGTTGGCTTGCTGAATTTTCCATTTTCATCCAGCCTACTGTAGAAAATATCCTTGTGGCCAAATCCAGGCCAGCCATCAGATGAAAAGTATAGGGTTCTACCATCTGCGTGCAAAAATGGTGTATTTTCATCAAATGGGGTATTTATCTCTATACCTAAGTTTATTGCAGGTCCCCATTTAGCATCATCTGTAATGGTGCTCTTCCAAATATCATAGCCTCCAGATCCGCCCGGGCGATTACTGATAAAATATAATGTTCTTCCGTCTGGACTAATGGCAGGTTGTGATTCCCAGTATTCTGAATTTACAGGCTTACCCACATTGTATGGTTCACCCCAATCCTTACCTTCCCGATGTGAAACGTAAATATCACATCTACCTAACCCATCAGGGCGGTTACAACCAGTGAAAAATAAATACTTTCCATCCGGAGATATGGTTTGGGCACCTTCGTTATATTTTAGGGTATTAATTTTAGAAGAAAGGGGAGTTGCTTCTGCCCATACTTCATTTTTATATTGCGACGTCCAGAAATCTTCATTGCCTCCAATTTGCCGGGTAAAAATGAGTGTTTCTCCATCTGCTGTTAGTGCCGGAAAGTATTCTGCATCTGCAGTGTTTACGCCTTTGCCAAGGTTAGTTGGTGTATATTTTACAGGTTTGTTAATGGCAGCGAATGCAAAGTTACAATCGACCAGGTATTTTTTCGCTCTTTGAGCTCGCGCTGAGGAATCATCCTGCATGAGGAAATCGGTAAAATGCTTTTTTGCCTTTTCAAATTCCTGTGTTGCAAACTCAGTTTCTGCCAAGCTATAAATTACTGCTGGCGAAATATTTGCGTTAATTAAAATTGACTTTTGATAGCTGGCTTTGGCCTCAGTATATTTTTTCTGAAGCTTTTGTACATCAGCCAGGAGAATATAAGCACGCTGAAACAAAGGATCTGCTTCTACTGCACTTTTTAATAGCGGTTCGGCAGCTGGGTAATCCAATTTTGCTACCAACGAACCCGCATGTTCGAAAAAATTCTGAGCTTTTTTATTATTTGATGCCTGGGCGAAAACGCTAAGACTGATTAAAGTTAAAAATAGGGAGAAGTAAAACCTCATAGACAAAACATTGGTTATTAAGCTAATGTATTGTTTTTTAAGGAATATTTAAAAATTTATGTGTCTGTAAAGAAATTTCCCATTTTGGATTCGCCATTACGTATTCAATAATCATTGGTGTGATTTCTTTTGATTTAGACCATTCTGGCTGTAAATATAATTTGCAGGTAGGAGATACCATTGCTGCGTATTCCTCCGCCCATTTAAAATCGCTTTTATTAAAAACAATTACCTTCAACTCATGAGCAAATAGCGTAATATCTGGACGAGGAGCCTTAAACTTTTTGGGCGATAGACAGATCCAATCCCAGTTTCCTGAAAGTGGATAAGCACCAGAAGTTTCAATAAAGGTTAAAATTCCTCTTTCCTTTAGCTTATTCGTCAAATAATCAAGGTTGTAAATCAGTGGTTCACCACCAGTAATTACGACAGCTTTTCCGGGAAATTTATCTGCATTATCTACGATTACATCAGATTGTGTGAGCGGATGCATTTCTGCATCCCAGCTTTCTTTTACATCACACCAGTGGCAACCCACATCGCAACCGCCTAAACGAATAAAATATGCCGCTTTTCCAGTGTTAAATCCTTCGCCCTGTATCGTATAGAACTCTTCCATTAAAGGAAGTAATGTGCCGTCTTCTGGTATAAATTGTTTCATTTTTGAGGATGCAAATATCTTAAAAAAATATGATGGAGTTGTGCCTCGCTCAAAATTTAATCGAAAGATGAAATAAGCCTGATATATAAGTTATTGAATGGTCATCAGGTTAGTGTGAAGGTGATATGCTTTATGCTTATATTTTCTTGATATGATATGGGCTAAAGCTTAAGAGTAATTCAAATATCAATTTTCATGTTGACAGTTATTAATTTGTTATAATTGGTTTGAACAAACTGTGTTAATTTAACAAATGTCTTTTAAAAAAATCCTGACAGTTCAAGACTTCGATATCTGAGAAATAGAAATCTTCAATATCTTCGGTAATGATGCATTTGCACCCATGTTCTTGAGCGGCATGGTATTCAAGGCCATCTTCAAAATCATGAATTCTTTTATTCAATAAAGTATCTGAAACTCCTCTTGATAAATTTTCTGCAATTTTTACATGCTGACAAATTAAATTAATCTTTTGTTTAGCCAACACACTACCGTGTTTCTTTTCGGCGAAATAAAATGCAATTGCTAAACAAAGGGGGGAGGTGTAAACTTCAAATTTTGGATGTGATGCTAAACTTAAAATCCTTGAAGAATAGGTGAAGACCGGATATTCTTTATTAAGCACTGAAACTAAAACATTTGCATCTAGAAAAATTCTGAGCATAGCTTATTTCTTAGACGAGAAGAATTCATCTTTAGATGATTTACGACTCGGCTTTACTGTTCTTTTATATTCTACTTCGCCTTCTGCGACCATATTCACCCAATCACTAATGGGATAATCCTCTAAAGATTTGTATTCAGTAGCAGTTACCTGCGTTAGTAAATGCTCAATCAAGCGAGATAAACTAATA
The DNA here is from genome assembly GCF_034045265.1 of Pedobacter sp. CFBP9032. Taxonomy (NCBI): domain Bacteria; kingdom Pseudomonadati; phylum Bacteroidota; class Sphingobacteriia; order Sphingobacteriales; family Sphingobacteriaceae; genus Pedobacter; species Pedobacter sp. CFBP9032. The sequence continues at coordinate 188,315 of NZ_JAXCWE010000002.1, read as the reverse complement.
TTGTTATCAGCAGCATATTTTTTCGCTTTGTTAACCACATCCTGATTAAAGCTTAAAGTAAGTTTTGCATCCATCACATTTGAAATTATACACAAATATAATAATTTACGTATAAATTTTAATAGTATTACGTAATGAAAAATTCTAAAAAAAAAGCAATTCCATTCAGAATTGCTTTAAATACATTTATGATATTAATTACCTTAAGGATAAATCTCTTTCCTGGCCGAAGCAAGTGTGTTTTTTAAGAGTCCAACAATGGTCATTAAACCAACACCTCCAGGAACTGGCGTAATGTAGGATGCTTTCGGAGCTACATTTTCAAAATCAACATCTCCATACAATTTGAAGCCCGATTTAGTTTCTGTTGAAGACTCGCGGTTAATACCAACGTCGATGATAATTGCACCTGGCTTAACCATATCTGCGGTTACAAAGTTCTTCTTACCGATAGCGGCAATAATGATATCTGCCTGTAGTACCTGCTCTTTTAAATCTTTAGTGCGAGAGTGAGTAAGGGTTACAGTACAATTACCAGGGTTGGCATTGCGTGCCATTAAAATACTCATTGGGCTGCCAACGATATTACTTCTACCTACTACAACACAGTGCATTCCTGTCGTGTCGATACCGTACTCTTGCAACATCAATAAAATACCATAAGGCGTTGCCGGAATAAAGCAAGGTAGGTTACGCATCATCCTGCCCAAATTTACAGGGTGGAAACCATCTACATCTTTACGGTGATCAATTGTTTCAGTTACTTTTTCAGGATCAATATGTTTTGGCAACGGCAGTTGAACAATTAATCCATCAACATCAGCATCTTGATTAATCTCTTCAATTTTTGCAAGAAGTTCTGCTTCAGTTACTGAGTTATCATATCTGTGAAGTGAAGATTTAAAGCCCACTTTCTCACAGTTTTTCATTTTGCTGGCTACGTAAGTTTCGCTACCACCATCGTTACCAACTAAAATAGCAACAAGATGAGGTTTTCTTCCCGTATTGCTTAAAAATTCAGCAGCTTCTTCAGCAATCTGAACTTTAATTTTTTCTGATACGTGTTTTCCGTCTAATAATTTCATTGTCAAAGTATTAAGTATTAAGTATCTAGATTAGTAGTTATCTTGCTACTTGATACTCATATCTTGATTTTATTTTAATCCAACTTCAAAACTGCCATAAATGCACTTTGTGGAATTTCTACGTTTCCGACCTGGCGCATACGCTTTTTACCTTTTTTCTGCTTTTCTAATAACTTACGTTTACGAGAGATATCACCACCATAACATTTAGCGGTTACGTCTTTACGTAAGGCACTAAGGGTTTCGCGAGCAATAACTTTAGCGCCGATAGAAGCCTGTATTTTAATTTCAAACTGTTGTCGAGGAATTAATTCTCTTAATTTTTCACAGATTTTCTTTCCAAAATCGTAGGCATTGCTTCGGTGAATTAAGGATGATAAGGCATCAACCGGTTCTTCATTTAATAATAAATCCAAACGTACCAAATCCGATTTACGGTAACCAATTTGATGATAATCGAAGGATGCATAACCTTTAGAAATCGTTTTTAATTTATCATAAAAATCAAATACAATTTCAGCCATTGGCATTTCAAAAATTAACTCAACCCGATCAGAAGTTAAATAAGATTGATTAATAATTGTTCCTCTTTTCTGAATACAAAGAGACATTACAGGACCAACAAATTCAGCCTTGGTAATAATATTTGCTTTAATAAAAGGCTCTTCAACCGAATCCAACTTACTTGGATCTGGTAAATCGGATGGATTATTTACAATAAATTCATCGCCTTTCGTGGTGTGTGCAATATAGGATACGTTGGGAACTGTAGTGATCACTGTCATATCGAATTCGCGTTCTAAACGCTCCTGAACGATTTCCATGTGCAACATGCCCAAAAATCCGCAACGGAAACCAAAGCCCAGAGCTGCAGAACTTTCGGGTTCAAAAACAATGGACGCATCATTCAATTGCAGCTTGTGCATCGCCTCACGCAATTCTTCGTATTCATCAGTATCAACAGGGTAAATACCCGCAAACACCATTGGTTTAACCTCTTCAAATCCTTGAATAGAATCCAAAGAAGGACGATCTACAGTGGTAATGGTATCACCAACTTTTACCTCGCGTGCTTCTTTAATACCTGAAATAATGTAACCTACATCGCCAGTTTTTACCACACCTCTAGGAGACATATCTAATTTAAGAATGCCAACCTCATCTGCAAGGTATTGTTTTCCAGTATTGATGAATTTTACTTTATCACCTTTTTTAATCTCGCCGTTTACCACTTTATAATAAGCAATAATTCCTCGGAACGAATTAAAAACTGAATCAAAAATTAAGGCTTGTAACGGTGCTTCAGGGTCGCCAACAGGAGCAGGAACACGATCCACAATAGCTTGAATAATATCAGGAATACCTAATCCTGTTTTACCTGAAGCTGGAATAATGTCTTCGCGCTTACAACCAATTAAATCAATAATCTGATCTTTCACTTCCTCAGGCATTGCCCCAGGCAAATCCATTTTATTTAAAATCGGTATAATTTCAAGATCGTGTTCTAACGCCAGGTATAAATTTGAAATGGTCTGAGCCTGAATTCCTTGTGAAGCATCTACGATTAATAAAGCACCTTCGCAGGCGGCTATAGATCTAGAAACTTCATACGAAAAATCTACGTGTCCGGGTGTATCAATTAAGTTAAAATTGTATTCAATATCACCAACTTTGTAGTTCATTTGTATGGCGTGACTTTTAATCGTGATGCCACGCTCACGCTCTAAATCCATGTTATCAAGCAATTGCGCCTGCGCCTCACGCTTCGAAATCGTCTCAGTATATTCTAATAACCTATCGGCTAGTGTACTCTTTCCGTGGTCAATATGTGCAATAATGCAAAAATTACGTATATGCTTCATCTTTGCGCAAAGATATAGTTTTTAAGGTAATTTTTAATCTAGAAAATATCCACCCGAAGCGCTTTGATTTGAAAAGCAAAAACAGTGGATATTCGGTTGTGCCATTACTGCTTTTCGTTGCTCGGATGCACATTTGTTTTTTGCCACAGAAACACAGAAATTATCCTATAAGAAAGTTGATTTATTTGCGAGAAAGCTTTTTTTACAAAATATTCAAATTCAATCACCTGTAAATCCGTGTTTCCATGGCTGGTTATTTTTATGTTTTTTTCGGCTTAAACCATTGTTTTCTTCCATTTACCTTTTTTAAATAAAATAAAAGCTGCAATGGCAATACCAACTTCTGCAGTTGGAATAGCAATAAAGACTCCGGTCGGCCCCATGTCTAAATACTTCGCCAGGAAGTAGGCTAAGGGAATCTGAAACAGCCAAAAGGCAAAAATATTGATTTTTGTAGGCGTCCAGGTATCGCCTGCTCCATTAAAAGCGCTTGTTAAAACCATGCCCAGCCCATAAATGATAAAACCTATACTCAGGATTTTTAGCGCACGACTGGCTATTTCAATTACTTTTTCATCGGAAGTGAAAAATGTAGCGAACAGATGACCACAGGTTAAGAAAAGCACCGTGACAACTGCCATAAAAACAAAAATGTACTTCATGGTTTGAAAGACAGATTTCTCAGCCCGATCAACATGTCCGGCGCCAAGGTTTTGGCCAACCAAAGTTGCAGCTGCATTACTTAATCCCCAGGCTGGTAATAAGAAAAACATCATCAATCTCAAGGCAGTCTGATAACCTGCAGATCCTTCATCGCCACCAGTGGTTGCGACTAACTCTGCCAGGAATACCCAACTACAACTTGCGATAACAAATTGAAAAATGGCGGGAGCTGCTATCTTGATAATTGCTTTAATCTGTTTCAAATCCGGTATAAAATGACTAATCCTAATTTTTAATGCATTTTTACCATTGAATAAATTATAGAGCTGATAGCTTACGCCCAAACCTCTGCCGATTGTAGTAGCAATGGCAGCTCCCGTTAAACCAAATGCAGGTATCGGACCAAAACCATTAATAAAAATAGGGCAGAGGATGATGTTGGCAATATTGGCAATCCACAAACTTCGCATCGCAATTGCAGCATTTCCTGCACCACGAAATATTCCATTGATCAAGAAAAGTAAAACAATAATGATGCTTCCACCAATCATAATGCGGGTAAAAGTTGCACCATGATCAGCAGTTTCTGTAGAAGCCCCCATAACTAGCAAAATGTCTCTTGCATAAATTAACCCGAGAGTAGTGATCAAAAGATTAATCACTACTGCTATAATAATGGTTTGCATACCTGCCCTCGAGGCTGCTTCAGGATTTTTCTCACCGATTCTTCTTGCCACAACTGCCGTTGCCGCCATACTTAAGCCGATAGCAAGCGAATAAATAATAGTTAGAACAGATTCAGTTAATCCAACAGTCTGGATCGCATGGCTACTGTTTTCGAGGTGACCTACAAAATATAAGTCAACCAATGCAAATACAGACTCCATGGCCATTTCCAGCATCATTGGAATAGCTAAGAGAATAATTGCCCGTTTAATTGTTATGGAGGTCAAATCTACTTCGTTGCCCTTTAGCGATTGTACTAAAAGATCAAAAAATGATGATAGTTTGCCTCGTGTCTTTGTTGACTCTGACATATCGTAAAAAATAAAAGAAATGAATAGACTAAAAAGATACGTTCGAGCGTATCCGTATAAATAAAAGAGGGAAGGAAATCCTAGGTTGGTTAGAACCTGAAATGGATTGCAGATACTATCATGACAATGGTTTTTTTGATAGCGCAAAGATAGCTAAAATTTTGAATTGTCAAGTTTTGATAACTGATTTCAAGGGGTTGATTAATTTATTTGCCACGGAAACACGAAATCACGGAATTAAGACTTTATTGCGATTGCTATTATTTTATCGTGATAAGTTCGGTTGGTGGGGGATAAACAAAAAGGTGCAGGTTTCAGAGATTTCGCCATTTAGGTTAAAAAAAGGTTTAAACTTGCTTACTAAATACTATACGCCTTAATCATTTCTTCAGTAACCTTTGTTCCCCTACTGGTATTTAAATCAATTAACACATAATCAAATATGCCATCGGAGGCAACCTTACCCGTTTTTTTGTTAATAATTTCAAACTGAACGGCACAGCCCTTTTCGTTCATTGTTAAAATTCCAGTTCTAATCAACATTAAATCATTCATCAGAAGCGGACGTTTAAACTTGATATCAACGCGGCTTACTACCCAGCCTAAACCTAGTTTGGTAAAATGTTCCCATGGCATTCCATAGAATTTTTCCATTTGCTCATAGCGTGCAGCCAATACATAGTCCAAATATTTGCTGTTATGAACATGGTTAAACATGTCTATATCATCAGGGCGTACACGGAGTTCGCTTTCGAAAATGCTGAATTGATTCTTTTCCAAAGGGTAAATGTTTTGTGCAAAAGTATAAGATATATTTACGTCATTACATCTTTACGTCACAAATTTCGTATTTTTGATATGAAATGGGAAAGCTTAAATTATATGATACTTCAATTCCACGTGAATTAATCGCTCAAGAGCGTGAAAGTGTCTATTTGAGCCGTACTCCGGAGCAACGTTTTTTTAGCGTGTTACGTTTAAATCATATTTCAATGGCTATGAACGGCGGGAAGCCCTTAAAATCTCCTCAAGGTAAAGGCCTTGTAATTCGTAAGCTAATTATATAGTTTCTTAATATGTCTTTTGATAAAGAAAATCCAGAAATGCTTTTGCTATTAGAAACGTTTCAACAGTTCGATCTACGTTATCTGATTGTAGGTGGATTTGCCGTTAACCGTTATGGTTATAACCGTACCACAGGAGACCTGGATATTTATCTGAAAGATACAAAGGAAAACAGGCAAAATTTAATTTATTCGCTGGATAAAATGGGGTATGGAAAATACGACATGTTATTAGATGTTCCGATTATTGCAGGGTATTGCGAAGTGATGATGGACGATGGGATGTACGCAGATTTAATGACTGATATTCCTGGGTTAGACAAACAAAAATTTGATGAGTATTTTGAAATGGCCACTGTTGATGAAATAAATGGTATTAAAGCAAGGTTTCTTCACTATAGCCATCTTCTGGATAACAAAAGAGCAACCAATAGACCTAAGGATCAATTAGATGTTTTGGAGTTAGAACGAATTAATAAAAGAAACTAAGTTGGTATATAGCATATTCACTTAACTTAGTGGTGTACTATTTAGTTTACTGATGATAACACGCGCTTTGCTTAGTAAACTTACCTAAAAGATTGTAGGGAACGGGAGATAAAGAAGCCTGCAAAACAAAACTTTATTATTCAAACAATATCTGGAGTCAATTTAAAAATTAAGTGCTTAAACAATTAATCATACTTTGTTAATACGTTAAAAAAACTTTATCTTTGCCGCATTATTAATTAATTTATACACTTTAATATTATTCAAGAATGTATTTAAGTACAGAAAAGAAAGCCGAAATTTTTAAAACACACGGCGAAGTAGAAACTAACACAGGTTCTGCTGAAGGTCAGGTAGCGTTGTTTACATACCGTATTGCGCACTTAACAGAACACTTAAAGAAAAATCGTAAAGATTTCTCTACTCAGTTGTCACTTCAAAAATTGGTAGGTAAACGCCGCGGTATTTTGGCTTACTTATACAAAAAAGATATTGAGCGCTATCGTGCTATCATCAAAGCTTTATCGCTTCGTGATATCATTAAACAAAAATAAGCGTAATGTTATCAACAAAAGCCATTCTTTAGAGAATGGCTTTTTACTTTTCCCTTTAAATTTTTTTAGGGAATTATTACAGATAGGGTTTTAAATCTTATCTTCGTTTGCAAAAACAAAAACATATATAAACAAGGTGTGGGCAAAGAGGAAAACACACCACAATTCTAATTAAATGAATGTAATAAAAAAATCGTTCGATTTGGGCGATGGCAGAACAATTGAAATTGAAACTGGTAAATTGGCTAAACAAGCTGATGGTTCGGTGGTAGTTAAAATGGGCGATACCATGTTGTTAGCAACTGTTGTATCTACTGTTGGTGCTAAACCAGGAACTGACTTCTTACCATTATCGGTTGATTATCAAGAAAAATACGCGGCTACTGGTCGCATTCCAGGCGGATTTTTACGTCGCGAAGCAAGATTATCTGATTACGAGGTTTTAATCTCTCGTTTAGTTGATAGGGCTTTACGTCCAATGTTCCCAAGTGATTATCACTCTGATACCCAGGTGATGATTTCACTAATTTCTGCTGATAAAGATATTATGCCAGATTGTTTGGCAGGTTTAGCGGCATCTGCTGCATTATCAGTGTCTGATATTCCTTTCAATGGTCCTATTTCTGAAGTTCGTGTAGCTAAAATTGATGGTAAATTAATTATCAATCCAAAGGCTAGTGATTTAGAGCGTGCAACTTTAGAATTTATGGTTGCAGGTTCTGCAAATGACATCGGCATGGTTGAAGGTGAGTGCGATGAAATTCAGGAAGACGAAATGGTTGAAGCTTTGAAATTTGCACATGCTGCAATTAAAGTTCAATGCGCTATCCAGGTTGAATTAACAGAGGCTACCGGCAAAACTGTAAAACGCGAATATAACCACGAAGATCATGATGCTGATTTAAGAGCTAAAGTTTTTGCAGATACGTATGATAAGGTTTATGCAATAGCAAAATCAGGTTCAAATAAAGACGAGCGTAAAGTAGGATTTACTGCAATCATTAATGATTTCTTTGCAGCAATGCCTGAAGATACTGCAGATCTCACTAAGGCAATGGCTAAACATTATTACCATGATGTTCAGTACGATGCCATTAGAAATTTATTATTAGATGAAGGCATTCGTTTAGATGGCCGTAAGACTACCGAAATTCGTCCTATTTGGAGTGAAGTAGGTTATTTACCAGCGGCTCACGGTTCGGCTGTATTTACACGTGGCGAAACCCAATCTTTAACATCAGTTACTTTAGGTAGTAAAGATGATGAGCAAATGATTGACGGTGCTTTCGTAAATGGATATAACAAATTCTTATTACACTATAATTTCCCTGGTTTTTCTACTGGTGAGGTTAGACCAAACAGAGGTGCAGGTCGCCGCGAAATTGGTCACGGTGCTTTAGCGCAACGTTCATTAAAAAAGGTATTGCCACAAGGTGATGCTAATCCATATACTATCCGTATCGTTTCTGATATTTTAGAATCAAACGGTTCTTCTTCAATGGCAACAGTTTGTGCTGGTACATTGGCATTGATGGATGCGGGTATTAAAATCAAATCTCCGGTTTCGGGTATTGCAATGGGTTTAATCTCTGATGAGAAAACTGGTAAATATGCAATTCTTTCTGATATTTTAGGTGATGAAGATCATTTAGGAGATATGGACTTTAAAGTAACTGGTACTGAAAATGGTATTGTTGCTTGCCAGATGGATTTAAAAATCAACGGTTTGTCGTATGAAGTATTAACCAAAGCTTTATTACAGGCTAAGGAAGGTCGTTTACACATTTTAAACGAGATGAAGAAAACGATCGGTCAGCCGAACGAAGATTACAAACCACATGCTCCACGTATTGTATCTTTAACTATTGAGAAAGAATTTATCGGTGCAATTATCGGCCCTGGAGGTAAAATTATTCAGGAAATGCAACGTGAAACCGGTGCTTCAATCTCTATCGAAGAAGTTGATGGTAAAGGTATCGTAGAAATCTTTGCAGATAATAAAGCGGCTATTGATTCAGCAGTAACGCGTATACGTAACATTATTGCTAAACCAGAGATTGGTGAAGTTTACCAGGGTAAAGTGAAATCTATTATGCCATTTGGTGCTTTTGTTGAAGTAATGCCAGGTAAAGACGGTTTGCTACACATCTCTGAAATTTCATGGGAGCGCTTAGAAACCATGGATGGTGTATTGAAAGAAGGTGATAAAATCGAGGTTAAATTATTAGATATCGATAAACAAGGTAAAATGAAACTTTCCCGTAAAGTTTTACTACCAAGACCGGAAAAACCAGCTGCTCCACAGGCATAACCCCTTCAAAGGGACTTAATAAAGTGCTATCGGTTGGTGTTTCCACCAACCGAAACCAACCCTTTCAGTTTTATTGGAAGGGTTTTTCGTTTGGTATAAAACGAACTTCAGTGTTTCAGATTAAAAACTTTCAGTCCTGTTTTGTAACTTGCCGTGGTCGTAAAATTATATCACAATATCATCATTGCGAAAAACAATAAAAAAATGAAATACATTATTGCCCCATCTATACTTTCTGCCGATTTTGGAAATTTACAGCGCGATATCGAAATGATTAATCAGAGTGAGGCCGATTGGTTTCATGTTGATGTGATGGACGGGGTTTTTGTTCCAAATATTTCATTTGGGTTCCCTGTGATGGCTGCTGTAAAAAAGCATGCAACTAAACCGCTCGATGTTCATTTGATGATTGTTGAACCTGATAAATATGTACAGGAGTTTGCAGATGCAGGTGCAGATCGAATAACAGTACATTACGAAGCCTGTACACATTTACACCGAACCATTCAGCTAATCAAATTATCAGGGTGCAAGGTTGGTGTAGCTTTAAATCCGCATACGCCAGTTACATTGTTGCAAGATGTAATTGAAGATTTGGATTTGGTTTTAATTATGTCAGTTAATCCTGGATTTGGTGGGCAAGCTTTTATCCACAATACCTATAAGAAAATTGTGGATTTGAAACGCCTGATCGAAGGGAAAAATGAAGAGCTGGTTATTGAAGTTGATGGAGGGGTAGGGTTGCAGAATATAGCTAAATTAATATCTGCGGGTGCCACTGCTTTCGTTGCAGGAAATGCAATTTTTGCAACAGATAACCCAACTGAAACGATTGCGAAGATGAAAAACTTAGTAACCAACAGTATTAGCATTTAATCTCGACTCTTATGGGAGATAAATAAACAAAATGAAATATTAGCAACAAGTTATTAGCCACGGAAACACAGAAAACACGGAAGCTTAAAATTATATCACGCTATATTTCGTAAAAAAAATTACATGCATCTGTAAAAAAAAATATAAATCTCTAAGCTAACCAATGCTCAAATTTCGGTTAATCCTTTTTCTATTAATTGCTGGTTGCAGTTTAGCTGTAGCTCAGCCACTAGTGAGGGTTTCAGGAATAGTTTATAATGAGGAGAAACTACCACTTTCTCAGGTTACCGTTATCGTATTGGGTCAGGCAAAAAGTACGGTTACGGATGAATTTGGAGTTTACACCATTTACTCGACCTCTAAAAATTTCACTATCAAATACACTTTACTTGGTTATCAACCTCAAAGCATTAAGTTTAACGAACAGTCTGGGGCAAGATTAGTGCACCATGTAAATCTGGTAGCCAATACCAATGAACTTGAACAAGTCAATATCACCAATAAACAAAATCAGCTTAGCAATACCACCACCATCAATATTTCAAATATTGCGTCAATGCCGCTCGTGTCGGGCAATTTCGAAACCATGCTCAAAACCTTACCAGGCGTTTCAACTAATAATGAACTAAGTGCACAGTATAGTGTTCGCGGTGGTAACTTTGATGAAAACCTGATTTATATTAATGACATAGAAATTAATAGGCCTGTCTTGATTCGAAATGGACAACAAGAAGGATTAAGTTTTATTAACTCAGAACTAGTAAGTAAAGCAAAATTTTCAGCTGGTGGATTTGAAGCGAAATATGGCGATAAATTGTCATCCGTTTTAGATATCAGATATGATAGACCGGATAGTAATCAAACTATATTCAGTACCAGCCTTTTAAATACATCACTTACAACAAAGCAGGTATTAAATAGTGGTTTTCTATTGGCTAGTTTACGTTATAAAAACAATACGAGTGTGTTGATTAAGCAAGACGAGCAAGGGAATTATAATCCCAATTTCGGCGATGCACAAATCGTTTATCAATATAATTTTTCCCCTAAATTAAATATTAGCTTTTTAGGAAATATAAATCTAGGCCAATTTAAATTAATGCCAACAAACCGGGAAACACAATTCGGAACAATAAGTTCAACACTTCGCCTGGATGTAGATTATACCGGGCAGGAAATAGATGACTACCAAACGATAGGAACAGGAATTACAACAACCTGGTCACCAAAACCTAATCTCGTCATAAAATTTATTAATAGCTACTTCAATACTATTGAAAGAGAGCGGTTTGATATTAATGGTAGTTATATTTTTGCTGAGGAGGATAAAAGCCTGCCTTTAGAAGACTTTGGTACAATTAGTAAAAACAGAGGAATAGGAAGCTATTATAACTATGGTCGAAATAGCCTGAATACGCAGATTTTTTCTTCTGAAATTAAGGTGGACCAAAATTTTAATAATCATGTGTTTTCCTGGGGGTTAAAATATGATCGGTCTGGTTATTCCGATCAGTTAAATGAATATAATTATATCGATTCTGCCGGATTTATTCTACCCACTTCTGATAAAGATATTGTGCTTCAAAATGTAGTTGATGTGAAGAATCATATTATGATAGATTATTATAGTGCTTACATTCAGGATAGCTATTCGCTTTCAGATCATGCAGAGCTTCAGTTAGGAGCAAGGGCAACCTATAATTCTTTAAGTGAACAATTGATGATTAGTCCGCGGATGCTGATTGCTTACAGGCCTCACTCAAACAATAAAATTCTGCGTTTTACGGCTGGTGTTTATAAGCAACCGCCATCATACCGAACCATTCGGAATTTTTCTGGAAACTTAAACATCAATCAAAAAGCCCAAAGTTCTTATAATACCTCTATTGGTTATGATTATGCCTTTGATGCCTTTGGTACACGGTTAAAGTTTACTTCAGAAGCCTATTTTAAATATTCAGATAGGCTGGTGCCTTATAAAATTGATAATTTAAGAATTAGGTACCTGGCTGAAGAAGTGTCTAAAGGTTATGCAATCGGTGCTGATTTTAGTATAGGAGGAGAGTTTGTTAAAGATTTAGTATCGTATTTTCGTATGTCTGTGATGAATGCAAACGAAGATATTATTGGTGATAGCTACGTCCAAAATGGTAAAACCATCTATCCTGGTTATTTAAAGCGTCCAACTGACCAACGGGTTAATTTCTCAGTTTTCTTTCAAGACAGGTTACTGAACAATCCAACCTATAAAGTGCATTTAAACGCACTTTATGGCTCGCGTTTACCAATCGGACCTCCACAGGGCCCAAAATATTTAGATAAATTTTTTATACCGTCGTATAAACGGGTGGATATTGGGTTTTCTAAAGATTTTTTAGATGATGTTGCTTTACACAGGCCTAAATTTTTAGATAAAAACTTCAGCGCTGTGATATTGTTTTTTGAGGTTTTTAACTTGCTTAACATTAATAATACAGTTTCTTATCTTTGGTTAAAAGATGTAGATAACGTACAGTATGCAATTCCTAATTATTTAACCGGCAGACAGTTTAATCTGAAGTTAATTGTGAAGTTGAAAAATAAGCCCTGATTTCATTAAATTAAGATTTTAAAACTCATTTTCAAATCTTACAGATTTTATTATATTGATCAGAATACTGTTTACACTTTGTTCGAAAATTAAAGAAATTCAACATTTTCCGTTAATCGTTTTAATTACAAAAACTGCAATAAAACCATCAATTTCCTGCTAATTATTAACAAAATTTAATTTTTATGATACGATTTTATAGGCATAACTGCTTTAAAAATTTTACATTTACTGCCATAAAACATTATATAATAAGATGAAGCATAATTTTGGCGCAGGCCCTTGTATTTTACCTCAAGAAGTGTTTAAACAAGCTGCACAGGCAGTTTTAGATTTTAACGATGGATTATCAATTTTAGAAATTTCGCACAGAACAACCGAGTTTGAGGCAGTTGTTGCTGAAGCAGATAAATTGGTAAAGGAGTTACTAAATGTGCCATCGGGTTATTCCGTTTTATTTTTACAAGGCGGTGCAAGTTTACAATTTGCAATGGTTCCAATGAATTTACTGGGAGATGGGCAAACTGCAAGTTATTTAGATTCTGGAGTTTGGGCAACCAAAGCTTTAAAAGAAGCTAAGTTTGTAGGTAATGTGAATGTGGTGGCGTCTTCGAAGGATGCTAACTATACCTTCATTCCAAAGGATTTTGAAATCCCTGCTGATAGTGCTTATTTCCACTATACATCTAACAATACCATTTATGGAACAGAACTTTTCAACGTTCCTGAAACAAGTGTTCCTATCGTTTGCGATATGTCATCTGATATCATGAGCCGTGTAATTGACGTTTCAAAATTCGATTTAATTTATGCTGGTGCACAGAAAAATGTTGGACCTGCAGGCTTAACAATCGTTATTATTAAAGATGAAATTTTAGGTAAAATTGACCGTAAAATTCCGTCAATGTTAAATTATCAATCTCATATTGATAATGGATCGATGTACAATACACCTCCGGTATTCTCAGTTTATGTTGCGTTATTAAACCTTCGTTGGTTAAAATCAAAAGGTGGTGTTGCAGATATTGAAAAAGAAAATAAGCAAAAAGCTGAAGCACTTTATAGAGAGATCGATCGTAACCCTTTATTTAAAGGCACCTGTGCAATAGAAGACCGTTCAAAAATGAATATCTGTTTTGTAATGGAAAATGCAGAATTAGAGAAGCCATTTCTGAAATTTGCCGAAGAACAAGGTATAATTGGTATTAAAGGACACAGAAGTGTTGGCGGTTTCCGTGCTTCTATGTATAATGCTTTGCCAATTACAAGTGTTCATGCTTTAATTGATGCCATGCAGACTTTTGAAGAGAAACAAGCGAAAGCAAACTAATTAAAATTTTAACAGATCATTGATTACACCTATACGTTTGTGTAATCAATTTAATCACTGAAATCATATTTATGATTAAGATATTAGCAAACGATGGAATAGACCCTATCGGAAAAGAATTATTAGAAAAAGCAGGTTTTCAGGTTGATACAGAAACCATTCCTCAGGACCAATTGGCTGAGGCTTTAAAAAATTATGATGCCATAACCGTTCGAAGTGCAACAAAAGTTAGAAAAGAATTAATTGACGCCGTTCCTAATATCAAATTGATTGGTAGAGGTGGAGTAGGTATGGATAATATCGATGTTGAATATGCTCGCAGTCAAGGTGTTGCTGTTGTAAATACACCTGCTGCATCTTCTTTATCAGTAGCTGAATTAGTTTTCTCTCATTTATTTACGGGAATTAGATTTTTACAAGATGCTAACCGTAAAATGCCGGTTGAAGGTTCAACTCAATTCAATAATCTTAAGAAAGCGTATGCAAAAGGAACTGAATTAAGTGGTAAAACGATTGGTATTATAGGTTTTGGACGCATTGGCAGAGCAACGGCTAAAGTTGCTTTAGGTTTAGGAATGAACGTTCTGGCTTATGATTTATATCCATCAGAATCTGAAATTACATTAGAGTTTCAAGGAGGGAAATCAGTAAGTATTCCAATTAAGACCGTTTCTTTAGATGAAGTAATTGCTGGAAGTGATTTCTTTAGCTTGCACACACCATTCGCCGATAAGCCAATTTTAGGTGCTGAAGAATTTGCGAAAATGAAAAATAATGTTGGTATTGTAAATTGTTCACGTGGTGGAACAATTGATGAGCCAGCTTTAATTGAAGCCTTAAATTCTGGTAAGGTTGCTTTTGCTGGTTTGGATGTTTTCGATAATGAACCTACCCCACTAGCCGAAATTTTAACACATCCTAAAATTTCATTAACTCCGCATATTGGTGCATCAACTAATGAAGCGCAAGAACGTATTGGTACGGAATTGGCCACGTTAATTATTGAGCATTTCAAGAAATAAATTATATTCTAGGGTTACTAAATTTTTAAGAGTTAGTAACCCTTTTATTTCATCAATCCAAAGCTTTCGTTAATACCCAATACCGATAACCTAATATCGCTTTCTGGAAAGTAGTTAGCTTATTAGGATCTTTCTTATATAAACTTGGTAATATTACTTTGTTAAGTTTAGCGAGAAATTTAAACACTTGTTTTTTCATAACGCTTAAGTTTTTTGTTAAAGAAAAAGACCATGCCTATTATCACCACAATTAAAATGATGATGATATACATTGAAACACCGTAACTGTCAGGCTTAGCCTCTTTTTGAAGTGTTTCGTTTTGATCTTGTAGCTTCTTAATGGTTTGCATATAGCCTTCAATCCGTTCTTGAGAATGATCAGCAACAGCAACTTTCTGTTGATTCTGCAGGTCTTTATATTCCATTAATATTTTCAATTCTTTAAAGATGTTGTTATCTGTTAACACCACCTCACGCAGAATTTCATTAGAATTCTTGATATCTTTTTTGGTTTGCCAACCAAATATTCCGGTTCGTTGATTCAGACTTTCATCATACTGGCCAAATTTTTCACTTCGCGCTGCCAGCAAAGCATTCACCTTTACACGTTGAGCGGCATAAGTTGAGGTATCTTGCTGCGCTTTGGCTTGAATTTGAAGAAATAATAATAAGAGGAGATAGATGAATTTTTTCATGTATAATAAACGTGAAAAGAGTAGAGTTGTTTGAGAGGAGGTTCATTGGTTAATTTGCCATTAGTTCATTGGTTAGCAAAGAGATTAGCTTTTCGCAGTTAAAGGGAATGTTATGCGTTTTTCGCTTGACGTTTTGGGCCTTTATCTCTCCACTCGGCACTCTTTAAAATTTAGTCTTTCAGCTTAGTTCTTTCTGCTTTTTGCTCCCCTAAGAATGAAACTCAACCCGAACAATATCGCCGAGGTGCAAGCCAAGTAAACCACTGGCTTTGCCTTTATTAATAGCAATTTCCAGATGATTACTAATTCCGAATAAACAAAGTTTCTCACCTTCCTGAACTTCGTTGTAATGCCAGCTTAATTGTGTAATGGTTTCGCTTTTTCTAAAGTATAAAGTGAAATCTCTGTTTTTCTGTATTTTGGTAAAAAGATCTTTAGTAATATTGGTAATTACATTACAGAAAGTATCAATGTACACTACGCTTCCGCGGATGATATCTCGCTCGATAACAGGGTGCAAAAGCATCTTCTGCTCAATTTCAGCTACAGGTAAACCGATGTCTTTTAACCGGCCACCTTTCGCAAGATGGGTAGCGGCTTTAACAAAAATATCAACTAAGGGAAAATGAAGATATTTCAGGTCTTGCATGATGTTCAATTCTACTACATCCTCTGGAACATCATCAAAAAGTAGGGAAAAGATGCCGTTATCGGCGCCAACAAAATAATGATCACGGTGTTTAATCGCAATGTATTTAGTGTTTTCGCTGTATACAGAATCAATCCCAATTAAGTGTACAGTGTTTTTTGGGAAATAAGGATAAGCATTTTTTAAAACGAAAGCCGCATAGGAGATATTGAATGATGGAACTTCATGAGTAATATCAACTAAATTAACATTAGGCATAAGACTAAACAGGCTACCTTTAAGAGCGCTCTGGTAAAAATCTTTCGAACCTAAATCTGTTGTTAAAGTAATTATACCCATTAAAAATTCAATATTATTGCTTAATCTTGTGTAGAGGCCTAAGCGTCTGCAAATATTCAAATTTTAATTAATATACCCCGATAACTTTTTAAAATACTACAGTTTGAACGAATTAAAATTAACTCTGGATACCGTAAATCCTGCTCACTTCTGGGGAGCAAATAATGAGAATTACGAAATGATTAAAGGTGCTTTTGCGAAGTTGAAACTGGTTGCAAGGGGAAGTGAGATTAAGGTTCTCGGTGATGAACAGGAACTTAAGGCCTTCGAAGATAAATTCAGTCAGCTGGTTGCGCACCTGGAAAAATACAGTTCACTTACCAATAATGATGTAGAATCTATACTTGGTGCGAAAGCAAATGGTGTAGCAAAAAAAGATGTTGAGCAGCCTACGGGTGGAGGCGGAGAAGTGATCGTTTTCGGAACAAATGGTCTTTTAGTTAAAGCCAGAACAGCAAATCAGCGCAGAATGGTAAGCAGTATTGCTAAAAATGATATTCTTTTTGCTATCGGCCCTGCCGGAACGGGTAAAACTTATACTGCTGTTGCTTTGGCAGTTCGTGCATTAAAAAACAAGGAAATTAAAAGGATTATTTTAACTCGTCCGGCCGTAGAGGCAGGGGAGAACCTTGGTTTTTTGCCAGGAGACTTAAAAGAGAAAATTGATCCTTATTTGCGTCCGCTTTATGATGCTCTGGATGATATGATTCCGGCAGAGAAGCTGAAATTCTATATCGAAAACAGAACCATCGAAATTGCACCGTTGGCTTTTATGCGTGGTCGTACTTTAGATAATTGCTTTGTGATTTTAGATGAGGCCCAAAATGCCACGGATATGCAATTAAAAATGTTTTTAACCCGTATGGGTCCAACGGCAAAATTTATTGTTACAGGTGATGTTACACAGATCGATTTACCTAAAAAACAAATGTCGGGTTTATTTAACGGCTTAAGGATTTTAGAAGATATTAAAGGAATCGATATTATCTACTTAAGCGGTGAGGATGTGGTGAGACATAAATTGGTGAAAGATATCTTGAAAGCTTACGGAGATATTCAGTAGTGGAGTTCCGAGTCTTTAGTCCTAAGTCGACTTAGACTAAAGACTGAAGACTTCGGACTTTCGGACTTTTTCCCTATTTTTACCCCCCTCATGAAAGCACTAAAAGAAACCCATTTCAATTTCCCAAATCAAAGTAATTTTTACAAGGGTAAAGTTCGCGATGTTTATACTATAGCCGATCAATTTATGGTAATGGTCGTATCAGATCGTATTTCTGCATTTGATGTTGTACTGCCTGAAGCTATTCCTTTTAAAGGTCAGGTTTTAAACCAGATTGCTGCAAAATTTTTATCAGCTACACAGGATATTGTTCCAAACTGGGTTTTAGATATTCCAGATCCAATGGTTACTATCGGACGCATCTGTGAGCCATTTAAAGTTGAAATGGTGATTAGAGGTTACCTTGCCGGTCATGCATGGCGTGAATATAGCGCAGGCAAACGCACGGTATGTGGCGTTTCGCTACCCGATGGTTTAAAAGAGAATGATAAATTACCACAGCCTATTATCACGCCAACTACTAAAGCATCAGTAGGGCATGATGAAGATATTTCTAGAGAAGATATCTTATCAAAAGGAATAGTGTCCCTAACCGACTATGAGAAATTAGAACAATATACCTTTGATTTATATGAGAGAGGAACTGAAATCGCAGCAAAAAGCGGTTTAATTTTGGTCGATACCAAATACGAGTTTGGTAAAGCTGATGGGGTTATTTATTTGATTGATGAAATTCATACACCAGATTCATCACGATATTTTTATGCCGAAGCTTATCAGGAACGTCAGAACGCCGATGAACCTCAAAAACAACTCTCAAAAGAATTTGTAAGAAAGTGGTTAATCGAAAATGGTTTTCAGGGAAAAGACGGGCAAGAAACTCCTGAAATGACACCTGATATTGTAAATTCAATTTCAGAACGCTACATTGAGCTTTATGAGCAAATTGTAGGAGAGTCTTTTATAAAAGCAGATGCAGACTCAATATCAAATCGCATTGAAACAAATGTTTTAAAAGCCTTAGAAAGGCTTTAGCATTTGAAAGAAATTTATACTTTATTAACTAAAGATTGGAAAAAATGAAATTTTCAGTAGATAAACACGATAAATACGTAACCTTGACATTAGAAGAACCAAGGTTTACTAATGAAATTGCACCCGGGGTAAAATCCGAATTGTATTTACTTAATGCAGAAGGATTTAAAAATATCATTGTAGATCTAAGCCAAATTAAAGAATGTAATGATGCGCAGGACTTAAGTTGCCTGTTGGTTGGCGATAGACTTTGTAAATCTGCTGGGGGCTTGTTCATCGTAACCGGGATTAATGATGAAATTGCACCTATTATAGAATTATCAAACATATTTCAATCTGTAATGTTTGTTAATACATTAGAAGAAGCTACCGATTTCATCTTTATGGATGAGTTGGAAAAGGAATTCAGAGGCGATAAATAATCAATATTTTAATAGCACTTAGCCTCGTAGTTTCTGAAATCTACGAGGTTTTTTATATCATACCATTATGAAATTTGAAGTTACGATTCTTGGAAGTAGTTCAGCAACACCTGTTTATAACAGGAATCCATCTGCTCAGCTTTTGAATTGTAACGAAAAGTATTATCTCATCGATTGTGGGGAAGGAACGCAGCAACAGCTTACCAAATATAATCTCAAGGCTACCCGCATAGATCATATTTTCATCAGTCATTTACATGGAGACCATTATTTTGGTTTAATTGGCTTGCTATCCAGCCTGCACTTAAACGGACGTGTGAAACCAATGCAAATTTTTGGTCCGACACCACTTCTGGAAATTCTGGAGATTCAGTTTAAATATTCGGATACGCATTTAAGGTATCCAATTGAATTTACGCCAATTGAAGCCGACGAACCACGACAGATTTTTGAAAACCAGGATCTGGTTGTTAAAACAATCATATTGAATCATCGAATTCCGACTACCGGATTTATTTTTGAGCAAAAACCAAGACAGCGCAAATTAATCAAGGAGAAAACAGATGAAATTTCGATAGCTTACTATGCTGCGTTGAAAAAAGGAATAGATGTAGAACAGCCTGATGGAACAATTTTGAAAAGTGTTGATTACACTACGTCTGCTGATGCACCAAGAACATATGCCTATTGCTCTGACACGATGTACGATGAGCGTTATTTCCAAACGATTAAAGGGTGTGATACCTTATATCATGAAGCGACGTTTATGCATGAACTCTTAGATCGTGCAAATGAAACACATCATACCACTGCAAGACAGGCGGGTGAGATTGCCAGAGACAATGGAATTAATAAGTTATTGATCGGGCATTTTTCTTCGCGTTATAAAACGCTGCAACTGCTTCTTGAAGAAGCACAAAGTATATTCTCAAATACTGATTTGGCAGTTGAAGGCAGGACTTTCCAGCTTTAATTTAAAACGAATAGTTTAACATCTGGATTTGCTTAAACCGAATGTATAGATCAAAAAAAAATCCTTGAATTAATTCAAGGATTTTTTTTATAACAGGTTTGTTATTTATCTTTTTTGTTTCCGCCACCGAATACGGAAAAATGTACGTAGCGTTTAGGATTTGCCTTCAAATCAATCATCAATTCATCAAGATTTTTAGAAGCACTATTTAAGTTATTGTACATCTTGTCATCGTTCAATAGAAGACCTAAACTCCCTTTACCTTCTTTGATTCCGGAGATAACAGTTTGTAAATCGCCAATGGCGCTATTTGCTTTATCTAAGGTTTCTTTAAAATTTGCGGCTGCAAATTTGTCTGTTACCGTATTGATGTTCGTTAAGATATCGCTGATTTTTTTATTGTTGTTATTCAGGTTAGCGGTAATACCTTCCACATTTTTAAAAATAGCTTCAATACGAGCACTTTCAGAACCTACCAATCCATCAACTTTTTTCGATGTTGTTTCTAAAGAGGCGAGTGTACCAGCAATGCTGTTAAAACTTTTATCTACATTTTTCTGGAAGTTCGGATTCAAAATGGAATTAACGCTGCTTAAAATAGAATCCATTTTACCAATGATAAGTTCAGCTTTCTTTTGTACTGGCTGAACCTGCTCCATTAAACCTTTTTCAACATTTGCGTTTAAGGTATAACCATCTTCTGCAATTTTCTTTGAGTTACCTAACGACATTACAATCGCTTTACTTCCTAAAAGGTCTGTACCTTCTAATCTGGCAATACTATTTTCTGGAATATCATATTTACTGTTGATGCTCAACGTGGCTAAAATGGTACCGCTAGGTTCCAATTGTAGCTTCGCCACACGACCAATCTGATAACCATTAATCAAAACAGGTTTAGAAACGGTTAAACCGTCAACACGAGTGTATCTTGCAAAGAGTGTAGTTTCACTAGAGAAAATGGAATTTCCTTTTAAAAAATTATATCCAATAATTAATAAAGCAATGGCAAATGCAGCTAGTATACCTACTTTGGTTTCGTTCTTAATTTTCATGTGTTTTTATTTATTGGCCGCAAATTTTGTTTGTAATTCAAGATTTGCCAGAGCGCTTTTTCTTCAGTGCAAAGGTATTATAAATACATAATGTTTGCACCAACGATTTTGTTTGGTATTTGTTATAATTTTCAGTTGTTAACCAAACAACATTTATAATGCCAAATTAATTAACTTCTACGTCTTTCTTGTATTTTTTTATTGCTGCAAGTATAGACTCCGCAATTTCGCCTTGCCCACTACTTGAATTAATGTATTTTTCTTCCTGCTGATTAGATATAAACCCAACCTCTGTTAAAATGGCTGGCATGCCACAACGTTGTAATACCAAAACACCCTGTTCTTTAACGCCTCTGCTTGCTCTTTTATCTCTGCTGATATAGCTGTTTTGAACAAGCTTAGCAAATTTAATACTTTTATCACGAAAGGTGTTTTTAAGCAACGACATTAAAATAAACGTGCCGGGTTTGTTTGGGTCATAGCCGTCGTATTTACTTTTATAGTTTTTTTCCAGTTTGATATCAGCATTCTCCCTGATGGCAGCATCCTGCTCTTTTAATCGGTGAGAACCCGCAACCAATGTTTCGGCACCTTTAATGTGCTTGTTCCCCGGAGGCATAGAATTACAATGGATGGAAATAAATAAATCTGCATTGGCATTATTTGCAATTTCTGCCCGGCGATAGAGATCTACATCAACATCTTTGGTTCTGGTGTAAATTACTTTCGTGCCAGGTATTTCCGCCTGAATTTGAGCACCTAATTTTAAGGCAACCTTGAGTGCAACGTCTTTCTCCTTAGAAAAACTTCCGGAAGCACCAGGTTTCCTACCTCCATGGCCCGGATCTATTACGATGGTTTTAACCAGGTAACCTTGAGCAAATAAAACCTGACTTGAAAAGAGTGTTAAAATAAGAACTGATTTAATTAGAAGTTTGATCTTCATTTATGGGATGTTAGAGGGATGTGGCTGCGATTATGTGCAGTTAAAAGGATGTTTCTGCTATTCGTTTATAATTTTTTATTGCTTTGATAATACCATCAACAATTTCTTTCTGGCCTTCGGGTGAATTCATATAATCTTCTTCATCTGGATTACTCACAAAACCGATTTCAGTTAAAACAGCTGGCATTGCAGCTCTTGCCAATACGGCCAGGCTTTTCTCTTGTACGCCACGGTTAATCCTCCCGGCGGATACATACTCCTGCTGAAGTAATGATGCAAACTTTAGGCTTCTATCCCGGTTGGTTTGTTTCATCAATGATAACATAATATCATTTTCTGGTGTATTAGCAATAAACCCTTCATAGTTTTTCTGGTAGTTATCCTCTAAAAACATCGCTGCATTTTCACGTTTAATTACCTCATCTTGTTCTCCAAGCCTGCCTGTACCGGATACAAAAGTTTCAGTGCCTTTAGTTGATGTGCTTTTGGCCGCAATCGTTCTGTAAACAGGTATACTTCTCCCTTTTACTTTTTTATAATAATCTACCACTCTAGATACCCGAACCGGCATATCGTTTAAGTGAATAGAGATAAAAAGATCAGCCTTTGCATTGTTGGCAATATTAATCCTTTCATATAAAGGAATAAAAATGTCAGTTTCTCTCGTGTAAACAACTTTAATATCTTTGATACTGTCTTGCAGTGCTCTTCCTAGATTTAATGCTGTTTTTAAAGCAACGTCTTTCTCTTTTGAATATACGCCATGAGTGGCGCCGTCTTTTCCGCCGTGCCCAGCATCTATAACAATTGTTTTAATTTTATATTCTTGTGCAATCGCTTGATTATCAATTGTATTGCTAAGTGCAAAGCAAATAATAAAGGTTAAAATGGTTTTAAGATACATCAATGGTATATTTTTCACTAATTTTGAACGTTTTTGATTAAACATCTGTGCAAAAATAACATTCAAATACGAATTTGAAACTTCTTAAGAGCTCTATTTTACTAATTTCTGTCATTTTATTAACACATGGTGTTAGTAAAGCTAACGCGTTTTCCCGTTTTTCATTGCAGCAAATCATCCAGCAAGATACTTCCAAAAGGGATACTTCTAAAAAAGAATCCAAAAATAACAGTGGTTTGGATCAAAAGGTAGAGTACAAGGCCGATTCCGTTAAATACAGTAAGAACAAGAGTATCATCTATTTATATGGTAATGCCAGGGTACTTTATGGTGATTTCGAATTAGATGCTGATTATATCAGATATGATTCTGAAAAAAAAGTGATTTTTGCCAGTGGTAGAACAGATCCTAAAACGAATAAATATGTTGGTAAGCCAATTTTTAAGTCTGGCGCTGAAGGATCTGCAATAGCCGATTCAATTTATTATAATTCTGAAACTACCCGTGCAAAAGTTTTTGGCGTTTTCTCAGAACAAGAAGGAGGATTCTTTTCTGGGGGACAGAGTAAAAAGCAGATTGATGATGAATTGCACATCAAAAATGTAATGTATAGCACGTGTAATTTGCCGCACCCGCACTTTGGTTTAATGATATCTAAAGGTGTGGTAACAGAAAAACAGATCATTACCGGACCAGTCTACATGATTATTGAAGACATTCCTACTCCACTGGGTTTGCCGTTTGCATTCTTCCCCAAACCCAATAAGCGAACTTCAGGAATCATTTTGCCCTCGCCGGGTGAAGATGCTACAAGGGGCTTTTTCCTTCAAAATGGTGGTTATTATCTCGGATTGAATGATTACTGGGATGCTAAGCTTCTGGGAAGTATTTATACCAATGGATCTTACGAAACCAGTGTTAATTCTCAATATATTAAGCGATATAAGTATACCGGTAATATCGGAATAAATTATGCCAGTGTTAAAAATGGTCTGGAAGGAACGGAAGCCTTTGAGAATCCCAATAAAGATTTTAGTATCAGATGGTCGCATTCTCAAAATGCAAATGCAAATCCAGGAACTACTTTTAGTGCCAGCGTGAACATTACATCGAGTAGCTACTACACAAATACTGCCGCCAACCAAACTTATGATATCAGGGCTATCGCAAATAATACTACAAATAGTAGTATCAGTTATGCCAGAACATTCTCCAACAATATGAATTACTCGTTATCCATGACGAGTAACCAAACATTGAGTACCCGGGATGTTTCCATCAGATTACCCGAAGCGACATTCAACGTGCCTACTTTTAGTCCTTTTGATTCAAAAACAAGAGTAGGGGAACAGAAATGGTATCAAAAAATTACTGTCGGATATGCCTTGTTAGGAACAAATGCAATTGATACCAAAGACAGCTTATTATTTCAAAATGATGGTTTAAAGCGATTACGTTCTGGTTTTTCCCATAACATTCCTATAAATATGTCATTTACGGCGTTGAAGTATCTAAACTTTTCACTTGGTGGTACTTATAATGAGGTATGGAATTTCCAGTCGATTCGCAATCGCTATACCAGGTTTGACGATAATACTTTCACGGCAAGAACAGATACTATTAGTGGGTTCAAAAGAGCGGGTAGTTATAATTTATCTACCAGTATGTCGACAAAAATTTATGGTCTGAAGGTTTTTAAAAATCTAGGGAATATTAAGGCATTAAGACATGTAATGACACCGAATGTCTCGTTTAATTATTCTCCAGATTTCACCAGAGCTGGAAAGGGACCGTTCGAAGCAGTAATTGATCAAAACGGACGTCCGATCATTGATGCTAGTACTGGTATCCCCCTTACTTATTCCACTTTTCAGGGGATGGCTTATCAAGGCTCATTCTCAGGCAAGTCTGCGTCCATTGGATTTGGTGTAGATAACACGGTTGAGTTAAAAGTGAAATCTAGCAAAGATACCACAGGTACAGGTGAACGAAAGATACCTATAATCCAGGGTTTGAGTATTAATGGAAGTTATAACTTTTTAGCAGAACGGAATAAACTTTCATTACTCAATTTTAGCGGTCGTTCACAATTTACAGATAAGTTGGGCATCAACTATAACGGAACATTTGATCCATATGATTTAGAACAATCTATAGATGCATCGGGAAGACCAGTAGTAAATAGTGATGGTAGTCCGGTGCTAATTAGAAGTAACAATTATTTATTAAAGAGAGGCAGGCTAGCCAGATTAACCTCAATTGGATTCTCTTTTGATTATAGTTTAAACCCTGAGGCTTTAAAGAAAAAGAATGAGGCTAATGATAAGCTTGGTGAAACAGCCAAACAAAAGGGACTTTCTCCTTTACAATCTGAACAGTTGGCCGCAATATCCCGGGATCCAAATGCCTTTGTAGATTTTAATATTCCATGGAATTTCTCATTCTCCTACAGTTTCCAGTATAGTAACGATTTAGGTGTAAGCAGAACCAGTAATACACTGAACTTTAATGGTGATCTAAACCTGACAACCAAATGGAAAGTGACTTTTAATTCGGGATATGATTTTCAAAATAATGGTTTAACGCCAATGAACATCGGAATTTACCGTGACTTGCATTGCTGGGATATGAGTGTAAACTGGGTACCATATGGCGCTTATAAAAGTTACTCACTAACGCTAAAGGTAAAAGCATCAATTTTGCAGGATTTAAAATTGAGCAAAAGACAAGGTTTCTACAATACATACCAATAAATTTATGTTAGCTGAAATAATAACTATTGGCGATGAAATACTCATAGGCCAAATCGTTGATACCAATTCTGCCTGGATGGCTAAACAGCTAAATCTAATCGGTGTTTCTGTCAAGCAGATTACATCGGTTTCAGATGATGAAGCTCATATACTGGCTTCACTTGCGCAGGCAGAGGAAAGGGCCGATCTAATTCTGATTACCGGAGGTTTAGGCCCAACAAAAGATGATATTACGAAGAAGACCCTGGCCAAGTATTTTAATATGGGTTTTCGCAGAGATGCAGGGGCGCTGGAAATGGTCACCTCCATCTTTAAAAAATACAACAGACCTTTAATAGACATTAATATTCAACAGGCTGATGTTCCTGACGGTTGCGAGGTCATTGTGAACAAGAACGGGACAGCACCATGTATGTGGTTCGAGCAAAATAATAAAATTTTTGTCTCTATGCCTGGTGTTCCATTTGAGATGATGTATTTAATGGATGACGAGATTTTGCCCAGAATTAAATCGAGGTTTACCTTACCTTCAATCGTTCATAAAACCATTCTGACTGCAAATATTGGAGAATCTTTTTTAGCCAAAGAGATTGAAGAAATTGAAGATACCCTTCCGGAGCATATTAAACTGGCTTACTTACCTAAATTAGGGCAGGTGCGTTTGCGCTTATCTGCTAAAGGGAATAATGAGGCAATTTTGAACCAGGAGATTGAAGTTTATGCAAAACAAATCATATCAAAAATTGAAAAATTTGTTGTTGTTGATGAAGACATTCCGTTTGAGAAAGCGATTTTGAACCTGATGAAAGATCGTGGATTAACACTATCTACAGCAGAGAGTTGTACTGGCGGCTATATTGCCCATTTAATTACACAGCACCCAGGCTGTTCTTCAGTTTTTTGGGGCGGTGCAGTAGCTTATGCTTACTCATTAAAAGAATCTATTTTAGGTGTTAAAGAAAATACGCTTACGCAATATGGCGCGGTAAGTGAGGAAACGGTAAAAGAAATGGCAGAAGGTGCCATCAAACATTTTAAAACAGATTATGCGATTGCAGTGAGTGGTATTGCTGGGCCAGATGGTGGAACAGATGATAAGCCAGTGGGCACTGTTTGGATTGCCATTTCAAATAAAAATAAAACGGTAGCTAAAGTGTTTACATTCAGTAACAAACGTATTCAAAATATTGAGCGTTCTGCTGCATCAGCCTTAACGATGCTTTTAAATCTACTTAAAGAAGACGAGTTGAAAGAATAAAATCTGTATTTTTGTCACAATACCAATATAATATACTTTAGTTTAATATGGCTCAATACGAATTATTATTACCAAAAATGGGTGAGAGCGTTGCCGAAGCAACGGTAATTAAATGGGTAAAACAGCCTGGTGATGCGATCGATTTAGACGATACTATTCTGGAGATTGCAACTGATAAAGTTGACTCTGAAGTGCCATCGCCTGTTGCTGGTAAATTGGTTAAACAACTATTTCAAGAAAATGATGTCGCACAGGTTGGTGATATTATTGCCATTATAGAGACTGAGGGATCAATAGATGCTAATGTTGAAGAAACTGCTCCTGTTGTTTCTGAAGAAAAGCCTGAACCTATTCCAGGTATTGCACAGCTTCCTGTAGAAAATGTGGCTGCGCCTACTGATTTTTCAACTTCAGAGCGATTTTATTCTCCATTGGTTAAGAGTATTGCTTCCCAGGAAAATATCTCCATTTCAGAATTAGATGCCATTAAGGGATCAGGGGCTGATGGCCGTTTAAATAAAGATGATTTATTAAATTATATTGCAAATAGAAGCGGTGGTACTCAAGCCCCGCCATCAGTTGTAGCAGCTTCAGTTTCTGCTCCGGTAGCGGAGAAACCCATGCCACCTATAATGGATGCTCCTCGTGCAAGTAAACCATCTACGACTTCAGTTTCAGGGGGTGATGAGATTATTGAAATGGATAGGATGCGAAAACTCATTGCAGATCACATGGTGATGAGTAAGACGACTTCTCCTCATGTGACCTCGTTTGTTGAGGCCGATGTGACCAATATGGTACTTTGGCGTAATAAGGTAAAGAATTCTTTCGAAAAGCGTGAAAATGAAAAAATTACTTTTACACCTATTTTTATAGAGGCTGTAGCAAAAGCAATTAAGGATTTCCCAATGATTAATATTTCTGTTAATGGAACACAAATCATTAAGAAAAGAGATATCAATATAGGAATGGCTGCTGCACTACCAAGCGGTAATCTTATTGTACCGGTAATTAGAAATGCAGATCAGCTAAACCTGGTTGGTTTAACCAAAGCCGTAAATGACTTGGCTTTAAGAGCCAGAAACTCAAAATTAAAACCAGATGAAACACAAGGTGGAACTTTTACATTAACAAATGTAGGTTCTTTTGGAAATGTAATGGGTACGCCAATTATTAACCAACCCCAAGTGGCTATTTTAGCTGTGGGTGCTATTAAAAAGAAGCCTGCTGTTTTAGAAACAGAACATGGCGACGTGATTGCCATTCGCCACATGATGTTTCTTTCACTGTCTTACGATCATAGAGTTGTAGATGGTTCTTTAGGCGGCATGTTTGTTCGTAGGGTTGCTGATTATCTGGAGACCTGGGATTATAACCGAGAAATTTAGGAGAAAAACGGGCTGAGGCTCATAAATTCGTTATCTATGCGCTGATTCATTTATTTTGGATGGGCGTATTTTTTATTTAGCCTCAGGTACTTCAAACCATCGCGAAGACTGATTGTTCTATCATAAATATAAAATGTATGTCTAAGTTTTCAGAACTAATAAACGGTGAAAAACCTGTACTAATTGATTTCTTTGCCGAGTGGTGTGGCCCGTGCAAAATGATGAAGCCGATTTTAGAGCAGTTGAAAAGTCAGGTTGGCGATGGAGTAGCGATTATAAAAGTAGATATTGATAAAAATCCAGCTGCAGCATCAGCCTATCATGTACAAAGTGTGCCAACACTCATGCTATTTAAGAGCGGCAGACAATTATGGAGACAAAGTGGCGTGGTGCAGGCATCGCAACTAAAACAGGTTATAGATTCAAATCGCTAAACTTCCAAAACATTCCCGGGCGTTACTGCAAAAATTCTTTCTTTTGTTTTTGGGTAGATGTTATACAATCCTGTAAAAAGGCTAAATGCGGGCAAAACCGCATATTCATTACCGAAATAGAAACAAGGAAATTTTAGGCGTTGCTTGGCTTTTCCAACAATGGTAACCCCAGGATGGATATGGCCGCTAATGGGATAGAGTTCTTCTTTGGTATTTTGAGGCGCATCATGAATAAAACAAAATGGACCTAAACAAAAGCTTGGTTCATGGATTTCAATGTGCATTGCCGCATAGTCTGCAGAGGCCAGCCGATCATGATTTCCTTTAACCAACAGGAAATTCAGACTTTGATATTGTTTTTGCCATATGGAAAAATCATCAATATCGGTATTTAAACCATGATGAAACATATCGCCATTGATCAATAAGGTTTCTGGTTTATATTTTTCAATGAGTAAACCCAAACGATGTAAATCACTTTGTGCAATGGTGGATGGCACCTGAACACCTGCTTGCCTAAAGTGAGCAGATTTACCTAAATGCAAATCGCTGATGGCTAAAAGTTGATGTTTCGGTAAGTATAAAGCCCTCTCTTTGTCTAAAATCAGTTCTTCCCCGTGGCTTGTTATGGTCATTAATTTATTTGTTTTTTTAGTGTTGCATTCCACCCAGCTAAGCCTGAGTAGAAAATCTTCGTTCTACTTTAAACCGGCCTAACAAATGTTTGAGAGAGCAGATGCAACGCTTACTCACTTACTTTAATGCAAGAATTTTTCAGCTGGCAATTTTGTTTCTTTTGTTATGGAAAGAAAAAAGCCTGTCTGGCCCAGGACAAAATACTTATTATATTTTCTCCGATTCCGCTTTCATTCTGGCAATTCTTTGTTCCAATTCTTCCGAACTCATGTTCTCCCTTAAACTATCTACTTTAATTGGAAAAGATAGTGGGGTAAAGCGCTCCGGATTAGTAATTATAATTGCTCCATTCTGGATTCGATCCAAAGCAGCTGCTAATCTTGGTTCTTCCAGCTGCTGGTAAAACACCTCATCGTAGGCCTGGCGCAAAAGTAAATTATGTTTATCGTAATCACTAAAAACATTAAAAAATAAACCTGCAGATGACTGGAGGTGTTTATTAGCTACGTATTTACCCGGATAACCCTGAAAAACCAAACCTGAGATACAGGCAATATCACGAAACTTCCTTCGAGCCATCTCTGTTGAATTGATACTTAAAGTAATATCTTCAGTTAAATTTTTAGGCGAAAAAACATCGTACGCAATAGATTCATCCATTGGGATTTCAGTTTCGCTTAGTAGTTCAAAGCCGTAATCGTTCATGGCAATAGAAAAACTAATGGGTAATAATTTACTTAAGCGGTAAGCGACCAATGCAGCTAACACTTCGTGAACCAATCTTCCCTCAAAAGGGTAGGCGAAAAGATGAAAACCTTCTTTGTTATTAATTAATTCAATCAATAATTCATCGTTTCGTGGCACATGCGAACGCTTTTCCTGTAATAAGAATAGTGGATAAACCGAATCTAATTCTTCATCCTGATGGGTTTTATCTAACGCTTCATTATATTTCTTTCGTAAAACAGACCCGAGATTGGATGATAGCGGTAGTCTACCTCCATTCCAACTGGGGGAGATTGCATTTTTCTGCTTACTATTTCTCACGATAACAGTCATGTCTTTTACATGTACAAATTCCAACACTCGTCCGGCCAGGCGAAAATTATCACCAGCTTTTAAGCGGGTTACGAAGTATTCTTCAACCATTCCAATGTAACCGCCCGATAGAAATTTGACTTTTAACATGGCATCGCTTACAATGGTACCGATGTGTAAGCGATGACGCATGGCCAACTGCCGGCTTTTAACTTTCCAAAGCCCGTCTTCATCTTTTGTAACTTTTTTAAACTCATTATAAGCACCTAAGCTGTCACCACCTGAAGTAATAAACTGCATTACCCATGACCATTCTTCTGGTAAAATTAGTTTAAAGGCATGGGTATTCTTGATTTCTTCATATATGATTTTATCATCAAAACCATCTCCGATGGCCAACGTAACCAGGTATTGAACCAAGGTATCGAATACCATGATAAAGGGTTCGCGACTTTCTATATTATTGTTTTTAGCTGCTTCCTTAATTGCGGCTGCTTCCACTAATTCTAGCGCATGTGTAGGTAGAAAATAGATTTTGGATACCTCATGTGGTGAGTGACCCGATCGACCCGCACGTTGCAAGAATCGGGCAACCCCTTTTGGAGATCCTACCTGCACCACTGTATCTACAGGTTTAAAATCTACGCCTAAATCTAAGGAAGAAGTGGCTATTACCGCTTTTAGTTGCCCCGTATGCAATGCATCTTCAATCCAGTTCCGGAGTTCGAAATCAATAGAGCCATGGTGTATGGCAATTCTACCTGCGAGTTTTGGTTCCAGGTTTAGAAGGTGTTGATACCACATCTCAGACTGACCCCGGGTATTTATGAAAATTAAGGTTGTTTTACTTTTCTCAATAATGGGTAGTAATTTGTAGGCCAGCTTCAACCCCAGGTGCCCAGCCCAAGGCAGGGTTTCAATGTCATCAGGTATTATAGATTTGATAATGATTTTCTTTTCTAAATCTGCTTTAACGATTATACGTTTTGCTTCCAGGTTAGGTTCTAAAACATCTAGTGCTTCTTCAATATTTCCAATAGTTGCAGAGATTCCCCAAACTCTTAAAAATTGGTTTTTCTCTAGTTTTTGTAAGCCTTTAATTCGGGATATGGCAAGCTCAACCAATACCCCACGTTTACTCCCTAAAAGCTCATGCCATTCATCTGCAACAATACATTTTAAGTTTTTGAATAATATTGAAGCGCCTTTTTGTGCTAAAAGTAAATGCAAGCTTTCGGGTGTAATCAGCAGAATCTCAGGCATTGATTTTTTCTGCTGAACTTTTTCCGCTTGAGAGGTGTCGCCATTTCTTACCCCTACATGCCAGTCTAAATCCAGTTCGAGTAAAGTTTCTCTCATGGCTCTGGCTACATCTTTAGCTAATGATCGAAGCGGTGTAATCCAAATGAGTTGTAAGCGATCTTTTGCTTTTTTGCTATTTATTTCAGATGCATTTAATGCCTCAATAACCACTGCCAAAAACAAAGAAAACGTTTTGCCAAATCCAGTTGGCGCATTTACCAAGCCACTGTAACCATTCAGATAGTACTGCCAGGCATCCTCCTGAAACTGAAAGGGCTTACGCTTATTCGATTTTAGCCAGGTTTTTATCTTTTTATATCCTTTGGTTTTGGTTTGATCCATGTTTAAGATGGGGAAGTGATTAGTTATTTTAATATTATTTATCGTTAAGCTGGAAGTAATCTTGTTGCGATCGCTAAATGACTAATATTATACGCTTGTTTAGAATGAACTCTAGAACGTAGATTCCAACAGCTGCCTTAAATCTTCCAATGTATTAATCTCTTCTGCCTTTTTATCTTTCCGCCAACGTAAAATACGTGGAAACCGAAGGGCAAGTCCGGCTTTGTGTCTTTTACTTTCTGCAATTCCTTCAAATGCAATTTCGAAAACCAATTCTGGTTTTACGGTACGTACCGGCCCAAACTTTTCGATGGCATTTTTAGTTACAAATGAGTTTACTTCTTTAATTTCTTTATCTGTTAATCCGGAATAGGCCTTTGCAATGGTGACTAAATTTTCTCCATCACGAACAGCAAAAGTATAATCTGTAAAGAAGTTTGCCCTTCTGCCGCTACCTTTCTGTGCATAAATCATTACTGCATCTACGGTATAAGGATTGATTTTCCATTTCCACCAATCACCTCGTTTTCTGCCGCTGTGATAATGAGAACTTAATTTTTTAAGCATAATCCCCTCGCTGTTAATTGAGCGGGAGGTTTTTCTTAATTCGGCCAATTCTTCCCAGGTCTTGCACTTAATTACAGGAGAAAGAATAACAGCACTTTCTTCTAAATCCCCTATCAGCTGATCTAAGATTGCTCTTCTTTCATTTAAAGGGTGTTCACGGAAATCTTGGGTTTCAAACTCCAGAATGTCATAAACAAAGAAGCCAATTGGTGCATCTTCTAATTGTTTTTTATTGATTGTTTTGCGGTTTAAACGTTGTTGTAGCGTACTGAAAGATAGTACCTGTTTATCTTGTACCGCCAGGATTTCTCCGTCGATTACAACACCATCAGGTAAAACATCAATTAAGAAATGTAGCTCAGGGAATTGTTCAGTTACCAGCTCTTCTCCACGGCTCCAGATAAAAAGCTCACCATTTCTTTTAACAATCTGCCCACGGATACCGTCCCATTTCCATTCGGCCTGCCATTCAGAAATATCGCCTAACTTTTCTGGTTCTTGTTCCAACGCATAGGCTAGGCAAAAGGGGTAAGGCCAGGAATTATCTGTATTAACGTGAACACCGTTAATGAGCTCATGAAAAGTAATTTCGTAGGGATTCCACTTACCCATAATGCTATGCATGATTTGAGCACTCTCTAAACTACTTTGCTTAGCCAAAGCATTAACAAGCATTTTATTAGAAACGCCGATTCTGAAATTCCCTGAAATGAGTTTGTTGAAGATGAAGCGTTCCTGTGTTTCCAGTTGATTCCAGGCATTTAAAATAAATTCTTTTTTTGTTTCATCATCTTTTCCCTCCAAATCGTGTAACTCTTCAATCCATTTATGTAATTGTAAATCTGAAGTGTTTTCGGCAGGTGGCAGGAGCAAGGCAATAGTTTCACTTAAATCGCCTACGTTGGAGTAGCTTTCAGAAAATAACCATTCGGGTGTCTGCGTAATATCAATTGCCCAGTATTTTAACAGGGTAGATTTGATGGGGCGTTTTGGCTTTTTACCTGTAAAAAGTGCAATCACCCAAATTTTATCTTTATCATCTGCATAGTTAAAATAATCTACTAACGCAGCGATTTTGTCGTTGGTTTTATTGCTCTGTTCGAGTTTTTGAATTAATCTAGCGAAACGTTTCATACTTTATTTGTTATCGTTTTGCTCAGCTAAATCCACTTTATTTTCTTCGTCATCTTCCTGGCCAAATTTGGTCATTACTTCTTCTGATTCAATACCACTATCATTTAAAAACCGACTAAATGCGGCCGTGAAACCGTGTGTTACATAAACCTTTTCTGCACCCGTTGCTGTAATAGCATCCATTAATCCAGGCCAGTCTGCATGATCGCTTAAGGCAAAACCAGCATCCGCACTTTGCCATCGGCGGTGTGCACGAACCTGCATCCAACCTGAGCAAATTCCGGTTACCGGGTGTGATAAGTTTTTAATCCAACGGCTGTCTCTCATGGCTGGAGGAACAATTACAATCCCTTTCTGTAATTCGTCTTTTGTTGTTTCTGGTGTAATGCGGATGGTTTCCGGCAAATTAACGCCTGCATCAATAATTACTTCATTTAAGTTTGCAATGCTATTGTGAACGTAAATAGGGACATCACCAGCGAGGTTCTTAATTAATCGTTGCGCTTTCCCCAGGCTATAAGCAATTAATATACTTGTTTTTTGTGCTTCGATATTATCACTAATCCAATTTTTAATCCCGTTAAAAACAATATCTTGTTTCTGCCATTTATAAACAGGTAAACCAAAAGTACTTTCAGATACAAAAGAGTGACATTTAACGGGTTCAAATACATCGCTAATGCCATCATCTTCTATCTTATAATCACCAGATATAACACATATTTCACCTTGGTATTCTAAACGAACCTGTGCAGAACCAATGATGTGACCAGCGGGATAAAACGAGATATTTACCCCATTTCGAACAATACTTTCGCCATAGTTTAATGTTTCTACATTTAGATCTTCACTTATGCGGCGCTTAATTATGGGTTTGGTGAGTGTATGGCATAAATAGTACTTATTGCCGAATCGAACATGATCGCTATGGCCATGTGTAGTTACGGCATAATCTACCGGCCACCAAGGGTCTACATAAAAGTCACCTTGTTTACAATAAATGCCTCTTTTGGTAAATTCGATTAATGCCATGAATACTAAACAACAAATCAGGCTTTAAGTTTTGTCTTAATATCGGGTAATTAGCCGATAATCTTATATATCGGGTAATTACCCGATATATAAGATTATCGGGTAATTACCCGATAATTTTGTATAATCAAATATTTAAGAATATATTAGTGATATGATTTGCATTATAACAGGCGATATTGTAGGCTCGAGAAAGGTAAAAGATAGTTGGTTAGCTGATTTAAAAACTGCGTTAAAAGTAGTTTCAACACAGAATAGTAAGTGGGAGATTTATAGGGGTGATAGTTTTCAGGTAGAGGTTGAACCAGAAAGTGCCGTTAAAACTGCTGCTTATTTAAAGGCATGTATCAGGGTTAATAAACCAGCTGATGTGAGAATGGGAATAGGTATTGGAGCAGTTAAAAGCAAACGGAAAAAGCTTTCTGA
Source organism: Pedobacter sp. CFBP9032 (assembly GCF_034045265.1). Taxonomy (NCBI): domain Bacteria; kingdom Pseudomonadati; phylum Bacteroidota; class Sphingobacteriia; order Sphingobacteriales; family Sphingobacteriaceae; genus Pedobacter; species Pedobacter sp. CFBP9032. The sequence goes on along the minus strand of NZ_JAXCWE010000002.1, from coordinate 153,041 downwards.
ATCTGATGGAGATGCTTTTGTACACTCTGGGGGGGCCTTTGATAGTTTAAAACAAGCGAAAGTTAATTTGGCTATCAAAACTGATTTTCCGGAATTTGATGAAGAGATTAATGTAATGATCAGACTTGCATTAATTACGATGGATAGCTGGGGAATTGTAGCGGCAGAAATGGTTAAGCTTGCTTTGGAGCATGAAAATTTATTGCAGAGTGAACTAGCTGCTATTTCTGGAAGAACTCAATCCTCTGTAAGTGAGGCACTAAAGCGGGCTCATTATTCTGAACTAATGGATATGGATAAATTATTTCGTAAAAAATTGAACCAAATATTCCCTAAATAATGGATATCATTTTAATCAAACTTATACTGGCTCATTTAATAGGAGATTTTTTTCTTCAGCCTGGTTCCTGGGTAAAAGACAAAGAAAATAAGAAACTTAAGTCAGGTAAACTTTATTTACATGTGCTCGTTCATGTAGCGTTAATATTTTTGGTTTTTCTAAGTTTTAGTGTGTGGAAAGTAGCATTAGGTATTGGTATAATTCATTTGGTAATTGATGCCTTAAAATCTATATTTCAGACTAAAAAGAATGCCAGGATTTTATTTTTTGCTGATCAGGTTTTACACTTCTGTTCTATTGTACTGATCTGGCATATCTTTTATGATGGATATTTAGATAGCAGTTATTTAAGCGAAATTAAAACCTGGATTTTAATTTCAGGAGTTTTGTTTCTGACGATGCCTACATCTATCATTATGAAGGTTATTATTGCGAAGTGGTTACCGGAAAGTGATGATGAAAGCCCTAAATCATTGCAGAATGCCGGAAAATATATTGGAATTTTAGAGCGGTCATTAATCTTTGTCTTTATTTTAACTAATCATTTTGAAGCTGTAGGCTTTCTGTTAGGTGCGAAATCTATTTTTAGGTTTGGAGATTTAAAAGAAGCACACGACTTAAAATTAACGGAATATGTACTTATAGGAACCTTACTTAGTTTTGGGATTGCAATAGTTGTTTCATTACTCATAGCAGGCATTATTAAATAATTAGCTATAGAATTTAACCTAAGCATTTCGCTATACACACTCAAATAGACGTAATAATTTTGCTTCTTAAACCTGATTGAAATGGAAATACTTTTTCAGTAACCTGCAAGGTTGAAAAAGATTGAAATGAAAAGCGGGGCTATCGAAACCGATTCCCCGCTAAAAGTGCTTTACAAATTTAAAGTATCCTATCTTGCTCCAGGAGCACAATTTTCCCTTAAAAACTTGGTGTAGGTAAGTGATAAATGCTCGCTGGTACCTTCGCCTTCAGAGATGCTATGGGTACGATTTGGATAACTCATCAATTGAAAAACTTTTTTGTTTTTAATTAATTCATTAATTAACATTTCTGCATTCTGGTAATGCACATTATCATCACCTGTACCGTGAATGTATAATAAGTTTCCTTTTAAGTTCTTGGCGTAAGTAATAGGGGAGCCTTTAATATAGGCCTCTTTACTTGGAAACGGTGTACCCATATAACGTTCTTGATAAATGTTATCATAAGTTAACTGGTTCCCTACTGCAGCGATAGCAATTCCGGTTTTGTAAATTTCAGGGTATTGGAACATCAGGTTTAAGGTCGATGAACCGCCACCGCTCCAGCCCCAAACTGCAACACGGTCTTTATCCATAAAAGCATTAGTTGCCAATAGCTTTTTCGCTGCCATTGCCTGATCTCGAACATTTAGCACACCAATATTTTTATAAATGCTTTTACGCCACACTGCACCTTTCGGAACAGGTGTACCACGGTTATCCATTGAAATATAGATGTAACCATCTTTGGCCATATCTCCGGCATATAAACTATTGCTACCTGCACCGTAAGTATCAGCAGCGGTTTGTGAACCTGGCTCTCCATAAACATAAAATACAACCGGATATTTCTTATCAGGATTGAAGTTATCAGGTTTCTTCATCCAGCCATCTAACTCCACACCATCTTCTGTAGTTACTTTGAAAAACTCTACCTTATTTTTTACCGTTTCTTGTTTAGACAACTGTGTGGTAATGCTGCCATCCATTGTAAACGGATTGCCAGTTGTAAAATTCATCCACTCTGAAATAGGTTTTATTATTGAACTATTATAAGTATGACGCGCAAATGCTGCATTGGGAGAGATATCATAATTATGTGTTCCCGGAAGAATTGAAGGTGTTACCTGCTCCAATTTACCTTTGCCATCCAATTTTGTTTTGAATAGATACTTTTGTGTTGCATTGGTTGGCGAAGCGATAAAATAAACATAATTATTTTTTTCATCTATTAATTTTACATCAATCACATCATAATTCCCTTTGGTAATCAAGGTTTGTTTTTTACCATCGCGACTCATTCTATATAAGTGGTTCCAACCATCTTTATCAGATAGAAGCGTAAACTCTTTATTATCTGTTAACCATTTCCATTCATGCTGTGCATCAATCCAGGCTTTGGCCGTTTCAGAATAAACTGCTTTTGCCGCACCAGAATTCGCGTCGCAAATAAAGACCTTACTTTCATTCTGCTCACGATTTAACTGCTGTAAAATAATTTCATTGCTGTTCGGCACCCATTGCATTCTGGGAATATAATGCTGAATATTATCGCCGGGAACATTTAGCCAGTTTGTTTTAGCTGATGCAATATCTACCACGCCTACTTTGCAGGCAGATGGATTTTCTCCAACTTTAGGGTATTCTACAGGGATTGTGTAAGGATAGATAGAATCAGTATTGTTGATCATTAAGAAGTTCTTAATTTTTGTAGCATCTATTTGCCAGTAAGCGATTGTCTTGCTATCCGGGCTCCATCTAAAACCATCACGACAATCAAACTCTTCTTCGTAAACCCAGTCAAAAGTTCCATTAATCATTCGATCAGTCCCATCTGTTGTTAATGCTTTGGTACCTGTTCCATCAACATTTTCGAAGTATAAATTATGTTTACTTACATAAGCTACTTTTGTTCCATCGGGTGAAATTTTGGCAAACATTAAAGAGGAAGCAGGTTTGTCTTTTCCGATTTGAATAATTTTATTGCTGGTTAAATCTGCTAACCAGTAATCGCCACGGGTATCGTAACGCCAAACTTTTTTACTGTTGGTATAAATTAAAGCTTTAGTACCATCGGCAGAAAATTGAAAACTGCGTACCGCAATTGCATTACTTTTTCCTGCTGGTGTTAATAAGGCTCTTGTAATTATTGTTTTCTTATCATTTTTCGGAAGCGCAACCGAAATAATTTCTCCATTAGAGATTTGATAATAAGAGTTTCCATCTTTTGCCCAGTTTATGCCTTGTGCTTTTAAAGCAAATGCATTAAAAACAATGATGGAAAGAAGAGATAATTTGAATAGTAAGTTTTTAATCATAAAATTTTGGTCATAAAAAAAGCTTTTTAACTTTTCGGCTAATTTAAATAAAAAGCCGGCTGTTAAAAAGCCTTATATTAATAGAATGTGGTTAATTATTCACCACCACCTTGCATTTTAGCAATATCTTCCATGGTAACTACTTCGTAACCAGCTGGAACATCTTTAGAAATTGCACCAACTTTACCTTCTGCAATAGATTTAAGTGTAGTAGTGGTTTCGATACCTCTCTGCACTAAAGTATATTTTACAGGGAAAGCAGCTAAACCTGGAAAGTAATTTTGTGAACCAACATTTGGTAAATCTACTTCTTTAGTTGCCCAAAGCTCATGAGCACCACCTTTATCATCTTTAAAAGTATATTTTTCTGCACCAAAACCACCAACAGTTTGTTTCTCGCCAGTAGCTTTGAAATCAGAGTATTTAGGTAAATCACCCATTACTTTTGCCACGTCTTCTTTAGATTGTTTAACAGCAAATTGTTTTTGTGCAATTGGCACATCGATTAAAAGTAAACCCGTTTTATCATTGTTATCAGAAACGATTCCAATCATTGCTGGTCCTTGTTCCATTTCAATTTTAGTAAGGCCATTGTTAAATTTAACCTTTAACTCTGCAGGTGGTTCCTGACCGCCCAGTGCAGATTTTTGCTCATCTGTTAATTTATATTCCAGTCCGTAAGTAAGGGTACCCTCCGTTATTTTCTTTTGAGCGTGTGCAATTACCGCTGTACCTACTAATATAAAGGCTACAACACTTGTTTTAATTGATTTGAACATGTTTTTATTTCAGTTTAGTTATTTACCAGTTAATTTTTTCTTTTTTTAGAAATGCTGCAATGCCTTTTTTAAAGTCGTCGCTTTCGCGAACGCGTGCATTAATTTGAACAGCAGTTTCCAAAGTTTTTTCTAAAAGTGGCTTCGTGGTTTGACTAATAAGTTGTTTTGTAATCATTAACGAGTTCCCCGAAGTCTCTTTACACAAACTTAAAGCAAATTCTTCAACCTTTTGATTTATTTCTGATGATTTTGTTACAAAATTTATCAGGTTATATTTCAATGCCTGTTCTGCCGGGAAAGTTTTTCCTGTTAACAAAATTTCTCTGGCTATGGTTTCGTTAACCTTTTGCATTAAAAAACAGGAAACAATCGCCGGTACAAATCCGATTTTAACTTCTGTATAACCAAAGCTACTCTCTGGCGTTGCAAAAATGATGTCGCAAATTGTTGCCAGACCACAGCCACCAGCAATGGCATGTCCCTCTACCTGGGCAATTACAATTTTAGGCAAGTAATAAATTGTAGTGAAAAGCTTTTTTAAGCGATTTGAATCTGCTACGTTCTCTTCAAAGTTGTTATTTTGAAGCTGCTGTAAATATTCTAAATCTGCGCCTGCACTAAACGTACCTCCATTAGAATTTAGTACAATAACCTTAACTAGCTCATCCTCTTCAGCTTGAAAAAAAGCTTCTATAAGTGCCTCAATCAATGCTGGATTTAATGCATTACGCTTTTCGGGCCGGTTTATGGTTATCGTAGCGATTCTTTCCTTCACGCTGTATAAAACCAGGTTTTCCATTGGTTATAGTTGTTCTTTTAAAAAGTAATGACGTTATCATCAGCATATTTATCGCCGTTTTGAGCGGTTTGCCTATGATGATTTCATATTATTCGGTTAATCGAATCAAATATGCAGGATTTTTCTTTAAAATTTGAACAGGAACCTTATTATTTCGAGCGAATTTTTTAAACCAGTCAATCTTGTAATCTTTATTTGTGGCATCGATGATGATGTTTTGATATTCAATCTCCTTCGGAAGTTTTTCTATTTTAAATTTTGTATTGTCAGTAAACCAAATTGCATTAAACTTTCCTTTGGCGGCCAATCTTTTATTATTATATGAACCATCAATAATCAGGATTTTGTATTGATCGAATATGATCTGCTTTTCTTTAAAAATGAAATTTGGCATTTCCAGCATGTTTTTTTGAAGATTAATCATTTTAATGATATCCACTTGTGCCTGATCCAATGCCGGTTTAATGAAAAATTGAAAGGTTTGATCTCTCGTATTTAGGTCTGTTAATAATATCGTTTGGTTACCTTGAATAAAAGCCACGGCATAGTTTTTTCGAAGGGTAAAAAAGATGATTTTCTTTTGATTGGCAAATTCCCAACTATAGTAGACGATCATTAATTGATAGATAATAAAGCAGGAAAGCGATAGAAATAGCAACCGTTTACTGTATTTAGTCATGGCAAATACAAAAGATACCAAAGAAATGCTCAGTAGAATTAATTCTGGTAGGTTGATCCAGATGGACGAAAAGGTAGCATAAGGCAAATCACCAATCCATTTCAAAACTTGGTTTGTGAAAACAATTATCCACTCTAATACTGGTGAAAGTTGATTTATAGGTGGAATGAGAACGCCGATCCCTAAAATGAGAATGAGGATTAACGGGAGGGAAATAAATAAATTCCCTAAAAGAAAATAAACAGGAAATTGATGAAAATAATAAATACAGAGTGGAAAGGTAGCAATTTGTGCTGCGATGGAAAGTGCGATCAGTTCCCATACCTTATTTATCCATTTGTTTTCAATATACAGCCATTTATAGATTTTTGGTTGAAGAAAAATAAGTCCTAAAACCGAAAGATAAGAAAGTTGAAATCCAACATCCCAGATCAAATAAGGATTATAAACCAATTGACAAAAAGCTGCACACGCCAGGGTATTGTAGCCATTTTTATTTTTAGCAAATGTTTTAGCCGTGATAAAAATGGTAATCATGATAGCTGAGCGAACTACCGAGGGTGATAAACCGGTAATTAAGGCGTAAAACCAGATTAAAAGGCAGATAAGGATAAACTTCAGTACCTTAAATGACCTTTTTCTATCTAAAGACATTAATAGAAAATCGAGAATAAAAAAGATAATCGCTACATGGCTTCCGGATACAGAAAGGGCATGAATAGTTCCTGTTTTAGAATATGAAGCCAAAGTTTCTTTCGAAAGATCAGCCCGGTAGCCTAATATAAGTGTGGAAGCCACAGCGAAAGCCTCGTCATTCTGAATGAGTTTCCGATATTGAGTTACTTGTTTCGCTCTTAATTCTAGTGCATATTTTAAAAGCGGATTTCCAAGATTTCGATTTGTTTTAAACAACTGGTTTTGAGCAATAAATGCCTGTTCGTAAATGTTTTGTAGTGCTAACCAATGTTTAAAGTTAAATTCTGCAGGATTATAAGGAGGTTCTATGGCTAAATGTTTAGCTACAATAACTAATTCATCTCCATACTCCAGTTTTAAAGGATTAATGCTATCTATTTTTGCGGCAATAAGTATTTGTCCACTTAATTTTATTTTTTTGGCTCGCTTATAACCAGCAACAACTTTAGCTTTAAATCTTAAGATACCATTGGTTTTTATCGGATCATCATTCACCCAAATTTTTATGTATTCAACTTTATTTTTTGTGAAATAATAGGTGCTAAACTTTTCATTGTTTGTAAGGCAGACCATGCCGCCTAAAAAGAAACATAGCAAATAGATTAAAATACCAATAAGGCCTTTAAATCTATAAGCATTCAATTTTTTATAATAAAAATTAACAGTTAAGATTACCAGAAATAAAAAAATAACAATTGAACTGATAACGGATATGATATTATCTTCAGGTAAGAAATAAAAAATTGCAATTCCGGCAGCGAAAGGTATCAAAATCCTAACGAAAACATATTCTTCTTTGAACATCATTTAAAACTGATACCGTAATTGAATTTTTATCTCTGATTTTTTATTCCCTTCAATCTCATCCAGATAGGTGCCAACAGTCTTTACATCCTTATAATAAAAGACAGCGTACCTGGTCCAGATATTTAATTTTTTAGCAAGATTGTATTTAAGATTTAGATAGGTTCTAAATCCTTTGCCACTATACATTCCAAAGGCAAAACTATATAATACGTCATCTTCATAAGCGTATATCCGGCTGTTATAACTGGGGGTGTTAAAATAGGCAATCCGTAGGTTACCAGTAATTTTTGAGAATAAGGGTGAATAGTCTATATCCTGATAAATTAAATAACCAAATTCCGCCTTTGCTTCGCCTTTTTGGTATTGAGATATTTCTATCCGATGCTGAAACTGCCACTTTTGATTGGCATGCCAATTGGATTCAATTCTGTAACCCTCTTTTTTTACATCATCTATAAATTTGATTGGATGGTCTAAATCTGTATTTTGTTGCTTATTCTCTGTTTTGAAGCGAACTAGCATTTTGAAAATTTTATTAGGTGTATAAACTACCTGACTTAAAATTTCATAACCCGCTGAGGGTGCATCAACTCTAAATTTAAGCCACGGGAACTGGAAATAATCGCCATAAAAAGAAAATGCCCACCGCTTATTTGGATTAATGTTTAGTCCGGCATACCATGCTTTTTCGTTAACAGGTTCACTTGATTCAGAAACGGCCTGATTGAAAAAATTATGGTAGTTTTTGGCATAATTTCTATAGGTAATAGCTGCAGAAACTGTAGGGGATAAGCTGATTAACAATCCATTAAGATAGGCAGAGCCACCAGGCATGCTTTTGCTGCCCTCACCGTAGAAATAAATATTTTTATAAGTATAATTATAATAGAGACCGAAATTAGTTAACGACTTACCTGTGAAGCTAAACTGATCATATAGCGCAGTTTGTGTGATAAAGCTACTTTTGTATCTGTTCTGATAAGCAATTCCTCCAACTACAAACTCATCTTTTGAATATTGTAAAACGCCTCCGTAAACCTGCTGACTTAAGCTACTGTCATTACTAATTTCAGCTGGGGTTCTGTGTAACCCCGTTTGATTTATCGTCGATTGAACTAAATTTCCATTAACATCTAAATCCTGGCTTGCATCTAATTTTCGAAATGATACAAATGGAGTGAAATCGAGATTTTTATATAAATTGATTGTTGAAGATATACCTCTGAAGAAGGAGTATTCGTTAGTCGAATTATAAGGACGCAGGCCCAAATCTTTCTTTGCTACGCTAGTTACATCGGGACCTTTACCAAAAGAAAATCCAGACCATAATGTTAAACCCTGACCAAATTGCATGGTGAAGTCTCCCACTACCAACTTTTTGATTTTGCCTAACTTAGCAAATGTGATATTTCCAGAATAAAAATCGAATGGTTTACCGATAAATTTCTCTCCGGCATCCTTATCCAATGTAATTGCGGCCGAAACTATGGTGCCATAATTATAGCGATATCGGGTTTGAAAACGCTCCTGTGAACCCATATAGCGGTTTCCAGGCAGATCCCGAAAGCCTTTTTGCTTTTCTAGTATTCGAGCAACACGGATCATTAGGTCATTTTCCCCTTGATTAAGCAGATTTCCCCAGGTTAATTTTTCATATTCCGTATTTCCATTAAGCGTTACAAATGGCAAAAGGCTTTGAACGGTTTTTGTATCAAACCCATCAATTGTTTGCAGTTCTAAAACGTCGGCGAGGTTTCCACTTTCTTTAATTCGGATGAAAAAATTACTTATCTGTAGGGGAGAGAGGAATATTAGGGTTTTTAATTCTTCCGGTATTGTTTTATTGAGATTGATAGGATGTTTTTTATATCGGTTCAAGATGTCAATCAACTCCGTAATATCATAGTCGTCAGGTAAATTTTCAGCCACACTTTCCAAAATATCTTTAAGTTCAAGTTTTTGCTCCGGGGTTTGCGCATTTGCAATGAATCCAATCACCACAAAAAATACAGAGAGGAATTTAAAACGCATATCCAATTGCAACTTGAGGTGCATACCCTAGATTAACATCGTAAGTTGTTGCCATATCCATCACGAAGTTTTTATAATTCAGTCCGAAGCCAAAATGCTGTTTGAATGGTTTTGCGCTTAAACCACCCCTGATACTTAACAAATCAAAAACATTGTATTCCAGGCCAAGTTTAAAATCTATTGATTGATCCAGAAACTTCGAAACCGTTGTGGCTATCAACACTTTATCCGTAGGATGATAGCTGCCACCAATATTAAATGATGTAGGAATTTTTGCCGCCACAAAATCGGTATTGAATTTCTGCCGGGATGGATTGTTTGTGAATGCACCGATGCTGAAACTTTTATTTAAACGATAGAAAATGCCGACATCGATTGAAAAACCCTTCGCCGAACCATAGCTGGTAATTCGTAACTGGTGATAGTTGGCATTTAGCGCCAATGAAAAGTCCTCTCCAAATCTTTTGGAATAAGTAAAAGCAACTTTACTTTCATTATAGGCAGAGAAGCCATAACGCTGAAAACTTGCACCGAGATAATCTCTACCAAAAGCAAGCACACCAACTACACCCTGGGTACTGATTTCGGTACTTAACAGATGCCTGATATAATTTAAGGAGATTGCCGAGTGATCAAGAAAAGCAATTCCTGCAGGATTTGCTTGCAACGACCATAAATCAACAACTGCTGCACCATTGTCAGCCATGGACGAGAGTCTTGGGCCAAGGTTATTCTGTGCATAAACGTGGGAAACTGATAGGAATATCAGCAAATAATACAATATTTTCATAATCAGGTATAGACCGGGATGTATAAAAATAGAGTGATTTGCTGATCACTAAAGTAGTAAATTATTTACAACATATGTGTTTAAATATTTATTTCGTTGTAGTTAATATAAGTTAATTAGTCTTGCTTGCAAAGACTTGCTGTTGGTTAGAAACCATACTTGCAGCCAGCGTTTCATTTAGAAATTGTGAATTATAATTTTGGTCGGAGCCGTTGATGAATAAAACGGTACCGCCAGCTATTGTTTTGATAATCTCGTCTGAAAGTTTAGATGAAACCGCAGGGCAACCTTGACTTCTGCCTAGCCTGCCTAATTGGTTAATTGTTACCTGGCTAACATAGTTGGCACCATGCAGCACAATTGCCCGTTCTCTTGCTTTATCATTAAAGCCTAAATCCATACCATCTAACTTTAATGATCTGCCATGTTTGCCATAGTAAATCTCACCTGTAACATAGAAGCCCAGGCTGCTTTGATTTGAATTCGGTTGATTAGAAAAAAAAGAAGGTTTATCTCCACCACTGTTGTGTCCGTGAGCCACCCAGGTATTCAGCAACAACTTATTATTCTCCAAATCAATAATATAAAGGCGTTTTTTACAACTCTCCTGATCAAAATCTGCGACGGTAAGGATAGATTTTGACTGCGATAATCCTGAATACCTCAAATTATAAAAACCTGTTAACGCTTTTTCAAAAACGGTCTCACTTAATCCAGCAGAATCCAGTTTAGCGGCACAATAAATTTCAGATACGTATCGACTGTAAGTACTGTCTTTAGTAGATTGAATAGTTGTTTCTTGTTTGAATGTTGGTTGCTCCACGGCTTTCCAACTTGTACCGACAATGCTCATACCCATCAAAAAAATCGTAGCAATGCCTAAGGTTCTTCTTCTCATTAAGGAATATTTGGTGATTTTAAAACTAATACGAAAGATAAAGAGAATTGTTGTGTGACCACAATTTGTATATGTATAATTACAAAGTGTTTTACTTTTCCGTGACTTAAGCCTATCGAATACAAATAATAGTTCAAAAAAAATGTATTGGAGAATTTGTAACAAAGCAGCCCAATAACTGTTGATCATTAAATAACTTCCTAATGAAAATTTTATTAACAGGAGCCAATGGATACATCGGTACAAGATTACTACCCTTACTTTTAGAAGAAAATCATGAGGTGGTTTGTATGGTGCGAGATAAAAGAAGATTTATCTCAAGTGCAGACTCTGCGTCCAGAGTTACTATAATTTCTGGAGATTTATTAAACCCGGATTCATTGTCAGAGATTCCTGAGGATATAGAAGCAGCCTACTATCTGGTGCATTCCATGTCATCCAGCGACGAGGGATTTTCGGATTTGGAACGAAAATCTTCTGAGAATTTTTCTGCTGTAATCCGGAATACACATTGCAAACAAATTATTTATCTAACCGGAATTGCAAATGATGAGCATTTATCTAAACATTTGGGCTCCAGGTTAGCGGTAGAAGACGAATTAAAATCTTCGAACATTTCCTGTACCATTTTGAGAGCTGCAATCATTATAGGTTCTGGAAGCGCCTCATTTGAAATTATACGAGACCTTACCGAGAAAATACCTGTAATGGTGGCCCCAAAATGGGTGAAAACGCTTTGTCAACCTATTGGAATAAGAGATGTTCTGGCCTATTTAATTGGCGTATTAAATAACGATAAAGCCTATAATGAAACTTTTGATATTGGTGGGCCTGATGTTTTGTCTTACCGAAACATGCTATTGGGTTACGCTAAAGAAAGGGAACTCAAACGATGGATTATTACGGTTCCGGTATTAACGCCCAGGTTATCATCGCTCTGGCTCAATATGATTACTCCGGTTCCTTATTCTCTAGCGAGGAGCCTGGTAGATAGTATGAAAAACGAAGTGGTTTGCAAAGATAACCGTATCCAGGAAGTTGTACCCAGGAAGTGTTTAACCTATGCCGAATCTTTACACCTGGCGTTCGAGAAAATTGATCAGAATTCTATTGTTTCCAGTTGGAAGGATGCGCTGAACAGGGGATACCTGCAAACGGATTTTATGGATCAGATTAAAGTTCCGCAGAACGGCACCTTAGAATATAAGGTAAAGATGCAATTTGACCGCAAGGCGGAAGAAGTTTTTGAAAACATTTGGAGTATTGGTGGAAACAGAGGGTGGTACTATCTAGACTGGCTTTGGCAATTAAGAGGTTTTTTAGATAAAATGTTCGGAGGTGTAGGTACAAGACGTGGAAGAACCAGCAACACAGACCTGCAGGCTGGAGATGTTTTAGATTTCTGGCGCGTTTTACTGGCTGATAAAAAAAATAAGCGGTTGTTACTTTACGCTGAAATGAAAGTGCCGGGAGAGGCCTGGCTGGAATTGAAATTATTTGATTTCCATGGAAAGGCTTATTTATCCCAGATTGCAACATTTAGACCTCGGGGTTTATGGGGTAGGATATATTGGTATACCATGTGGCCATTCCATTTGGTGCTCTTTAAGGGAATGGCAAAACAGATTACAAAATATCGACCTGATAATTAGTCAAATTTAGCTATTTTTGGTTTTCTAAAACTTGTAGTATGCCAAATCAAGAACACGATTATTCTTTCTGGACAAAATATAAACGCTTTGCATCAACTGAAATTTTAATGTATTTAATAATGATTATCGGAATTGGCATCGGGATTATTATTTTAAGTTAAAGATTAACTTTAAATGATCAGCCATGCTAACGTCGTTGATAAATTTAGAAAATTCAGCATATTTTTCTGGTGCGAATGTACCATCATTCAATATCATTTTCCTGTAGTAGGTTAGCTTTGTGCCTTCCTTGCTTACCCTTCTTGTATATTTCCCAAATGTATTACTGAAGTTTTTATCTTCTATCATAACCAACTCCGTTTTAATATTTTCCGGTAAATCAAATTCAATTGTGTCTTCATCAATGAATCCGCGATTAATGTATACAGGTAAAACCCGGTTATTTAATTCCAGTATAGTAGGCTGAATGTTGAAGGCATTCAATTGTAAATACAGTTTATCACCGTTTATCGGCGCATAATTTCTAATGCTTAGTCTAAGGTCTTCGGTAAGTTGTGGATTGATTTCTTTCTTTTGAGAAAAACCTACAGTTGTGAAATCAATATTATCAATGTTATAAGCTTTTTTAAGCAGTTTGTGTTGTTCAGCCAGTGATTGGTCAATTAATGGTTCACGATTGTCATATTGCGCACCAGAAAACAGCGTATTAATTTTTCCTGTTACGTTACCATCCTTATTAATACTTAATGCTGCTTTACGAATCTGAAGATTATTTTGAGTACCAAGTTTCGGTGTTCTTATTAGTCTTCCACCAGCTGCCGTACAGGCAAACACTGTTCTGTCATCAGTAAAATCACTTAGAAAACCAAAAGGGATTTTTTGATTGGTACATTCCAGCCAGGTGGTATCGCCTTTAAGCGGCATGCACAGAATGATATGGTTGCCTTGCGCCATGCTGGCAAAAGCCGGATCAACATTTCTTTTAAGTGAACCAGCTTCCACAACGCAGTAGTATGACTCTATATCTGCCGCTTTCAGCAGGCTATGCATGTAGTTTACCAATGCTTTGCAATCACCATAACCTAAACGGTCTACCTCACTCGCGGCAACAGGTTGGAAACCGCCAATGCCAATCTGTACACTGATATATCTCGTTTTTTCCTGTAAATATTTGTAAATTTTTCGCGCTTTATCTTTCTCATTAATATCATCTTTAACCAAATCTTTAATAGTTTGGATAGTAGCTGGTGGTAACGCCATGCGCTCCTTTAGTAAATCATCATAAACCCACTTTCCTAAATCCTGCCAATTATTATAAGTTCCCTTATGGCCGTAGTAATAGAACTGTTGAGGTGCAATTTGTACTTTGGTGACGTAAAGTTCCGGATCAGGGCTGTAAGGTTCTGCCCTGGTTGCGGCAAGATTAGTGATTGACCATACCTGCTTTTTCTGTTTTTTATCAATGGTTTCAATTGGTTCGCCATTATAATGCTGCGTTTTAATCCGAACTTCATCAGTGGGCTTACTAATGAACGTATAAGTACTTTTTTCTACAGAAATGTTATTTTCCATAGCGGGTATCCAGTCTCTGATAATTAAATTTTGTTTGTTTCTGGTTTCGATCTCATAAGCAACAGTGTACGGATATTGGTTCACCGATGGACTGAAAAGTTTTAACCTGCTATCTATAAATAAAGAAAATCCATCGGCAGCACTTACATCAGAAAAATTATTCTGGTTAAACTTACTGGTTAGTATACCAGCTGCATTGTAAATTTCGCCTTTAATAGCTTTTATAGTGGTATTTTTATCATAAGCAATAACCATTCGGGCATCATCATCTCCATTCTCGTTAAAAATGGTAATCACTTTTTTTTGCAAACGGATCACATTATCTGGCGCCCTCATATCTACTATAATTTCTTCGTTTCTAATACAGGAATTTGCCCTGCTTCGAAGCTGAGGTGAGATCAAGTCAGTATCGTAATTTACCTGTGCGAATGCAAAAGTTGCCCATAAAATGGAGATAATTGTAACAATGACTTTCATTTAGTTTACCTTTTTGAGTAAATATTCACTTTTCTGATTTTGAATAATTTTGCTGTAAAACTCTTTCAGATACAGATACAATTCAGGCTCATAAATGGCATTGTTAAATTGTAGAACCTGGTTAAATGATAATATATTATCCTCTAAGGTTGTATTAAGCAGGTATTTCCCGCCCGAATTTGGTAAGCCTATTGCTAAGTTTTTAGGTTTCTCCAATAACTCATATTTCTCGGGTAAAGTGATGTTTATAGAAATTCGCTCATCAGTTGCTGAACCAAGGTCAACAGGATAGGTTCTTTCATTTAAGTTGAATGGATTTTTGGTTATGGCATTAATAAAAAACGGACTCATGTAAAATTGATTATTATTGGACCCGTCATTTACCGTAAATTCAACTTCAAACACTTCTGTGAGGGCATTTTCGATACTGTCGATATTACTGATTGTCTGGTGCAGAATTTTGATCCTCGGCAGGCGTTCATCTATTTTTTCGACGTATTCTTCTGCCGATCCATATTTTTTAATCTCTCTTCGCCTGTTAAAGGCAGAATAGCCCTGGCTATGGGTGGTAAGTGTTCCTGTTAACTTGCCATCACGGTTTAACTTCCCAAATAAGACGTAGCTCGTAACCGCTTTTTGGCTCGCTTTCAAATCTATCCAGTATGATGCCTTTTTTAAGTTAATTACTCTTCCCTGGTCATTTATACACCTCAGAGGCAACAAACCGAAGGGAAGAAGTGGCTCCGAAGCATCCAGGAGATAACTTTTATCTCCAATATTTACCTTTGCTACCACGTAATTAAAATCAGAAATAATAGGATATAATTTATTAATAGTTCCATTTTCTCTCGTTGATAAGATTACGGCTTCAACATCCAGGTTAGCTGCCGATAGCGCCGCAATAAGATTGAAATTAATATCTGCGATATTACCAGACCTGGTCTCAAGCGATTTTTTTATACTTTCTTCAGCGAAAATACCGTAATAGTTATTCCATTTAATTTTCTTTTTAATGTAAGCAAAGATTGATTTTGCTTTTTGCAAATCATCAGGTGCATCCTTAATAATACCTGCAATAAGGTCTTTGTAAAGATCCTTTCGTTTCATTTGCGCACCGAAAGATTTATCAGAGGTCAGTTCATAATCTACGTCTTTCCAACTTTTGGTATAAGAGGTTTTCCCTCCGTTGGGATTCGTAAAGTCTGATAATTCAAAGTAAATAGCTGATTTGAAGTTGCTTGGCGCTGTCATGTTATCTTCTTCTACAAATGCAGGCACATTTTTTATCAGATAACTGATTTTGGAGCAATCTATATTTGCTCCATTAATCCGTAAACACTCTTTTGAGATTTCAGATTTCTGATCGGTAAGTTTTAAATAACCTCTTAATGATACATTATAATTGTAGATTCCGGGAATGTACACCAAGTATTCGCTCGATACTTTAGGGAGATTGGATTGAAACTCCCACGTTTTAAAGTTGAACAGTCTTGGAGATTTTAACTTGTAGGTATATTCGATGATGGAGCCTTCCTTTAAATTTGGAAGGGTGAACTTAGTTAGCTTTGTATATTTTGATTTATTCTCCACAAAAACAGCCTTATTATCCATAACAGTTTCTACAAAATTTCCGTTAACGTAGTTAAATGTAGAAGCTTTCAAATCCCTTATCGTCTCTTCGCGGGCATCATCTTTGTAAGTTGGTATAACAATATTAGCAGCATCGAAACCATTTTTATTGTAGATTTTAATTTTGGTATGGTATTCAAAAATAAGCTCCAGGTGGCCGGTTATATCATCGATTTGAATAGAAGTTGTTCCAAACTCTTTAAGTACAACAGCATTGGCATTACTATCTATTTTATTTCTATCAAATTCAAGATCATCATAAAGTGGCTGTCCATAAGTAAAATTTTGAGCGAAGGAAGACACTGCCAGAAAGCAAAGAACAAGCGGTAATAGTATTATTTTCATTGAAGGCGTAATTTTCCGCAATTTAATGCTCGCAATCATAAGTATGAAATATTTTGAATTAAATAAATACGATGTACAAACAAATCAATCCTTTTTAGCACTTTTGAATAAATATATATTAATGGGTGTAGCATAGACAACTTCATCTAAATCTGATATTAAAAACCGATGAAATTAAATTTAAAACGCCCTTTAGCATTTTTCGATCTTGAGGCAACTGGTATAAACGTGGGTGCAGACAGAATAGTAGAAATTGCTGTTCTTAAAGCCATGCCCGATGGAACCGAAATTGTTAAAACGTGGCGTGTAAATCCTGAAATGCCTATTCCATTGCAGACCTCTTTAATTCATGGTATTTATGATGAAGATATTGCCAATGAGCCAACATTTAAAGTTTTAGCAAATGAGATTGCCGAGTTTATCGGTGATAGTGATTTAGCCGGTTACAACTCTAATAAGTTTGATATTCCAATGCTATTGGAAGAGTTTTTAAGAGCAAATATCGACTTTGATATGAGCCAGAGAAAATTTGTCGATGTTCAAAATATCTTTCACCAGATGGAACAACGCACTTTAAAAGCGGCTTATAAATTTTACTGTCAGGAAGACTTAGTAAACGCCCATGCTGCCGAAGCTGATGTAATTGCGACATATAAAGTCCTGTTAGGTCAGTTAGACATGTATAAGGAAACTGAGTTTGAAAGCAAGCAAGGCGTAAAAAGTGTTCCTGTTGTTAATGATGTAGATGCACTACATGTATTTACAAACATTAATAAACCAGTCGACTTTGCAGGCCGTATGGTTTATAATGATCAGGATGAAGTATGTTTTAATTTTGGAAAGCATAAGGGCAAAACAGCTCAACAGGTTTTTGCAGCAGAGCCAAGTTATTATGCCTGGATGAAAAACGGTGATTTTCCACTTTATACCAAGAAAAAGCTTGATGAAGAATGGGCAAAATTTAATGCTAAGAAAAACGAAAACCGGGCACCGAAACCGCAAAACAATACGCCGCAGGATCGTCCTCAGTATAAGAAACCACAACCAAAGCCACAATCTGATAAACCTGCGCAGCCGATTAATACCGATATGCTTGAACAGTTAAAAATGAAATTTGGTAAATAATTAAAATCAATTTAAAAAAGCACAAGGCAATATCATTATTCCTTGTGCTTTTTTAGTTTAATAACAACATGAAAATTATAAAACTTATCGCATGGTTTATCCTGATTGGAAGTTCGATTCAGGCACAAACACAACTGCCTGTAGAACCCGTTTTCCAGAATACTTACCAGAAAGCAACTAGAAGTGTGAATGGTAAACCGGGTAAAGATTATTGGCAAAACAAATCTAAATATGATTTAAAGGTTGATTTTAATCCAGCAAGTAGACTGTTAAAAGGTAAAGTTGCAGTAGTTTATACCAATAACAGTCCTGATACTTTGAATGAAATTTGGTTTAAGTTATATCCGAATCTTTATAAAAAAGGTACACCAAGAAAATCAAAGATTGCGGAGTCTGATTTAGGTGATGGCGTAGCGATTGAAAAATTAAATGTGTCTGGAAATACCATCAGTGATTATCATATTGATGGAACAAACATGACCGTTAAGGTTCCGCCAGTTTTACCAGGTCATACCATAAAATTCGATATAGATTACCATTACACCCTAAATAAGGGATCACATATGCGTACCGGTCAGGTGGATGATGGCGCTTATTTCATCGCCTATTTCTTTCCAAGAATTGCTGTTTATGATGACGTAGATGGCTGGAATAAATATCCTTATACCGGGGCAGAAGAATTTTATAATGATTTTGATCAGTTCAATGCTGAAGTAACTGTGCCTGGTGGTTATGGCGTTTGGGCAACCGGAGATCTAAAAAACGCAAACGAGGTTTTTCAGGATCAGATCGTAGCCAGAATTGAATCTGCTGAAAAAAAAGATGCGATAATTGATGTGATTACTGATCAGGACCTGGCTGATAAAAAGGTGACCAGAAACAACGCTTTCAATACTTTTAAATTTGAGGCCCTTAATGTTACAGATTTTGTTTTTGCTTTAAGTGATCATTATTTATGGAAGTCGACGAGTTTAGTCGTTGATCTGAAGACCAAAAGAAGAACCAGGGTGGATGCCGTATTTAATCCCAAACATAAGGATTATTATGAGGTGATTGATTTTGCGCGCAAAACGGTGTCATCAATGAGTTTTGTTTTTCCGAAATGGCCTTTTCCATACAATCATGAAACCATTTTCGATGGATTGGATCAAATGGAATACCCAATGATGGTGAATGATAACCCGGTAGGTAATCGTGAAGATGCAATTACTTTAACTGATCATGAAATTTTCCACACCATGTTTCCATTTTATATGGGCATTAATGAAACCAAATATGGTTGGATGGATGAAGGTTGGGCAACAATAGGCGAGTGGCTTATTTCACCAATGATTGATTCGAACATGGTTGACGAATATGGAATCCAACCAACGGCTTCATCATCAGGAAGCAAAGACGATTCGCCAATAATGACCTTAACACCTGATTTAAAAGGTTCTGGATCATTTACAAACTCTTACCCAAAACCTGGTTTAGCTTATTTATTTATTAAGGATTATTTAGGCGAGGAGTTATTTACGAAGGCCCTTCACACTTACATTAAAAACTGGAATGGTAAACACCCAATGCCATATGATTTTTTTAACAGCATGAACGAGGGAAGCGGTAAAAACCTGAATTGGTTTTGGAAAGCTTGGTTTTTTGAGGGTGGCATCCTGGATTTGGGTATTAAAGCCGTAGATAGAACAAATGGTGGATATACTATTGTTGTAGAAAATAAAGGGATAAAACCTCTTCCAATTGATTTAACATTAACCTACGATGATGGTTCTGTAGAGAAAAATCACAATACCATTGGCATTTGGGAGAAAGGGAGTAAGATGGTTGTGATCAAAATTAAGACCACTAAAAAGCTTAAAAAAGTAGTGATGGGAAGTAGCCATGTTCCGGATAAATCCAAGGGAGACAATACATTCACAGTTAACTAGCTGTGAATCTTTAGAAACTGTTTAATTTTCTTAACAAAGCACCACGTGCAAGTTTGGTGGTGCTTCATCAAGAAAATAACTCGAAAATTTAAGGGTAAGTTGATCAATGATAATTTTTAGGCCTTTCTATAACGGAGAGGCCTTTTTATTTAACTTATTCTGGCTTCAGAAAATCTATGTTCCGTTTCAGCCCGTTATACTTTGTCCGCTTTACCGCTGATCCTTTAAATACCTTCTTGAAAACCTCGTCGGTAATTTCAGTAAGTTCTTTCGCGGTTAAATCCAGTAAACCATTCTCAGGCTTAAACGCTTCCTCACTGTGAGCTTTAGAAAACCTGTTCCAAGGGCAAACATCCTGACAAATATCACAACCAAACATCCAGTTGTTCATTTTATCCTTAAATTCAGTAGGGATTTCATTCTTTAATTCGATGGTTAAATAGGAAATACATTTGGTTCCATCTACAACCTGCGGGGCGATGATTGCATCAGTCGGGCAGGCATCTAAACATCGCGTACAGGTACCACAATGATCGGTTTGAAATGGATGATCATAATCTAATTCCAGATCGATAATTAATTCTGCAAGAAAGAAAAAAGAACCTTCCGTTTTGGTGATGAGATTCGAATTTTTTCCAATCCAACCAATACCTGATTTTTTTGCCCATGCCCGATCTAAAACAGGAGCAGAGTCTACAAATGCTCTACCAGAAACATCACCAATATTTTCTTCAATAAAATAGGTTAGTGCTTTAAGTTTATCTTTTATTACTGTGTGATAATCCTGGCCATAAGCATACTTTGATATCTTTGGTGCATCAGGATCTAATTGCTTTTCCTCCGTATAATAATTTAAAGATAAGGAGATAACAGATTTAGCACCATCAACAAGCAGTCTCGGATCAAGGCGTTTATCGAAGTAATTCTCCATATACTTCATTTCACCATGATGATTTTGATGCAACCATTTTTCTAGTCTTGGTGCTTCATTTTCCAAAAATTCAGCTTTAGAAATACCAACGTCCAGAAAGCCAAGGCGTTTTGCCTCATCCTTTATTAATTGACTATATTTTGCAGCATTATTGTACACAGATAGGCAAAGATAAGGCTTAGGATTTAAAACATTTTGATTAATAACGTGTTCTCCTTACAGAAACTAAATTAATTAACTGTGTAGCTTACCGAATCAGAAATTGATAATGTGAGTACTTCACTCAACTAATAACATATGGAAAATATAGATCCAAAACATACGGAATCAGGAGAAGCTCCTAAACCAATTGAACAAGATTACGAAAATCACAAAGAAGACCCAGGACCAGCAAAGCCAGCTGTAACTGAAAAAGATGAAAACGGGGCAGGATCAATTTTAAAATGGATTTTGCCAGTTGCAGTGATTATCGGGTTAATCGTGTGGTTTGCATTAAGAAAATAAGTAGCTTTAGATTAGATTGAAATGCCGGCTGTTGATGCAACCGGCATTTTTTTGTTTCCTTTTTAAGTTTTTCAAAAAGAAAACTAATTTATTTTAACAATTTCGTTTGATATAAATCCGTACGGCGATCTTTCAATACTTTAACCGTTCCATAATGGTGTAATTCATCCAGAAGGTGAAGATCAACATCAACTACTAATACCATTTCTGTATTCGGCGTAGCTTCTGCTTTAACAGCATTGGTTGGGAAAGCAAAATCTGAAGGGGTAAAAACTGCAGACTGAGCAAACTGAATATCCATATTATTCACTTTTGGTAAATTTCCCACACAACCTGCAATAGCTACATAACATTCATTTTCAATTGCCCTGGCTTGTGCACAATGTCTAACCCTGGTATAACCATTCTGGGTATCTGTTAAAAACGGAACAAATAAAATTTGCATGCCCTGATCAGCATAAATTCTACTTAGTTCTGGGAACTCAACATCGTAGCAGATTAAAATTCCAATTTTTCCACAGTCGGTATCAAAAACCTGAACTTTATCCCCACCGATCATTCCATAATATTTTTGCTCATTTGGAGTGATATGGATTTTTCTATATTCATCTATCTTACCTGTTCTATGGCACAAATAGGTGGCGTTATATAATTTTCCATTTTCTAACAATGGCATACTTCCAGTAATGATATTTACATTGTAGCTCAAAGCATACTCATGCATTCTATCTACAATTTCCTTTGTTTTTTCGGCGAGTTTACGCATCGCTTCAATTTCAGGAAGGTGATTGTAAGGTTGTAATAATGGCGTATTAAACAACTCTGGAAACATAATGAAATCTGACTTGTAACCACTCAATGCATCTACAAAGAACTCTACTTGTTCATAGAAAACATCCATGTCTGGAAATAAACGCATTTCCCATTGAACTAATCCCAGTCTAATAGTCATTGCCGAACGTGCAGAAGCATCTACACCTTGGTAATAAATGTTATTCCATTCAATTAATGTGGCGAACTCTTTCGATTCTTTATCACCCGGCAAATAATTTTTCAAAACTTTACGAACGTGGAAGTCATTCGAAATTTGAAAAGTTAACGTCGGATCGTAAATTTCTTTTGCTTTAACTTTATCAATATACTGTCTCGGTGTTAAAGTTTCCGAATAGGTATGGTAACCTGGGATTCTGCCTCCAGCGATAATGCTTTTTAAATTTAGACTTTCACAAAGTTCTTTCCTGGCTTCGTAAAGTCTTCTCCCTAATCTTAATCCGCGAAAATCAGGATGTACAAAAATTTCGATACCATATAAAGTATCGCCATTAGGATCATGAGTAGAGAAAGAATAATCACCTGTGATTAATTTATAGGTATGTCTATCACCATACTCATCATATTCAACAATTATAGAAAGTGAGCAAGCCACTACTTTATCATCTACAGCAATACAAACCTGACCTTCCGGGAAAAGATTTAAAAGTTTTGCAATGCTGGATTTTGGCCAGATTGACCCACCCATGCTATCATAGGCTTGAAGCATAGATTCTTTTAAATCGGCATAATCTTCGAGCGTTAGCTTACGTAATTCGATATTCATAATAATTTGTTGGTTTTACACTTACTCAACGGTTTTGGTTGTTAAATGTTTGATGAAATTAGAGAATCTTTGATCACTATTTATTTTTTTTTGGCCTTTTTATGATCTGTGTCTTAAAGCGATTGTCCTGAACTTGATTCAGAATCTTTGTGTTTAATTTTAATGCTACTGATTTATATTATTGAGATATAAACGGATATTTATAAATTAATGCTTGCCAGTCGAAGGGCTTTTGAAAAATGTTTTGAATGGGTTTCGACAAGTCCAACATGACAATCTTAAGAAATAATGCTATCGGTTTGGTGTCTTCACCAACCGAAACGTCTGATTGTCATTTTGGTCAGTGAAACTCACGACCGATAGATAACCTATTTAATGCACTTGCTAGCGCAGCGACAGCTCACCAGATTTGCCTATAGCCTTTATATAAACGCCTAAATTTTTCGCCTTTTTATGATCAGTATATTAAAGCGATCGTCCTGAACTTGATTCAGGATCTATTATGCAAGTTTCCCCGCGCATTTTCATGGATAAGGAATGTGGATTGAAAAGAATTAATTTTTCGATTTACCAGGCTGGCGCAGTGTTAAAACAATTTTCCAGTTTGAGCTGGATAATTTTTCTTTAAATGTTTGTACGCAGCTTCTGTAACTTCACGGCCACGGGAAGTACGCATTATGAAGCCTTCCTGAATTAAAAACGGTTCATAAACCTCTTCAATAGTTCCTTCATCTTCTCCAACAGCTGTAGCGATGGTTTTTAAACCTACGGGTCCGCCTTTGAATTTATCGATGATGGTAGTCAGGATTTTGTTATCCATTTCATCTAAGCCATGCTCATCTACATTAAGTGCATTTAAGGCATAGTTTGCAATGTCCGGATCAATGCTTCCGGTTCCTTTTATTTGTGCGAAATCCCTGGTTCGGCGCAGCAGTGCGTTCGCTATACGGGGCGTGCCCCGACTCCGGCGTGCGATTTCAAATGCGCCTTCATCACTAATTGGTGTCTTTAAGATGTCTGATGATCTTAGAACGATAGTAGTTAATAATTTAGCGTCATAATAGGCTAAGCGGCAATTTATTCCAAATCTTGCCCTTAATGGTGCAGTAAGTAAGCCTGAGCGGGTGGTAGCACCAACCAAAGTAAAAGGGTTTAATGAGATCTGAACTGAACGTGCATTAGGACCGGTTTCAAGCATGATATCAATTTTGAAATCTTCCATTGCAGAATAGAGATATTCTTCCACCAAAGGCGACAAGCGGTGAATTTCATCAATAAAAAGAATATCACCTTCATCCAGGCCAGTTAAAAGTCCGGCTAAATCGCCAGGTTTATCTAGAACAGGACCAGAGGTTACCTTGATGCCGGCGCCCATTTCATTGGCAATAATGTAAGAAAGTGTTGTTTTACCTAAACCTGGAGGGCCGTGTAAAAGTACATGGTCTAAAGCCTCGCCACGAAGTTTTGCAGCCTGAACAAAAATCTTCAGGTTCTCCATCACTTTCTCCTGACCTGTGAAATCTTCAAAGGCTTGTGGCCTTAATACCCTTTCAATATCGCGATCGGTAGGCGTGAGGTTGTTTGCATCCGGATCAAGATTTTCGTTCATAACGCAAATATAAAATAAAATGCTAAAAAAATTAGGATTTTTTGAATTTATCAGAAACAATCAAATCTTTAGATCCTGGAGTATACTGATAAAAACCTTCGCCTGATTTTATGCCTTTTTTGCCCGCGGCAACCATATTGACTAATAATGGACAAGGCGCATATTTTGGATTTCCAAATCCATCGTGCAATACTTTTAAAATTGCCATGCATACGTCCAGGCCAATAAAATCAGCCAATTGCAGTGGCCCCATTGGATGTGCCATTCCAAGTTTCATTACCGTATCAATTTCATAGACACCAGCAACGCCTTCATATAAAGTGTAAATAGCTTCATTAATCATTGGCATCAGGATTCGATTGGCGACAAAACCCGGATAATCATTCACCTCAACAGGTGTTTTTTCCAGTTTTTTTGAAAGTTCCATAATAGTATGGGTCGTTTCATCGCTGGTTTGATATCCGCGAATCACCTCAACCAATTTCATTACGGGAACCGGATTCATAAAATGCATACCAATTACCTGGTTACCACGTGAAGTGACCGATGCAATTTGTGTAATTGATATCGATGAAGTATTTGATGCGAGGATAGCACCCGCAGGTGCATGAACATCTAAATCCTTAAAGATTTTTAATTTTAAATCAAGATTTTCAGTCGCTGCTTCTACAATTAAATCGGCGGTTGCTACGCCTTCACTTAGTAATGTATAGGAGGTAATATTTTGGAGTGTGGCGTTTTTTTGTTCTTCATTAAGTGTACCCTTTAATACCTGTCTATCCAGATTTTTCGCTATTGTTTTTAAGGCCAGATCTAGAGCGGTTTGATTGATGTCGATCAGGTTTACTTTATAATTGAACTGTGCAAATAGATGTGCAATGCCATTCCCCATGGTTCCTGAACCGATAACTGCGACGTTTTTAATCATAATGTTATTTTTGGTTAGCGTAACAATTTATAATCCTGCCGATCCCGATCATCTCAAGATCTATTAACAGAAACTAGGTTGTAGCTAAATTAATCTTTAATGGGTTTCAAGTGCTGATTTTATCAATAGCTGGCATTTTACTACTGCTTTTTAAATAATTTTGCTAGATCAAGCAAACAAAATTAAATTTCAATTGCTACTAAAATTAAATTCCCCCGTCATATTTTTTAAAATACGACGTTTATATACAATACTTCCTATAAAAGTTTAGGTTAGTTAATGATTAGTTAGAAATAGAGGTCCGGCTGGATAGCAGACCTCTATTTCATTTTTATAATCACTAAGGTGCTAATCTGGATTTAACCCATTCATTTTTGATCCATTCAAAATTTACCCGATCGTGCAATCTGCTTCTTCTGCCTTGCCAAAACTCAATACGTGTTGGTTTAACCACATAACCACCCCAATGCGCTGGTTTTACAATAGCTTTGTCCTCGCTTTTAGCTTTTAGATCCTCAAATTTTTCTTCTAGGAAAGATCTGTTTGGAATCACCTGACTTTGTGGTGAGGCAATTGCACCGATCTTACTGGCGATAGGGCGGGTATTGAAATACTCCTCAGAAGTTTCCTTATCGAGTTTTTCTACCGTTCCTTCAATTCTCACTTGCCGTTCTAATTCCGGCCAGAAAAAAACCAAAGCAGCGTAAGGATTTCTTTTTAATTCTTTTCCTTTAGCACTCAGATAATTGGTAAAAAACCTAAACCCTTTATCATCAACCCCTTTTAATAAGACGATCCGCGCATCCGGACGACCAGATTTATCGGCAGTTGCCAACGTCATCACGTTTGGTTCGTGAATTTGTGCCTCCACAGCGTGTTCAAACCATTTTTTAAATTGATTAATTGGATTGTTATCTACGTCAGACTCATCTAACGTGGCGCTTTTATAATCTTGGCGCAGGTTTTGTAGAAATTCATTAGTAACTTGCATTTAACAAAAATAGGCATCTTTTACGGTGCAACAAATGATAATCGTCATGCTAAATAATATTAAACCGAAAACTGGCCGTTTATTGATCTCTGAACCCTTTATGTCTGATCCGAATTTTAAGCGATCTGTTGTTTTGCTATCAGAACATAGCGAAGATGGATCTGTAGGTTATATCCTGAATCAAGTGGCAAATGTAATTTTAAAGGATGTAATGCAGGATTTATGGGAAGCAGATAACCACATCTATTTCGGTGGCCCTGTAGCAGCTAATACGCTCCATTTCATTCATCGTGCTTACGATAAATTGCAAAGCGGAGAACACATAGGAAATGGGCTTTACTGGGGAGGAAACTTTGAAACGCTCAAAATTTTGATCAATACGAATGCGCTGGAAGAAAGTGAGGTTAAATTTTTTATGGGTTATTCTGGCTGGGAAAATGGTCAACTCGACCAGGAGCTAGCGCAAAATGCCTGGATGGTAAGTGATGTATCTGATCTTGATCTTATTTTTGGTAATGATGATGAAAAACTGTGGCGTGATGTGATTGTAAATTTAGGCCCAAAGTACGCGCATGTAAGCAATTTCCCGATTGATCCGAGTTTGAATTAAATTAGATATTAGTCAAAGGTCTGAAGTCTGATGATTAGGAGGTTTATTTAAGCTAAATTTTAAACTATAAAAACAAAAAACTTCTGACCTCTGACTTGAATCTAAAGACTATCAGCGCTCTCTTCAACCTTTCTTCTCAGGTCATCTTTATAATCCTGCATTTTTACGGTTAATGAGGCGTCGGCGGTTGCTAAGATCTGAGCAGCCAGCAAGCCTGCATTTTTTGCCGCATTTAAAGCCACTGTAGCTACAGGGATGCCATTTGGCATTTGCAAAATGGATAAGATACTGTCCCAGCCATCTATTGAATTTGAGGATTTTACAGGAACTCCAATCACAGGCAATGTGGTAATAGATGCCACCATTCCTGGCAAATGTGCTGCGCCGCCTGCACCAGCAATAATTACTTTTAAACCTTTTTCATGTGCTTCTTTGGCATAAGTGAACATACGCTCTGGCGTACGGTGTGCAGAGACAACTGTGAGTTCATATTCAATTCCAAATTCTTTTAAAATATCAGCAGCATCTTGCATAACAGGCAAATCAGATTTGCTGCCCATAATTATTCCAACTTTCGCACTCATTATATTTATTTTATTGCTTATTATCTTTGTTCTATACCCTTTGTTCCTGGCTCGTTACTCTTTTTATCTTTACTCTTTGTTCCTTGCTCCTTGTTCCTTGCTCTTTACTCTTTTTATCTTTACTCTTTGTTCCTTGCTCTTTACTCTTCAATCCGCTTATGCTATGACCTTCAACGTTTTTTGAACGTACCTTGCTTTCTCAATCGCTTTCTCCCTATCAATATCTACGATCGTTACATGACCCATTTTGCGGAATGGCTTAGTGTATTTTTTTCCATAAAGGTGAACAAACACACCATCAATAGCTAAAATTTTCTCCAGGTTTTCATATTTAGCTACCCCTTCTGAACCTTTTTCGCCTAATAGATTAATCATAATAGCGTTGGTGATACTGGTTGTATCGCCTAATGGCAGATTGTAAATAGACCTTAAGTGCTGTTCAAATTGCGAAACATAATTTCCTTCAATCGTTTGATGACCACTATTGTGCGGACGTGGTGCAACTTCGTTTACCAGTATTTCACCATCTCCGTCAACAAACATTTCCACGGCTAAAATACCAGTGATATTCATTGCCGATGCGATGTTTTTGGCTATATTTTCAGCCTTTTGTTGCAAGTTTTCTGCGTAAGTAGAAGGAGAAATCAGAAACTCTACTAAATTTGCTTCTGCGTTAAACTCCATTTCTACCATTGGAAAGGTTTTCATGTCACCATTGGAATTTCTGGCAACTATTACTGCGACTTCCTTTTCAAAATCAACTAACTTTTCGATAATGCAAGGCGCATCAAAAGCATCTTTTAAATCTTCGGCACTGTTTATTCTCATTACGCCTTTGCCGTCGTAACCATCTTTACGCAATTTTAAAATATAGGGAAAAGGAATCAGGCTATTTTCGATATCTTCTCTGGTATTTACAATTTGAAAGGGGGAAGTTGGAATATCATTCTCTTTAAAAAACTGTTTTTGAATTCCTTTATCTTGGATTAATCGAATAACTCTCGACTGTGGAAACACTTTTTTTCCTTCTTTCTCCAATTGCTCTAATGCTTCGATATTTACCTTTTCTATCTCAATTGTAATTACATCCGCTTTCTTTCCGAAATTATAAACGGTGTCGAAATCGGTGATAGAACCATTTTCAAAATAGTTTGCTATGTTTTTGCAAGGGGCGTCCGGGTCAGGATCTAAAACTAAAGACGTTACGTTGTAGTTGATTGCCTGCTGAATAAGCATTCTACCCAGCTGTCCACCACCTAAAATACCTAATTTTAATTCGCTTATCTGTTTTGCCATGAGGGGTTGAAAATTATGCTAATTTTGTACAAAAGTAACAAATTTAGGTTTAATGATGGATGCAGATGCGATTATTATTGGTGCAGGTGCTTGTGGGTTAATGTGTGCAGTACAGGCTGGTTATCTCGGTAAAAAGGTTATCGTGCTGGAAAAGAACGAAAAACCTGGAGCCAAGATTTTAATTTCAGGTGGCGGACGCTGTAATTATACTAATCAATTTGCTACAGCTGAACAATTTATTTCGGCTAATCCTCATTTTGTAAAATCAGCTTTTAACCAGTGGACGGTTGAAGATACCATCAGTTTTTTTGAAACGTATGGCATTTTGGGGAAAGAAAAGACGTTAGGCCAATTATTTCCAGATGATAAGAATGCAAAAGATGTAGTGGAAATGTTTACTGCTGCATGCGCAGATTTTGGACAGGAAATTAGAACCAAAGCTGACGTAAAGGACATTGATATCTTAGCAGATGGATTTCAAGTTACTTATGAGAAGAATGGGAAAGTAATTTCGTTAACGGCTGAAAAATTAGTGATTGCAACCGGAGGCTTACCCATTCCAAAAATGGGCGCTACCGATTTTGCTTTGCGTTTTGCCAGGAAACATCAATTGAATATGGTGGAAACTGCTCCTGCACTGGTTCCTTTAACCATTACGGGTAAGGATGAAGAATGGTTTGCCCAACTTTCTGGCAACTCTGTTTTTTGCGAAGTAAGTAATGATAAAATATCTTTTGAAGAAAATATTCTGTTTACACATTGGGGTTTGAGTGGTCCGGGTATTTTACAGATTTCTTCATATTGGAGGAGGGGTGAGGTGGTTAACTTAAATTTACTTCCAACTGAAAATATCGTGTTGTTAATAGATGAAGAGCGACGGTCAAATGGAAAAACTTTGGTCTCTACTTTATTAAACCGTTTTTATACCAAAAAATTAACGGATGCCTTAGGCAAATTTCTACCATTAAATAAACCAGTTGCTTCATTAACAAGTGCTGAAATCCAATTGGTGGATCAAACCATTCATCAGTTTAAAGTTAAGCCTGCCGGCGATAAAGGTTATGATAAGGCCGAAGTAATGCGCGGTGGAATAGATACAAATGAAATATCTTCGAAAACGCTCGAATGTAAAAAAATACCTAACCTCTTCTTCGGTGGCGAGTGTTTAGAC
Organism: Pedobacter sp. CFBP9032; assembly: GCF_034045265.1. Lineage (NCBI taxonomy): Bacteria > Pseudomonadati > Bacteroidota > Sphingobacteriia > Sphingobacteriales > Sphingobacteriaceae > Pedobacter > Pedobacter sp. CFBP9032. Next base: position 123,206 of record NZ_JAXCWE010000002.1, on the reverse strand, counting down.
GTTACCGGGTGGTTGGGCGGATATAATTTCCAGTGGGCCTGGGCGAGTGGGTTTGTTATTGCACAACAACTATAAGCTTAACCAGGATAGGTTTCACGCAAGTAAATGCGATATCACAAATAAACGTTTGGCATAATTTCCCATGCCCATGGTTTTTTAAAGGTTTTAAAAGTTCTTAATTGAGAAAAGTAAAGGACTTCGCTCGTTCTACGATTGGCAATATCCCGTCTATGCAAATTCCCAACCGTGGTAAATAGCTCACGGGTATTAAAATCATAGATTCTTTCCGTCAAATCACCAGTATTCTGGTTAAAATAAAGATTAATTGCGTTAGTAAGGAACCAGTCTTTATTCTGGAATTTAAAAGTATATCCTAATTCCCATCGCCATTCGCTACCCCCTCGAAATCTTAAAAAAAGTTGCTGTTCTTTTATCTCAATCTGTTGTAAAGGATCGCCAAGTTTTCCACCTTCTTCAGAACGTAAAATAAAATCGTTATTCTGTGCAGACAATTGATAGTTTCCAGTTGATTTATCTCTGAAATAGATCGCTAAAATCCGCGGCTTCTGCGTTTCTTTGATGATTTCCGAATTATTGTCGCCGTATGTTCTAGTTTCATCAACGGTTTTATTAGATTCAAAGATGAGTGCGATATCTTCAATTTGATCATTATTTAAATCGCCTTGTGAAGTCTCAATAACAGTCCAGTTAGCTGGAGTAAGTTGTGAAATACTTGATCCTTGTTGTTTTACTTTTGGAAAAACAAATGATTTCTGAGCTGAAGCGATGTGAAGGGATAAAATTGCAATAATAAAAGGCAAAAATTTCATTCGGTAATAGGAGTGGATGTAGAAATAAAAACGATAATTGGGTTGTTTAATTGCATTCTAAACCATAATAAATCTGATTTGGTACTATTAAGATGAATTCTTAGATGGTGAAAAGATAAACCACCTGAAAAATTTTAGAAACTATAAGCTGTGCGGCGCTATCCTAAACGGCAAGTAACTTGGAATTTCGTTCATTTGGTCTTTAATGAACTTAGGTGTCTTAGGTGGTGAAAATATATACCACCTGAGGCATCTTAGAAAATATAAGCCGTGTCGCGTTATCTTAACAGGCTCGTAATATTTCGGGCATTTGGTCTTTAATGATCTTATATGTCTTAGGTGGTAAAAAAAACAAACCACCTGAGACATCTTAGAAAATATAAGCCGTGAGGCGCTATCTTAAAGTGCATGTAAAATTCGGTCATTTGGTCTTTAATGAACTTATATGTCTTAGGTGGTAAAAAACTAAACCACCTGAGACATCTTAGAAAATATAGGTCGTGACGCGCTATCTTCAAGGGCTTGTAAAATTTCGTGCATATGGTCTTTCATGATCTTATATGTCTTAGGTGGTAAAAAAATAAACCACCTGAGACATCTTAGGAAATATAGGCCGTGACGCGCTATCTTAAAAGACTTGTAATATTTCTTGCATTTGGTCTTTAATGAACTTAGGTGTCTTAGGTGGTTAAAATATAAACCACCTGAAAAATTTTAGAAAATATAAGCTGTGACACGCTTTCTTAAAGTGCTTGTAAAATTTCGGTCATTTGGTCTTTAATGATCTTATATGTCTTAGGTGGTAAAAAAATAACCACCTGAGACATCTTAGAAAATATAAGCTGTGACGCGCTATCTTAAAAGGCTTGTCAATTTAAGTTTTACAACACTTTATTTTTAATGGGCTTAAATGATGAAAAGATAATGCGCTCCTGTTAAACCATAGAAAAAATGTAAGAAAATACATCTAATGGTTTAAAATCTCCAAAATCACTTACTTTTGCATTTTAAATATTTCTTTTGAAGACAGAACTTTTTATTGTTACGCCGCCTTTCACCCAACTGAATACTCCTTATCCAGCATCAGCGTATATAAAAGGCTTTTTAAACACTAAAGATATTACTTCTACTCAAGCTGATTTAGGCATTGAAGTAATCCTGAAAATATTTTCGAGACAAGGTTTAACAGCTCTTTTTGCCACAAAGAGTGATAAGCCATTAAGTGCTAATTCAAAACGGATTCTGGCTTTGAAGGATGAATATTTAAAAACTATAGATTCTGTAATTGATTTCCTTCAAGGTAAAAATCCAACACTTGCCTTACAGATTTGCTCAGATGATTTCCTACCCCAAGCATCACGATTTACACAACTGGAGGAATTGGATTGGGCCTTTGGGGCGATGGGCACGCAAGATAAAGCCAAACATCTAGCTACATTATATCTCGAAGATATCTCAGACTTTATCGTAGAATGCGTAGATGAAAATTTTGGATTTAGTCGCTACGCAGAGCGTTTAGGAAGAAGTGCAAACTCTTTTGATGAACTGCACCATGCCTTAGGTCAGGAGCCAAGTTATATTGATAAAATTCTGATCTCCGTTTTACAGCCATATATTGAAACGGTTCAACCTAAGTTATTTTTAATTTCTGTTCCATTTCCTGGTAATTTATATAGTGCTTTCCGATCTGCCCAATGGGTAAAAAAGCATCATCCTGAAATAAAGATTTCTATGGGTGGTGGATTTCCAAATACAGAACTGCGTTCACTTTCTGATCCAAGGGTTTTCGAGTTTTTCGATTTTATCACTCTGGATGACGGGGAACTTCCAATAGAACTGCTCATTCAAAACATCAGGGGAGCGGTTCCTGCAGAGATGCAGATGTACAAACGTACGTTTATGCTGCAGAATGGCGAGGTGGTGTATCGAAACGATTCGTTCAGAAAAGATTATAAACAGGCTGATGTTGGTACTCCGGATTACGCTGGTTTACTTTTAGATCAATATATTTCTGTAATAGAGATTGTTAATCCCATGCACCGGATGTGGAGCGATGGCCGCTGGAATAAATTAACGATGGCACATGGCTGTTATTGGGGCAAATGTACTTTTTGTGATATTTCGTTAGACTATATAAAAGTTTACGAGCCCGTTCAAGCGAAACAAATTGTAGACCGTATTGAAGAATTATCAATGAAAACCGGACAAAACGGATTTCACTTTGTAGATGAGGCCGCACCTCCGGCTTTAATGCGGGAGGTAGCTTTAGAAATCCTTCGAAGGAAATTAGCGGTGACTTGGTGGACAAATATTCGGTTTGAGAAAAGTTTTACGGCTGATTTATGCTTACTACTAAAAGCATCTGGTTGCATTGCGGTTTCTGGTGGGTTAGAAGTGGCATCAGATCGTTTATTGAAACTGATTGAAAAAGGCGTAACCGTTGAACAAGTTGCCCGGGTAACCCGAAATTTCACCGAAGCAGGCATCATGGTTCATGCTTATTTGATGTACGGCTATCCTACACAAACCATTCAGGAAACGGTTGATAGTTTGGAAATGGTTCGGCAATTATTCGAAGCCGGAATTTTACAGTCAGGTTTTTGGCACCAGTTCGCCATGACCGCGCATAGTCCTGTAGGATTATATCCAGAGCGGTTTGGTGTGGTTAAGGAAACTGAAGCGATCGGTACATTTGCGAATAATGACATTAATTACACTGATAAAACCGGTATTGACCATAACAAATTCAGCTTTGGTTTAAAGAAATCACTTTTCAATTTCATGCACGGAATCTGTTTTGATTACGAATTGCAGGATTGGTTCGACTTTAAAATTCCAAGAACTAAAATTCCTAAAGATTTTATTGAAAAGGCTTTAAATGAAGACAATCACTTTAATACCAAACCTACTGCTAAAGTGGTGTGGTTAGGAAGCAAGGCTGATGCTGAATTTTTTACCAAAACTAAAAAAGGTAATTCCTGGGAAATGGCTTCAATAACCTTCCATGATAAAAAGGAAAGTTTTACCATCCAAACCAATAAAAACGAGGGCGAATGGCTGGTTTCTATTTTAGAAAAGGTTAAAGTTTCTGCTGAGAAGATTTATTCTTTCCAGGAAGTAAAGACCGATTTTGAAAGTGAAATGGAAAATTTCGAGTTGTTCTGGTATTCAAAACCCATCAATACTTTAAGAGATTTCGGTCTGTTGGTGTTGTAACTCTAGAGATTTGATGATCTAAAGTCATGCTTATATAATGGTTCGATTTTAAATTGTTGTTTTAAGACTAAAATTTCAATTTAACACTTCAAAATCAACGTTATAGAATGAGTAATTTACATCTTCATTTTAAAAAGTGAGATGAAAAGGATCATGCAAATGATGATCACTGATGTTAAAATCGCCACAATCCAGGCAACGACTGATTTGTTATTTTTGCGCAACGAGATAAAAGCCGTGATAGCGGTTATAACAATCAAGACCATGAATAAATTCACCGTAGGAATTCCGAGTAAATAATAGTCTCTATAGGAAAAGACGGCGCAACTCAGCAGGAGGAAAACGACTGGCGCTATGTTGTATAAGTTGGTTTTCTTCATGAATAAAAATTAGATCTTCGGAAGATAATATCAGTGCACTTCCGAAGATCAGATTATATTGTTAAATAAATAGTGGATTAATCACAGTTTGGAACCGTAAAAGTCCAGGTTTCCGATTCGCCATTTGGAACAATATAACCATTTCCTCTTGCATTTTCGAACCACAATTTTCCGCGAAGTTTTTCTCTTGTTCCCACCTCGTTCATCGTTACACTGTCGTATAAACGACCGTTTATCATTACGTATTTAATTTTTTCAGAATTGCGGATATCATCCAAAGGATTAGCATCCATAATCACCAAATCTGCAAGTTTACCCACTTCAAGTGAACCCAGTTCTTTACTCATACCCAGATAACCGGCACCGTTTAACGTGGCATTTCTAATGGCTTGCAGAGGCGTAAATCCGCCTTGAACAAACATCCATAATTCCCAATGAGCGCCCAAACCTTGAATTTGCCCATGTGCACCCAGGTTAACCTTTGTGCCACCATCTGCAATTTGCCTGGCCGCTTTAGCGATATCTATATGGTTGTAATCGCTATATTCGGAGGTTGTTCTTCGCCTTGCTCTGGCATCAATAATGGCGCGAGGCGTGTAGGCCATTAATTTTTCATTCTCCCAAACGTTGGTTCTATCGTACCAATAGTTTTCTCCCCACTGGCCGCCATAAGCAACAATCAGCGTAGGAGTATAACCCACTTCTGTGTTATTCCAGAATGTAGTTACATCTTTATAAACTGGCAAAACAGGGATGCTGTGCTCAATTCCGGTATGTCCGTCTGCAATCATATTCATGTTATGAAAAAAGGTAGAACCGCCTTCAGGTACCACTTCCATCTTTAACTGGCGTGCAGCTTCCAAAATTTGCTGACGCTGTTCTCTCCGGGGCTGGTTATAGGATTTTACTGAAAATGCACCTACAGCTTTCAATCGTTTTAAATTAGCCAAGGCATCCTCTAAACTATTAATTACTACTTTAAAGTCGCCATCAGCACCGTATAAAATGGAGCCTGTAGAGTAAACCCTCGGACCAATCATTCTGCCGGCTTTAAGCATTTCGCTTTGGCTAAAAACCATTTCAGTATTGCTAGATGGATCATGTGATGTGGTAACTCCAAAAGCGAGATTGGCCAGATAACTCCAATCGCTTTGAGGCGAGATCCCGTCCGGGCTGGTGCGTAAGTGCGCATGAACATCTATAATGCCGGGCATAATGGTCTTCCCATTCACATCAATCACTTTTGCATTAGCAGGAATTGTAACAGCATCAGCTTTCCCAATCGCGGAGATTTTATTTCCATCGGTTAAAATGACCCCATTTTCAATTACTTCGTCACCTTTCATCGAAATAATTCTTGCACCTTTTAATGCCACAATTCCACTTGGCTTATCTGATTTCAAAACTAAATTAATATCTACTGAAGTAGCCTCGGCCTTATGCATGCTAGCATCGAAATTGAAAGCGCTGTTTACATCAATCGTGAAATATTTCGGACCCAATGTCCAGTGTAAATTTTTGCTATCGGCGCTCCATTGCATGTATGTTCCGCCATCTGTAGTCACCTTCGCGACAGGAATAGATTTGTTTCCTGCAGATGCATCCTGAGCAGCGCCAACGTTAATCATAGGGGTAATGTAAACGTTGAATAGCTCATTAAAAGCGACCCATTTATTATCAGGACTAATCACAAACTGATTGGCGTATTGCGAAGTGAAGTGCGTTCTTTCATTTCCACCGTTTAAATCAATGCTTTTTAGCGCTTTTTTGCCATCTGCATAACTTTGGAAGTAAATGCGGGTATCTGTATTGTTAAATTGAGGACGGATGCCATTGTCGGAAACCAATGTTTTAGTTCCGCCATTTGCACCCATGGTAAAAATTCCTGTCCCACGGCCATAGTTATAACCTAAAACATCATTGCCGCTTCCTTTTCTAAAAACAATTTTATCTCCCTTTGTAGAATATTGAGGCGAATAATAAAATCCTTTTTCATCACTCAAAGTGATTGTTTTTCCAGATTTTAAATCAGTTCTTTTTATGGCTCCGCGAAGCTCATCACTCCAGGTGGTGTAAACCACAAATTTTCCGTCCGGACTAAACGCTGGTTCGAATTCAAAATCCTGCCCATTGGTTAGACGTTCAGGTGTTCCGCTAGGTAATTCTTGCTTATAAAGAAATCCGGCAGCATTAAAAACAATTGTTTTGCCATCAGGCGAGGTCGTTAATTGTCTCAGCATTTTTGAGGAAAACTCATTTTCAAACACTTGCTGCTCGAAATGTAACGCCTGCTGTACCGTTTGAACAGTGTTCGCTTGAAATGGAATAGTGGAATTGATTAATGTTCCGATCTCTGTTTTTCTGATTTTTCCTTTAGCATAAAATACAAGACTTTTGCTGTCCGGTGTCCAGGCGAAGTTTGGGTAAACGCCAAAAATAGCCCAGGTCTCTTGTTGATCGTGAGATAAATCTTCATTTATCGGCCACTCTTCGCCGGTTTTGATATTCTGCACAAATAGGGTAGATTTCAAACGCACCCTTTTTACAAAGGCAATTAAGTTTCCATCAGGCGAAACCTGCGGGCGGCAAGCACCACCTTGTTCATTAATGAAAGTAGTTAATTTACCTGTGGTTAAATCCAGTTGACGAATTGCATAAATAGTTCCATTAGGATCTTTACTGTATTCGAAATTCGGGCCCGGCGTTACGTCTTCACTAAAATATACATATCTTCCATCAGGCGAAACATTAGGCTCGCCCGCATCTTGCTGATCATTTTTACGTTTGGTAAGCTGAACACCTTCTCCACCATTGATATTGTACATCCACATTTCACCTGCACCCAAAGAGCGGCCTGCGGTAAAGTGTTTACGTGCCACAAGGTACTCGCTGTTTGGCATCCAGGTGGCATTATTCAATAGCCTGAATGTTTCTTTAGTCACCTGTTTTTTGTTCGAACCATCACGGCTCATTATCCAGATATTATCACCGCCACTTTTATCACTGGTGTAAGAAATATATTTTCCATTAGGACTAAATCTTGGCTGAACATCATAGGCAATACCTCCACTAATCAATTTTGCCTGGCCTCCACTCATTGGCATGACGTAAATATCGCCCAGTAGATCAAAAACAATTTCCTGTCCATCCGGACTCACATCGAGGTTCATCCAGGTGCCTTCATCTGTATTCAGCGTGAAATTTTTGGTGGTACCCTGATATTTTTCTACATCCCATTTTTTTTCCTGGGCAGTTGAATAGAAAAATAGGAGTGAGAGCGCAGAAAGAAAGTAGATTTTTTTCATTTTATATTATCGGAATAGTTCGTGTATTTTTCGTTGAAGAAGTTTTTTGTCAGGAAGTTGAATTTAATATTCTGAAACCATAGTAGGTGATAAACTGACGTTCTTTTTTGCAAAGTCTAAGGTAAAATTCTTTTCAGCCAAAGTCTTACATCTCGAGGCTCGTTAAGTTGAAGGTATTCGGCCAATTGCTTAACAACAGACTGGCCCCAATCGGAGTTGCTAATGCGTTTGTCGATATACTCACCAATACTCCAATATAAATCAATAAACTCCTTATTTACAGCTTTAATAGCATGTGTTCTTGATTTTTTAATCGAGCTTACTATTTCTGTAAATTGGGTTTCTAACATGTAAGGTTTGTAAGCATCAAAGTTAATAATCTTTTGCAAAATGGTTTTGCGCCAATTGTAAATATACTATTGCTTTACGTATAAATTTTATAGTTTTGGTATCGCCGATTTATGACAGCCATAGAGATTTTACAAAGGTACTGGGGTTACGCTGCTTTCCGACCGCTACAGCAAGATATTATTAATTCCGTTTTGGAAGGAAAAGACAGTTTAGCACTTCTACCTACTGGCGGAGGAAAGTCTGTTTGTTTTCAAGTTCCTGCATTGGTAAAAGAGGGAATTTGCATTGTGGTTTCTCCGCTTATTGCGTTGATGAAAGATCAGGTGGAAAATCTCAAAGCAAGGGGGATTGAAGCTATTGCCATTTATGCTGGAATGGGGAAAAGAGAAATCGACATTCTGCTGGATAACTGCATCTATGGGAAGATTAAATTTTTGTACCTATCTCCTGAAAGATTATTATCTGAATTGGTTCGGGTTCGTATTTCTTACATGAATGTAAACCTGATTGCTGTAGATGAAGCGCATTGCATCTCCCAGTGGGGATATGATTTTCGCCCGCCTTATCAGCAAATTGCTAAATTAAGGGAAATTCATCCCAAGGTTCCTGTATTGGCATTAACGGCAACCGCAACTGCTTTTGTAAGAAAGGATATTGTAGAGAAGCTGGAGATGACTGATCCACAAGTTTTTGTTAAGAGTTTCGCAAGAGATAACCTAAGCTATGTTGTTTTTAATAAGGAAGATAAATATAAAAAACTGATTGAAATTTGTAGAAATGTAAACGGTACCGGATTGGTTTATGTACGCAATCGAAGAGAGACCGCAGAGGTTTCAAATTTCTTAAACCGAAATCAAATCAAAGCAGATTTTTACCATGCTGGTCTGGAACGCGATGTCCGCTTTCAAAAACAGGAAGATTGGAAGCTGAATAAAATTCGAATCATGGTCGCCACAAATGCTTTCGGAATGGGCATTGATAAAGCCGATGTTCGAACAGTTGTACATTTAGATTTACCGGAAAGTTTAGAAGCGTATTATCAGGAAGCCGGAAGAGCAGGCAGAGATGAAAAAAGAAGTTATGCTGTTTTGCTGGCGAATCAATCTGACATGATGAACCTGGAGTCTCGTTACATTGATAGCTTTCCATCGCCTGATGAAATTCGAAAAATATACCATTACCTTGGAAACTACTTTCAACTCGCCTTTGGCGCAGGCGAAGGTTTAACTTTTACCTTTGATATTGCCGACTTTTGTAAACGGTTTAATATTAGTGTTTTAAAATCACTGTCTGCCCTTAAGTTTCTGGAACATGATGGTTATTTAACGTTGTCAGAGAGTATTTTTCTTCCTTCGAGAATGATGTTTATTGCCAGTCATGAAGATATTTATCGCTTTCAGATCGAAAACAAAGCTTATGATAGCATCATCAAAACCATATTGCGATCTCATGGGGGTGCTTTTGATGGCTTTATAAATATCAAGGAAGCAGATCTAGCAAAAAGAACCGGCCTTTCTTATAAAGAGATCGTGGCACTGCTGAACAAATTGCAGTCCATAGAATTGCTTACTTATATTCAGCAAACCGACCAGCCGCAACTGCAATATATCAGGCCTCGCATAGATATGGATCATTTCGATTTGGACGTGAAATATATGGAACAACGCAAAGAGATCCTGCTTAAACAAGTAAACGCCGTAATTAAATATGCATCTACTAATATTTGTCGCAGCATTCAGCTATTGTCTTATTTTGATGAGCACAATGCTTCAAAATGCGGTGTTTGCGATGTTTGTCTAGCTGAAAAGAAATTTGAAAATGAGCAACAAATTGATGACAGGATCGACTTTGAGATCAGAGCCTTACTTCAACAGCAACACTTAAATCTTGATGATTTGGTAGGCAGAATCAAAATGGGGACTGAAAATGAGCGTATCAACGCCATTCGCGAGTTATTAGATGCAGGTAAGATCAAAACAGATGGGAAGAAATATTATCTTTAAATTGAGGAAGATAGGATGGATAGGTAGGAAATAGAAAACGGGTATTAGGATACGGTGAATAGAAAATGTAAATTGTAAATAGCGTTAGGAAGTAGGGAATGTTTAATAAAATATTAGTTTTGTATTGTCTATATCAATCTGTTTAACTCAACAATCTTTTTAACCTCCGCGAAGCAAAAATACAAATGATAGAAAAAAATAACAAGAAAACCATTCGTTCCTGGGCTTTCTTTGATTGGGCAAATTCAGCTTATAATCTGGTAATTACTTCAACGATTTTTCCTGCATACTATACGATTATTACCACTACAAAAGAACATGGTGATCAGGTTACTTTCTTTGGCAGAACCTTCGTTAATACTTCACTCTCCAACTATGCACTGTCTTTTGCCTATTTAATTATGGCGTTGGCCCTGCCAATACTTTCCTGCATTGCAGATAGGAGAGGGAATAAAAAATCGTTCATGAAATTTTTCACCTACATGGGCGGCTTAGCTTGTATGGCGCTTTACTTCTTCAAGCTCGATACACTTGAACTAAGTGTTATCTTCTTCGCTATAGCTGCAATGGGCTATATAGGTGGTGTATTATTCAGCAACTCTTATCTTCCAGAAATCGCAACAGAAGAACATCAGGATAGAGTAAGTGCCCAAGGTTTCTCCTATGGCTATATCGGTTCTGTTCTGCTGCAACTTGTTTGCTTTTTGTTTGTATTAAAGCCAGAATGGTTTGGTATTACAGATGCTTCATTTCCACCCAGATTATCATTTTTATTAGTAGGTGTATGGTGGATTGCCTTCTCCCAGATTCCTTTCTCCGTTCTTCCTAACGGAACTCCACAAGTTGATAAGGTGAAAACTAACATCATCAAAGACGGCTTTAGTGAGTTATCAAAAGTTTGGCAACAACTTAAACAGATTAAGCGCCTGAAGGGATTTTTACTTTCCTTCTTTTTCTACTCCATGGGGGTGCAAACCATTATGCTGGCCGCGGCTGGTTTTGCAGAGAAAACGCTAAAACTTGGAACGGCAAAATTGATTGCTGTAATTCTGATCATCCAATTGGTTGCCATTCCAGGTGCCTTACTGATGTCATATCTCGCTAAAAAATTAGGCAATGTAAATATTTTAATCATGGTGGTGCTGGTATGGATCGGTTGCTGTGTTTATGGTTATTACATCACTAATGAAATTCAATTCTATTCATTAGCCGCTATTGTGGGTTTAATTATGGGTGGAATCCAATCGCTCTCGCGTTCTACCTATTCTAAATATTTACCCGTAAATACACCAGATAGTACCTCATTCTTTAGCTTTTATGATGTTACTGAAAAACTGGCCATTGTAATTGGTCTATTTAGTTTTGCTTACATCGAAGATTTAACAGGAAACATCCGTTATTCCATCATTGCTTTAGCATCATTTTTTATAGTTGGCTTAATCTTTTTGCTAATCTTGAGGAAAAACGAAAGCAAAGAGGTAGTAAAGTTGTAAGTTTGTGCCCTTAGCGTATTATGAAAGTAGAATTATTTATCCCTTGTTTTGTTGATCAGTTATACCCGGAAACCGCTTTTAACACAATGCGGTTATTAGAAAAATCTGGCTGTAAGGTAGAATACAATTCCAAGCAAACCTGTTGCGGTCAGCCAGCATATAACGCTGGTTATTGGGATGAAGCCAAAGAAGTGGGGACTAAATTCTTAAACGATTTTTCAGAAAATACTTACGTTGTTGCGCCTTCAGCTTCTTGCGTAGGCATGGTTAAAGGTGGTTATAATGATTTGTTTACCAACACCATCGTGCACAATAAGTGTAGAAACTTACAATCAAATATCTGGGAACTATCAGACTTTTTAATCAACGTAGCCAAGAAGGATTACTTTGGAGCGGAGTTAGAAGGAAAAGCTGTTTATCACGATTCTTGTAGCGCGCTTCGGGAATGTAAAATTAAAGATGAACCCCGTCAGTTACTTTCAAAAGTTCATGGACTGGAAATGCTTGAAATGCAGGATACTGATATGTGTTGTGGCTTCGGCGGAACTTTTGCCGTAAAATTTGATGCGATTTCTTCAGCAATGGCTGAACAAAAAGTAAATCATGCCATGGCTCAGAATGCTGATTATATCATTTCAACCGATCTATCCTGTCTATTACATCTGCAAGGCTATATTGAAAAAAACAATCTACCCATCAAAACAATGCATATTGCAGATGTTTTATGTAATGGTTGGCTGGAAAGTACAGAATATTAATCAAGTTACTGATTTTAAGGTCTTTAAATTTTGGTAAATCTCTTCTTTCTGATTAAACCTTTTGAGTACAATTGCCTCTAAAAATTAAAAAGAACTAAACATGAAAAAAATAATTTTCGCCCTTTTGAGCATTTTTTCTGTGGTATCTGCTGCAGATGCGCAAAAGAAAACATCGGGTGCCATTCAGTTTGAAACTACAGTTGATCCAGCTGCAATGGCTGCTGCCAGTGGTTTTCAAATCCCAGATCAAATGAAGGCAAGAATGCCATCAGCAGCTAAAAGCAATTTCGAGCTACTATTTACGGCTACAAATGCAAGTTATATGCCCGTTGAAGATATGGAAGATAGCAATGGTGCAGGCGGCGGTGGCGGCGGAATGGGGAGAATGATGATGCGTTTTGGTGGAGGCGGTGGTAACCGCGAATATTATTACAGCTTCGCTGATCAAAAACTTACAGAGGTTTTCGACTTAAACGATACCACTTATTATATGCCTGCTAAGTTAACTTTATCTACTTCTGGTCCTGTTGGATCATTTAGAATGGGCGGTGGAAATGCTGGTGATACCACGAAAGCGAAACCTGTTGCAGCTCCTAAAATTGAAGTAGTAAAAACAGACGCTACAAAGAAAATTATCGGCTTTGATTGCAAGGAAGTAATTGTGAAATCTACCAGGTCTGTTAAGATTTTAGATATGGATAAAGAGGTAACTGAAGAAACCCATATTTGGTATACCAATGATTTAGGTTTCAATTTTTCTCCAAACCCCAAAATGTGGACCGAAGGTACAGTATTGGCAATTGAAGGCAAAGGCAATTCAACCATTGCTAAAAGCATTGAATACAGAGGCGTGAGCGGTAAGGACGTAACGCCGCCTAAAAAAGCCAGATTAATTACAGATGAGGAATACAAAATTAAAATGGAGAACATGATGAAACGATTCAGACAAAACAGACCGGGTGGTGGTGTTCAGCGAATCGGTGTTCCTGGGAATTAATTTTGACAACATAATTTTATAGCCTTTCGAGTTACTCGAAGGGCTTTTTTTATTAAGGACTTTAAGAGGTAGTTTTCTTGATTGTCTTCAATACATTCTCCCTCAAGCATCATCCTGAACTCGATTCAGGATCTGGTTCACTGTAATTACCCATTCAAAACACCTTAAAAATATTTACTGCTGGAAAATAACCTTGAAATAATTTTTCTTATCTTCGCAACAATAAAAATCACTTTGTATGTGATTTAAATTCATATTTTTTTTTAAACCGTTCCCATACGCTAATTAAAGCATCAGGAACAAATCATAGTTGTAGATGATTAACATTACTTTACCTGACGGCTCCGTTCGTCAGTACGAACAGGGCACATCTGCCCATCAAATTGCATTATCAATTTCTGAGGGTTTAGCCCGTAACGTATTAGCCGCAGAAGTAAACGGCGAAGTTTGGGATTCAACACGTCCAATCGAAGCAGACTCTACTGTAAAATTGCTCACCTGGAATGATGCTTCTGGTAAATCAACTTTCTGGCATTCATCAGCCCACTTAATGGCCGAAGCTTTGGAAGCATTATATCCGGGAACTAAATTCGGTATTGGTCCGGCGATTGAAACTGGTTTTTATTATGACGTAGATTTTGGCGATAAAGAATTTTCTTCGGATGACTTTAAGGCTATTGAAACCAAAATGATTGAACTGGCTAAGCAAAAGGAAACTTTCACCCGTGAAAGTGTAAGCAAAGCTGATGCGATCAAATATTTTACTGAAAAAGGCGACGAATATAAATTAGATCTGATTGATGGTTTAGAAGATGGAAAAATCACGTTCTATTCTCAAGGTCAGTTTACCGACTTATGTCGCGGGCCGCACATTCCAAATACTGGTTTTGTTAAAGCAGTAAAACTGATGAATGTTGCCGGTGCTTATTGGCGAGGAGATGAAACCAAAAAACAATTAACCCGTATTTATGGTGTAACTTTTCCCAAGGCAAGCGAGCTTACCGAATATCTTGCGATGATTGAGGAAGCTAAAAAGCGTGATCACCGTAAATTGGGTAAAGAACTGGAGTTGTTCGCTTTCTCTGAAAAAGTAGGAATGGGTTTACCGCTATGGTTACCTAAGGGAGCGGCTTTACGTGAGCGTTTGGTGAATTTCTTAACAAAAGCACAAGCAAAAGCAGGTTACGAACAAGTGATTACGCCTCATATCGGACATAAGAATTTATATGTAACTTCTGGTCACTGGGAGAAATATGGTAAGGATTCGTTCCAGCCAATTAAAACGCCTCAAGAAGGAGAGGAGTTCTTCTTAAAACCGATGAACTGTCCGCATCACTGTGAAATTTACAAAACAAAACCACGCTCTTATAAAGATCTTCCGGTTCGTTTTGCAGAATTTGGTACTGTATACCGGTACGAACAAAGTGGAGAATTGCATGGTTTAACCCGTGTTCGTGGCTTTACACAAGATGATGCCCACTTATTTTGCATGCCAGAGCAAGTTAAAGAGGAATTTAAAAAAGTAATTGATTTAGTACTTTATGTATTTAAGTCGTTAGGATTTGATAATTACACTGCACAGGTTTCTTTAAGAGACCCCGAAAATAAATCGAAATACATTGGTTCTGATGAAAATTGGAGGCTATCTGAAAATGCAATTATTGAGGCAGCTGCAGAAAAAGGTTTAAATACGGTTGTAGAATATGGCGAAGCGGCTTTTTATGGTCCTAAGCTAGATTTTATGGTGAAAGATGCTTTAGGAAGAAAATGGCAATTAGGAACTATTCAGGTGGATTATAATTTGCCTGAGCGTTTCGAACTGGAATATACAGGGAGCGATAATCAGAAACACAGACCAGTAATGATTCACCGTGCACCATTTGGTTCACTGGAAAGATTTATTGCTGTTTTGATAGAGCATTGTGCTGGGAATTTTCCTTTATGGTTAAGTCCGGAGCAATTTACTATTCTTCCGATTTCAGAAAAATATGAAGAATATGCAAAAAAAGTTTTAGATGAACTAAATAATTCCGATATTCGCGGGCTGATTGACTTTAGAGACGAGAAAATCGGGCGTAAAATCCGTGATGCCGAAGTTAAAAAGATCCCTTATATGCTGATTATTGGCGATAAAGAGATGGCGGAAGGGAAAGTTTCAGTGCGTAAGCATGGTGAAGGAGATTTAGGTGAAATGACGTTGGAGGAGTTCAACGATTTATTAAAAAAAGAAATAACAGTTTAAATTAAAATAGTTACACATTTGGCATTAGGAAGACCAGGATTTAACAGGGGACCACGTCCACCTTTTAAGAAAAAAGAAGCAGAGCATAACATTAATCAGTACATTAAATCGCCTGAAGTGCGTTTGGCTGGCGATAATGTTGAACCGGGGATTTATCCTTTGGCAAAAGCTTTGGCACTTGCTGATGATTTGGAATTGGATTTGGTTGAAATTTCGCCAAATGCCGTACCACCTGTTTGTAGAATTATCGATTACAGCAAGTTTGTTTACGAACAAAAGAAAAAGCAAAAGGAAATTAAATCTAATGCTAAACAAACTGTAATTAAGGAGATTCGTTTCGGTCCGAATACGAACGATCACGATTTCCAGTTTAAATTGAAACATGCGGTAAGCTTTTTAGAGAACGGTGAAAAGGTTCGTGCTTATGTGCATTTTAAAGGTAGAGCAATTGTTTACAAGGAACAGGGAGAAATTTTACTATTGAAATTTGCCCAGGCTTTGGAAGATGTAGGTAAAGTAGAATTATTACCTAAGTTGGAAGGTAAACGGATGTTCTTAACAGTTGCGCCTAAAGTAGCAAAAAAATAAAAATAGGTTTATAAATTAAAAAACAGGTTATGCCAAAAATGAAAACCAATTCCAGTGCTAAAAAGCGTTTTTCGCTTACTGGAACAGGTAAAATCAAAAGAAACAAAGCATACAAAAGTCACATCTTAACAAAGATGAGTACTAAACGTAAACGTGCTCTTGGAAATGCAGGAATTGTAACAGATGCAGATTCAGGTAACGTTAAACGCATGCTTTGCATCGGAAAGTAATTTATTAATTCACCAGGTATCAGGCCTTAAGTTTCCGAGAAAAAGGAACGCCGCTTACCAAAAAACAACAACAACATGCCACGTTCGGTAAACGCAGTAGCTTCGAGAAGAAGACGGAAAAAAGTCCTTAATATGGCCAAAGGCTATTGGGGCGCAAGAAGTAAAGTTTTTACGGTTGCTAAAAATACAGTAGAAAAAGGTTTGCAATATGCATACCGTGACCGTAAAGTTAAGAAAAGAGAATTCCGCGGATTATGGATCCAACGTATTAATGCAGGTGCTCGTCAGCACGGTATTTCTTACTCTCAATTAATTGGTAAACTTGCTTCAAAAGAAATCGGTTTAAACCGTAAAGTATTGGCTGATTTAGCAATGAATCACCCAGAAGCTTTCAAAGCTGTAATTGATGCAGTAAAATAGAAATTATCGCTTAAGCGACAATCATATTTTAAAAAAGTTCCGATGTAAATCGGGACTTTTTTTGTTTTAATTAAATCTTCTTAATGCGCTAAATCAAAGAGTTACATAATTCGAGCGGATTGGTCTTTGGTGGCTCACGAAAATTCTACTGATTTATACACTAAATCATAACTAATTACTTCGGTTAAAGAATTACTAATGGATTTGTTCAGAACCGGAAACTAAAATCTGCGTAACTCATTTTGATCTGCGGGCGAAACTTTGCATCGCTTTAAGCCGTCGGATAATGCTCGAAATAAACTTGAATTATGAATGAAATTATTTGTCCCGCTGATTTCGGAGATTTTCGCAGAACCGGGAACTAAAGTCTGCGTAACTCATTTTGATACGCGGGCAAAACTTTGCATCGCCTTAAGCCGTCGGATAATGCTCGAAATAAACTTGAATTATTAATGAAATTATTTGTCCCGCTGATTTCGGAGATTTTCGCAGAACCGGGAACTAATATCTGCGTAACTCATTTTGATCTGAGGGCAAAAATTTGCATCATGTTGATTAATAGGTATTTAAGATTGTATAACAGCCTGGAATAAATTAGGATCATAGATGTTGATATTGCTTAAATATTTTCCCGCAGATTTGGGAGATTTTCGCAGAATCTGGAACTAAAGTCTGCGTAACTCATTTTGATCCGCGGGGCGAAATTTTGCGTCATGTTGAGTCATTGACATTCAAGATTGAATAACAGCCTGGAATAAATTAGGATCATGGATGTTGCTTAAATATTTTCCCGCAGATTTGGGAGATTTTCGCAGAATCTGGCAGTAGAAATTTGCGCAATTATTTTGATCTGCGGGACAACTGTTAGCGCCAGGTTGAGTAGTAGTCATTAAGGCCCAAAATATAGGTATTGTTTCCCAAACTCATTTATAAATACGCCAATGTTTTCCCAGGAAAGGCTTGCAACTGATCTAAATCCCTTTGATTGAAATCCTAGTTCAGACTATTCGTAAACTTCATTCTGATTCCGCTTTGGAAATCCTGGATAATTTTGAAAATCTCGATTAAAGTTACTTTTTCAATTTTAGTGAGGGAATCGATGTCGATAAAATTATTAGGAATTGCCTGATCATTTATGATTAGATTAGCTTGATGCTTCAGCCTTAAACCCATTAGGTAATAATAAGAATGAGAAAGTTCATTGTATTGTTTCTCGGTAAAAATCCCTAATTCTTTCAGCGCCTTCATTCGTTCGCCGGTATTTTCTTTCTGAAAAATTCGATTCTGCAAAGCGTAAACCCTGGCCAGATCTACAATCGGTGTCATGGCTGTTTTAATATCGAATACCTCCCGCTTAGCGATTTTCTGCGTGCGGATGTTCCTGAAATAGGTGAGTGGCGGTTCATAAAGCAAGGCGTTTTTCGCAAGGTAAACATAGAACTTTTCACTCGGTTTCTGAAGTTCTTCATCTACAAATGTCCGTAAGCCAGTCATTAAAGATAAATCGCCGTAAATGGCTCTGCAATCAAAGAAAGCAGCAAATTTTACAGCCGTTTCTGGCAATGCCTCTTCAATCCAGTTTTTATAGTTGTATTTCCAATGTTCTAATGAGTGGGTCCAATTTGGATTAGTTGCCATGTAATCGCCATCGCAATACACGAAACCAACGTAATTTAACTTATTTGAAACTTGTGTGGCAAAATCCAGAAAGTAGGAGCGAACTGCAGGACGGCGATCCTCATCGGTATCTTCATACAAAATAGCATTGTCCTGATCAGTTTTTAAACTGAGTTCTTTTCTTCCTTCACTCCCCAGTACCATAAATACAAACTTCGCCGGCGGTTGACCCAACTTATCTATTACTTCTTCTATAATTTTGAGGGAGATCGTATCTGCAATCGTGGTAACCACTTCGTTAACGATTTTCGCATGTACGCCTCTATCTAAAAGCTGCGCTACAATGTGTGGCACCTTTTGCCATTTAGATTTTAAATCAGAAGTATTTACAGCTGATTTAACCGACTGAATAAATACCAGTGGCGATTCAGCCTGTTCACTTAAAAGCCTGTTGCGGCTCAAGAAACCAACAAAATTTCCATGGTCATTTACGAGTAAGTATCTCGATTTCTTACTGAACATCATCAGTATCGCTTCGTAAACAAATGCTTCAGGTGTGATGGTCACAATATTAGGATCCATTACCTCACTAATTGCAATCTGTGGATCAAGACGTTTTGCAATTACTTCATCCCGAAGAATAATATCGGTTACAAAGCCAACGAAATTACCCAAGTGATCCTCAATAAATAAACAACTGGTTTTATTTTCAGCCATCTTTGCAGCGGCCTCAAAAACAGGAGCTTCTATAGAACAGCGCACAATTTTTTTGAACGTAATGTCGCCGATTCTGGAGGTGTAAATTTTATCTGCTAGCTTATTGTCCATGGGAATAGTCGCTGCAAGATACGTTTAAATGGTGAAATCTCTAATCCATCTGCTACTTTGATGAAAGTATGTTGTTGATTATAAATGGAAGTTAAACTTATTTTTTTATCCTTTAAAAGATGAAAGAAAATTTTTGAAGTATTCAAGGCATCAGTTAATGCGTTGTGATTTTCTGCTGGCTCTTCGTTAAATAGAATAGTGTAGAATTTATCAAGCTTTAAATGACTGATGATGGAGTTGGTAACATAATCTGCACTGGTTTTCATTGTACAATAAAAGGTAGAAGATCCAAAAATGCTATCTAGTCCTAATCGGTTAAGCTCTACATTTACCATATGAAAATCCAATTCAATAAAGTGACCAATCACAAGGGGCTTAAATTGATCCATATCTTTACAAAATGAATGCATAATCGGCTCAATTGGTTCACCATGGACCCTTAAAAAATCGTCGGTTATATGATGGATTTTCTGTGCAGCTTTATCAATGGTGAAACCATTATTTTCGATATAGTGGTTTTCTCTTTTCACTTCCACATAGTTCCTGTCGAAAATAATCCAGGCAATTTGTAAAATATGCGGCCAGTTATTTTCTTTAGAATAGGGGGCACGCCAGTTTTTCGGCAAGCCGGAGGTTTCGGTATCTATAAAAAGAAAATAATCGTGCAAGGGTGTGATATTTAGGTTAGTCGATGCAATTAAATAGAAATTGCCATCTGATCCCAAAGATAATAAAATATGACTGTGCTGATCTGATAATTAATAACATATATTATTGAATTAGGCTGATCATTTACTTCAGTAAAGCCATATAAAGTAAAGCGGCAAGCGCTGCACCTATTGCCGGACCAACAATTGGCACCCAGGCATATGACCAATCACTGCTTCCTTTTTCTTTCATCGGAATGATGGAATGAATAATTCTAGGCCCCAAGTCCCTTACAGGATTAATGGCATAACCGGTAGTTCCGCCTAAACCTAAGCCAATTACCCAAACCAGGAAAGCTACGGGCAATGCGCCTAACGAACCCAGGCCAATAGGTGTTTTATCACTTCCCATTTCTGCATTTGTGAAATAAAATATGACGAAAATTAGTACGAAAGTTCCAATAATTTCGGAGAAGAGATTTGATTTGAGGTTTCGGATAGCAGGTGAAGTAGCAAACGGAGCAGCTTTTAGATTCTTGTCTTCCGTCGCATCAAAATGATCTTTGTAGATCACCCATACCAGAAATGATCCAATCATTGCGCCGCATAGCTGAGCCAGGATATAATAAGGCACTTTAATCCAGTCGAATTTTTGAGCAATGGCCAAAGCAATAGTCACCGCAGGATTTAAATGCGCGCCACTGTATGGTGCAGAAATTACCACACCAACAAAAACGGCAAGTCCCCAGGCAGTTGTAATCACCATCCAGCCACTATTATTGCCCTTCGTACCTTTAAGTACCACGTTTGCTACCACACCATTTCCTAATAAGATAAGGAGGGCAGTGCCAATTAATTCTGCAACAAATTCTGTCATGATTGGTATTTGGTTAGTGTGGTGAATTAGCTATCGTTAATGTTAATTTAATCGGCGGCACTGATCCTGGCAGCTTTGATTGCCCGGTTCCAGCCTTTAATTCTTTCTGTATTGTCTACCCCTTCTTCAGCCTTAAATGTTTTATCTATTTTCCACTGAGATCTGATCTGATCAATACTTCCCCAATAACCTGTGGCGAGACCAGCCAGATAAGCAGCACCCAACGCGGTCACTTCAGTTACTTCAGGTCTAACTACACTACTCTTCAATAAATCTGCCTGAAATTGCATCAGCAGGTTATTAGCAGTTGCCCCACCATCTACACGTAATTCAGTAATCTCCACGCCTGCATCAGCCTCCATGGCTTTTAACACATCCATGGTTTGATAAGCGATACTTTCTAATGCAGCCCGGGCAATATGCGATTTGTTTGTTCCACGTGTTAAGCCGGTTATGGTTCCACGTGCATGTTGATCCCAATGCGGAGCACCTAAACCGGCAAATGCTGGCACTATGTAAACTCCATTTGTATCTTTCTCGCGTTGTGCCAATGTTTCTACATCAGCAGACTTTGAAATCAATCCCATTTCATCTCTTAGCCATTGCACAACTGCACCGCCAATGAAGATACTGCCTTCCAAAGCATAATTTACCTGTCCGTTTATTTGCCAGGCGATGGTGGTTAATAAATTATTGGAGGATAGTTTTGGTGTTTCACCAATGTTCATTAGCATAAAGCAGCCCGTTCCATAGGTATTTTTAACCATTCCAATTTCGGTGCACATTTGTCCGAAAAGGGCAGACTGCTGGTCGCCCGCAATTCCTGCAATAGGAATTTTAGCGGCCAGAATTTTACCGGCTGTTTCGCCATAAACCTCACTTGAAGATTTTACTGCAGGCAACATACTCTTAGGAATACCAAAAAGGTCTGTGAGTTCATCATCCCAAGCCAGTGTATGAATATTGTAAAGCATGGTTCTGGAGGCATTGGTAACATCGGTAACGAAGGTTTTTCCGGCGGTTAATTTCCAGATCAACCAGGTATCTATCGTTCCAAAAGCAAGTTTCCCTTCGTTGGCTTTCTCCCTGGCTCCGGCTACATTATCCAAAATCCATTTTGCTTTTGTGGCTGAGAAATATGAATCTATAATTAGACCCGTTTTTTGTTGAATCTTATCAGATAAACCCTGGGCCTTAATTTCATCGCAGTAATTAGATGTACGCCTGTCTTGCCAAACAATAGCATTGTAAACTGGTTGGCCCGTTTCCTTATCCCAAACTACGGTTGTTTCTCTTTGATTGGTAATTCCGATAGAATCGATATCTGAAACAGATAAGCCTGCTTTAATAATGGCTTCTGTAGCTACTGTTAATTGTGTTGACCAAATTTCTAGTGGATTGTGTTCAACCCAACCTGCCTTAGGATATATTTGGGTGAATTCTTTTTGCGCAATGGCTACGATTTCGCCGTTGTGGTTAAAAACGATTGCCCTCGAACTTGTGGTGCCCTGATCTAACGACAGAATGTATTTGCTCATAATTTTCGGTTTTTGGTTATTCGGTCAGTTTTATTTTTTGTTCGGTATATGAGGTAAGTAAAGGTAGCCATCAGCCAACTTATTGAAGGCACTAACTTGTTCGTGCGCCCAATCTTGATCCTGTTGCAGTTCATCTGCAAGAATCGCGGCAACTTTTGGAGCCATTTCCTTTGCCACCAATGCATCAATAAATAAAATCCGTAATCTTCTGCTCAGTACG
This sequence comes from Pedobacter sp. CFBP9032, assembly GCF_034045265.1. Lineage (NCBI taxonomy): Bacteria > Pseudomonadati > Bacteroidota > Sphingobacteriia > Sphingobacteriales > Sphingobacteriaceae > Pedobacter > Pedobacter sp. CFBP9032. The sequence continues at coordinate 100,666 of NZ_JAXCWE010000002.1, read as the reverse complement.
TCTTCTACAGTTTTGGCCATTTCGTACCTTGCCGCCCAAAGTACCTGGATTTCTAAATCAGGGAAGTCTGGATGGAGTTTTTGATTGAATTGCGGAAGTTCAGTGGCAAGCTTTTCAATCGCTTCACGGTCTGACCCGTAGATGTCCAAATGGTTATTTTCTTTAAAGTTACTGCAGCCATGTATTTTTAATTGGTGGGTTTTGCAGGCTGTTGCTTTTAAATGGGCATGAGTGATGGCTAAATCAATTGTTTCTTCAGCCATATTTCTATAGGTGGTCCATTTACCGCCGGTAATGGTTATCAATCCCTTTGCAGAAACGATAAGTTTATGATCACGGCTGATTTCTTTAGTGCTGTTTTTATCTCCATTTGTAGGGGCAGCAAGCGGACGCAAGCCGGAGAATACGCTTAAGATGTCTGTTTCGAGTGGTGCCCTTTCAAAATATGCGCCTGCAGTATTCAAGATAAATTCAACTTCTTCTTTCAGGGCTCTGGGCTCCAAATCGTGTTCATCCAAAGGAGTATCAGTTGTGCCAACTAATAAATGTTCATGCCAGGGAACAGCAAATAATACCCTTCCGTCTGACGTTTTAGGAATCATTAAAGCTGAGTCGGTTTTCAGAAATGCTTTATCGAGTACAATATGTACACCTTGACTTGGCCTCACCAGTTTTTTAGACTGAGGATTGTTCATTTGCAAAATATCATCTACAAAAACACCGGTTGCGTTAATTACTACCTTTGCTTTAGCTTTTGCTTGTTTCCCCGAAAGTGTATCTATAACTTCGATACCGATAATATCTCCCTTATCATTTTTAATCAGACTGGTAACTTTAGTATAATTACAGAGTTTTGCACCTTGTTCTATAGCCGTTTGCGCAATATTAATGGCTAAGCGAGCATCATCAAATTTCCCATCGTAGTATCTCACACTTCCTTTAAGTCCTTTAGATTTTATTCCCGGCATCAATTTCAAAGTTTCTTTTTTAGAGAAAAACTTCGATTTGCCAAAAGTGAATTTACCTGCAAGCCAATCGTAGAGTGTTAATCCGGTAAGGTATTTCGCAACTGAAAACCAGTTATAGCATGGAATGATGAACGATTCTTTATTAACAAGATGGTTGGCATTTAGCTGTAATAATCCACGTTCCTTTAATGCACGTTTAACCAGGCCGATATCACCCTGTGCTAAATATCTAACACCACCATGTACAAGTTTAGTGCTTCGGCTTGATGTTCCTTTTGCGAAATCTGATTGTTCTACCAAAAGGGTTTTTAATCCGCGGGTTACTGCATCAAGTGCCGTGCCCAGGCCGGTGGCACCGCCTCCAATAATGATGATGTCCCATTCAGAGTTAATCGGTAAGGTGTTATCAGTATTTTCTTTCAATTTGTATGAATAATAATAAAACGAAACAATACGCAAGTATAAGTAATCGAATTCGAAATCATATAATCTCTGTATTAAAAAAACATTAAATATTTACAAAAATCAATTCTATAGAGATTTTAATTTGCTATTTTGCAAAATACTTAACTAATAAAGTTTATGATGAATTTGGCTGAGAGGCACCAGTTTATTTTGAGTCGCTTACAAAAAGATCAATACATCAACGTTGTTGACTTATGTAAGGAGTTGAAAGTGTCTTCTGTAACGATAAGAAAGGACTTAAAACTCCTGGAAGATAAGAGCTTGCTTTTTAGAACTCATGGTGGCGCCACTGTAAATAATCCTTATACTGTAGATCGGCCTGTAAATGAAAAAGAAAAAATTCAATCAACAGAGAAGAATAAAATCGGTATTGCTGCTGCTGCCTTATTAAATGAAAACGACTCTATTGTGATTGCATCGGGAACAACTGTTTACTATTTCGCGAAGAATATTACGCCTTCTACACATCTAACGGTTGTTACTTCCGCGCTGAATGTTGCATTGGAATTGATGCGCGAACCAAATATAGATGTTATTCAACTCGGTGGAATTTTAAGAAAAAGTTCGTCTTCCGTAATGGGCGCATATGCGGAACAAGTGCTGCAGGATTTTTATTTTAATAAACTTTTTCTAGGTGTTGATGGGATTGATTTAGACTTTGGTTTAACGACTACGAACGCAATGGAAGCGCATTTAAACAGGAAGATGATTAATGCTTCTCAAAAAACTATTGTACTGGCAGATTCTACTAAATTTGGCAAGAGAGGCTTTGGAAAAATCTGCGGATTAGAGGAAATCGACCACATTATCACAGATAAAGGAATTTCTGAACAAATTGTAAAACATTTGGAGGGTTTAGGTGTTACTGTAACTATCGTATAGAATTTATTTTTTATACTTGAAACCAAAACGATTAATTTGAACATGGAAACTAAACGAATACACATTTTAGAGGACGATCAGGAAATCAGAAATGTAATTGAAATTCTTCTTAAAGAGGAGGGATTTGAATTGCAATTATCATCGTCTTTCGCTGAGTTGAAAAAAAATATCCAGGATGCAATGCCAGATTTATTTTTATTAGATGTAATGCTGCCTGACGGTAATGGTGCTGAGATTTGTGAAGACTTAAAAACGGATATGTTTACTAAACACATTCCTATTATTGTAATGTCTGCACAAAATAACAGCGAACAGAAAGCTATCGCTGCTTTTGCTAATGATTACATCAGCAAACCTTTTGATATCAATGACGTGCTGGATCGCATTAATGCTCAATTGAAAATTAGCAAAGAAAAAGCGCCTGCAAAAGCTTAATTTAACTTAGTAGGTTAATTATAATAAGCGAGTATAATATAATTGAAAGTCGGAAGAGATTCCGGCTTTTGTTGTTTTTAAGGTTTTCGTTCTTTGTTTCATACCCCATAATTGAAAACAATAGTAAATAAAAAAAGTCGCCAGATGATGCTAGCGACTTTAAGTATTTAAATGTATACGGTTTCTAGTGTCTCCCGTGTCCACCTCTGTTGCCTCTTCCGTGAGAGTGGTTAAAGTTACGGTCGTGGTGTTTGTTATTTCCTTTAGATCCCTTGTAATAATTTCTTCCAGGTGCATTGTATTTTATGCGGCTTCCACCACCGTAAGATGATCGGTAAACTCTGGAATGGTTGGCATATTTTACCCGATGAGTATTATAGCTGCGATATGGATTGTTCCCATAAACTACCACTTTTCTTCCTCTGGTCAAATCGTAACTTCTGTATCGGTTGGGTAAGTTTCTTGATCTGGTCCATCGGTTACCATTGAGATAAACAAATTGCCTTTGTGGAACATAATAGTAGGAGTTAACTTCTGGTAAATAATAATAATTTACATTTTGATAACCTGCAGGAACCCAGGCAGGCTGACTACCAATATTTACATTTAGGCTAACCTGAGCTTTAGATTGATTTGAGGTTAAGGATACGATACCTACGATCGCCGAGATGATTAATAACTTTTTCATAATAATCAGGTTTAATTTGTGTGTAACAACTGAAATTCAAATGCTGTGCCAAGATTTAGTTTGTAACAAAGATGTAGGATTTGAAGCCTTACCGGGCAGATATAAACATTCCATTTTTCTTAGAATTAGTATATGAAATGGTGATCAGCATTGTTAACTAACTATTTTATATTTAAGCTAATAAAGTTAGTTTTATTTTTTTTTAAAATTAGATTGTTTAATTTATTAATATATAGCGATATAGGTGTTTTATGGGATTCTAATTATCAATTTATGCTATTAAAATTAGTATTATGCCTTATATTTGATGATTACATGAAGAGAGATTTTTATATTATATGATTGAATTGGCGTATTTTTTACCGGACGAAAATGATAAGGTTGTGGTTTATCAGGTGATTCAGTTTTCTCCAGCTGATCCCTGGCGCGTAGTACTTGACGGCGAGCTATTGGGTAGCTTTGATAAGTTTGAAGGACAATGGAGGCAGCTAAGTGGGGAGGATTTTTCTAATCAGCTTTTCTTAGGAATTGTAAACTTTGTGGATACGCAGAATTTTAACGATTTACCTGCGGCTTTAATGGCGAGGTGGAATAAGCAGATTCAGGAAGTGGTGTCCAGATCGGATCAGGAATATTTAATAGTCTGTAAAGCAGGAATTGGATTCAATAGTTTTGAAGGAATATTCTCCAGGTTTGTATCCGGACTATTAAAAGATGAATGGCTAGTTAGCTTTCGGGTTTTTAATCACGATTTTTCACAAGATTTTACCCTGTTGGCGAAACCATTAGTGTTAGAAAAGAATATAGTTGGGTGGGATTAATGGAGAAAATAATACTAAACTCTTTTCGATATTTTTGATTTTATATAGAAACCAAAAATATCACCACCCAAATTACGGTAAAAACGCCACCGAAATAAACCATTGGTAAATTTTGCTTTAGATTTTTTTTAATCAAGCCAGTATAAATCAACCAGCCAAAAAATAGGATCAGGTACAATGGAACGGCGTAGAACAGCATACTTTGTAAATTTGTTTTTGTTTAAAATTTAATAAACTACAACTCTCGGTTATAAATATAAGGAGTTTTCTTTAAACAGCAAATCCATTTTATCATGGAGGCTTTTTTACCCTTTCAGATTTATTAAAACCCTCCATACAGTTTTTTGTTAGTAAAACGACTGAATGATAATTATGAAGAAAATAGATCTACCTAAATGGACAATTCTAATCCCGATATTGGGAATTGTGGCCTACTTTTTAAACTCGGTAGAAGCAAGCGCATGGTTTAGAATATTATTAGCTGGTTTGTTAATTGGTAGTATCCTCGCCTCAGTACATCACGCAGAGGTGATCGCTCACCGGGTGGGAGAACCGTTCGGAACTATTATTCTTGCTTTAGCCATCACTACTATAGAAGTTGGTCTTATTGTTTCGCTAATGCTCGCGGGTGGCGAAGCTACGAAGGCATTGGCGAGAGATACTGTTTTTGCAGCGGTAATGATCATTTTAACGGCTATAGTTGGTATATGCCTCTTACGCGGTGGAATTAAATTTAAGGAACAACTCTACAAGCTCCAAGGGGTAAATGCAGCCCTGATTACATTAGCAGCAATCTTAGTGCTTACCTTGATTTTGCCTAATTATACCATTAGCGGTGCCATTGGTGAATACACGGTGAGCCAGTTAGTGTTCGTATCCATTGTATCATTGGTTTTATATGGTGGGTTTATTTTCATGCAAACCGTTAGACACCGTGATTATTTCTTGCCAAAAGATTCCCATTCGGAAGAAGATCATGTAGAAGCGCCTAATATGGCGACTACTTCAAGCAGCTTATCGCTATTGATTGTCAGCCTGGTTACAGTGGTACTACTAGCGAAATATCTTTCCAATGATATTGAAGTAATGGTGCTTGCAATGGGCGCCCCTCAGTCTGTTGTTGGTGTTATTATAGCCGCAATTGTATTATTGCCAGAAGGTTTGGCTGCTTATAATGCGGTAAAAGCTGACAGATTGCAAACCAGTCTTAACTTGGCCTTAGGTTCTGCATTAGCCAGTATCGGATTAACTATTCCGGCGGTTGCAGCGGTATCTATTGCCTTCGGAATGCCTATAACACTGGGAATTGATATGAGCTCGACTGTTTTACTGCTCTTATCCATGATCACTATTATGTTTTCTTTGGCGACCGGAAAAACGAACGTTCAGCAGGGGGTGGTATTATTAGTGATCTTTGCTTCCTATTTATTTTATACGGTGGTACCTTAGGAACGAGAATAGATAAGTGAGAACGAGGAATAACAACTAGTGAAATATCAATTCAGGAATTTCAAGAGAAGGTTCCTGAATTTTAGTTTCGTAACACAATGAATAAAGATAATTTCTTACCTACGTTCATTATTTAGTTTTCGCTTACTCTTTTCAATATCTTCTAGCGATTCAGAAATTTCTTTTATAAAGACTTCGCCTTGTTTCTTAGCCAAGAAGTTAGAGATTTGTTGTTTGATCTGATCTGCAAAGAAGATTTGGATAACAATTAGGGAAATCAGGAATACGTAATGAGAAAAAATCAGGCGGGTGTCGCCTTTTCCATTTAGACCTATTAAGAATGCGATATAATCCAATACGATTGGCAAAACAAGCATTACCACAATGGAAAACATCTCTGTTCTTGATGCATTTTGTTTTTCTGCGGCTGCCACTTGCAAAAGTTGTCTTTCCAGTTTTGCTTTCAGTGGAAGGTCCCGATTCGATTTTGACTGATCTAACGCAGCTAATTTTTTGCCATAACTAATATCGCTCTGGCTCATTTTTTCCATAAGAGCCAGTTCATTTTCATTTAGTTCTTCCTGGTCGGCAACAATAGCTTCCTGTTCCGCAATCAAACGGTCCATTTCAGCAAGATCATCTGGAAGACCCAGGTATAGTTTTTGCTCGACTGTCAGAATTCTATCATCAATAGCCTTACGAATACTTTTTAAATTGGCGTGCTCGTTTCTAAACCCGTCTTTTTCTAAATCGTGTTGTGTTTGAATGTTAGATAGCGCAGCTGCAAATTGTAACGCTTCCAGCTCTTCTTCATTAATGGCTAAACGTGTATATAGTTCAGTGATAGATGAAAAGCTTTTTTTAGCATTGGTTGATGTTGAAATCGCTTCTTGGTACTTTGAAAAATCTTGTGACGAAAGTGAACTGACAGACATGCTGGAATATAGTATTAGGCTTTAAAATTAAAAAAATTATATCAAGACATCATTAATTCTTTATGGCAATTTAACATATTATGCTATTTAATCTTTATATCAGTATATTAATCAAGCTTGAACGATCAAGCAACTGATTTAGGAAATGCCTAAAAATTGAGATGATGAGGTTTAGGTATTAACATATTTTAGTTTATTTTTGATCTATAACCCTAAAATATGACACAAAAAACAGAAGTCTGGCAAAGAGGACCTTTACTAGAAATCCCACCTTTACTTCAGCCTGTAGCCCACGCATTGCTACAAGCGAGGGAAGAGCTTCATGAATATCTTCATGGATTTCCTGATGAATTACTTTGGATTCGTCCTGCTGGACTGGCCTCGGCAGGTTTTCATCTTCAGCATTTGAGTGGTGTACTTGATCGGGTATTTACTTACGCACGGGCTGAAGGGCTTTCTGAACTTCAATTTGATCAGCTTGCGCAGGAGGGGAAAGATACTTTTGAAAAACTTTCTGTTGATGATTTGGTCAGGCGATTTAACTCGCAGGTAGATCTGGCAATGGCACAGCTTAAAACAACCGAAGAATCTACCTTAACTTCATATCGTGGCATTGGCAGGGCAGGTTTACCATCAACAGTTATCGGCTTACTTTTTCATGCAGCAGAGCATACAATGAGACATCTTGGCCAGCTCCTGGTTACTATAGCAGTGGTAAAGAATAACGGAGTTTAAAATATTAATAGACTATTTATAAAAAAAAAATGCCCGTATTTATTTATCCTGAATGGTGCGATTATGGCGATCGATGAAGTACCAGGTTGCCATTCCCCATATAAAGAGAACGGTAGAGATTCCTAATTCTGGTGATGCAATTGTTTTAGAGAAAAAAGCAGATGCTGTTGAAATCAGACAGGCTACAACGAAAATGGAGATATTTTTCATAACATTCTGATTAATTGGTGATTAATATCGTGAATATAGCAAAAAAAAAACTAAATATCAAGTTGCATTAAAAAAAAACAATTCTTATTCAAGAATTATTTGAGATAATCTGATCAGATCCTGTTTTTCTTGAATTCTTTATACATAATCCATTGGAATACAAAAAAGAAGCTCCGCAATTTGCGGAGCTTCTTGCTCGTAATCATGGGATGTAAATCAATAAAGTTTTAGGATGGTACTTCAGATCATATATTTATCTCATCGTCGCCATGAATAGTAACATGAGGATCCCTGACAAGATGGTAAATGCAACCAATCTGTTGGAATCATCAACTCTTTTAGTGTTTCTACCCTGGTTCATTGATGTTTGTTTTGCCAAGCTAACAATACTATTAAAAAAATGTTTTTACCAGGTTAGAAAATTTTAAAATCTAATAACTGAAAACAGCCTGATAAGTGTAATTGAGATGTGTTTGCTGAGGAAAAATCTATCAAAAAGACAGTGAACGATAGTCTAAAGAATATTTGTCAGATTGAAGATTGAAAAGCCGTTCATTTATTACTTTATCACGAGTATTCTTGTAGAAATAGCAGCTTAATTTATCCCACAAATCCGCTACAGAAATAAAGATAATCCAATAGTAGGCTTAATTACGCTTTCTCCTCTATGTTTAGCAGCATCATTAATTAAATAATACAATGTAATAAAACGAGGGGACGAATATGGAAGAAGCAGTTATTTAGGTTGTTTGAGGTAATTTTTGATCATATCATGAATTTCTTCACTTACCGCATTCACTTCATATTTAATGAGTTTGTGTTGAGCAGAATTGTACTTTTCGATAAAAGTAGCTTCTCTCATATTAAATTTCAGGTAGCCTTGTTCAAAAAAGCGTTCTTCAATATCAGCGGATGAATCCAGCGATCGAAACCAAAGTTTAATTAGCGATTGGGATTGTTTTTCCAGATAAAGCCAATGGAAGATTTCAGATAAGTCTGCACCTTCAGGCATGTCATTTCGCTTGAGCTCCACGATCACTAATCCTTCGCCTTCAAAATAAAATAAAATTTGGTATTGGGATAACATTATGGCAAAAGTAGTTTCCTGATTTTAAATAATCAGACTTTATTTTCTAACATTTTTAATAAAGTGTAAGTATATTTCAGCTACTGTTTGACAATCAATAGATTAGACTTAATTGTTTTGTTATTAGGAATCATTTTAAATTTTTGATATTGAAAAATTGTAGTATAAGCTTCAATTTTCCCGTTTCTCTACACTTGATTTAAGATTTATCCTTTTACATTCTCATTAATTTCATACTCATCGTTTACAAAAAGCGCTGACCAAAATCTCTATAACAAAATATAGCCTGTTTTAATTAGTTCATTTCAAGGATGATGTATTAGGATTAAGGCTTTGTAAGGATAGTTTTGGTTCTGTAATTATCAATAAAATAACTTGAATGCATATTTGCATTGCTGGATTATGCAGAATAAAAAGTGCCTTGTAGTCAATTTTTTACACTTGTTGCGAGAAATACGCGTAGATATACTCATAAGCTGATAGTGAATTATCTATAGATTTGGGCAATTAAATTATGCGTCTATTGAAACATCTATTACTTATTGATGATGATGAAAGCATCCGTGAGATGATTCCGTTTATTTTCGATAAGTCAAACTATCTCATCAAAACTACTGCAGATATCAGCGCTATCGAAACCCTGATAAGTGAATTTAAGCCTGATTTGATTATGCTTGATATTATGCTCGGAGTAGTAGATGGCCGTGAAATCTGTAGGAATCTTAAGGTCTTACCAGTGCTTAACCAGGTGCCTATCATTTTATTGTCTGCGGCTACCATTAATGAAGATGACCTTAATTGCGGTCATGATTTGTTGATCACCAAGCCTTTTGATATTACTTATCTTGAAAGCATGGTAGATAAATTGATCGTAGGGCGTGAAATAGGCCTGCCAAAATCGTCAAGTTAAACATTTTTTAAAACCGTTTGTTTGGTCTATATCAGTCAACTTTTAGGAAAAGTTAGGCTTATTTAAACCAAAATAATACTGTAATGCAACAAGATATTTTTTATCAACTAGGCGAACAATCAACTGATGGATACTTTGTATATGACGTAATTGATTGCAAGTTTCTATACTTGAATAATCCGTTAGCTAAAATCTGGGGCTTAACACCTGATGAAATTTTGCAATCGGCTACCATTTTATTTGACTTGGTGCACCCGGATGATCAGCTTTTGGTTGGTTATTGTTTCCAGGAAATCTCATCAGATAAAGTTTTTAAAAAATATGAGTTCAGATTGCTGTTGAATGGCAAAGATGAAAGATATCTGAAGGTGAGTATTGGTCCGGTTGAAGGTTTGGGGAATGATGCGCTGTGTGGGATAGTAGAAGACATTACGATAGAAAGGCATAATAAGATTCACATTGAACAGATTAATAATAGAAAAAATATTGCACTTGAGGTACTTTCTCATGATTTGAAGGAGCCTTTCGGGATGATGAAACTTGCCGCATCTTCAATGGCGAATGGCATCCAACGGAAAAGTGAAGAATACCTTTCGGAGGGACTGGCCTTTATTATTGAAATGTGCGAGCGTAACATGAAGATGGTGAGGAGTTTAATTAATAAGGAATTTTTGAAATCTTCGGAGGTTGAGATAAAAAAGGAACGTGTTGATCTGGTTTGGGAATTTCGTGACCTGATTCGTTTTTACAGAAGATCCCGTTTAAAGGAAGTAAAACATTTCTCTTTTAAATGCGAATCAGAACGGATTTATATCAATCTGGATAGTATGAAGTTTCTGCAGGTATTGAACAACTTAATTTCTAATGCCATTAAGTTTACGAAAGAACAGGGTGAAATAACCCTTACTGCAGCAGATCAGGAAGAAACCGTGCTTATTACTGTGAGCGATAACGGTAGTGGGATTCCTGTCGAATTGAGGTCTTCACTTTTCGACAGGGCAGAACAAGGAATGAAACGGGGATTAATTGGAGAGGAATCTCATGGACTTGGAATGGGGATTATTAAGGCAATTGTTGATTTACATGGTGGCGATATTTGGTTTGAAACCGAATTAAATAAAGGAACAGTGTTTTACATTACACTGCCCAAATAAACTATGGGTAAATTTTAATGGTTTTAAAATTTTCCAATCCGTTTTAATAAAAAAATATGATCAAAATTATACTAGTAGAAGACCATCAAATTGTACGGAGATCTTTACAGGTGTTGTTAAAGCAACATGCTGATTTGGAAGTTGTGGCAGCGGTAGATGGCGCACATAAGCTTTTAGAACTATTAAAAAGTGGAACGAAGGCAGACATTGTGCTTACAGATGTTAATATGCCTGAAATGGATGGGATTCAAATGATCTCAGAGATTCGGTTAATTAACCCAGAAATTAATGTTGTAATGCTCTCTATCTTAGAAGATGAGAAATATGCCGCAAAGTCTTTTGTATCAGGTGCAAGAGCCTATTTATCTAAAGATGTTGATGAAGTAGAACTTCTTTTTGCATTGCGGCATGTAGTGAATGGCAAGCGTTATTTATCGTCTGAAATAAGTATCGGGGTGTTAGAGCGTTTCAATCACCAGCTTACTAATATGCCAGAAAAGGGTGCAAAGCGACTGGCACTTTCTGAACGGGAACAACTGGTTTTAGGACTTATTGCAAATGGAATGACAAATCAGGAGATTGCAGAACAAGTTTTTCTGAGTAGAAGAACGGTTGAAGGCATTCGCCAGGCTTTAATTGATAGAACCGGTGCCAAAAATTCTGCTGCATTAATTCGCTATGCAGTACTTAATGGTTATGTTAGTTAATGATTCAGTAAAAATCCACGTAATTTTAGCATCAACAACTCAATAGCTCCAATGTTTATTGATAGTATCATACCTATCTACACATGGAAAAACAAGTTGATTTTAAAGACGAAATTTATTGCTTTAGAAAGGTACTCACCGAGAGGGCCTTTGCCTATACGCATGATGATGATGTTGCAAATGATTTAGTTCAGGAAACTTTCATTAAAGCTTTTCGTTTTGCGGGACGGCTAAAAGCAGAAAGTAACTTGCGTGGATGGTTATTTACCATCCTTAAAAACACCTTTCTTAATCACTACCATAGAGAAAAAAATAAAGGTGCTATTTCACTGGAGGATAATCTCGATGCTATTAATGCTGAAGCCCCGAATGGAGCTGAAAATACAGGAAGAGCAAAATTCTTGTTAGATGACATTAATAAGGCGCTAAGCTTAATCCCTGAACAATCTGCTTATTGCTTTAAAAAGCATTTCGAAGGCTATAAATATGAAGAAATAGCGCAAGAACTTGAGATCCCAATTGGTACGGTTAAAACGAGGATCTTCGTTGCCAGGGAAATGCTAAAGAAAATGTTGCACATGCACCGGTCTTAATTACAGAAAAAATCCTAAAATCTTTTAGGATTTTTTTTTGCTTCTTCGCATATTTAATCATCGAAATCAAACTTTAAGGTGTTCCGTTGGTTTCTTGAATATGGAATTTACACGTGAGCTAAGAGAAGTTTATCCAACTGAAATTATCGAAGTAAGGGGTAATGCTGATGCGCTGGCCATTACCTTGGTAAAGGAAACCAATTCAAAAAGCTTTATTGCCAAACTAAAATCCCGCTTTAAAAATTTAAGCCGCCCAAAAGTACTCTTCATCCGTTGTGAGGATGCTGATGCCGTTGAGAAGATAGTTCTCGTTTAAATAATGCATCCTAACTTCCGACTCATATAAAAAATTTGACCGTAAAATCTATAAATCCTACAGCCAAATGAGCTTACCAAAACATAACAGCCTCTTTGAAACAATTAAATCTACTATTCTATACATTACTGGATTAACCTTACTGCTATTTTTTACTTTTAAAATTATTTCGATTGTTCTACTGGTAATTTTTGCACTGGTATTAGGAATTATCATTAGCGCGCCAGTAAGTAAATTTGAAAAAAAAGGAATGAAGCGCTGGCTGGCAAGCTTAATCATATTTGTGGTTATTTTTGGAGTGAGTATAGGTTTGGGTTGGTTAATTGTGCCTCATATTACCAATCAGCTGGATGTTTTAATCAGTAATTTGCCGGGTTACTATACTTCGGCATCTAGCCATATAGCTTCTGTTCTGAAAAATTATCCAGAGTTTAACCGGGAGATTCAGGATAGTGGCGTGTCAATAGGATCTGCAATGCCATCTGTAGGCAAGACCATTATTGGTTTAGGAAGTTTTTCATTTGGTTTAATTGGTGGAATATTTTTATTTATTGTATTCCTCTGTCTTGTTGTGTTTTATGTAAGTCATCCTCAACCAATAGTAGAATTATATCTTTCTCTCTTTCAGCCCAGAAAACGTGAAAGTGCAAAAAATGCCATGCAGCATACTACAATTATGTTAGTGGGATGGATGAAATCTAACCTTATTGGAGGAGCCATCCAGGCTGTACTTGTCTATGCATTTTTAAGCATCGTTAATGTTCCTGGCGCTTTGGTTTGGGCGGCACTTGCTTTTTTTTCGGAGTTAATTCCAAAGTTAGGTTTTTATATCATGGCCATTCCGCCAACACTTGTGGCACTTTCTATTAGTCCGCTAACAGCTTTATGGTGTATATTATTCTTTTTATTATTGAATGAACTCGTGTCAGACTTTTTAATGCCTAAACTTCGTTCATCAACAATGAATATTCATCCGGTTTCGTCACTGGTAATGCTTTTGGCAATGGGTGCGGCATTCGGGTTAACGGGCGCACTTTTGGCTACGCCAATGGCAGCAATTATTAAAGCCTATTACGAAGAATTTTACCTGAAAAGATTACCTGAAGATCCGGAAATGGACCATAGAATAGAAGAAATTATCTATAATAAATAGCTTAAATAAATTAATAAATAGTATAAGATGGAACGTTTTAAAAATAAAATAGCATTAGTTACAGGAAGCAGTCAGGGTATTGGTGAGGCTTGCGCCTTGCGCCTGGCTAAGGAAGGTGCAGATATTATTCTGAACGGAAGAAAATTTGATGAACGGGGAGAAGAGCTTATCAATGAGATTAAAGCGATGGGGCGCAGGGCTGAGTTTTTAGCGGCCGATGTAAGTAAAACGAAAGAGGTAATTAAATTGGTTGATGATGCCATAAAGGTTTTTGGATCTTTAGATATCCTGGTAAACAATGCCGGTTTGGAAACCAAAGCAGATTTTTGGGATGTTACCGAAGAAGATTACGATCTGGTAATGGATACGAATTTAAAGGGCGTGTTCTTTGGGATGAAAACCTTCGTTAATTACTGTAGAAATGAAAAGCGACCGGGAACGATTATTAATATGAGTTCGGTTCACGAAGAAATTGTATTCCCGCATTTTGCTGCGTATTGTGCAAGTAAAGGTGGTTTAAAAATGCTCACGCGTAACCTGGCTTCTGAACTTGCTCCACTAGGTATCAGGGTGAATAATGTGGCGCCGGGTGCAATCAGCACGCCAATTAATCAAGATCTTTTAGATAATAAGGAGCAGTTAGAAAAGGTAATCGGTAATATCCCATTAAGGAGAATGGGGACGGTGGAAGATGTAGCCGGTGTGGTTGCTTTCCTTGCATCTGATGATGCCGCCTACGTTACCGGATCAACCTATTACGTAGACGGCGGGTTAACTTACCATTACGAGGAACAATAGTTACCTCGTAATTAACCTTTTCCGGTTTGTCTGCTGATTTGTTTATTCAATTCTACCGCAGCACTGATTAATGCTAAATGCGTAAAGGCCTGGGGGAAATTACCTAAGTGCTCACCTTTCTTCCCTAGTTCCTCACTGAATAGCAGAAGATGATTAGAATAGCTAATCATCTTCTCGAAATATTCTACCGCTTTGTCTAATTCTCCGCTCTTCGCCAGCGATTCGATATACCAGAAAGAACACATGTTAAAGGTTCCTTCCTCACCTTCTAAACCATCAATTTTCTTAAAGCCATTTCTATATCTGTAAACCAATACATCCAATAACAATTCTTTTTCTATCACTTTCATGGTTGATAACCAGCGTGGTTCCATAGGCGAAATGAAATGTGTTAATGGCATAAGCATCACACTTGCATCAACATGTTTGGCGCCTTTGTATTGTACCCATGCATTTAATTTTTCATTCCAGAAGTTATTGTAAATATCGTTGTAAATCTCGCTTCTTATTTCATGCCACTCCTTTTCTGGATAAGGGAAGGAGCGATGTTCTGCAATTTTGATGGCCCTATCCATAGCCACCCAGCACATCAGCCGGGTATGTAAAAATTCTTTCTCTTCACTTCTAATTTCCCAGATTCCGTGATCGGGCTTTTTCCAGTTTTTGATCACCTGACCAATCTGTTTTTCAATTAATGTCCAGAATTGATAGGTGATGGGTTTATAAGATTTGTTGTAGATATAAATGGTATCAATTAATTCGCCATAAATATCAATCTGAACCTGGTTTGCTGCAGCATTTCCAATCCTTACGGGTTTCGATTGCTGATAACCTTCAAAATGTTTCAGTTCTTTCTCATCTATATCCGGGTTACCGTCTATCTGGTAGATAAGCTGAAGATCTATTTTTTGGCAAAGGCCAAAAATCCAGTCGATAAAGGCTGTTGCTTCATCATAGAAGCCGAGAGATAAGAAAGCATACATGGTGAAGGCAGCATCCCTGATCCAGGTAAAGCGATAATCCCAGTTTCTATCTCCGCCCAAAGCTTCAGGCAAACCAAAGGTTGGAGCCGCCACTACAGAACCAAATTCTGCAGAGGTGAGTAATTTCAGCGTGATGACCGAACGCCTGATTAATTCACTATACCTGCCATTATAGCTGGTTTTGTTGATCCATTTTACCCAGAATTCTTTTGTTTCATGGTAGGCATCATTCTCATAAAAAGAAAGTTCTTCACCTTGCTCTTCCGGTTTTAGAAATTCAAGCACAATGGTAGCGGTTTCTGCCTCCTCGAGTATAAATTCTGCATATCCATTCTTTTTTCTTACTACTAAAGGTACATTTGCAGCGATTTTAATGTTCAGTTTTTCTTTTTCACAGCTAAAAATAAGTTGATCATTATCTTTAATCACTTCATAATCGCTTTCAGAATAACCAAACCGGGGTATGCAACTAAATTTAAATTTTATGCTTCCCCTTACTGTTTTAATGTGCCTAACGATGGCACTCGTAGAAGATTTATTTCCTGTTGCAACAGGCATAAAGTCTGTTAATTCTGCAATTCCATCATCCGAAAAAAATCTGGTAAGTAAAATAGCTGTTCCCGGAAAATAGAGTTGTTTGGTTGTCAGATTCTCCAAATCTGGTTCTATGGCACAAAACCCACCTCTTTGCGAATCTAACATCGTGGCAAATACGGAAGGTGAATCGAATTTTGGTGCACACATAAAATCGATTGAACCATTTAATGAAACCAATGCTACGGTTTTGAGGTTTCCGATAATGCCATAGTTTTCTATTGGTTGAAATGGTCTTTTGGTATGATTCATACTGCGCAAAAAATTAAATATTAAATAAGTTATAGTTAATAAAGTAACTTTTTGGTTTTTTGTTTGGTGTTAGTGTGAATAGGAGTAAACAAAAAAATCCCGGCCATCGCTAGCCAGGATTTGTATTTCCGAAAGGGGTATTTAAACTAAAAAACCACCCCCTAATAAATCATTTCCTTCATAAAATACAGCTGATTGCCCGGGCGCAATAGCAGAAACATTATGATCAAAAACTACGCGCATCCTGTCTTTCTCTTGCACAATCGTACTTAACATGCCTGCATCTTTATAACGGATTTTGGTAATTACATCATTCATTGGTTCTTCAATGCTGGCATATTTAATCAGGTTGATGTTACGAACCATTGCCTCTTTGCGCTCCAATTCATCTGCTTTACCTAAAACCACCGTATTACTTTCGGGTAAGATTTGGGTAACAAACATTGGCTCGCCAAAAGCTATACCTAAACCCTTGCGCTGACCAATGGTGTAGAATGGATAACCTTTATGCTGGCCAACAATCATTCCGTTGCTCAGGATAAAATTTCCACCCGCTACACGATCTTCTAAATCTTCAACTTTGTGTTTTAAGAAAGCACGATAGTCATTATCAGGGACAAAACAAATTTCGTAACTCTCCGATTTTTTAGCCAGTTCTTCCTGGCCCATATCTAAAGCCATTTGCCTGATATCTGATTTTGCAAAACTTCCAAGCGGAAACTTTGTACGGGAAAGATTCTCTTGTGAAACCCCCCAAAGTACGTAAGATTGATCCTTATTTTCGTCTTTACCCTTAGAAATCACATACCTTCCGCTGTCTTGCTGACGAATATTCGCATAATGGCCGGTTGCAATAAATTCACAATCCAGTTTATTGGCACGCTTTAATAAAGCTTCCCATTTAATGTGGGTATTGCAAAGTACACAAGGGTTTGGCGTTCTTCCCGCCAGGTATTCATCAACAAAATTATCGATCACATAATCTCCAAATTCATCGCGAATATCCAATATATAGTGTGGGAAACCGTAATTTACGGCAAGAGTACGTGCATCATTAATACTATCTAATGAGCAACAACCTGTTTCCTTACTGCTGCCACCAGAAGTTGCATAATCCCAGGTCTTCATGGTTAAACCAATCACTTCATAACCCTGCTCATGTAACATAACAGCCGCTACCGAACTATCAACCCCGCCACTCATGGCCACCAGAATTCTACCGTGTTTACTCATTTTTAAAATATAGGTTGCAAAAATAAGGTTTATTTATTTGAAATTATTTGAAGCAAGTCAGTTCGTTGTCAAAAGCGAACGGATAAACTCCAATCCAAAGAAGGTGCCTCATCTTTCATCATGTATATATGACCCATTTTTAAGTTTGATTAAACGTTTTAGTTTATATTTTATGCAGATTTACAAATTAATTTCTACCTTAGAATTTTTGTTGACAACCTTACATTTTCAAACAAACTATGATTAAAAAACTTATCCTGCCTTGTTTTTTGTTTTCGGCATTTTTTGCTGCTGCGCAAGAGAATTTAGTGCAATATGTTAAACCTATTATTGGTACTTCAAAAATGGGGCATACCTATCCGGGTGCAACTGTTCCTTTCGGGGCAGTACAGTTAAGTCCTGAAACTGATACCTTATCTTACGAGGTAAATGGGAAGTACAATGGTGATGTTTATAAGTATTGTGCCGGCTATAAATATGAAGATAAAACAATTGTTGGCTTTAGCCATACGCATTTTAGCGGCACCGGGCATTCAGATCTGGGCGATTTTTTAATTATGCCTACACAAGGCAAGCTGCAGCTAAATCCTGGCACGGCTGACCAGCCTAAAAGCGGATACCGCTCGGCCTACAATCATGCTAATGAAACTGCAGAAGCCGGTTACTATAAGGTAAAATTAGACGATGATAACATTACTGCGGAACTTACATCAACGAACAGGGTAGGGATGCATCAATACACTTTTCCAAAGTCAGATCAATCGCATATTATTTTAGATCTGATGGCTGGAATCTATAATTATGAAGATAAAACCGTATGGACTTATGTTCGTGTGGTGAATGATACTTTGATTACCGGATATCGCCAAACCAATGGCTGGGCCCGAACCAGAACCGTTTATTTTGCTATGAGTTTTTCTAAGCCATTTAAAAGCTATGGTAGAAAAAGCTATGATGCGAAGCAAGCTTACCGAGGCTTCTGGGGAAAGTTTAATCAGGATCAGAATTTCCCTGAAATTGCCGGAAAGAAGATTAAAATGTTCTTTGATTTCGATACCAATGAAGGAGAAAAGATAAAAATCAAGTTTGCATTATCGCCGGTTAGTCAGGAAAATGCACTACAAAATATGCGTACTGAAATTTCTGGTTGGGATTTTAATCAGGTAAAGGCACAAGCTCAGTCTACCTGGAATAAGGAATTAAATAAAATTCAGGTAACCACATCAAACAATAATAAAATAAACTTCTACACGGCATTATATCACGCATTCATCAATCCAACAACTTACACAGATGTAAATGGCGAGTATAAAGGTTTAGATCAGAATGTACATAAAGCAGATGGCTTTACTAACTATACTACTTTTTCTTTATGGGACACTTACCGGGCGCTGCATCCATTTTTTAATATTACGCAGCCCGCTCGGAGTAATGATATGGTTAAATCTATGCTTGCCCATTACGATCAAAGCAGTTTGCATATGTTGCCAATCTGGTCGCATTATGCCAATGATAACTGGTGTATGAGTGGCTATCATAGCGTTTCGGTTATTGCAGATGCCATTATTAAAGGTACTTATAATGGAGATGCCAATAAAGCATTGGACGCTTGTGTAGTTACGGCAAAACATAGGGATTATGAAGGGATTGGCTATTACATGGATAAGGGTTATATTCCGGCAGAAAAGAGTGGTGTCTCTGTTTCCAATACGCTGGAATATGCTTATGATGATTGGGCAATTGCCCAATTGGCGAAAAAATTGAACCGTACAGATGTATATGAGGAGTTTATCAAGCGTTCGCAAAACTGGAGAAACAATTATGACCCTGCTTCTGGATTTATGCGCCCGAAACTGGCCGATGGAACTTTTAAAAAAGCATTCGATGCTAAAGATACCGAAGGGCAGGGCTTTATAGAAGGAAACAGTTGGAATTATAGTTTCTTCGTTCCTCATGATCCAACATCTTTAATTGAAGTGATGGGGGGTAAAAAGAAATTCGCTGCTCGTTTAGATTCTTTGTTTAGCATGCATTTGCCAGATGAGTTTTTCGCGCACACGGAAGACATCACCCGCGAGGGCATTATTGGTGGTTATGTTCACGGTAATGAACCTGCCCATCATGTTGCTTATCTCTACAACTGGACCGATGAAGTTTATAAAGGTCAGGCACAGATCCGCCATATTTTAAATATGCAATATAAGCCGACGGCTGATGGTCTGGGTGGAAACGATGATTGTGGTCAGATGAGTGCATGGTATATGTTTTCCGCAATGGGCTTCTATCCGGTAGCACCAGGTGCAGATGTGTATTCTTTAGGAAGCCCATTGGTTAACAAAGCGGTTATTCATCTCGAGAATAGCAAAATATTTACAGTGGAGGCCCTAAACCAAAGTGCTAAAAACGTTTATGTGCAAAAAGTAATGCTGAATGGAAAGGAAATCTCTAACCACAACATTAAACATGAGGACATTACAAAGGGTGGTAAACTTACTTTTTACATGAGTGCCAAACCAAAAAAATAATAGCCTGGACTACTGATTTTGCAGCCATGACCTATGGTAGCGCATATTCGCCCGATTTTTGATCGGGCGTTTTTTTTGTTTTTAAAAAGAGTTCCTTTGCACCTGCCGGCACCATTTATCGGGATGGAAAAGGCGCATTTAAAAAAATCACGATTCTCAGCTAACGCTTTAAAATGTTACTGCATTAGGCGAAAGCCGTGGGTTAGCCTGCTGGGTTCTTCGTATCACTATAAAAGAAATGTATTTTTGCACTGCTTCTTCATGCTTAAATAGTAAAATTTCAACTCAATTTTTCCTCAACCTTAATGCCCTTTGTAATAAATTGAATAGGAATAGGAAAATCGATTTAGGAATGCCACAATTGCACTTTCCAATTTTGATATTAAGTAAATTTTGATAATATTTGTTTACGTTCTAACCAAATGATGATCAATAAGTCTTTTCTATCAAAAACGAATTGCTGCTATCATTTTATCGAACAACATTATTTAGTAAATACAATCAGATCAGAAATTTAATCATGTCAATGCGGTATCACATAGCCAGCGTAATGCTCAGCTTAATTTTTATTTCGCCTTTGGGTAGTTGTTTCGCCCAAACTACTAAGCAGGAATATTTAAAGAGAATTGAGGTTATTGAGCAAAATATACAAAAGTATTTTGTAGCCGGAGATCACAGATTATACCTTGAAAATATCGGGAAACATGAAAAACCATATTCTTATTTATGGCCGCTTTGTGCACTGATTCAGGCTAAAAATGAGACAGAAGTCTTGAAGAAAAATAAAGGTATGCAACCTGTAATTAAGGCTATCAATCAGTATTATACCAAAGCATCACCAGCACCTTCTTATCAATCTTATGTAGAAAAAAGTTCTCGATTTTATGATGATAACCAATGGATTGCAATTGCTTACCTAAATGCTTACGAGCGTACAAAAGATAAATTTTATTTTAACAAAGCCAAAGAAATTTACTCTTGGCTGTTAACCGGTTATGATGAGAAAACAGGTGGTGGTTTATATTGGAAAGAAGATGAAAAAACCTCTAAAAATACCTGTTCTAACGGACCAAATATCTTAGTCTCCTTAGAATTATATCGTGCAACAAAAGAAAAGAAGTACCTGGATACTGCTTTACTGGTTTATAACTGGACAAATAAAAACCTGAGGGGCAATGATGGAATTTTTTACGACGCCATTAATGTTTCATCCTTAAAAATAGATTCGGCTGTTTACACTTATAATACAGGCACGATGCTGGAATCAAATGTTATTCTCTATCAAATCACGAATGATACTAAATACCTTAATGAAGCTAAATTAATAGCTACCGCGGCGGAGAAAAGATTTTACAAAAATGGAAAATTACCAGGTCACTATTGGTTTAATGCTGTATTATTGCGTGGCTATTTAGCTTTATATGCGGTAGAGAAAGATGCTTCGCGTTTAAAGTTTTTTATTGATGACGCAAATCGTGTGTGGAATAATGAGCGTGATCATCGAAATCTTTTGGGCAGGGAATCAAATAAAACGTTGCTGTCGCAAGCCGGAATTTTAGAAATTTATGCAAGGCTAGCGGCTTTAAATTTAACCAAATCATAATATATATATTTAAATGAGAAGAAGAACATTCCTTCAAAATACCGGATTGCTTGGTGCTGGTGTAGTGGCATCAAAGTTTTCATTTGCAGCCAGCTTAGTACCCGAATTTCCGGTAGTACGTGTTGCAGCTGGGAAAAGACATTTTCAGAGTAAAGCAGTAAATGCTGCGATTAAAACTTTCCAGTCGAAGGTTAAAAACCCCGAGTTAACCTGGCTTTTTGAAAATTGCTTTCCAAATACTTTAGATACAACAGTATATTATTCGGAGAAAAACGGAAAACCAGATACCTATGTTATTACGGGAGATATCGACGCAATGTGGCTTCGGGACAGCTCTGCGCAAGTATGGCCTTATCTTCAATTTATAAACGAGGATGAGCCATTAAAGAAATTAATTGCAGGAGTAATCAATCATCAAACAAAATGTGTGTTGAAAGATCCATATGCCAATGCTTTTTATGGCGATGCCAATAAAGTAGGTGAATGGAAAACCGACGATACCGCGATGCAGCCAGGTGTGCATGAGCGTAAATGGGAAATCGATTCACTGTGTTACCCCATTCGTTTAGCTTACCATTATTGGAAAAAAACTGGTGATAAAGCACCATTTGATGCCGATTGGAAGAAGGGAATTGAAGCCATCCTTAAAACCTTTAAAGAGCAACAGCGTAAAACTGGTCATGGTCCATATCATTTTCAACGCCAAACTAATAAACCTACAGATTCTTTGCCAATGGCAGGATATGGTTTTCCGGTAAATCCTGTCGGACTAATTTGTTCAGCATTCCGTCCAAGTGATGACGCAACAATTTTTCCTTTTTTAATTCCTTCTAACTTTTTTGCAGTATCCAGTTTAAAACATGCTGCTGAAATGATTAAAGCCCTGCAGCCTGATCAAACTTTAGAAAGTAATTTACTTAATCTGGCAGAAGAAGTAAATGCTGCGCTACAGAAACATGCTATTGTTAACCATCCAAAATATGGTAAAATTTATGCTTTCGAAACGGATGGCTTTGGAAGCAATTACCTGATGGATGATGCGAACGTACCAAGTTTGTTAAGTTTACCTTATTTAGGGGCAATGGATAGTGAAGATCCGATCTATCAGAACACGCGTAAATTTGTGCTTTCTACTGATAACCCTTACTTTTTTAAAGGTACAGCTGCTGAAGGAATTGGCGGACCTCACGTTGGACAGGATATGATCTGGCCGATGAGTTTAACAATGCGCGCATTGACTTCTAAAGATGATGCAGAAATCAAATATTGCATCAGTACCTTGCAAAAAACGCATGCAGGCAAAGGTTTTATGCACGAATCATTTCATAAAGATGATCCGGCAAACTTTTCGAGAGCCTGGTTTGCATGGTCTAATACCTTATTTGGCGAATTATTATGGAAAACTTACCATGAGAAACCAGCATTGTTAAAAGTTTAATAATTTATATGGAGGCAGTATCGAAATATTAATCATTTAGATATGTCATGCTAAGCTTGTCGAAACACCGTTAAAAATATTTTTAAACGTCTTTCGACATGCTACCATTTACAAATGTTGGTAGCCATCTGTATTTCAAAGAATAAATCAAAGTCATTTATATCATTGTGAAATATAGAATCTTCTATAATGAAGGGTGGATTTATCAACACGTATAAATAAGTTACCTGTTGTGTGTTCTACCGACGGTAATAATAAAGGCTCAGTCTTATCTTTCAAATTTGCTAAATCAGCGGATATCATACCTACTTATGTAAAACATATGACACAACCTGTGTTTGGTTTTTTTGAATGTTTTAAATTTTGTACTTTGCTAAAAATAAGATTAAGATTTGCAAAACGCTCAGAATAACATCCTGAATGACATTGAGGCGATCGGAAAAATCCCCACTGTTTCCCACATTCTTGAAATTGTTTGTCATATTACGGGCATGGGTTTTTCGGCCATAGCCAGGGTTACAAGTGATAAGTGGATTGCTTGTGCGGTTAAAGACAACATTAATTTTGGATTAATAAAGGGAGGTGAATTAAAACTAGAAACGACTATCTGTAACGAAATCAGGCAGCATCAAAGTCCGGTAGTGATTGACAACGTAGATACAGATGAGATTTTTTCGCATCACCAAACACCAGAGATATATGGCTTTAAGAGCTATATTTCAATGCCTATTATTTTGAAAAGTGGTGATTTCTTTGGTACGCTGTGTGCGATTGATCCGTCGCCGGCGAAAGTAAATACACCATCAATTATCAGTACTTTCAGAATGTTTGCGGATTTAATCGCGTTCCATTTGGATGCTGTAGAACAGTTAGCGGCATCTGAAGAAAAACTTCAGCAGGAATTGAAAACTGCTGAATTGCGGGAACAGTTTATTGCCATACTTGGGCACGATTTGCGTAATCCATTAAATGCAATTTCCAGTAGCGCACAGCTCTTAGATCGTTTAAACCATGAAGAACGAACGCATCGTCTGGTAAATATCATCAGAGATTCTTCCTATCGCATGAATGGACTGATTGAAAATATGCTCGATTTTGCCAGTGGCCGATTGGGCGGTGGAATATCCATTTCCTTAAATCCTGATGAAGATCTGGAAAAAAGTCTCCTCCAGGTGGTTGATGAGATACAGGCCGTTTGGCCTGATCGTAAGATCAAATTAAACTTCGATTTTAAATCACCAGTAACTGCCGATGGTAAACGGGTAGCGCAACTGTTTTCGAATCTCCTGGGAAATGCATTGAACTACAGCACGCCAGATTCTACTATTGAAATTACAGCATCGAGCAATGCGAAAGAATTTAATCTTTGTGTAGCAAATGAAGGAAAGAAAATTCCGGATGCAGCAATGGAACGTTTATTTCAACCATTTTCCAGGGGAGAAGTAGAACCAAATCAAAAGGGATTAGGTTTAGGCTTATACATTGCCTCAGAAATTGCTCATGCACACGGTGGAGAACTTTCTGTAAGTTCTACTACCGATAAAACTTGTTTTACGCTAAATATACCAACAAATGATCCTTGTAAATGATAATCTACCAACGTCAATGCTTTTAGATATTAAAGTCGGCGATACCATTTTAAATGATAAAGGCTTATCTGGAGTTGTGGTTAATATCGCTATTCAAGAAACCGATGATTTTTTGATGTTAATTTTCGGTCTGCAGGAAGGTGGTCAAATCACCACGAAAAAACTGCGTCAGGTTTGTTAGACCAGGTACGGCGTATCTGTTAATATTTGTAGTTTTGCTGGTAAATCAGTAAAAAGCAAATTTCAATGAAAACTAAACTTTTTGCCCTCGTTTTTGGATTGGTTGGAATTATTCAGTTATATGCAGAAGCAGTTGGTCATATTCCACTTCGTAATTTTTCAAAACCAATTGTTGTCATCATATTACTGGTTTGGCTTTATCGTGCAACAGATCTGCGCGGGCGCTTTCATAAGCAGATATTCACAGGCTTAATTTTTAGTTTAATTGGTGATGTTTTCCTGATGTTGCAAGCTAACAACACTAGCTTTTTTAACTACAGCCTGATTGCATTTTTGCTTTGCCATATTTTTTATATCAGGGCATTTACCCTGGATCATAAGTCTAATCCCGATGTAAGAAACCCATTCTTTTTGTGGGGAACGGGTGCCTTAATTATTTTTTGCATCGGCTTGTTTTTCTATTTACAACCTTTTTTGGGCGCGATGCAGTTTGCTATTTTGATCTATGCTATTGTGATTACTTTTATGGCCATTATGGCGTTGAACCGATATGGGAAAGTTAACTTATCTAGTTTTCAACTGATCTTGTTTGGTGCTTTGTTTTTTCTCTTATCAGACAGTATTCTGGCTGTCAATAAATTTAGCATACCCATTCCTCAGGCTGGTGTACTGATCATGGCGACCTATATGATCGCCCAATACTTCATCGTTTACGGAACAGTGGTACGGGAATTAGTGGTGAAGCAAACGGAGATATAAGCTGTAGGGAGGTTTGAATTTAATTCTTGAGGGATATATTTAACCGCAAAGGGCGCGGAGTGAAGGCGCAAAGTATGCAGAGGATTCTGTTTGGTTAAGGAAAGATGCATTATTATCTGGGTGAATTTAACCGCAAAGGGCGCGGAGTAAGGGCGCAAAGTATGTAGGGTATTATGTTTGGTTAAGAAAAGATGCATTATTATTGGGGGAGAATTTAACCGCAAAGGGCGCGGAGTGAAAGCGCAAAGTATGCAAAGTATTCTGTTTGGTTAAGAAAGATTAGCGTTCTTTGGGCAGATCTTCAAATTCTTAGCGGTTAAATCACCATACCTTAATTTCTACGCTTATTTTCCTTATCTAATATCGTAAATACCTGCACCAATCTTTCACCATTTTCATCTACAAGCGTAAGCGTGTGTTTGCCCGGTGGCGGGCTAATTGCCATCTGGTGATAGTTTGTTGTAGTCGCAAAATATTCATTATCAAGGTGCCAGTAAATTTTTGAACTTTGATTTCGATGTGCTGCATTCAAGATTATTTTCCCCCTTGTTCCATCCAGTTCCAGCGGAATATATACGATTGCATTGTTTTTAGGATAGATCAATTCCATCACATTGTTGCCGCCGCCATTTTCGCAGCCACTCATAAACGGGGGCAATGCCTTATAATCGCTATTCTTGATTTTGTAGTAATATTCCATTGCTGGTGGTAAAACAAACCAGCTTTTATGCTGCATATTGGTAATGGTTTCGCACTGGTCGGTTACCCGGTACGTAGCAGTTCTATCTAAATGGATAAGTTTATGAAACGGACAGATAACGGTTTTTTCGCCAGCGGTAGGTACCCATTCATCTACTAAATCAGGACAGTTTTCTCCAGCCTTATAACCACTCTGTTTACAGACTTTTAGCTTTTTTAATTTTGTTTTTGGCGTTTCAAACCATTTTCCGTTAGGGAGTAGTCTAAAAAGATCAAATAGCACAGGGGCAGCCGCTTCTATTCCTACTAAACCAGGTCTGCCTTCGCCGTCTGCATTACCTACCCAAACACAAACCACATAATTTGGTGTTAAACCAATAGCCCAAGCATCGCGGAAGCCAAAACTTGTTCCTGTTTTCCAGGCTACCCTTTGTGAGGAGGAAAACTGCTCCCATAAGCCTTCATCACCAGGTCGCATAACTTCTTCCATTGCATTAAAAGTTGACCAGATTGCGCCATGGTCTAGAAAAGAATTTCTTTGGTAATCTTGGTCATTTTTTTCTTCCGTTTGATAATAAGTGGCTTGTTTATAATCATTTGGGTTATACAAGCCTTTGTGAGCATTAAAATGATTTAACGTTCTCACCATGCCCATGTAAGTGTTGGCCAAATCCCACATAGTTACCTCGCTGCCACCCAGAATCAGCGATAAACCATAATGATCAGCAGGTTGATTCAATGTTCCGATACCTAATTTTTTAAGTTTATCGTAAAACCGCTCATATTTATATTGCTGCAGCATTTTTACCGCAGGAATATTCAGCGAGCGACTTAATGCTTTATCGGCAGAAATAGCGCCATCGTAACCCAGATCGTAATTCTGTGGAGAATAGCCAGCTATTTGTGTTGGTACATCTGGAATTAAGGTATGAGGGAGAATGAATCCATCATTGAGCATACTGGCATACAGCAGCGGCTTCAGCGTACTTCCCGGACTCCGGGGTGCCTTAATCATGTCTACGTGACTCAGTAATTCAATATTTTCAGGCTGATAAATATTCCCGACATAGCTTACCACATGTCCTGTTTTAGCATCTAGAATCAGTGCTGATATGTTATTAATATCATTGGCCCGATATCGGTTATTGTAACGTTTTAATATGGAGTTCACTTTTAACTGAACGTCTTCATTTATAGTCGAGGTAATCCTGGTTGAATTGATTTCCAGCAGCACCCTTTCAGCTTTGAAACGGTTTAAAAGATGAGGTGCATTTTGTGGTAAGGGAAGTGGCTTCCCTGGAATGGGTTCGAGTTTGGCCAGGTTGGCAGTACTTTGATCTATATATTTCAAGGTAGCTAATTTATCCAGCAAATCGTTCCGCTTTTTAATTAGTCTGTTAGAATTTTTCCCCGGATGAACAAGTGAAGGACTGTTGGGTAAAACAGCTAAAGTTGCCATTTCTCCCCATGAAAGCATTTTTGCATTCCGACCATAGTATCTCCAACTTGCTGCTTCCAGGCCGACGACATTACTTCCGAAGGGCGCGTTTGCTGCGTAAAGACCAATAATTTCTTCTTTGGAGTACCTGAATTCTAAACGGAAGGCGAGTATGATCTCGTATAATTTTTGCCAGATTGTTCGATCCTGTTTTCTCGATAAACGAATTACCTGCATGGTTAAGGTACTTCCACCACTCACGACACTTTTGGCTTTCAGGTTTTGTCGCATTGCCCGGCTCATGGCTAAAATATCTACACCGAAATGTTGGTAGAATCGCTTGTCTTCAAAAGCAATGATACAATCCTTAAATTTCACGGGCACAGAATCCGCCACTGGAAAACGCCACTGTCCGTCGGAGGCTATTGCAGCACTCAATAAGTTGCCATTACTGGCCTCAATTACAAATGAGGTTGGAGATTTGAAGAGTTTGGCTGGTAATAAAAAGAAGAAAACCAACAGTAAAGCAAGGCAAATGATATCAGAAATTAAAAATGCTTTAGGGGTTTTGTTCATTTAATTTTAGAAAATTAGAAACCTCACATGTTTTTAAAACATGTGAGGTTTGGAGATATGAATAAATTAAATAGTGGCTATTTCACTACTTGCACCCATTTACCATCTTGTGTTGCCGAAATATCATTGTTATACATCGCCTCACACTGCACAGCTGATAAATAGTATTTTCCTAGATACGAAGCATTCAGCAATACCTTATAAACTAAACTTTCATTTTCCCGGATATTGAAATAAGTAAATACACGGTCGTCGCGAATATCCTGGTAGGTGAAAGGAGAAGAAGCCAGAATACTTTGATTGTCATTCACCCTGGTATTGATGATTTCCCATCCAGAAGGGAAGATCTGGGTCAGTGCCATTTGCTCGTAATAGCCCATTCTTCCAGGATTCTTTACGGTTACCTCCGCATAAAAATCCATTCCCTGTTTTAAAGTTGTTGGATCTAAAGTTGTTCCATTTAAACGTTTGTAAACCACATTCATATCCAATACCTCCGGACGGTTTGGTAAGAAATTATTCTGTCCGGCAACAGGTTGTCCCTCCAAAACCAAACGAACGAATAACACATTGTTGCCCTTATTGGTTACAGAAGCTGTATTTCCTTTGAAATTTATAGCAGTACTATTCAGGTACTGGCCTGAGTTAACCGGCACTGACTTCCCATCTAAAACATATTGATATTGCAATTTATTCGAAGATTGATTCGTGCCACAGAATTTGGCAATTGCCAGTAAACTATATGCGGTAGTTTGCGTACTGTACCAGGTATTTTCACCCAGTTTTGCAGCTAAGGGTTGCAAGAGACTGGCAGCTTTAGCTTTTTGCCCTAATAAAGTTAATGTCTCTAAAATCATCGCCTGGTCACGAACATCAGAACCATAAGTTCCACCCAATTGTTTGTATGGCTGGATAGAAGTATCTAAACCACGAATCATATTTTGGGCAACATCGTTCTGACCGGCAAGTTTATAAGCTGCTGCCAAGCGCCACTTCGCAGAAACCGATAGATATTCGAAAGCCTTCAATCTGTTCATCGCTGCCATTTCTGGTTTTTTAGCTAAAGCAAGCATATATAAACGATAAGCCTGAGCCAAATCACCACCGTAGAAATTATTGCTATTAGGCGCCCAGTTGGCTGCTTTTGTTTTTTGGTAACGCAAGAGTTCATCAAGTAAGCCAACAGGTAGCGTATAACCTGCATTTTGTGCTTCTACTAAAAAGTGTCCGCCATAGTTACTTCCCCATTCATCGGCATTACTATCTCCAGGCCAGTAAGATAATCCGCCATCAGTAGTCTGAAAACCTTTGATTTTGATAATTCCAGCCTTGATGTTTTTCTCTGTCATGGCTTTTTGCTGCTCACTTAAAGGGCTTAATCTATCCAAATACAATTGGGGGAAAACGCTTGAAGTGGTTTGTTCAATACATCCGTGTGGATACTGAATTAAATAATTTAACCGCTGTTTTAGATTTATTGCAGGAATTGAAGATACTTCTAATGATCCTGAATTCGTACCTGTCATCCCAATGGGCGAGTAATTTAAGGCCCATTTTTGGCCAGGCTGCAACGTTGCAGAAACGACATTGGTGATGTAAGGATTAGGATTACGAATATCCATCTCGACATCGTAATCTGTTCTTTCACCGCCACTTTGAGCCACCACTTTAACTTTAGCAATACCCACGGTATTGGGTGCCTTTACCTCAAAATAAGCCATTTGCTCACCAGTTTGCTTATAGTAAAGTTGCTGTTTGTTTGATCCCTGAACAATCAGGTTACTGGCTTGAAGCTGAACAGAAACATTTTTAAGATTTTTTTCTGTGGCAAAAACGGTAACGGGTAGGGTAAACGTTTCACCCGGACCGATTACCCGAGGTAACGTTGCCAGAACCATTAATGGCTTTTTCACCTGAACAGATTTTTCAGCAAAACCATATGCTGCATCTTGGCCAGCAACAACCATTGCCCGAACTGCACCTATATATTGAGGCAATTTAAATTTATGGGTTTTGCTTTCTCCTTTGCCAATGGTAAACGGTCCCATAAATTTCACCACTGCTTTAAAGCGATTTGCCTTTGCAGGATTTAAATTTTTATTGATGCTTCCATCACCACCAATACTGAGGATTCTTTCCAGATTCCCGCCCCATGCACCTAAAACGTAATCAAATAAATCCCATGTTTTAACGCCTAATCCTTCGCGTGCATAGAATGCACCATGTGGATCCGGTGTTTTAAATCGCGTTAAATCAAGCAGACCTTCATCAACCAGGGCAATGGTATAAGTCATTGCCTTGCCATTTTGCTCTCCAACTGTAATGGTATTATCTGTTTCTGGCTTGATTTTATCCAACATTTTGATGGTTGGCTTCAATATTGTTTGTGGGTCTTCTACCAAAATCGGAATGGCGCCATACATTCTGATCGGCAAATCGTTCACCGTTTGCGCATGTGGTTGCAACAGCGTAATATTTGCAAAAACATTTGGAGCCATTTCCTTCTCTGCCTTAAATTTATATTGTGTTTGACCAGCCTTTGTATCAATCCAGAAGGTTTTTAAAACCCGACTTCCATTTTCAATGGATACCAGTGCCCGTCCGTTTTCTGCAGTTGGAATGGTTAAAGTAATATCTTCACCAACGGTAAATTTTTCTTTATTGGCCGTGAAAGACAACATAGATGCTTCAGTTGGATTCGATCCCTGTTCGCGCTGCGCCCAACCTGGCCAATCTACATAGACGGATTTCCCTGTAACGTGACCACCATTTAAATCACGGATTAAAATTAAATAACGACCCCATTCTGGTTCATCAACCCTTAGATTCCAACTTCCTTTACCATTTGATAAAGTTACCTGTTTGGTTTCTACCAGTTTATTATATTCGTTTTGAGTAAAGTTTGCAAAGGTGTATTGATCATCCTGTTCCCACCACCAGCGCCATTGTGTTTTGTATAATTCTACCTGAACGGTTTTGCTTCCCGCCAGTAATTTCCCATCTGTATTTACATTTACAATCTCAATCTTATGGTCTTTACCTGTTACCAGCATGCCACTTAGCTTATCGCCTTTTTCTGGCCGGATACCTAAATAGCTACTGTAAACATGGTAAGGAATACTGAAATTGTCGATACTGAAGTTACCACCTGGTTCAAAAACTTTAGTGGTAAAATTCGCTCTCAAAATACCTGGTGCTGTGTTATTCTCATTTAAATTGGTGTTGATCTGAGCGGTTCCAGCAGCATTTAACGATCCTTCGAAAATGGTTTTAACCTGAGATTGAAAGTTCACCGTTGGATTGTCAAAACTGTAGCCTTCGAAACCTTTAAATTTAGTTTCTGTAGTATTTAAATTTACGTCAACCTTCGCTTTCAGGTTTTGAGCAGCGGCTCCAAACAGCCACTTGGCAGATAGGGTAGCAGCAGATGTTCCAGCCTTTAAGTACGACCTGTTGCCGACATTAAAATCAATCTTTAACCGATTTGGCATCACCGTTTCAATTTTCAACGTTTTGGTGAATGTTGCACCACCAGCCTTAACCTTTGCTGTCCAGTTGCCTGTAGGGGAAGTATTTTCAGTTACCGTTTTAAAAGTGTAAAAACCATTTACAGGCTTGCCATTAATTAAACGTTTATATAATTGCCCTTTTGGATTAGACAATTCCATTGTAACCGGATAGTTGGCTGGCAATTTCTTTAATTTATCTTCCAGCACGAAAGAAACGAATAGACTATCACCCGGTCGCCAAACCCCGCGTTCGCCATAAATAAAGCCCTTTATTCCACTTTGGACAACATCACCACCAACATCAAATCTACTTAATGGGAGCGAACTGCCATCATCTAGTTTCAAGTATCCACGTTCGGATCCTTTTTTAGCTATTAACAGGAAGGGTTGGCGTTTCAAATCAAATCTGGCAAAGCCATCTCCATCGGTTTTGGTAGTGAAGATAATTTGTTTTTGATAATCCATTAATTCCAGTTCAATACCGCTTAATGGTTTTGCGGTTAACAAATCTGTGGCTACAATGAGCATACTATTATCATTGCCGCGTTTGGCAACCAGGCCAATATTCGAAGCGAGTAGGTTACGGCTAACCCAGCGCTGGTTAGAATAAAAAGAAGGCGTACAAGGATTATCGCGATCATTCCAACGGTAATTGGTAGGATAGTAATTATTATACCGTTGCCAGAAATCATCGTCTTCATCTATTTTCTCTCCGTAGCCCTCATTCTCACCATAATAACTATCATCACCGTCTTCAGCCTTTTCATCATTGGCCTTACAGTTGTAAGCATTGTATTCTCTTCTGAAAGCTATAGTTACCCTGTACATTGCGCCAGGTTCCGTACGGATCATCTTATCCAGATCCAATGTAAAACGGTTCTTTTTATGAAGATTCAAAGCTTTATCCTCATCTAAACGAACAGTTTTTTGAAGAATTGGCTTCGCTACACGTCGGAGTTCATTACCATCACGGTAGCTATTAGACTGGAAAAATTGAGGGATATTATTTTCATAAATTTTAATAACCGTAACATCAACGGCTTTCAGGTTAATTGCCTCAAATGGCAATACAAGTTTATCTGAATTGGGCAGGATCGTTCCGGCACCAGAAATGGTAACGGCCGGTAATTTATCTTCAAAAACCAAATTAGCAGTTTTCCCCCCGGCGAGTGTTTTGCCATTAATGTTTTCAATGCCATTGTTTACGTTTAAGGCAAAATTCCCTTTAAGCTCTTCAGCAGCGTAAACCTTTACCTGACTGGCATCAATGGTATATCTTAAATCACTTAGATTCCCGAGGGAAATCATTCCTGTTAAATCCTGGCCCACACCGATGGGTTCTGAGAATTGAACCAATGCATAATCTTCTTCACCCTGAACGGCTTTGATATCGAGAACTTCAAATTTATTTAACGCTGGAATACGAATTTCTTCTTTACCTTTTTCGTTAGCATCAATTGCATCACCATCCCAGTCCAATTTCAAGATCTGATCTGTTGCTTTTTTCTTAATGCTATCAATAGTAAATTTTGAAATGTTTTTCGCCAGGTCGTGCTGCCATTTTATTTTGAGCTTCTGATCGAAATCAAGTTCAATTATTTTCTCAATTTTCGAACTTTCCTCCACATCGGCGGTTGCCACTTCACCGGTTAATTTCATGTAATCTAAAGAAGTGTTATTTTGCGATACCAGGCCATTTTGAGCTAGCATAATGCCCGGGGTGATTACCTTGAATTCAAAGTCGAAATCTTCGAGACCTTTTTCTGTAGCAGAAACTTCTGATAATTTGAAACTTGCTTCGTATTCTTTACCGGGTTTCAGATTTTCATCTGGTCTGAATTCTACTGTTTGCGGGTCGATCCAATAGGTTTTTCCTGAAATCGATGGTGAAAAATCAAATAAATCCCGGGAATCAGCTTTTCCTAAATCTTGCATTCCTGTGGCAGCGTTGGCCAAATGCACCCGAATAAAACTTTTTTTAGAAATGGTACCCGATGTATAAGCTTCAATATATTTCGCATAAGCCTGGTTATCTTCATTTGATTTCTTCTTGTGCCGGAAATAAATGAAAAGTATTGCCGCAATAGAAACGGCTAATATGCCTATAAAAATGAATTTCTTTTTGGATGAGGACTGGTAAGTAGATGGTTGTTCCATTTTATTTTATTAGATGCGAATGAAAATAGACTAAAATTTTCAATTAATTGAAAGATGTGGAAAATTAAGATACTTTTAGAATTAAACCGTAATATTAAACAGTCATCTTGTTTGGGTATGTTGTACTATATTTCTGTATGATAACATTATAATTTGGGAGTTATTTTTTTTGAGCAGGATATTTATTTATGTTTCCTAAGCTATAAGTATAGAGAAATTGATCTTTTAGGCATTTCGATTTGTTCCTTTAAATTGATTTAGATAAGTTTACCGCATCAACCTAACTCTACCAGATATGATTAAGAAATTATTAGCTGTTGCAGCCCTGATTTTAAGTGTAAATTTGGCTTTTGCGCAAAAAGCTACAGTAGAGGAGGCGGTAACCCGACTATCGAAACTAATGGTTAACCCTGATAGTATTGCACTGGATAAGTTGATTCTGAATAATTTAAGCTACGGTCATTCGAGTGGTAAGGTTCAAACCAAACAGGAATTTATGCATTCTTTACTTTCTGCAGAATCTGATTTTGTAGAGATCAACTTAACAGATCAAACCGTAACCATTCAAAATAAAACCGCTTTGGTTAGGCATACATTAAGTGCTAAAACAAATGATAAGAATGTTCCGGGAAATGTGAAATTATTTATTCTACTCATTTGGAGTAAGGAAAAAGCTGGCTGGAAATTACTTGGCAGACAGGCGGTTAAAGTACCGGAAAAATAGTCTTTAGTCCAAAGTCTTTAGTCAATAGTCTTGGGCGCAAGAGAGTTTGGAGTGGTGAGTTTTTAGTTTGGAGTCTGTAGCCTGTAGTTCAAAGTCTTTAGTCAATAGTCTAAAGTTATTCCAAAGTCTCGGGCGCTTAGATGTTCTACGTTTAAAATCTGGAGTGCTGTTTCTTACTAACCTACTAACCCCTCTAACCTTTTAAACACTGATCTGGAGTCAGTAGTTCAAAGTCTTGGGCGCAAGGGGAGTTTGGAGTGGTGAGTTTTTAGTTTGGAGTCTTAGTCAGTGGTCCAAAGTCTTGGAAGCATAGATGTTCTACGTTTAAAATCATGATTATTGTTTCTTCCTAACCTACTAACCCTCTAAACCACTAAACTTCTAACCTCTTAAACCATAAAAGGTACGCCAACTATTAATGACTCCAGACTTAATACTTATCACTTAAAACTTAGTACTTATCTAATCATCACACCCGGCCTGTTTACCAATGGAATTTTAATGAAATTCGCATCAACGATACTTTCTGGAAGGAAAATGAATTTTTTATCATAAATGGTAGCGCCGATATAATAACTCAGCCAATACTCATTAGTCAGACCAAAGACTTCAGGATCAATCGCCTCAACGCCTTTAAAATCCTGCGCGTTCATATCACCGATGAAATGTCTCAACACAGATGTTTTAACCTGCTTACCGTCTTTTATGCCATAACCTTTTGAACTAATCAAGACATTCGTAATTGGCTCATCTTTTAGGTTAACAAGATAAACAGTCCAGTTTTTTACCTCTGGTGTTTCACCCATCAGCACAACGGCCATAGCGATATCTTCAACTGTATTTTCTGGTAAATCTGATTTCATTTTTATATTAAAGATAAAAGGATAAGGATGTAAACATTGAAAACTATCTTTTATCCTTATTCCTTGCTCCTTGTTCTTTGTTCCTTACTCTTTGCTCTTTGTTCCTTGTTCTCTGTTCCTTACTCTTCGTTCCGATCTTACTTTTTCTTTGCTACTGCCTTTTTAGTAGCCGGAGCTTTCTTTTTGGCTGGTGCTTTTTTCTTCGTTTCGAAAGCGTTTGGCACTTGCTCCACAATCATCTTTTTCACCACTTCCAAATCAATATCGACCAATTCTTCTGGTGTATATTTTTGTTTGGTCGCCTCGTTATTTCTCAATTTAAGCATCAATTTACCGAAACGGATGAACGGTCCCCAGCGGCCATTTTCGATGGATATCTTCTCCGCTTCCCAGGTTTTGATGAAACGATTAGCCTCCTTTTCAACCTTTTTACCAATTAGCGTTTCAATATCTTCCTGAGATAAATTATCAAAATCGTAGCCTTTTGCAGGGATATTGATAAACAAATCATTCCATTTAATAAACGGACCAAAACGACCCTTACCTTTTGTAACGCCAAGACCCTGATAATGAGCAATTGGTGCATCAGCATCCATCTTTTCGCGGATAATCTCTACTGCACGGTCGTAAGTAACCGATAAAGGCTCCTCGTTTTTAGGCAGTGAAATAAAACTTTCTCCCCATTTTACATAAGGTCCGAAACGGCCAACACCGATCATCACTTCTTTACCTTCAAAATCAGGTAAAGAGAAAGGCAGCTTAAATAATTCCAATGCATCTTCCAGCTGAATAGTGGCAACAGACTGTGTTCTCATTAAGCTGGCATAACGAGGTTTTTCTTCGTCGTCCTGTTCCCCGATTTGAACCAGAGGACCAAATTTACCAACTTTCGTATATACGTTTTTGCCGGTAGCCGGATCCAAACCAAGTAAACGCTCACCAGTTGCACGTTCTGCAGTTTCTAAAGTGATTTCTACTTCTTGGTGGAAAGGGTTATAAAAAGAATGCAGCATTTTTGTCCACTCCTGTAAACCCTGCGCAATCTCGTCGAATTCTTTTTCTACATTGGCAGTGAAGTTAAAATCCACGATGCCTTTGAAGTGCTCCACTAAAAAATCATTTACCACTTCGCCAATGTCAGTAGGGAAGAGCTTTGATTTTTCTGCACCAGTAATTTCAGATTTAATTTCTTTTTTCACCGCTCCGTTATTTAAAACGATTGCTGTGAATTTACGCGGCTTGCCATCCCTGTCTTCTTTTACTACGTATCCACGGTTTTGAACCGTTGAAATGGTTGGTGCATAAGTAGACGGACGGCCAATGCCCAATTCTTCTAATTTCTTTACTAAACTTGCTTCAGTATATCTTGCTGGCGGACGAGAATAACGTTCCGTTGCCTGCATTTCATTCAAAAATAATTCTTGTCCTTTAGCTAAAGGAGGCAGGATAGCGCCACCTTCTTTTTCTTCGCCTTCTTCCTCGTCAGTAGATTCTAAATAAACTTTTAGGAAACCATCGAATTTTAATACTTCACCTTCGGCAACTAAATGT
Organism: Pedobacter sp. CFBP9032; assembly: GCF_034045265.1. Lineage (NCBI taxonomy): Bacteria > Pseudomonadati > Bacteroidota > Sphingobacteriia > Sphingobacteriales > Sphingobacteriaceae > Pedobacter > Pedobacter sp. CFBP9032. The sequence goes on along the minus strand of NZ_JAXCWE010000002.1, from coordinate 63,687 downwards.
TCCTTTCTGGTAGATGCGGTAATCTGTGCTGTTGTTTTTTCAAATAATGCTTCACTCATTTGCGATGCAATGGAACGCTTCCAGATCAGGTCGTATAAACGCTTCTCGGAAATATCGCCATCAACAGTATGTCTGTCGAAATAAGTTGGACGAATGGCCTCGTGAGCCTCTTGCGCACCTGCAGATTTCGTTTTATATTTTCTAGGCTGGTGGTATTGGTTGCCGTAGGCAGATTTAATTTCTTTTTCAGCAGCTTCTAAAGCCGTATCCGATAAGTTTACCGAATCCGTTCTCATGTAGGTAATCTTTCCAGCTTCATACAATCGTTGCGCCACCTGCATGGTTCTGGCAACAGAAAAACCTAATTTTCGTGATGCTTCCTGTTGTAATGTTGAAGTGGTAAAAGGGGCGGCAGGATTTCGCTTTGCTGGTCTCGTCTCTAAACTGGTGATGTCAAATTTAGCTGTTGCACAATCCTGAAGAAACTTTTCTGCATCAGAGTCACTTTCAAAGCGTTGTGGGAGTTCTGCTTTAACAACTTCGCGTCCTTTTCCTGTTGCAAATTGAGCAGTGATTTTGAAAGCAGCTGAAGCATTGAAGTTTAATACTTCTCTTTCTCTGTCAACAATTAAGCGCACTGCAACAGATTGCACCCGACCAGCAGATAACGATGGTTTAACTTTTTTCCATAAAACAGGTGAAAGTTCGAAACCCACCAATCTGTCTAAAACACGGCGGGCCTGTTGCGCATTCACTAAATTATAATCAATACTTCTGGGGCTATCTATGGCTTTTAAAATAGCAGGTTTGGTAATTTCGTGGAATACGATTCTTTTGGTTTTCTCTGCTTTGAGGCCTAAAGTTTCAAATAAGTGCCAGGAAATGGCTTCTCCCTCCCGGTCCTCATCGGATGCTAGCCATACCATTTCGGCTTCCTTTGCAAGTTTTTTAAGTTCGGCTACCATGCTTTTCTTATCTGCAGGTACCTCGTAAGTCTGGGCAAAATTATTTTTAATATCAATAGCCATATCGCCCTTCACCAAATCCCGAATGTGACCATAGCTTGATTTTACAAGAAAATCTTTGCCTAGGTAACCTTCTATAGTTTTAGCTTTTGCGGGTGATTCGACGATGAGTAAGTTTTTGGCCATGAAATACGATTTTGTGCAAATAAAGCTATAATTAAAGCATAAATCAAAACATGTGTGGTATTTAATATGATTTTTTTGAAGTGGAAAGAATAATGTTGGTCATATTAGGTATGAATAAGCAGGTGAATTACACCAAGCCTTTGGTTGTGACTCACCGAACAACCTAACTAATATTAACCATTTCAAACTATGGCGGCTTAGCGACTATTTTACTGCTATTGGCCTAAAGGCAATTGAATGGGAGGGGTTAAATTTTACGCGACATTTCTTTCCATCATCTTTTGGGCCGTTGGCAGGTCGTTCATCGCTAGGTGCGAAGAGTGCTTTTTTTAATCCTATCCTTTACCGATGAAAGGTAACGTTAGGTAGATAGATGTTTTTTGCATTATTTACAACAACATTGCGGTTGTGAAAACTTTTTGTGCCTATATTCGTATATAAAACAAAATAAAACGATGATCAGCACAATCTTAATCCTATTAAACTTTTTGGTGCCTAATCCACCAAAAACTGTTTACGATTTCAGCTTTAAAACCATTGATGGTAAAGTAGTAAAACTATCAAAATTTAAAGGCAAGAAAATTATGATAGTTAACACTGCTTCAAAATGTGGTTTTACGCCACAGTATGAAGATTTGGAAAAACTTCAGAAACAATATGGCAAAAAAATAGTACTTATTGGTTTCCCTGCGGGTAATTTCGGTGGACAGGAATTTTCTACCAATGCAGAAATTAAAGAATTTTGTACAGGAAAATATAATGTATCCTTCCTGATGGCTGAAAAAACCAGCGTAAAAGGTGATGATATCAGTCCTTTATTTAAATACTTAACCTCACAAACCAATACAGAAGAACAAGGAGATATTAAATGGAATTTCGAAAAATTCCTGGTTAATGAAAAGGGAGAATTGGTACATCGTTTCCGTTCCAAAACAAAGCCAACGGATGAGGCAATAGTAAAAAACCTATAGATACTGTAAAAATGCAGGATGGAATGATTTTTATCTTGCATTCAATAAATTTTAAAAAGGGTAAAATGGCAAATGGTACTCATCCATGTTTCCATTTTACCCTTTTTGAGTTTAAGAAATCGACAATAGAACTTCCTCTTTTACGATTTCTAAACGCGATGATCTATTTTCAATTTTAACTTTTTTCTAAAACAGTTTTCCAAACGGCTGCACTTAAAACTGCACCTACAATGGGAGCTGCAATAAATAACCAAATTTGGTTCAGGGCCTGGCCACCTGCTAATATTGCAGGCCCAATACTGCGTGCAGGATTTACGGAAACACCCGTGATTTTGATGCCAACGATGTGAATCAATACCAGCGAAAGGCCGATTGCCAAGCCTGCGAAACCACCATTAATATTTTTTGTAGAGGTTGCGCCAAAAATAACCAGAAGGAAGATAAAGGTAAAAACAGCTTCTGCTACAAAAGCTGCGATAATATTGTATTCTGCCAGATAGCCTTTGCCCCATCCATTAGCGCCTAATGCCCATTCTTTCATTTCGAAGCTGGCCTGATTACTTACAATAAGATAAAGGAGTGCTGCTCCGGCTATGCCTCCAAGAATCTGCGCCGCAATATAATATGCTGCTTCGCCTGCTTTCATTCGTCCGGCAACCACCATCCCTATAGAAATGGCCGGATTAATGTGACAACCCGATATGTGGCCAATTGCATAAGCCATTGCAACCACCGAGAGGCCGAAAGCAAAAGAGATACCCAATAAACCTACACCTGTTGTGCCATCTGCCCCCGCAATTACAGCGCTACCGCAACCCATTAACACCAATACCATAGTGCCTAAAAATTCAGCACTAAATTTTGAGAATTTACTCGTTTCCATATAATTTAAATTAGAAGTTGAAAAAACGAATAGGGGGAGATTCAAACCAAATGTAGTTTAAATTTTATGATTTTAAATGTTCAGAACTCATAATTTGAGATAAGAATAAAAGCCTGGGTTAATAAAAAAGGAAGGGGCTCAAATCCTTGAGCCCCATATAAACCAAACAAACTATTTATGAAGTATAAGTAGAACCTTAAGCGTTAATAAAGGTTTAATTTTTTTAAAGTTTAATTTATTTTTTTTAAAAAATCTTACTCAATCTGCCTTCACGGGTATTTCACGGATTTTTTTAAGCGACAAAAAGAAAAAAGCAATAGAGTAAAATCCCGCCAGGCTACCAGCCAACGCTGCCGAAAAAATGATTCCGAAATTAAAATTGACAGGGAAGCTCACGTAAAGGAGCACTAACACTAACACCATTACAGCAACAGTATATAGGCTATGTAGCCCAGCCAATCTAAACATCTTTGCTTTTCCTTCTATTATATCACTACATTCAAAATGCAAATTTTCATTATTCTGCAGTGCTTTAATTTTCTTACAAACATCAATTGTGATCAAAAAGGGAAGAAGCAAGGACATGGGTAATAAAAATCGCGCTAAATTTTGATCCCCTGTAAATAGATGCACAGATGTTTGTGTTTGAAGTGCAAAATAAGGAATCAATGTATTCAGCGTTACATTCGGAATTAAGTATAACAGCAGGTTTCTTCTAACAAACTTCCGCCATTTGTTTCTATTATTTTCAGTAATATCAGGCACTGGCAAGCGCGTTTATGTGTGCAGTCATCAAATCCATAACCTTAGCTTTAATTAACATGGCATCAAATTCCCGTAAAAAACTTTCATCAGACATTAAGGAAAAATCTAACTGATTATTAAATGTACTTACAACCAGTGTATTTGCATTTTTCCAGGGGAAGGCAACTGTAGGACTGTAAATGGTTTCTACACTAAAGGTTTTGTAATGCTGTTTAACATTCAGCAAACCCATATTGCTTAAAGTAATGTCGTGAGAACCATTTGTAGATCTGAGAAAGCCGATCATTTTGTCTGCCAGTGGGTGGAACGTTTCACTCATTTGTAAAAGCCGTGGTACGTTCATTTCACTAATCTTTCGATCAAGATCAGTTTTTATCGCTCTTGCATTTTGCCAGATATTAACTTCTTTTTCTGAAACTTTAAGTTCGGCAATTGGCGCGAAGGCAAACATAGTATCTGCTTTAATGCCAGGGATAAATCGCCTGATGTCTACCGGGCAAATCACTTTTCCATGGGCCTGATCATTTTTTAATACTTTAAATACAGCAATGAAGATGGCGCAAATAGCAGCATGAACACTTGTTTTTTCAGCCTTGCATTTAGTAAGAAAGGAATGTGTTTCGGTTTTGCTTAATTTCCAGTTAATGGCATAATTACTTTGGCTCCATCTTTTTCCAGATGTTGGTTTAAAAAGAAAAAATAATCTACCTAAAGCGGCAAAGGTTTTACGTTTTATATAATGGCTGGGTAAATAGTTATCTGGTAATAATTCGCTAACCAAAGAAAATGAACGATATGGAGAGAGTTCGTGGTTTGGATTATCAATCAATGTTAACATTTCTTGCATGAGGTTTACTATTGAGGTACCATCGCAGATGCAGTGGGGTAAAACCAACATTAAATTAGATTCCAAATGGCCTTTTATCCATACCAATCGCGCGAGGGGTTTATTGCTTTGATTAAATAGTTTATACCATTCTGTTTTCGATTCCCTTAACCAATCCTGATCAGACTGGAAATCAACTTCCCGTATTGGAATTTGATCAATAGCCTCATTGAGTACGAAATATGGTGTCTTATTAATCATTTCAATATTCATCCTCAACAATGGATGTTTCTTTTGAATCTGATCAAGTGCAAGCCTTAAGTCTTGAGCCTCAAACTCACCAAGTATTTTTGCAGTGAAAACACAGTTTAGCGGAGTTGCGGGGTCAACGTACATAATTCTTTCCCCTAAAATCAATTTTCTCTTCATATTCTATCGCTATTTTATATTTCAATATGCTTTTTAAGAAGCGAAATCACTTTTTCTTTAATTAACAGCGCATCATTAAAAGCAACATAACCTTCGCTGGCCACAAAAGAAAAATCCATCTGATTTTTAAACGTAGAGGTCAGGATGGTAGTGGTATTTCCTAGTGGGCCAATTACCGAGGGACTATAAATGGTCTCCAGTTCGAAGTTTTTATAATTATCCGGAAAATCTAACTTTCCTAAATTTGAAAACATGCAGTCGTTACTGGTTTTGCCATATTTCAAAAGGTTACTAAAATTATTTAAGGAAGGGTGGCAGGCTTCCATCATCATCATTAAAGCATAGGGATCAAGTTTCGCCAGTTTACGATCAACATCTTTCTGAAGATCTTTAACTCCTTCAATAAAATCATGGTGCTTTCCGGCAGAGAGCACAATCATCAACCCAAAAGCAAAAACATGATCTTTTTTTATTAATGGATTCAGGTTTCTGATATCAACGGGAAGAGATATTTTATTAAACGATTGATCTGCCAGCACCTCTTTAAATGCCTTCAATACAATCGCACTTACAAAGGTATTCACCGTAAATCCCTGCGATTTGCAAAAAAACAAAATGTTACGGGTTAGCTGCTCATCCAGTTTCCAATGAATTAAAAAGTCACGTTTTCTATCTATGGCTATTTTTTTAATCGGAATAATCCATAAGGCTAATGTGGCGATTTTGCCAATCAAGCTATTTTTCGTTCGTTTACGATAACTATTTAATACCTGCTCAGGAACAATATCTTTAATGCTTTGAATGGCGATTTCCTTGCCGATTTCAGCTTCAGGGTTGTCGAGTAATGAAAGAAGTTCTCTTAAGATAGAAAGGCCTGCTGTGCCATCACAAAGGCAATGGTGAAAAACCAGTAAAAACTCTGAAAATTCTTTGCCCTTAATCCAGGCAACTCTAAAAAGCGGAGCCTTGGAAGCATCAAAGGGGATATTCCATTCCCGTTCTGATTCCCGCCTCCAATCCGCTTCATTTACACGATCAATAATACGAACAGAAACTTTAAATGATTCGGGTGAATTGGTTATAAACCAAGGTTTTTTAATTTCATTAAATTCTATAGATGCAGTTAGCCACGCATGTTTCTTTTGAATGTTTAAGAGTGCCAGGTTGAGTCTGTCTTCAGCAATTTGACCTTTTATTTTGAATGGAATCACCATATTAAACGGACTTTTTCCATCACCATAGAGCATCCTTTCGCCAAAGAGTAATTTTCTTTTCATCTGTTGATCAGGCTGGTTCTAAAACACTATTATTCTTGGCGAAGTCTTCCAATAACTCAACGGCTTTGTCATTTCCTCCGGCCGCAATGAAAGTTTCCCTGATTTTTTGTGCAGCCAGTCGATATTTTGGATTTTCCAGCAATTCAAAAACCGTATTCCTTAAATCCGAAATCCGAAGTCTTTTATATCTGATACTGATTCCACATCCTGCTTGTTCAATCAATTTTGCAGTATGAAAATGATCGTAAGCAATTGGTGTAATCAACATCGGCAGGCCATTTGTAAAAGTGTCATTTACGGTGTTAAAGCCGCCATGACAAATTACGGCATCCATATGGGGCATTAACTCAGATTGTGGAACGAAACCATTTACAATGAAATTATCTGGCCACTTTTCGAAGATATCCGGGTTTGTTGCAGCAATAATGGTAACTGGTTCATTGGCAAAGGCATCGATTAATTTTTGAAAAAATGCCGCACGGATATCAACTAATAAAGTACCTAAAGAGACGAAAACCTTTGGTGTAGTGGCTTTTGATAATTTTTCCCAGTCAAAAGGCGCGAGGTTTGGCCTGCCTTTAACCGGGCCTACAAATTGCATATGCGGTGGCTTTTCATCAAAGCCGGCAAAAGTTTGAGAGGTGAAAACCATATTCAACTGATGGGAATGGATATGGATTTCTTCGCTGTAAATACCAACTTCTTTTTGCAAACCCAAAATGAGATTTTGTTGCCATTCAAAAATTTTCGGCGCACTCGTCGCAGTATCTCCCATTACATCTGGTGGTACAGGTGTGGTGGTAACGGAAGGAATCCCTTTTAAATGCGCACAGAGTGCACCCGCGAAGGTTATGCAGTCATTTATGATCACATCTGGCTTCCATTGGTCAACATATTTATTCAGTCCTGGCATCATCATCCTGGCGAAAGGAACATAGGTTTCTTCGAGCGCGAGTTTCATTACTTCAGGTCCGGAACAAGCTGGCCCGTCATCCTGACGTTTTAATATCCGGTCAATTTCTTCAGCATAAGGCGTTAAATCATTTTTAGGGTAGATAAATTCCCCTCCGTCAGGAAGATGAACCTGAGCCAAAGAAGTGATTCCAAACCATTTTACCTCATGCCCGCGGGCAAGTAAACTTGCGCCAATGCTTAACGTAGGGCTAATGTGACCAAAAAAAGGAGGAACAACGAATAGAAATTTCGACATATAGATTGGTTTAACTGATGAATGTTTTAATAATTTCGCGACTGGCGTTTTCCAGTAAATCGGCAGCAGTTTCATTGCCACCAGCATCAATAAAAGATTGTTTAATTTTCGTGGCTGCTTCCTGGTAGGATGGGTTTTTAAGAATGGTATTTGTCGCTTCCAGCAAGTGTTTAGCTTTAAAACGATTGAAGTTTAAGCGTTCTCCGGCACCTACTCTAAATACCCGGCCTGCTACATGACTTTGATCGTAAGCAATTGGAATTACAACGAGCGGAAGGCCGTTCATTAAACTTTCGCAAACCGTATTGTGGCCGGCATGGCATACCACAGCATCTAAATAAGGTAACAATTCTACCTGAGGAATTTGCTTTTGAACGGTGAAGTTAGCTGGCCACTCTTCAAATAGCTCTGGATCGGAAACTACAACAACATGGATGTCTTCTAGCGCAAAAGCTTCAATTACTTTACTAAAAAAACTTTTCTTATGCTCATGATCGAAAGTAGTGCCGATGCTAACCAGAATCTTTGGCTGCCTGATCGACAGGAATGCTTCCCAGTTAAAAGGGATTTCAACTTTCCGGCGGTTAAATACAGGACCAACGAATTTAAAGTGTTCTGGTAATTCCATTTCTCCAAAAAATTCTCTGGATGTAAAAATGAGGGTCAGCAGTTCTGAAGTGGCGAGGTTATTTGATTCATGGATGCCAAATTCCTGTTGCAAAGTAGTGATTTGGAGCACTTCCCACTCATGAACTTTAGGCAATTCATCCATTACTTTTATTGCTGCCGGAGCGGTAACGGAGGTAGCGTAGGGTAAATTTTTATTAAATGCAGCCATTGCACCAGCAAACATTTGATGGTCGGTAATAACCAAATCTGGTCTAAACTGATCCAAAAGCGTAGCAATTCCTTCGTAACTGTGTCGGTTAAGCGGAATTAAAACTTCTTCGTACAAAAATTTAACACTATCAATTCCATAAACTATTTTTTTGGTGATGATGTCCAGGTACTTTTCTGCCTCTTTTTTTTGCTGATCATTTTCATCGTAAGCAATTAATAAAAGTTCGCCACCAAGCGGTAATTTATCGGCCAGTGATTTATCTAAGGTTATCCAGCCGACGCGATGACCGCGTTCCAATAAAACAGTACCCAAACTTAGTGTGGGGTTAATGTGGCCCGTTAATGGAGGTACAATGAATACAAATTTTGCCATACGCCTTAATGTTTTTTTATTTTCGTTCAAGGAAATCCAATAGCGCTTCTCCAATAATTTGTGGTTCCTGTATTGGAATATTATGGTCGCCATCAATAATTTGCATTGATGAATTTTTAATTTTTTGATTTAAATTTTTCCCGGCATCAAGGCAATTGGATGTCAAACCGTAAAGCAACAGTACATCCTGATCAAGTTGATTAATAGCACCATCCTCAAAAAAATCTTTCTCCAAAACCATATCATCTTTAATAGAGGTTTGATGGAAAAGATATTCATACATCCGGTGGTTCTTTTCCATTTGTCGCTTGCCCATTTTAACCTTGGTGGTATCCGTAAAGTTCTCGACATAATTTTCCAGAAACTCCCGGCTATATTCATCAATAATACCTCTTGCTTTTTCATCACTAGGATCAGGAGCTTCAATGATGGCTAGTTTTTTGATTAAACTTGGGAAACGAATGGCCATTTTCAACGCGATTAATCCCCCAAAGCTGTATCCACCGAGATAAACTTGAGTTAATTTCAAAGCATTTATCAAAGCAAACAAATCATCAGTCATGCTGTCCAGATCATAGCCAGTCAATGTTTTTTCGCTCATGCCATGACTTTTCAGATCATACAACACCACATGAAAACGGGTAGCCAAAATAGGAGCGATGTTGAAATAATACACGGATAAATTGCTGAACATGCCATGTACCAACACCACTGTTTCTGAAGCTGTTTCATTCAGCTCCTGAACATGTACCGATTTGTTATTTATATCTAAGATTGGCATTCTTCGATGTAAGAAATGATCATTCCCAGGTTTAGATTAATCAGTTGATCCAGATCCATTGAAGATAACCAGCCGGTAAAATCAATCTGATCACCGAAATGGGCTTTAATCTTTTCTGAAAAGGAGACGATTTCGATACTATCCATTTCCAGATCTTTGGTAAACGAACTTTCTGGTGTAATGTCCATTTCCTCCACAAACTCTTCACCAATTACCTCCGTAATAAATTTCTTCATGAGATCAAAAATCTCTTCGCTGCTTAATTTTGTAGTCGTTAAAGTGTCCATCCGATGATATAGTTTTTATGTTTAATTGTTTTGATTGTAATGTTGTTAATGGTCAATTCTTCACCATTTATGCCTTCAATAGTATAAGCCTTCGGGTTTCCCTGTAAACCCTTGCCTAAAAACTTGCCGTAAGCCTCTTTGGCAACCCAAAAACGGGTTGCCCATTCAATTTTATCTTGTGCTGCCAGCAGTTTAAGTTCATGGTCGTTAAAAACCAGGTCAAAAAACGCAGGACTTCTTTCTTCTATGGTTTCTATGTCTATTCCCACTGGTCTGTCGAATCTGGCAATCCCAACTGCATCGGTTCCTTTATGAGCAATCGAGATGTGGATTCCTTCTGTTAAACCGCCCTTTACAAACGGTTTGCGAAGTTCATCTGAATAAATCTCGAAAGTAATAGGATAGCAGGCTTCCTGTTTTTGGATATTTAGTAGGTTTCTAACTGCATCTTTTGCAGCTACCCGGCTAATCATCCAGGTTTTCCTCTTGTTGGGAAGCAGTTCGTTATGGTATTTCTTTTCGGTCTGGTTGAAATATCTTTTCAGAATAAAATCCCACGAAACCACCCGAGCGTATGCATTGCCAAAAAGGAAAACACCTGGTGCAATCTCCGCGGATAAACGGTTATGCAATGGCGACATGGAAACATTCCAAAGTGGTTCATCGATCTCCAAACGTCGGTTTTGCCAGCCAGTAATGATTAACCAGGTTTTACCATCCCTTTTCATGACGATATCAGCGGTAGCGAATTCATCATTTATATCTGTTAGTACGCAGGTACATTCGAAGGTTCCATGCTGATTAGCCATGTCTCCGAAAAATTCGATTTCCTGAATTTTTACAGGAAAAGCAATCCGGTCTTTTTCGAGTGTAAGCTGTAGCCATAAACCAAATAATTGGCCGGCGTTATCCAATAAAGAACCTTTGCCTCCAGCAGATTCAATTAATCCGGTGATCCCCTTTTTACCTACTGCCACCAGTTTTTTGATCCCTTGGTAGCCCGGACCATGAAACATGTGTGCATCGTAAATTTCTTCCCTTGTCCGGTCAATATTTAACTTTTCGCCAATATGGAAATCACGGTTGGGTGCCTCATTAAGATTTTGACTTAGCTTTACTTCGGCATTTGCAAAGCGATCCAGGTTGAGATAAACTGTTTGCTCGTCTTTCCATTCTCCGATAACGGTTTCCTGAAACGGTTTTACTACGTTCATCCACTGGAAAACACGCATATTCATGATTTTTTGAACCCGCTCTAAAGGGGATTGCGCATTGGCAATTTCAGCAAAAACTTCAAAGATCATGGTCATTGGGATAACAGGATCCATATCTTCTACGGTTGGCCAGCCTTTTGGCTGCCGCAGCAGCGAATGATCAATCAGATAAGGGCAATTTTCTAAACTCACGTCAAGTGTTTCAGTGAAGGGCTTCCGTACTGGTCTTAAGTCTTGCTGTGGTAGGAAATTCGTATTATGTTGCGGATCGAAATTGATCTTTCCGAAATGTTCCAGCATTTCCTCCTGCATGTTGATCATCTCCAGCACATTTTCATTAAATGCATTTAAAACAGGATGATGGACATCTGCGAACACGGGTTTTGTTTTCGGTTGATTCTTAAAGCTTAAGCCTTTCAGTGTTTGAAGATTGTGGATAATCGGAGAACCAAGCGCGAGTTTAATTCCTTTATTTGCTTTTACGGAACTGGGTTTTACCTGGCTTAGAAAATCCAGTCCAACTTCCTTTCCTTCTACAAACAAAGCTGCAATCACCCTTTGCAATTGGGTGATACCGGAGCGGATGGGAACATTGGCACTAATTGTGCTGATTTCTTTACCCTTCAGGGTATCATCTATAAAGCCTGTTAAACCGCCAGAGCCTACCTGAATAAATACCCTGGCACCTTCCTGATACAGTTTTTCAGTCAGCTCGCGGAAGCGAACCGGTTTAATCAGATGTTCCGCACTTAACCGGCGGATGGCTTCAAAACCTTCCGGATAGGTATTTAATGTAGTGGCCGACCAAAGTGGCGTGCTTGTTTTTCTGAATTGCATATCCTGCATGCCAGATAAAATCAACTCTAATTTATCTGCTACAAAAGGAGAATGGAATCCGGATTGAAAAGGTAAAATTTGATGAAAGATCTGCTTTTCTTTTAAAACCGGAACCAGTTTTTCCAATGCATTTTTGCTGCCACAAAGAATGACCTGTTGTGGGCAGTTATCATTTGAAAGGTATAATTCGGGAATACTGTCTAAAATGGTATCAAGTACTTCTAAACCACAGCCAATGGCAATGAAACGAGAATCTTTGAGTTCAAAAGTTTCTGGAGTTAATATTTTCAATAAATTCATCACAGAACTTTCTTCGGCAAGTTCAGAAGATCTTGCCGCAAGCCATTCACCTAAACTATGGCCAGCATTCATATCTGATTTAATCCCCAGGGTTTTCAATGCCTGATCTAAAACGCTGCTTTTATTTAATGTTTGAAGTGCGTCACTCAGCAAGCCATCTTTAGTTTCCTGCTGATCGATCTTAATATTGAAATAATCAGCTACACTATTTATTTCTCCGCCAGATAAACCATCTAAACCAGGAAAAACAAATGCTATTTTTCCAGTTCCTAAAAGCAATGGATTATTGCTGTACCAAATGTCTTGTTTGTTTTTCCAGGGAATATTCTTAGCGACAATTTTCACCGCTTTTTTAATTCTGTCGGTTGTAGGATTAAATATCGCAATCCGAAAGTTTCCTGCTCCAGCACTAAAATCCTCATTTTCGAGCGCTAGAATTAATTCCTGATGCGTATGGCGGGCAAGTACAACAACTTCATCTTTTTTGGATTGATTAAAGGCTTCGAGAACCACATGCGCATTAATACCACCAAAGCCAAACGCATTTACCGCAGCCAGTTTTGGCAGGCCAGACTGTTCCCAATTCGTTGTCTTTTGAACGGCAGAAAACCGGGTTTCCTTAAGCTGCGCCAATGGTTCATCGCAGTGTAAGGTAGGAGGGATTATGCCATGATATAAGGCCAAAGTGGTTTTGATTAATCCGGCAATTCCTGCAGCAGGCATCGCGTGTCCGATGTTTGATTTTACAGAGCCAATTCCTGCTTTTGGCAAACTTTCATTTTGACCAAAAAATTGTTTTAAGGTTTCAATCTCGGTTTTATCTCCAAGTGGCGTTCCGGTTCCGTGCGCTTCCAGGTAGCCAATATTTTGAGGGGCCAATGTAGCGTTTTCCCAGGCTTGGGCAACAGCTTTTAGCTGTCCTTTCACCGATGGGCTCATCACACTGGTGCCACTTCCATCACTGCTTATGCCAATTCCTTTAACTACGGCATAGATTTTATCTTTATCCAGAATGGCATCTTCTAATCTTTTTAATACCACAAATCCGCAACCTTCGCCAATAATTAAGCCGTCGGCATGTTGGTCGAAAGGTTTAATCTTTTCCTGCTTCGAAAGTGCACCCAATTGAGAAAATATACTCCAGAATGCTGCATTTTGCCCTAAGTGTACGCCTCCGGCAATTACCATATTGCAACGGCCACTATTCAGCTCTTGTACGGCATGATCAATTGCGAGGAGCGAGCTGGCACAAGCGGCATCCAGTGTGAAGGCTAAACCACCCAAATTAAATCGGTTAGCCACCAGCGAAGCCACTAGATTGGGAATTAGTCCCATTGCTGTATCGGCGCTAAAACGACCTTTCCGCTGCTGAAATTCGTGTTTTACCTGAGCTATATCTTCATCAGATAACTGGGGTAGAAGGTCTTTTAATACACTAGAAATCTGTTCTCCGGTTCTTACAATTTCGATCGCTCTGGTAGCGCCCGGACCTGTATAGTTTCCTTTACCAATGATGATTCCTGTTTTATCGAGGTTATAATTTCTTTCGAAAACGCCGGCATCTTCCAGGGCACTATGCACCAAATCAAGCGTAATTAAATGATCGGGTTCAGTACCTTCCACAGCCAGGGGCAAAATTCCAAACCGTTGCGGATCGAAGCTATATGCTGGAATAAAACCTCCTCTGTTACAATAAAAACGATCTACGCCAGTAACAGATTGATCAAAATGCACCGGATCTATCCGGTCAGCAGGAACACTTTGGGTAGAATCTACGCCATTAAGAATATTTTCCCAAAATGTTTGCACATTTTTCGCCCCTGGAAATATACAAGACATTCCAATAATCGCAACATCGCTTTTCTTCATCATGCTAAGTGAGTTTCTGTTAGGTCCAGGTATTGCCAGCCATTATTAACACCTGACTTTCTTTACCATATTTTAGTTCATTGAGAAAGGTTTCCATTCCATCTTGCAGCGGAATAAGGGCAATTCCACGACGCTGATATTCTTTCTCAAGCGTTGGCGAAACCATTCCGGCACCTTTCCATGGCCCCCAGTTAATGGCCATCACTTTCCCTTTAATTTTCTGTTTCAACGCCCATGCGTATTTGTCCATTACACTATTAGCCGCTGCGTAATCCGTTTGTCCGCGATTCCCATAAACGGAGGCGATACTGGAGAAAAGAATTACAAACTGTGTTTCCGGTCTGAGCTGCTCGGCAAGTACCCGCAATGGCGTAACTTTGGTATCAAAAACCCTTTCGAAAGATTCTGAAGTTTTGCTGCTGAATAATTTATCTTCTAATAAGCCAGCGCCATGCACTACACCATCTATTCGTCCATATTCCTGGTAAACCTGATTGATTAATCTGGTCAGGCCGCCTTCATCTCTCAAATCCAGTGATTCGTAAATCACAGTAGAACCGCCATCTTCGAGCATGGAAATGCAGCGGAGGATCTGATTATTCTTATAGATGCGGTTGGTTTCCTGTTCAATTTCGGCCGGCTTATTAAATTGCCCCTGCTTGATGACATACTGCCTGATTTCATCTTTAGTTTCCATCTTCGTAATTTCCTCGTGCGCGGTTAACTGTGGGTTTGGAGAACGCCCAACCAGAATATATTTACAAGGATAATCCTTTGCAAAGTGAATCATCAGTTCTGCTGTAATTCCCTGAGCACCACCCAAAACCATCACAACTGCCTCTTTATCTAATGTAATATGATCTTCCCCGGTATCTGTACTGAGCTGTGTCGGCACCAGTTCCATAATGTGTCGTTTGTGGTCGTTGTAGATAATTTCAGAAGGCTTATCCGGATTAAGGATTTCGTTCAGGGTAACGTTGGCAATTTCATCCGCAGACATCTTGGTTTCTAAGCTGATAAAGCGACATTTTGTATGCTCGTATTCTCTATCCAGGCTTTTGAAGAAACCTGAGTAACCCTGGTAATGTCTAAGGAAGGAAATGTCTGATTCTGCATTAAAATACCTCTTGGTATCTGCGATTAGGTATACCCACTTAACCTGCTCGAAGTTCAGCTTCTTAATAGTAGAGAAATGATCTAAAATACCTACCTTTTTCTGCGCTTCAAACATATTCAGGATGATCAATCCCTGATAGTTATCTAATGGATCATCAAAATTTACAATATCCGCTAAGGCACCATGTTTTTCGAGCATGGCTTTAATTTTTAACGCTTGTCCGCCGCCATCATTGGTGAGTGCAAATCGCTGCCCTTTTAAAATTGCGGCTTCAGTTATGGTAAGTGCGGCAGGAGTGAGCTCGAAACGTAAGCGGGATAGTTTCTCTTTAACGGTTTGATCATCAATGCTTTCTTCTATTATTTTTTTCGCTTCTATTAATATTTCAGTGCTTTCAATTTCTACATCAGCAATCCAGTTCACCAGGCTTTTGAGTGTTTTAATTGCGGCTAGTTTTTCCATTAAATCATCGGTTTGATCTCCCTGCGTTCCAAACCCTACCTTTTCTTTGAGTGAGGCAATAATCTCCATGCGCTTAATGGAATCGATACTTAAATCAGCTTCCAGATCGAGGTCCATACCCAGCATATCTTTTGGATAGCCAGTTTTTTCGCTTACAATATCAAGAATAGCAACCGTTAACTGGTCTACAGATAACTTTTGAGGTTCCACAATTTTAGTAGAAATCACCACCTGAATTTCCGGTGCCTGCTGTTGGGTATGGTCTGTAAGCCAGTTTACTAAGCTACTAAGGGTTTTTAAGCCAGCCAATTGTTCCATTATCTTATCCTCTGGAAGATCCAGCTCAGAAAAACCACCCAGTTCAGTACGCAATGCGCCGATAATTTCCACCCGCTTAATAGAATCGATGCTAAGATCGGCTTCTAAATCCATTTCCATGCCGAGCATTTCCTGCGGATACCCTGTTTTATCACTCACAATCTGCAATAAAACTTGTTTGGTATCTTTTTGTACCAACACGGCAGATTTCACCTCCATTACCGGAGAAATTTCTATTTGTCCGTTCAGTTGGTTATCAATTTTAACAGGCTGTTGTGGTTGCAAACTTGCCAGAGGCTGCTGTGGATAAGCTGACATTTGTACTGATGGATTTTGACCGAAAAAGGAAAGCATCACATCACGTTGTGCCTGAATTAGAGCTTTCATGCTGTGCAGGTATTCTTGCATCATCATGTCTTTTGCTGATGATGGAACCTGTTGGTTAAGGTGCTGGCTTTGCGTTTCTTTCATAAGGATAATCGGTTTGGTGATTGGAGCGGCTCCGTTTTCGGGAAGTTTTCCAGTTGATGGTATGGCATGCTGGCCATTTACATACCAGATGGCCGGACTTTTTTTGTAAAGCGTAGGGTTGTTGATCTGGATAAATTGTGTAGATCTTCCTTCAAATAATTTTTCAAGATTGATTGATCTTCCCGTTGAAATATAATTGGCAAGCGTTCCGAGCAGATTACTTAATTTATTTTGCCCCTGATCTTCCGTGTGAAAGATGGTTTCATCTTTGCCAATACAAGCTTTTGTAAGTCCGCTTAGTACTTTGCCTGGCCCAACTTCGATAAAGATCCTTGCACCAGCATTGTACATATTGGTGAGCTGATCTACAAATAGAACCGGCTGAACCAAATGCTCGGTTAACCGCTCTTTTATGGCGTCAGCATTTTTTGGGTATTCTTTTGCTGTGGTATTCGACCAAACCGGCAACTCGATATTGTGGAAGGCAACCTGAGCTAAAACTTCCTGATAAAGTTCTTTCGATTTCGCCACCACCGGGCTATGGAATGCACATGCCACTTCCAGCTGGCGGAAAGATACCTTTGCTTCTTTAAGTTTGGCCGACAGATTTTTGATGCCTAAAGTTGAACCTGCAATTACACATTGGGTTGGAGCATTGAAGTTTACGGGATAAACATCGTCTATTCCAGATAACAAGTTGTTTAAGTCTTCGCGTTTGGCGCTTACAGCTAGCATACTTCCCGGATCACCATCGGTTACGGCATTTAAGATCGATTTTGCTCTCTCCGCACTTAACTCAACCAGTTGTTCATCTTCGAAAGCACCAGCAAAACAAAGTGCAGGTAATTCGCCGTAGCTATGGCCTGCAACCATATCGGGTTGAATACCTAAAGACTGGAGCAGTTTTGCAATCGCCAGATCTACAATACCCAGTAGTGGCTGCGCCATTCGCGTATCCTTGATGTTTTCCTTTTGAATTTTAGCTGATTCAGCATCAAATACGGTATTTGGGAAAAGGATTTTTTCATAAGCAGGATAGTCCTTCAGTAATTTTCTCATCTCCGGGAAAACCACGAACAGATCTCTCGCCATATTAATCCGCTGACTGCCCTGACCTGGGAACATAAAAGCAACCTTACCTGCTTTTATGTTAGTCTTATAAGTGTCTTTACTATCAATGCCAGATAAAACCAAATCAATTTTCATCATCAGGTCTTCTGCATTATTGGCTACAATACTTAATTGGATCTCCTTATGAGAGGCCGTTGCCAAACTGAAAGCAATGTCCCTAAGCGCAAGCTGATCATTTATTTCCAGTAAGGTTTTGAGGTCAGTAAGCAATGTTTTTGCTTCCTCATATGTATCTCCTCTAAAAACAAACAACTCTGAAGGCCATGATTTTAGAATCGGGTATTGGTTTTCAATATTTTTCCCACTTTCCAGTACGGCATGGAAGTTTGTTCCGCCGAAACCAAAAGCGCTTACGCCCGCATAACGTTTGTCTTCCAGCCATAAACCTGCTTCAGTATGAAAGGCAAATGGACTGGTTTTAGCGTTATAAAAACTGTTCGGTGTTTTTAAATTAATTGTTGGCGGCTTAATGCCATGGTATACTGCCAGTGCTGTTTTAATTAAACCCGCAATTCCAGCAGCACATTTCGTATGTCCGATTTGAGTTTTAACGGAGCCTAAGTGCGTTTGCCCGGCTATTGCGCCGGTTTCATTTAACATATCGGTTAAGGCGCTAACTTCGGTTTTATCGCCCACAACCGTTCCTGTTCCATGCGCCTCAATCAAACCCACGCCTGAAGGCATAATTCCCGCCTGACTGTAAGCCCGTTCCAAAGCATTGATCTGGCCATTTTTGCGCGGCGCAGTTAAGCCAAGGCTTTTGCCATCACTCGAACCACCAACACCTTTGATCACTGCGTAAATGGTATCTCCATCTCTCAGCGCATCTTCATTTCTTTTTAGAACCACCATTGCAATTCCTTCACCAAGGGCAATTCCATCAGCTTCTGCATCAAAAGTGGCACATCTTCCTTTTTTCGATAGGGCATGCGTACTCGAGAACATTAAATAATCATTTATCCCATTGTGGAGATCAGAACCGCCAGCCAATACCATGTCTGATTTTTCGAGGAAAAGCTCCTGGCAGGCAAGGTCTATTGCAGCGAGAGAGGAGGCGCAGGCAGCATCTACTGTAAAGTTTCGTCCACCTAAATTTAACCTGTTTGTTACGCGGCCCGAAATTACATTCGCTAAAATCCCGGGGAAAGAATCCTCTGTCATTTTAGGAAGTGCAGCATCCACTTCAGGCGGCATTTCTCCAAATACTTGTTTGTAGAAACACCTGAAACTATAACTATTGGCCAGGTCATTTCCACCTTCGGCACCAATAATTACCGATACATTTTCTTTATCTACACCCTGATCGGCATACCCGGCATGTTGCATGGCTTGCTTTGCAACCAAAAGGGTGAGTAGTTGAGTAGGTTCAATTGCGGCGAGCGATTGTGGGGGAATCCCAAATTCCAGTGGATCAAAATCTATTCGGGGAATGAAACCACCCCATTTCGAGTGCGACATTTCTCC
This sequence comes from Pedobacter sp. CFBP9032, assembly GCF_034045265.1. Lineage (NCBI taxonomy): Bacteria > Pseudomonadati > Bacteroidota > Sphingobacteriia > Sphingobacteriales > Sphingobacteriaceae > Pedobacter > Pedobacter sp. CFBP9032. The sequence goes on along the minus strand of NZ_JAXCWE010000002.1, from coordinate 44,711 downwards.
GGCTGTAGACGCTGGATTATAATAAAGTTCCTTATTCCACCTTTCATCAGGTACTTCAGTCACTGAATCTTTTCCAAGAATAATATTTCTCCAGTACTCATCCAGGTTTTTCGCACCCGGGAAAATGCAGGCCATCCCAACAATAGCAACATCGAGAGATTTAGCTTCGCTTTTTGGCGGATCTGATAAAACAGCCTGATCAATATAATCAAAGTTTTTAGTCGCCACATCTTCATGTAAATCAAGCAAAGAAATTACCTCCTTATGCATTGGTGCAATCTGGCCAATCATATACATGCCGAGTTCAGTTTGCCCGGTTTCATCTATTTCAATAAGTTGATCGCCTTGCCTTTCAATGCCTTTGGCAGCAATTCGCAGCCGGCCAACATTGAGGCTTTCCAGTTTTTCCCAGATCACTTTTTTATCAATTCCCTGCGCTTGTAATTTAACTTTCTCCTCATTAAAATAGTTAGCAAAAGCAGAATTTAAGCACCTGGTTTCATGTCCCGGGGCAGTTTCGAGCAAGATGGTCTCCTGTGCCTGCATGGCTTCCTGTTGAAACTTATTCAGTATTGCACCTGTACTCACGGCTTCTTGGGTATATAAGTAGGCGGTGCCCATAAGTACCCCAATCTTCATTCCTTTTGCGGCCAGCGGAGCTGTCATAATCGAAATAAATGCAGTTGAAAAAGCATCATGAATGCCGCCAGCAAAGAAAACACTGATTTCTTCTGGTTTGTCTTCTTTTAGCAAACGTTCAATTTGTTTTTCCCAAAGTACCATGCTGGATAGTGGCCCAACGTGACCGCCACATTCCCGGCCTTCGAATACAAATCGTTTCGCACCTTCTTTCAAAAACATATCCAATAAGGCTGCCGATGGTACATGCAAGAATGTTTTAATTCCAGCCTTTTCAAAAGGTTTGGCCTGCGAAGGTCTTCCACCGGCAATTAACAAAACAGATGGCTTTGCAGCTAAAATATATTCTTGTTGTTCATCACGAAGTTCCTGCGGCGCAAAGCCCAGAATTCCGACACCCCAGGTTTTGTTTCCCGCTAGTGCTTTGGTTTGATCGATTAGGTTTTTAGCTGGGTTTCCTTTAAGAAGGGAAAGCGCTACAAAAGATAAGGCTCCAGCTTCAGAAACGGCATCGGCAAAAAGGGCTACGTCGCTTACGCGTGTCATCGGACCTTGAGCGATTGGATATTTTATATTCAGATCTGTTGCAAGGGCATTATTTGCCCTGATGGCATTTAATGATTTTGCTTGTTTTAAATGCCCATAGATAGCGGCTTTGAAACCAAAAATCAGTTTATCCAGCTTTTTATATTTTTCATATAAATCAATGGATAAACTCACATCCTGACCCATTGGCAGGTAATTTATATTTAAATCATAACCACCGAAATAGGTTTTTAGATTTTGGTAGGTCTGCTCATCTTCCGCCAATTTTGGGGAATTCGGACGAACCAGTACCCGGTGATGATCAATCAATTTAGTTTCAGTTCCGCTTAACTTTTCGCAAACTGATTTCAGTTCGGCAGGAGCGGAGCAATCTGCAAAAAGTGCAAACTGGCTATCTAGAATCACACCTGCGGCACCCTGAGCAATTATTGATGCGGCAGTATGAAGACCAACACCGCCCTGAACCCAGATGGGAAGATCTGAAACTTCTTTAATCACGCGCTGAAACAGCACAAATGATGATTCATATGCCACTTTTCCGGCACCTTCATTTCCTTTAACTATGATACCGGCAGCACCTGCTGCGCTGGCTGCTTTTGCAGACTCCAGATCTAAAACCTGATAAATTACTTTTACTGAAGGCTCATGCTTAAACTGAAAACCAAAAGGGGCGATAATTAAACTGACTTCTGCAGGCAGAGTAATGTCCTGCCAATCCGCTGTGTTAAAGCAAACGCCATAATCTTTAGCTGATTGTTCGCTCAAACTTTTCAATGCCTGTTCAGCTTTTTTGCGGTCGTGACCCAGGCTAAGCACGGGGAAGCAAGCGGCCTTAGCTAAACTAAAAACTAGTCTTGCATCCGGAATTTCGAAGGGTGTGATCCCAATTAGTAGGTGTTTGTTCATGGTGGGAAGATGTTTAGTCTGGTCATCAGTCAAATTGGATATGCTCCATATCGAAAGATTTTAAATGGTAATTGCTAGTTTATTGCAAGGTTACAGACAGGAGTTATGCTGTCTGTTTTACGTGTATTACTAATAAGTCAAATATATAAATCAGAATCAGTAAAAAATACATTTACTACTGCAATGGATAAAATGAATACTGTAAAATATTAAGACCTAAATTATTGATAAATTTTTTTATAACAAATTATTAATTACTTGTATCGCTAAATTATAATACAAACATAATTTTAAAAATTTATAAACTATTGTAGCCTATCGTTATCTTTTTATTACCATAAAGTTAATTAAATACGCTTAAATAAGGTTTTTGTTAAATGGAACAAAAGGATTTATAAATATTTATGATCGTTTTATCGGATTTTAAAGAAGTTGTTTATTTAGTATTTGTAGTGATACTAATACTCATATATAGCATTTTTAAAAAGTTTAACGTTTGGTTTCGATTGTATTATTTAATATAATATTTTGTATTATTAATACGTATGTTTATCCGTAGTATTTAAAGGGTAGGCTTACTGTTGGTTTCTTTTTGTTTTCGATTCACTTCATAAGTGCCAGACAATCGAAATTTTAAGAAGAGATACAATAATTAAATTTTGGACGAATTGAATAGGGAAAATGCAGTGATATTTCCGAATTTCGGCGTGAACAAAATGAATTGCTGATGAAATAAGTGATTATTTTGAGGGAAATGGTTGCTTAACGAGAAGCTTCTTTCAGAATGAATGCTTTTTTTTATTAAATACCTTGAGATAAAAACATTAATTGCATCGCTGCTAAGAATCGAAAAGAGATAATGCTTAAAAAAGGTTTAATTGTTCAGGTTGGTGCAGACTTGGGTCAAAATGGTAGGTGTTTTTTGGTTTAGATGGATTGGAAACGAAATATACTTCACTTTCCTGATCTCTGGAGGCAATTTTTATTAAAGTATTTCCAGAAACGTTACTGAACATTTCCGCTACGAGTAATGGATCATTATTGTCCTTTGATAAATGACTTAACAATAGATGTGTCATATAATCCGGTCGGTGATTCAAAAATAAGTCCAGCGCTTGTGCATTGCTTAAGTGACCACGTCCACTGGTGATTCGTTGTTTTAAGAAATAAGGATATCGGCCATTTGCCAGCATATTTGCGCAGTAGTTGGCTTCCAGGAATGCAGCGTGGCAACGTTTAAATTGCGTAACAAGTCGATCGCACACGGAGCCAATATCGGTAAATACGCCCACGCGCACGTCATTGCATTCTACCGTGAAAGAATATGGATCGGCTGCATCATGAAATTTCGAAAAGGCGGTAATGTTAAGTTTACCGATTTTGATGTTCTGTGTATGGCTTAATCCAAAAGTATTTTGTTCATCAAGCGAAAGCTTACTGCTTTTAAGTGTGGCCACACTAATATAGACCGGCAATTTGTATTTTTTTGCAAATACAGCAAGACCTTTAATATGGTCGCTATGCTCATGTGAAATGAAGATGGCCTTTATTTTTTCAATTGAAAGTCCCAATCTCGACATCCGCTTTTCAACTTCCTTGCAGGTCAGGCCCACATCAACCAACACAGCCTCGGTTTCGTTGCCTATGTAATAGCAATTTCCATTGCTGCCAGAATTGATAGAGGTAAAGTGTAATGCCATTTGAAACCGCAAGTTACGGCTTATTTAAATAATGAGAAAGTAAAACTATACCCTTGTTCCATTATATTCTACCAGTCTGGTGAGTAGGGGAAGAAATGCTTGAATCAAATTAATTTCTTCTTGTGAAAAAATTTTCTCCATGGTTTGTACCAGCCACTCTTCTTTTATTTTCCGGCTTGCAATGATGTGTTTTTCGCCAAGCTTAGTCAAGCTGATGTACGTTTTACGCTTGTCGGCTTCGTCAGGGAATCTTTCTACGCAATTGGCTTCAAACAGGCGATTAATGATCTGAGATATTGCTTGTTTAGAAACTCTTTCCATCTCAGCCAACTCGGTAGACAGTAGCTTTCCATGCTGTTCTAATAGCGACATTGTTAATAATTCCGCATTGCTAAATTCTGAACTCACATTTTGTTTGCGCAACTGTCTCGTGAGGCGGGTTACGGTGCTTCTTAGTTTCGCTGCAATATCCTGTGTTTGTTTTGCCATAACTGGTAAATGAACTTTACAAATATAAAGGTAATTATTTAAAAGGATGAATATTCAAATAAGGTTTAGGTTCCGTATTATGATTGTGGGATGATAAAAATAAGTGATAACAACTTCTGTTTATCGTGTAGTTTTTCTATTTTTGTAAAGTTACTTTACTAATTTAAATATGAGTATTTTCCGTTCATTAAAACATTACAATTATAGATTATTTTTTACCGGGCAGGCAATTTCGCTGATTGGAACCTGGATGCAACGCGTAGCGGTAAGCTGGTTAGTTTACCGGTTAACAGAATCAGCATTTTTACTTGGATTGATGACTTTTCTAAGTTTAATTCCATCTTTAATCCTGGCACCCTTTGCTGGTAGCTATGTAGACAGGCACAATAAATACAAGGTGCTGGTGATTACGCAAATTTTATTGATGCTGCAGGCTGGTGCATTGGCGGCGATGATTTGGTTTAAAGTTTATGATATGTTCTGGATTGCAGCACTATCTCTGGTGCAGGGATTAGTTAACGCCTTTGATGTAACTGCCCGTCAATCTTTAATGGTAAACCTAATTGACGATAAGGAAGATCTTCCAAATGCGATCGCCTTAAATTCATCTATGTTTAATGTCACCAGGCTAATTGGACCTGCTTTAGCGGGTATAATTTTAAGTACATTGGGTGAAGATATTTGTTTTTTGATCAACTTTATCAGTTTCATTGGCGTGTTGGTTTGCATGATGATGATGAAATTGAAGTTTACCGTGCAGGAGAAACCGAAAGAGAATATCTGGATTGATTTAAAAAAGGGTTACAATTACCTGATGGCCTCGCCCGATTTATCTTCTATGATTATAATGATGGCTGCATCCAGCTTATTGGTTATTCCATTTACCACGCTGCTTCCGGTATTTGCTAAGGATATTTTTAATGGCGACGCTACAACTTTTAGCTGGTTTGAAAGTGCTGCAGGTTTCGGTGCCTTCTTTGGCGCCATTTATATGGCCAGCAGAAAAGCAGGACAGAGCATGCAAAAGATTGTAATTGTTTCCGGATCATTATTAGCAGTTGCTGTAATGGCGCTGGCGATTTCACCAACCTTGATCACAGCATTGATTTGTACAGGTTTAGCAGCATTAGGTTTAATGGCACAAACTTCATCTATCAATACCTATTTACAAACCCATGCCGATGATTTAATGCGAGGCAGAACGCTGAGTTATTACATTATGGCTTACCAAGGTGTTTTACCAGTGGGAAGTTTATTAATGGGTTATCTTGCACATCAATTTGGTACACAGATCGTTGTCGCGTTTGAAGGTGTTGCAGGTTTACTTATTATAGGCGCATTTATTTACCATGAAAAAAACCGCAATCATGCGAAAGATAAATTATTGTTTATGGGATAAGGTGCGTTTATTCATCCATTTAAGGAATGCCTGCAAAACGGCTTAGTTACCAGGCAGCCTTGTTTGCATTATTTTTATTCGAAAACATTCAACTCATCCTAGCCGGACATACTTTTTTCTTTTAACACACCGTTTTTTTATTAATGTCAGTAGGCAGGCTCGGTAAGTGAAATCCCGAAAAATTTACCATGCCATTCTAAGAGCAGAACGAAGAAACAGTTGTTTGGCCTTTCTAAGTAGTTATATTGATCGCAGTTACACTCCTATGATCTACCGTTTGTATAGTTCTTCTGGGCATGGATTTTATGCATCATGCTAACCAACTTTAATAAAGCATGGGTCTTACCGAAGAGCGCCGTCAATCCCAAGGGCCAGGGAAATCAAAAAAACAGTTGCACAATAGCATAAATAGCGCTAACAAACATTAAACGCAGTGGTTTTGTGTTCACAAATGCAGATTCGAAGCTTAAAAAGAATTGAACACAAAACGGAGTGCCGTTGTTTTTTTGATGTGCGTGCGGTGGTGTAAAAGGCCCATAGTTGGATTGACATAGCGCTTTGGGTAATTGGCGCGTTCTAATTACCATGCCCCCGCGGCAAAGAGCGGGTAAAAGATCTTTATAATTGTAATGGTGTCAATACCCTAGCTTTCATCGAACTGATCGCAGAATTGGGTTTAAAAAACCTTAAGTAATTATCGAAATCAGGTGATGAAAACCTAATGAATAACAAGTTTACAATCAACCATTATTTTCTGATAGTTCAAAAGTTCAACCTCCTCATCAATCAACTGCAATAATAATTTAATTGCATTTTCGCCCACGGCTTCTGGATTTTCCTCGATGGAGGCAATAGGTGGAGTATCAAGATAAGTGATAAAAGCATTATTGCCAAAGCCTATACATTCCACCTTATTGAAATTCGGATGGTTGACAGACCTCAGGTATTTCATCGCATCAAACAAAATTGGCTCTTTAAAAGCCACCAGGGCTGTTGGCATATTTCCAGGATCAGAAAATAGATTTTTGATAGCTGTAATCGTACTTTCCTTATCGAAATCAGTGTAGGCCACTAAACCTGCGGCAAATGGCAACTGGAAATCTTTCAGGGCATTGATATATCCATTGAAACGCTCATGGGTAAAGTTAATCATCTTAGGTCCGCCGAGATAGGCTATTTTTTGATGTTTTCTTTCAATTAAAAACTTCGTGGCTTCATAACTTCCCTGAAAGGTATTGCCCAAAACCTTATGACAATTTAAGTTAAAACTTGGGTTTCTGGCATAATAAACTACAGGAGTGCCCATGTTTTCGAACTGCTCGAGGTGAGCAAAATTCTGTGTGTTTTTAGAAATTGCAATAATCAGTCCGTCAACGCGACTTTTCAAGAGCATATTCGCGGCCTGGATTTCTTTCTCTAATTCATCATGAGTTTGCCTGATGATTACATTATAGCCATTCGCAGTAGCAAATTGTTCTACCCCGTAAATACTGCGGGTAAAAAAGTGATCCAGCAAGTTTGGAAGAATGATTCCAATAATCCGAGATTTCCTTTCCTTTAAATTAATGGCCGATTTGTTCGGGGTAAAATGTAAATCCTTCGCCATTTCCTGAACACGTTTCTTGGTGTATTCATTGATGGTAGGATAATCATTCAGTGCTTTAGACACCGTAGATACCGACATTTTTAATTTTTCAGCCAGGAATTTAAGCGTTACCGGGGTGTTGCGAATCATCTTTTTCAATCTCTACGCATAGTTAAGCAAATTTCACAATTATTTCAAACGTTTGAAATGCCGCCCTCATTCCATTTATAGCTTTTCCTGACTGTTAATTGAAGTTTTTGAGAAACGCTTTTATAAATTCGTGACACGATATGCTAACCAAATCGGCCTAAAACATGCATTTAGATACGCCTGGGATAAAAATATTTATTTAGATGGCTTTCAGAAACACCGACCGTTAATTAATTGTTAGTTTTGAAACAGTCAATTATTAACATATCAAAATACCAGTTATGCTTAGATCCAGTTACATCGTACTATTTATCTGCTTTTCACTCTTCACTTCCATTGTAAATGCTCAGGTTAACGCTATCCAGAATATTCAGGGCAGAAAAATTCAAAGCTTAAACGGTAAGTGGAATTACATCGTCGACCCTTATGAAAACGGTTATTATGATTATCGCCATGAACCTTTCGATCAATCTAAAAGCGGCACTGGCGGATATTTTGATGATCGGGTGCAAAAAGATAAAACAGAACTGATTGAATATAATTTTGATCTTTCACCACAAATGAATGTTCCTGGAGATTGGAATTCGCAATCAGAACAGCTTTCGCTTTATGAGGGAAATGTATGGCTGCGCCGGAAGTTTGATGCTAAACCCGAAAAGGGCAAAAAGTATTATGTGTACTTTGCTGCCGTTAATTATGAAGCCAATGTTTATTTGAACGGTAAAAAATTAGGCACTCATAAAGGTGGATTTACGCCTTTTCAATTCGAGGTAACCAGCAGACTTAAAATGGGGGAGAACACTTTAATCTTAAAAGTAGACAATACCCGGAAACCAGACGAAATTCCTACCGTAAATACCGATTGGTGGAACTATGGTGGTATCACCCGCGATGTTTACCTGGCTGAATTTCCAGATCATTTCATCAGTGACTACAAACTTCAGTTAGTAAAGGGAAACAATAATTTACTGAGTTTTTCAATGAAACTGGCCGACGCAACTGCCGGACAAGACATTACCTTATCGATTCCTGAACTTAAGTTGGAAAAAAAATATAAGACAGATGCAGAAGGGAAAATTAACGATGAATTTACCTGGAATAATTTGTCCTTATGGTCGCCGGAAAGCCCGAAACTATATGGTGTAAACATTAAAAGTGATAAGGAAGATATTAACGATAAAATTGGTTTCAGAACCATTCAGGTAAAAGGTGATAGCATCTTGTTGAACGGGAAGAATACCTTTTTACGTGGTGTTTCTATTCATGATGAGAATCCTCTTTTGGCTGGCCGTTTACGTTCGGAAGGCGATATGCGCATGATGTTGCAGTGGGCTAAAGATATGAATTGCAACTATGTTCGCCTTGCGCATTACCCACACAATGAAGAGATGATTCGTTTAGCCGACGAAATGGGACTTATGGTTTGGGCAGAGGTACCGGTTTACTGGACCATCAGCTGGACCAATCCATCTACTTACGCCAATGCAAAACAACAGTTAACCGATTTAATTGTACGCGACAAAAACAGGGCAAGCGTGGTGATCTGGTCGATCGGAAACGAAACGCCATTAAGCGATGCCCGTTTAAGTTTTATGAAAAATCTGGCTGAAACTGCCCGTACGCTGGATGATTCCCGCCTAATAGCTGCGGCACTGGAAGTACACCGCGAAGGCAATACCATGATTTTAAATGACCCATTGGGCGAAGTGATCGATTTGGTAAGCTTTAATGAGTATGCAGGTTGGTATTGGGGTGGCACTCCGGCAGAGCTTGCTAAATACACCTTTGATATTAAATACAATAAACCGGTAGTAATCAGCGAATTTGGAGGCGATGCCTTGGGTGGTTTCCACGGCGATGAAAATACCCGGTGGAGTGAAGAATACCAGGAGGCGTTATATAAAAATCAGTTTACCATGTTAAGTAAAATTAACGCCTTAAGAGGAGTTACGCCATGGATTTTAGCGGATTTCAGGTCACCAAGAAGACAGCACCCGGTTTACCAGAATTTCTGGAACCGCAAAGGATTGATCAGTGAAACAGGAAAGAAAAAGAAAGCCTTTTTTGTAGTGAAGGATTTTTATGATCAGATGCAAACAAAATATAAGTAGTGCTGACCGGCTAACAACACTTAATTACGCAAAGATTTATCTCGTTGAGCAGTAAAAAGTTAGCCTTTATGCACGTTGAGGGCAATAAAAAAGATACGTAAGAATGATTTTATTATGGGGCGAATGCTTGGATTAATTCGGAAATTGGCCACCTGATAAAAATGAAATCGCCAGATGATGGCGTTTAAACGTAAATGAGAATAACAATGAAACAAAATTTGAGCATCTTATTGATTTTGGCAACGGCTTTTAGTGCATCGGCTCAAAAAAAGAAACAAGCTAAAGCAGCAGTCCAAAACTACCAGGTAGAAACTAAAAAAGTTACCGTGTATACTACTGCAGAAAAGTCTGATTTAAGGATAAGTAAAACGGAAACTTTAAATTTCGTAGAGAACAGGCAGCCCTTTGAAACAGAGCCATGTATTTTTGTAGACCCCACCATTAAATATCAAACGATGGTAGGTATTGGAGGCGCCTTAACAGATGCCTCTGCAGAGACTTTTGCTAAACTTTCAAAAAAAAATCAGCAGGAATTGCTGGAAGCTTATTATAGCAAAGACAAGGGAATTGGCTACTCTTTAGCCCGCACCAATATTGCCAGTTGTGATTTTTCGAGTGGTAGTTATAGCTACGTAAAGGATAATGATAAAGATTTAAAAACCTTTAGCGTAGCACATGATGAGCAGTTTAAAATTCCTTTAATTAAGCAGGCAACCGCAGCAGCAGGTGGCAAATTGACTTTATTTGTGAGTCCGTGGTCGCCACCGGCATGGATGAAAGATAACAATAGCTTAATCATGGGAGGTCATTTATTACCTGAATATCGCCAAAGTTGGGCCAATCATTATGTTAAGTTCATTAAAACATACCAGCAAATGGGTATTCCGATCTGGGGTTTATCCGTTCAGAATGAGCCAATGGCAAAACAAATCTGGGAATCTTGTATTTACACCGCAGAAGAAGAGCGCGATTTTATCAAAAATTTCTTAGGTCCAACTTTACAAAAATCTGGCTTAGCATCTAAAAAGTTAATCGCCTGGGATCATAACCGCGATCAGATTTTTCAAAGGGCAAGCACCATTCTAAATGATAAAGATGCTGCTAAATACGTGTGGGGAATTGGTTTTCACTGGTATGAAACCTGGACAGGCAGCGGCATGCAATTCGGAAATCTCCGTCAAACCCATGAGGCTTATCCTGATAAAGCACTGATTTTTACAGAAGGTTGTCAGGAAAAATACAATGTAAATAAATTAGACGACTGGACTCTAGGTGAACGTTATGGTTATTCTATGATCAATGATTTTAATGCCGGAACAGCCGCCTGGACAGATTGGAATATTCTCCTAGACGAAAAAGGTGGACCAAACCATGTTGGGAATTTCTGTTTCGCACCGGTACATGCAGATATCAAAAAAGATAAATTGATTTACACCAATGCTTACTATTACATGGGCCATTTCTCAAAATTTATTCGCCCGGGTGCTAAAAGGATTGGCGCAGCATCAAGCAGAGATAAACTGCAAAGTACTGCTTTTTTAAATACCGATGGAAAATTAGTGGTGGTTGTAATGAATCAATCTGACGAGAAATTAAAATATAGTTTGTGGATTAAACAACATGCTGCAACCACTACCAGTTTGCCACATTCGATCACCACATTAGTGGTGGAATAACCAAATAAAAATCTAAATAATGATAAAAAAAATCGAAAATCTGTTTACTTTAAAGGATAAAGTTGTCGTAGTTACTGGTGCTACAGGCGTATTAGGCGAAGCATTTCTTCAAGGGCTTACTGCTGCGGAAGCAACCATTGTGGTGATTGGCAGAAATGAAGCGGTAGCGAAACTCCGTACACAGGAAGTTAATGATGCAGGTGGCAAAGCCATTTATATCATTGCTGATGTATTGGATGAAGCAGCACTGGAAACAGCAAAACGAAAAACCCTGGAAACTTTTGGTCGGGTAGATGCATTGGTTAACGCAGCGGGCGGTAATGTTGCAGAAGCAGTGATCCAACCTGGAAGCGATATTTTTGACCTGAATGTTTCGGCATTGAAACAGGTTTTCGATTTAAATTTATTTGGAACAATCATCCCGACTCAGATTTTCGGAAAAGAAATCGCTAAAAATGGCGGCAGTATTGTAAATATCTCATCGGTTTCTGCCACACAAGCCATTACCCGGGTGTTGGGTTACTCAATGGCAAAATCAGCAGTAGATAGTTATACGAAATGGATGTCTGTTGAATTAGCCAATCGTTATCAGGATAAATTAAGAATCAACGGCATTGTTCCGGGATTCTTTATTACCAATCAGAACAGGGCTTTATTAACGAATCCCGATGGATCATTAACGGCAAGGGGTGAGGCTATTATCGTGAAAACACCTTTCAAACGTTTCGGCGCGCCGGAAGAGCTAATCGGCGCATTGGTTTATTTATTAAGCGATGCATCAAAGTTTGTAAACGGTGAAAACATTACGGTTGATGGTGGGTTTTGTGCCTTCTCGGGCGTTTAGTGAAGTTTTCTATTCGCCATTAAATTTAAAAAACCTGAGCTGGCTTCTGCCAAAAGGATGAACCAAATAGAATATGAAATATAAAAAATTAGAACAAACCTGGCGCTGGTATGGACCGAATGATCCGGTAAGTTTGCAGGATGTGAAACAGGCCGGTGCAACCGGAATTGTAACCGCATTGCATCACATTCCACATGGAGAAATCTGGCCGCTGGAAGACATTCAGGAAAGAAAAGCGATTATCGAAGCCGCAGGTTTAACCTGGTCTGTAGTAGAAAGCGTTCCTGTTCATGAGGCGATTAAAACCCGTAGGGCAGATGCAGGTCAATACCTGGAAAATTACAATCAATCACTTCGCAACCTATCACAATGCGGCATCAAAACTGTCTGTTACAATTTTATGCCGGTTTTAGATTGGACGCGTACGCAGCTTGATCTCGAAATGACAGATGGTTCGAAAGCACTGTATTTCAACTGGATTGATCTGGCCATATTTGATCTTTACATTTTGAAGCGGGTAGATGCCGATCAGGATTATTCAGCATCTATTTTAAAACGTGCTGAGGAAAAACATGCAAATCTGAGTGAGCAGGAGTTGACTGATCTTCGGATAAATGTTTTAATGGGGATTCCGAATGAAAAGGAAATTGAACTGGAAACCTTGCGGACAAGCATTAACGAATATGCAGCAATTGGAACACTGGGTTTGAAAGAAAACCTGAAACACTTTCTTAATTCCATAGCGGATGTTTGTACCGAAGAAGGAATCAAAATGACCATCCATCCCGATGATCCACCCTATCCGATTTTGGGTTTACCCAGAATTGCCAGCACGCTGGAAGATTTCAAATACATTATCAAAGAAGTGGATCTAGCCTTTAATGGCGTTTGTTTCTGTACCGGATCATTAGGTGCAGGAATGAAAAATGATGCACTGGAGATTTTCGATGCTGTAAAAGAACGCGTTTATTTCGCGCATTTACGGAACGTAACTAAAGATGAAGATGGAAGCTTTTATGAAGCCGATCACCTGGGAGGCGATGTAAACATGTATGAAATTATGAAAGCCATTTCAGCAGAAAATGCCTTGCGTTATAAGCCAATTCCATTCCGCCCGGATCATGGGCACCAGATGTTGGATGATTTGGCCAAACAAAGCAATCCGGGCTACTCAGCTATCGGCAGATTAAGGGGCTTAGCAGAATTGAGGGGACTCGAGGTAGGGGTAACCGGTAATTATTAAAATTTCTTGTATTAAGTCGGGCCTGTTGGAAGCAATATGTTAATAGCCATCCGACAGGCTTTTTTTTTTGTTTTCTAACCTTCTAAAATGATCAATAACATTATTGTGGTTTATACGCATTTAACAAGATATTAAACTCATCTTTGCTTGTGGCTTGAAATTTGCCACTTTTGAAATCATTATGGAAAAGAACCTACATCCCGAAAAAAAGATTTTAACTCCCTCAGTAATCCATGATGATTTGCCTGAGGTGAAAAAACCGGAACATTTAAGGAAAGCTGCCCCAAATCATGATGACCTGTTACCCGAAAATCCCGAACGCAATTATCACCATGAGGAATTCAAATCTCCCGTTTCAAGTCATGATGAGATTAAACATGCAGATGATGACGTTTGGAATGGTGAGGATGCTTAATGAGTTTATAAGTTTATCGCGCTTTAAAATGTATACCCCCTGATTATTTCCTGATACAAGTATTTAAAACCTAAAACACAGTTATACATCAAGTTTGCCAGTATTAAATTTATTTTGAATTGTTTATTGTCTTGTGTAGCGTATCAATTAGCAGATTCGTTTATTCATTTAAATTACAATAGATATGAAAAATAAAATACTTTTAATCAGCGGGTTATTTATGTTACTTTCCATCGTTTTAATTTCTTGTAAAAAAGAAAAAACACCATTAGGATCACCTGATGTGCTAACTGGTGGATGGGAAGAAGTTCCTCAAAGCGCATACAGTAGAAGATTATCATTCAGTTTAGGGGGCAAGTTCTCCATGCAAATGAGGGATCAAAGTAATCAATACTGGATTAGTGAAGTTATAGGGAAATATTCCATATCAGGAGATCAGTTAATGGTTAATATCAGCAGTAGTCTCGAGAAATCATCTACCGGGAAAATCATTAGAAATACGCCAACAAATTATGTTTTATTTGAAAACGCAAAGTTTAATATTGATAATCGTGTGTTGACTGTAAATTACACGACTTATCCTGCAGACGCTCCGGTACCAACCGTAGCAAAGTTTAATCAATTAATACCTATAGATTAACACGTTAGTTGATTCGTTTTATATCGCGTACAACTCCTTAGTATCCGTTATTTATTAACGTTAAAAGTATGCCATTATATTTTTTAAAATCACATTAATAACTTCATTAATTCTTCATTTGATATTTCGAGATTTATTAAACAAATCACAAGGTTTATTAACCATTAAATAAATATTAACATGAAAGCAATTAAAGTATTAATGATCGCCCTGGTAGCAACTTTTGCAGTAAACGCAGTAAGTGCACAAACTAAAGAACCTGTTAAAGCAAAAACAGAAAAAACAGCTGAAAAAGCAACAGTAAAAAAAGCACCTAAAAAACATCACCACAAAGCTAAAAAAGCTGCTGCAGCAAAAATGTAATTTCAAACACAAATGAATTAAGTAGTGAAGAACCGCAAGGAAATTATTCCATGCGGTTTTTTGTTTTGGTAAAGTTCAGGTTTTAGCCAGGCGTACTTTGAAGGGGAATATTTAAAAAGTGGTTGGTGAGAACACCAACCAGTAGCGTAATACCAGTAAATATACCCAAGAAATCATCAGTGCTTGTGGCGAGACTTGTTATTTATTTAATCGGTTTAAGTCATAGCATTTGAATTCCCTCTCTCTCATTTAATGGTTTATAGCGGGAAAGGGAGGGTTTAATTTTTATGGAATGTTGTAGATACGAGGTTGAGATCAAATAGATTTGATAGTTTTTATTACTTTCGTAAGATGGCTAATAATTCAAATACTTTCTTTACAACAGATATATATAATTCCGAAATTCATTTGGAAATAAATGAAGATATATTGGATAGCATATATGCTAATGGGGTAAAAACTTATGATAAATTACCGATAGAATTTGTGTTCGTCACAGGCAATGAGGATAAAGCGATTCAATTCAAAAACAATCTCTTGATACAATTTCCTACCTATAGTAAAATTTCCGTAGAAAAAGCTGATGATTTGTGGGATATCCATGGCATTACAGATAACTTGGAAATGTCATTGAATGAAATCAATAATTGGAATCAAATCATGTGGGATTTCGGCTATCAAAATGATTGTCAACTAGATGGGTGGCAAGTTGGAAATTAACAAATATGGAATCACATTTCTACACTAAGCCTTTCACTCTCTTGCTGCTTAATAAGTGGAAAGGTTCTGTCTAGTAATTCATTATGTGCTATGGTTTCTGTACTGTATTTTATTAAGAGCAGTGCTTTACTTTTCTCTTAGTAGTTCTTAGCAAAAGATAGTGGGTTAAGGTAGAAAGATAGGTACTTTCGCCATGTCTAATGCCGCTCAAAACACACGCCATCACATGCGTTCTGTTATGGTTTTAGGTTTGGCAAAGTGGATGGCTTCGTGAGCCTTCTCTCTATCTTTATCTAGGATTTGCTTCGCTTTATCCTGGATAAATCTAGTCAGGCTCCACTCTTAGGCGAACCTGAGTGGTTTCTTTGGCATAAGCTTGTCACCATTGTTGCGAATCTTCGCTCAGGCCAAAGTAAGCAACAATACCGCCAAGCCTCGTGTTTTATTACATAAAACATATCGTTACATCGTTCTGCGAACTTCTTTGTAACGACCGTCGAAACATTCGCATGTCGGTTCGCAAACCATTTCATACATAAGACTTGTTAATGTAAGAAGCTAATCATATTTTTGGAATTAACGCAAACACTCAATAAATGGCGAAAAGATCTACACAATCCGAGCAAGTTCCAACAGAACTTCTTAAAGACAAAGCAGTATTTAAGAAAGAAATACAAGAGAGAATTACTAAGGGAGAAGAAATTCTTAACATGGTAGTAAATAATAGTGATGACTTCAAGAAAATGAAGAATGAGTATTCTAGTTGGACTGATTACAATAATGAGTTTTTAAAACACGCATTTAATAATTCATCTAACGAATATAGAAAGGCTTATGATTATGCTGGATTTGGCCCATTTGGTTCATTAAGCAATGGCCAAGATGCAATAACAGAACAACGTGATACCATTGAATATAAAATAGACAACTTAAGAAAGTTAGTTGCAAAAGTAGATTTGCTTAAGTCACAATATCAAACACCTCAAGTCACAAATGTGGCTGATATAAAAGTAAATGCTTCTGAAGTATTTATAGTTCATGGTCATGATGATTTAGCTAAGTTAGAGACAGCTCGTTTTATCGAACGACTAGGATTTAAACCAATCATATTGCATGAGCAAGCAAGCTCGGGTAAGACTATTATTGAAAAGATAGAGCACTATTCAAATGTCGGATTTGGCATCGTACTCTACACACCTTGCGATTTAGGTGGCAAAAAAATTGATTCCCTTAAATCAAGGGCTCGTCAAAACGTAGTATTTGAACATGGATATTTAATTGGTAAGATTGGGAGGGATAATGTTTGCGCTCTTGTAAAAGGAGATATTGAAACCCCAAATGATATATCTGGCGTTGTTTATATTAATATGGATAATTCAGATTGGCAATTTAATATTGCGAAAGAGCTTCGCAACTCAGGCTATAAGGTTGATATGAATAAACTTTAATATGGGATTAAGTTCAAATTCAATAATGCACTTTACCAATAGTGCAGATAGTTTAAAAGGAATACTAAAAGAGGGTTTCCGAGTTAAGTACTGTTTGGAGAATGTTGAAACTCCTAACGGAGCTCTTCACTATTCAATTCCGATGGTTAGCTTTTGTGACATACCACTTTCAGAGATGAAAGCTCATATCTTAAAATACGGAGGATATGGTATTGGTTTGAAACGAGAATGGGCGCAGTTAAATGGGCTAAATCCTGTTTTATATATCGATAGTAAATCCACATTGGGTGCTGGATTTCATACATCATTTTACTCAATGTTCAAAGATAAGAAGATTTCAGAGTTAACTGAGATAGATGATAACTTCGTTGATGTGATTCGATATATGAAGAATTATGAGGGAAAATTGATAAGAGGAAGTGTTGAAAATTTAGCTTATAGATTTGCTGATGAAAAAGAGTGGCGTTATGTTCCAGGTCGTAAATTAGCACCACAAATACTTATCAGAGGAACTGTTCTTACACCTGAAAGAAAGCTGAAACTTAATAATAATATAAGTGGTTTAAGATTGCCATTTGAACCAAAAGATATCAAGTATATTATAATCAATGATGATAGTGAGATTGGCGAAATCATTGATTGTTTAAGAAGCGCTTTCTCTAACAGTTCCTTAATGGATATAGAACGGCTCTTCTCGAGAATTACAACAACGGAACAAATAATAACAGATTTTTAAATAATTAATTAGCCCTAATATGCATCAAGTTACAGGTGAATATCCAGATTACACAAAACATAATAACAGAAGTTTATTCTATTTAGATGCAGATAAGTCATTTAATCCCTTTACTTGGGCGCCTCCAATACATTGGGAGGGATTGGTAGGAGCTATCAGAGTACAATTTACTCAGATTAGTAACTCAGGCTCTAATGAAATAGATTATGATTGGACTGGGTTTCCAGAAAACTTAAAAAATGCTATCCCTTATATCGTAGAAGCAATCGATAGCGCCATGAGAACCATGGATTAGTAAACTTTGGAAATTCATTATCATCTCATTAATGCAATGAACACGACAGATAGCGGCCAAAAGCTTTATCATTACACCAGTATTAATAATCTGGCCTTAATCTTAAAATCGATGTCAATTAGATTTGGACGACTTGATAAAGTAAATGATCCGACAGAGGGCACAGCAAGTGACTCCTATTCAATGGCGCAGTATTTTTTTCTTTCTAGCTGGTCCTCAAATGAGATAGAAGACTTAGCCCTATGGAATATGTATACTCCGTTGATGAGAGGAGTAAGGATTGAGCTTGAGTTGCCGATTTTTCCTACCTACTCTATCAGGCATGATATCAACAACTCACTTGTCGATTCTAAAGAGTTCATTAATTACGCTGGTGGTTATTTCATTTTGAGCGCAGAAAACACACCTTTAGAGATTAAATATACTGATGATGAAATCATGCTAACTCCTCCAGTTAAACAATCAAAAGGTCTATATCTCAGGGCACTATCTTAATACAAGAATCTATATTCCTATAACTGTTGCTCAACTAGATTCGGTTCTATATCAAATACTTTAATTTGTCCATCATGTGGTGGATCTAATTTGAAGAACTAAGTCATGATATTTGATACACCCTTACTGCTGAAAGATTAATGCAATAGCATTCCAACGACTCAGTAGGCTGCTGATGGAATTCGACTTACTACCATTAATGCCAAAGAACTTCTAGATGATGCTAAGTTGTTGTTTGATAATGAACGATATCCTAGGGCCATTGCTCTAGCTATTTTAGCCATTGAAGAAGTAGGAAAGATTAAGAACCTATTACTGTCTGCGCAGAAAGTTCAATCTCTATGGAAAGAGTTAAGAAGTCACAAATCAAAGAACTTTCATTGGGTATTTCCAATGCTTAAAAAGCTTGGAGTAAATGACAAGGAGATACTGAAGGGTTTTACTGCAAGTAGTAGCGATAGCGTTATCTTCCTAGATCAATTAAAACAAATTTGCTTCTACGTAGAGGCGGTAAGTGAAGTTAAAAAGTGCCAATGGTGGTTGCCATCTGCAATAACAAATAAGGAGCTAGCAGAAGTGTATCTTAGCACTGCGCGCGAAGTTGTTTTGGACGATAGAATCATATGGAATACAGGCTCACTAGAAGTTTTTAAGAGGTACGCTTGCTATGAAGATGGGGAAATCAAGTATAATGATATCATCAGTTTCTATGAAGAGTTGTGTAGTTCCGACTACATCACACGAGATAGGTTGGCAAAGATTAAGTTGAACTACAGTAATATGAAGGAATAAATACGAATAAGAAAGTATCTATACAATAACACACAAATTTAAGCTTGTCCACCCAATACGGATTAAGGAACTACGGCATAAACGCTCATGTGGCATTCGCACGGTCCATTTATTCCGTTCCTACTTTACTTAATTGGTTTGAAATCTTGCTCAGTATCATAATTAAATAAAATCATTATGGTACAAGAACAAACCCCATTTAAACTAGCTGAAGTAGAAGTAAGCTACAAATCAAATTACAACATCACTGAACGACCAAAAATTAACAGTTCTCAGGATGCTTATAGAATCCTAATACTACATTGGCAGTTAGGGAGAATTGAGTTGTTAGAAGAATTCAAAGTAATTCTACTCAATACCAGTAATCGATTGTTAGGAATTGTTGATATCTCAGTTGGTGGAGTGCAGGGAACGTTAGCAGATCCGAAGATCATATTTTCGGTTGCTTTAAAGACAAACAGCAGTAAATTAATATTGGTGCATAATCATCCGAGTGGTAATTTAAATCCTAGTGATGCTGATAAAAGGTTAACAAAGAAGCTAATCGATGGTGGTAAGTTATTGGATATTGAAGTCTGTGATCATTTGATTATACATGAGAATGGTTATTTTAGTATGGCTGATGAGGTAATGATTTAAACAATAACTACATTTAGACAATTAATAAGATTATGCAACTGCGCCAATCCTGCTAGATAATACTCAAATTCACTATAGAACAAGTCAGACTGAAATAAAAAACCCTCTTTAAACTTAATTAAAGAGGGTTTTTTGTACCCCGGAAGGGACTCGAACCCCTGACCCTCGGTTTAGAAAACCGACGCTCTATCCAGCTGAGCTACCGAGGCTCATTTTTTAACGAGTTGCAAATATAGAAGTTCTATCCATAAAGCAAAAATATATTTTAAAGAATTTTCAATCATTTTTTAAATGGTTGAATAACCATTTAAGCACTAATTAATTAGCATTGTTACATTCCTTGCAAATTCCCGAAACAACGAGGTTCATATCATCAATTTTGAATCCTTTTTCAATTTTCAATGCCGGAATCTTCACCTCATCAAGGCAATAAACGCGTAAACAGTTATTACAATTAAAGTGTACATGTTCATCATGATGGTTGTGTTCTGTACAGGAATTAGAGCAAATGGCATAATTAGCCGTGCCGTGGTTATCTAAAACGCGGTGAATGATACCTTTCTCTTCAAAAGTTTTTAAAATCCGGTAAAGTGTTACCCTGTCGATTTCCTTACCCACCACATTTTCCAGGTAGGGCTGTGAGGTGGCAGAATCCCGATGTGATAATATATCTAAAACCTGTAGACGAGCGCCGGTTCTTTTCAGGCCATTTTTAACCAAAAGATCTTCGTATTGCTGTGTTTTATTATGCTCCATAACGTAAAATTAACTAATTACTTTGGCATTCGTAATCGAAACCGGTGGTTGATAGCTGGCGTTTGTATTCGCCAGTTTTAAAATGCCTTTCACACGGATCGGTTTGTCTGTAAAATCAACGGGACTATTTAGTTCAACCATGATCATTATTGGAACACCATTCTGTCCGCAAAAGTAACATTGATTGATCGGTAAAGTTGCTAATAAAAATTTCTGCTGTTTCTTTGCACTTTTTATAGGGATCAGGTAGCCGGTTAAATCAAATTCGGCATCTTTAAACCGATTAATTGTTGAACTGTAAATTGGTAAAAGCTCGTTTTTCTCCGTGAGCTCAAATTTAACAGTTCCGATCACATCCCAGTTTAACGACTTCAATTCATCGCCTGGTCGATGTGGCTTTTGCTGTGCGAAGCCAATGTTCGTCAATAAAAACAATAAGATTGCGGTTAACTTTTTCATGGGACTTGTTTTGCACCTAATAAAAAGAATTCAGAACGATCATCTCCAGAGTCATTAATAACAAATTTGCCTTTAATTTTGATAGGCTTATCGGTAAATGGAATGGCAGATACCATTTTCACTTCAATCATTGAAGGGATATCTCCGGTGCCACAAAACGGACAAGATTCTATTGGCACAATCGACAATAAAAATTCTGAAAATTTCGCCCCAACTTTAGTAGGGTAGATGTAGCCGGGCAGTTCAATCACCTTATTATTTAAAGCCATAAGTTCAGGTGGAAAAATGCTGACCCACTTTAATGGCTTAACCTGTTTATCGTAACGCAGACCAACTAAGTTCCAGGTAGGAGTACGCATATCTTTATGAACTTTTACCTGGGCTCGTAAGTTCGAAAAGCTGAAAAATAGCGCTATCAATAATATGTATTTCATTATTTATCTTTTGAAAGTGTATTGGCAATATCAACCCGATAAGTTTGAATTGCAGGAATAATCGCAGCGATAACGCCAATCGCCAGTCCTGCTCCAATTAAATACAGTTCATCCATCACAAAATAAGCGCCGGTAAGTCTGGCTTGTGATGATTCCTGAAAATATCCGATCAGGCTCAGTGCTACATGGCCAATTACTAAACCAATAATAGCACCTGTTACGGTAATCAGGAGACCTTCTAACATCACCAGTAAAAATATTTTAGCTTTTGAAGCACCTAAACAGCGCATAATTGCTAAATCATATTTTTTCTCTTTCATCGAATTAAATAAACTAATAAAAACACTCAAAGCAGATATTGCCATAATTAAAATAGCGAACCATTTTAACGTCTCAATACCTACACCAATTAATGAAAACAACCTTGCGCTTTCCATTGCCGGAGATGCAGCCTGCATATTGGTACTTTGATTCACCATTCTTGGAAATATCACTACAGACATTGGCGATCGATATTGGATCAGCAACGACGTAATTTCCCGATTATTAATTTCCTTTTCTTCTTCCGCATGATGCGTTTTACGCTCCTCATGATTGGGCTCATGCATTTTGTAAACACTCCCGATGTTCGTTAAAATCAGGTTATCCGTTACGTTGCCCTGAGCGGCCAGAATTCCTGTAACCAAATAGGCATGTTGTTTATGTTCATCACTGGCATCACTTAATCCATGCGCGCCGAAAAATTTATCACCAACTTTTAATTTTGATTCCTGCGCAACGGCGCTTCCAATGGTAGCCTCCAGATCTTTGTTCCAGAATTTTCCCTGCGCCAGCTTCAATCCATATAAACCGGTAAATGAAGAATCGGTTCCTACAATCCTGTAGCCTTGATAGTTATCACCCAGTGCCAAAGGAACGGCTCTTTTAACCATCGGATTTTGCATCAGCTCCTCTGCATCTTTAGCAGGAATGTTCCCGGTTGGAAAATCGATATGATAAATACTGCTCAAAATAAGTTGCAGTGGACTCCCTTTAGCGCCAACCACAAGATCAATATCTTTTGAGTTGCTTTCTAATTTATTGCCAATTTGTGTGGAAGCCAGGAAAAGGATAGACAAAATACCTACACCAAACGCAACCAGGATAATATTTAAAAAGGTTGTGAGTTTATTTCTGGATAAATTTTTGGCACTTAATTTTAATATATTCATTACAGTAAATATTCTTTGCTTAGTCTGTTTCTTACCCGATTATCATGCGTGGCCACAATTAGAGATGCACCACTGGATGCTGCCTGAGTAGTTAATAAAGAAATTACTTTCTCTGCATTCTCATCATCCAGACTGGATGTCGGTTCATCAGCAATGAGTACCGATGGATGATTAACCAGTGCCCGTGCGATGGAAGCCCGTTGCAATTGCCCCTGACTTAATTCATCAGCATAACTTTTCGATTTGTTAGCCAGCCCTAAATCTTCCAAAAGCATTAAAATTCGTTTTCCATCAACTGGTAAGCCAGCAAACGAAGAAGCTATAGCAATGTTGTCGTACATATTTAAGCTTTTAATAAAGTGTGGCCGCTGGAAGATAATTCCAATCTTTTGCCCCCTGAACTGATCCATTTTCCTGGTGGAAAGACCATACAGGCTGGTGCCATCCAGCATGACATTTCCACTTTTCGGCTTAAGTAAACCTGCGATAATATTAAGCAAAGTGCTTTTTCCACTTCCAGATGATCCGAGCAAAAGCCATTGTTCCCGGTCTTTAATTTCCCAATCAGGAAACTGTAGCGCAGGTACGTTGTGGTATTGGTGAACTAAAGATTGAATTTTGATCATAACTTATGGGATGATATCAGGCTAATATTTTTGATGGCGTAACGGCGATAAATTTCCTTCCCATCATTCGTGCCGTGTTTACAGGCAGGATTTAACATACATATCGCGCCTAAGGCAGAGATAAATAACACTTTTATCTTTCTATTCATGGTTACAAATATATTCTTTTATTGATGCAATAATGATGCATTAACATGATAATATTGATCTACTTCTATAAGTTTTATTAATGAGTACAACTCCTGGCAAGTTTCAAATTTAAGAAATGGGCAAAAGCGATGGCGAAGCCGCCCGCCGGAATTAAAACAGGCTCTAAAATGCTTATCCCTGAAAAATGTCCAATCACTATACACGCAAAACCAAGTACTAAAATAATGATCGGAAAGACGCGGTGATGAACTTTCCTATAAGATTTCCCTAAAGACCAGGCGCCTAAAATCAGCGACAATAAGATCATCGAGATTTCTGTAGCCGGGTCTGCCAGAAAATCTAATCCCCACAATGGCAGCAGGGTTAGTACAAATGGAAGGAGGGCACAATGGATGGCACATGCGGTAGATGCGGTCATTCCAATTTTGTCAAGATTTAAAGCTTTAATCATTTTCATTATAAAATTTACTGTCACAAATATAAACGCAATTGTGTTGCATTTGAAAGGTCTTTCGATATATTTGCAACTTAATTGCATTGTTATGATAAAGAGATTACCTGTTACCGTATTAAGTGGCTTTCTGGGAAGTGGTAAAACCACCTTACTTAATTCCATTTTAAAAAACAAGCAAGGCTTAAGAGTTGCTGTGATTGTAAATGACATGAGCGAAATCAACGTAGATGCACAACTGGTTGATCATGCTGGAAGCTTATCTAAAACTGAAGAGAAGTTAGTGGAGATGAGTAATGGTTGTATTTGTTGTACACTAAGGGAAGATTTAATGGTGGAAGTAGAGAAACTTGCCAAAGAAAATAGATTTGATTACCTGTTAATTGAAAGTAGTGGTATTTCCGAACCCATCCCTGTAGCGCAAACCTTCTCTTTTGTAGATGAAGCTGCAAATATTGATTTAAGCCGTTTCAGCTATCTGGATACGATGGTAACTGTTGTAGATGCATTTAATTTTTATAAAGATTTTGGAACCGCAGACATACTACAAGACAGGAGTTGGGCAGATGACGATGCTGATAAGCGAACAATCGTAAACTTGCTAACTGATCAGATCGAATTTGCTGATGTAATTGTTATAAACAAACTGGATCTGGTAACGCCTCATGATGCGCATCTCATCGAAGCTTTAATTAAAAAACTGAATCCAACAGCTAAACTGCATAAAACAGTCTTCAGTGAGCTTAATCCAGCATTTATTTTAAATACGAGGCTATTTGACTTTGAAAAAGCTTCTTCCGGTGAGGCCTGGAAAAAAGAATTAGATGAAGTTCATGTTCCTGAAACGGAAGAGTATGGCATCAGTTCTACAGTATTTACGGCTAAAAAACCCTTCCATCCAGAGCGGTTTTGGACTTACTTAAACCATGAGTTTCCTACTAACGTGATCAGAACTAAGGGCATATTCTGGATTGCTGCCATGAGAAATGTGGTCATTAATTTCTCCCAGGCTGGTGGATCACTGAGAATAGAATACGCTGGTGCATGGTGGGCAGGTATGAGTGAAATGGAAAGATTAAGTCAGACCGAATTTGTAGAAAATAAGGCACTCATCTTAAGTGATTGGGACGAAACTTTCGGTGACCGTTTAAATGAGTTGGTTTTTATCGGACAAGAAATGGACGTAAAAACCTTAAAGGCTGATCTTGAAAAATGCCTGTTAACTGATAATGAAATAATGGCTTACAAAAATAACATGCTGTTTGCCAATCCATTTGAGCACGTATTGCATTAATATTAAACCTTTTCTAAAAATAAAATTTGTATAGCTTAAAATTAAATTTAGATTTGTCTAAATTTAATTTTAAGCTATACTTAATTTATGAAATTAATCCTGACTATTTTCTTTTCTATCCTTTCCCTCACCATTTTTGCGCAGCGCAAAACCATTAGTGGGAGAATTACAAGCGACCATAAACCGGTAGATAATGTAACCATAAAAATTATAGGGGATAACCAATCTACCATATCTAATCGCTCCGGAGATTACAAGCTTAATGTAGGAGGAACAGAAAATTTGGTAATTCAATTTTCTGGAATTGGTTACCAGACAGAAAAAATTAAAGTATCAACTACGGGAGACAGCACCACATACGATATTGATTTAAAGTCACAGGCTTCAGACTTAAATGATGTAGTCATTACTGGTGTAAACCGGGCAACAGCGTTAAGAAAAAGTCCGGTGCCGATTGCGGTACTCTCTAAAAAAACAATGGATCAGAATGTGAGCACCAACTTAATTGATGCCATTGTAAAAGGAATTCCCGGGGTAACTGCGGTAACTACCGGGCCAAATGTTTCCAAGCCGTTTATCCGGGGCTTAGGCTATAACCGGGTGCTCACCTTATACGATGGTTTAAGGCAGGAGGGGCAGCAGTGGGGAGACGAACATGGTATTGAGGTAGACGAATATGGAATTTCAAGAGCAGAAGTAGTGAAAGGACCCGCGAGCTTAACTTACGGATCTGATGCTTTAGCTGGGGTGATCAATATGATTCCGCTCAATCCGATAATTCAGAATGGAAAGCTAAAGGGAGATTTCACAACCAATTATCAAACCAATAATGGACTAATTGCTACCTCTTTAGGTTTAGCTTATGGTAAAAATGATTGGAAATATACCCTCAGGGCAACTGGGAAAGCCGCTCATAATTATGAAAACAAAGTGGATGGTTTGGTATATGGCACGGCTTTTCGCGAATATAATTTATCAGCAAGTGCCCGTGTAGATAAAAATTGGGGTTTCTCTAAAACAGCCATTACTTATTATGATAACCTCATGGAGATTCCTGATGGGAGCAGAGATTCGCTCAGCAGAAAGTTCACCAGGCAAATTCTGGATGATGGCGACGACATCAGGAATCGACCTGTTGTTCCTGCCGGAGAATTAAATACGTATTCAATTAATCCTTTACATCAGCACATTCAGCATTTCCGGTTTTATAATACGAGTCAGTTTAAGTTTGGTAACAGTGATTTAAATGTATTAATTGGTGGCCAGCAAAGTATTAGGCGGGAATATAATCATCCTACTGCTCCAGATCAGGCTGGCTTGTATGTAGTGCTGAATACCTTAAATTATGATGTAAAATACAACCTGCCGGATTTTGGAGGAATCGAAAGTACTTTGGGTATCAATGGGATGTTGCAGGGAAACAGGAGCAAGGACGCTACCGATTTTCCAATCCCGGATTATGATTTATTTGATATTGGTGCGTTTTACTTCGCTCGTAAATCATTCGGTAAAATTGATATTTCTGGTGGTGTGCGTATGGATAGAAGGAACATGGCCTGGAATAATTTCTATGTAAGTACTGATGCACAAACCGGTTTCGGTAAAAAAGCTATGGCAAATGATCCTGGCGGAGATTTGCAGTTCCCATCATTCAATAAAAATTATTATGGCTTATCCGGAAGTTTAGGGTTAACCTATAATCTATCAGAGAAACTATTAATTAAAGCCAATATTGCAAGAGGCTACCGTGCTCCAAATATCACAGAAATAGGGTCGAACGGCCTAGACCCGGGTGCCCATATCGTTTACCTGGGTAACAGAACTTTCAATCCAGAATTTAATCTTCAGCAGGATCTCGGTATCATTGCCTATTTAAGAGATGCAGATCTAAGTTTTGAAGTGTTTAATAATGATATTCAAAACTACATTTATCAGTCGCGCTTAACTGATGAAAGTGGTAATCCGGTGGTAATTGTTCCTGGCAACCTGACTTACCAATACCAACAAGCTAAAGCGAGGCTTTATGGTGCAGAATTGAGTGTGAATTTGCACCCATCTCAAATGAAATGGCTAAGTTTTAATAATAGTCTGGCTTATGTAGTGGGCTTAAATAGAAACGAAGCACTTATTGATCTCCACGGTAAAGCAGCCAAATATTTACCTTTTATTCCGCCATTGCAAATTCGCTCTGAATTAAAAGCAACAGCACAAAAAGCTGTTGGATTTCTAGATAAGCCTTACATAAAATTAGACGCAGCCATTTTCGCCAATCAAAATAAGTTTTATGCATTAGATGATACAGAGACTTTTACTAAAGGTTATACCTTAATTAATGTTGGATTAGGCTCATCTATTAAATCTAAAAAAGGCCAGGTATTCATGGATCTGTTTATCCAGGTTGATAATATTTTTAATATAGCGTATCAATCGCACCTCAACCGACTTAAGTATTTTGAATATTATGAAGCATCTCCTAACGGAAGATCAGGAATTTATAATATGGGAAGGAATATGAGTTTTAAAATGATCATACCGTTTTAAGGTAAACAAACAAGCATTTTAGCGCAAGATAAATTCAAATTGATCATTTTTTATATCTTTATTTAATGGAAGAATCGCTCAGTGAACAAAGGATGAATTTTTTTAAGGCACAAATTGGCAAAGATGTTATTGAATCGCCTTCAGGTTTTATGAATTGGTTGGCGCCGGTTATTATCAGCGTAGATAGCGGTGTGCTGGTATGTAAATATACCGTTCGTAAAGAAATGACTAATCCCTATAAAATGTTACACGGTGGGGTAACTGCAGGAATTATAGATGATTTAATTGGTGCCACGGTATACCTGCTGGGTTTGAATAATCAGTTTACCACTGTAAATAATTACATCGATTATTTTGCCCCGGCTGCCGAAGGCGATGAAATTATTGCTGAGACATCAATCATTAAAAAAGGGAGAACTATTTTAAACCTGCAATGTGAAATAACGCTGCCAGCAAAAGGACGTTTAATTGCACGAGGTTATTCGAATATGTTAAAGATAGGTTAAGTTATTCCCGAATGCTTTTCGATAAGTTATTAATTCCTTAAAACTGACGAAACATTCTGTATTATTTCATGTTCTATATTTACCAAAAATATATGAGCCATGTTAGAAAATTATTCATCCCTGCAATTTATTGTGAGAGGCAAGATTTTTAAAGGATTTTGCATGCGCATTCAAGACGATTTTCATGAAACTTATGCGGTAGTTTTAGATGGTTACCACTCATTTTGTGTCTGGTTAGACAATAAGAATGAAAAATGGTGTGCATCCAAAAATGCAGCTATTGATCCTGATGCTATTGACGAAATTATTCATAGAATTTCTGTGCCTCCACAGGTTTCGTAGAAACCATCCAAAGTAATGCTCATTAAGAAGAAATCCTTGCTCCATCCGATCAGGGATTTTTTAGTTTAAAGCGTTTTATCCAAAGAATAAGTAGCAAATTCCTATCGCTGTACATACGCCTACTAAATCTGCCAAAAGCATAGAACCGATGGCATATCTGGTGTTTTTAATCTGAACTGATCCAAAGTAAACAGCAACTACATAGAAAGTGGTATCTGAAGCACCTTGAAAAATACCAGATAGTCTGCTTGGAAAAGAATCTGCACCATAAGTTTCCATGGTACTTACCATCATTCCACGGGCAGCGCCGCCACTTAAAGGCCTGATCAATGCAGTAGGCAAACCTTCCACGAATCTGGTATCTGTTCCTAAATAAACAAATATGCTTTTGATTCCATTAATCACCACATCAAAAGTTCCGCTCGTGCGCAATAAGCTGATGGCAACCAACATGCCCACCAGATAAGGAATGATATTTATTGCGGTTTTAAATCCGTCTTTTGCACCATCAATAAAGGCATCAAACACATCTATTTTTTTATACAAGGCGCCCAATATGATAATTAAAAAGATAAATAAAATCAAACCATTACTTAACAGCCCCGAAAAGGATTGAATCCCAATGGCATCTAAAGACCTGATATAAAGCACCAGGCTGGCGATGATGGCAGAAAGACCAAGGATCCAGCCGATAACCACAGGTTGAAAAAGATTGATTTTCTGTTTAAAGGAAACGATCAGCATCGCGGCCATCGTTCCGACAAACGTAACTATTAGACAGGGAATAAAAACATCAGTAGGGTTAGAAGCATTTTGCGAAGCCCTGATTGCAATTACACTTACCGGAATTAAACTTAGACCAGCAGCATGCAAGCATAAAAACATGATTTGGGCATTGGAGGCAGTATCCTTTTGAGGATTAAGTTCTTGCAGACTCTCCATCGCTTTTAGGCCGAAAGGTGTTGCGGCATTATCAAGCCCCAGTAAATTGGCCGAAAAATTCATAATCATATGGCCCATAGAAGGATGGCCTTTTGGAATATCCGGAAATAATTTTGAAAAGAATGGCCCCACGATTCTGGATAATAACCTGATTCCCCCGGCTTTCTCAGCAATGCTCATTAAACCCATAAAGAGCGCTAAAATTCCAATTAGCTTAAGGCAAAGTTCAACAGAAACCCAGCAGGTTTGAATAATTCCATCTAATTTTAATGGATTAGCAGCATCATCAGCCTTACCAATAACCATCCAATTGAAGATATCAGTTTGTCCGAAGAAGAAACATTTTATACTAGCCACTACAATGGCAACGATGATAAATGCAGACCAGATTCTACTTAATGCCATTAGGTTCGTTCAGTTTTATTTTAAAGGATGAAAATACCTTTTTTAAGCGAAAGATCATAGTTTTTAGTCTGGGTGAGTAGCCTAATGGTTAAAAAAATGGTTACCCATATATATGTCTAAGAATGATTTAACATGAATCATCAATCAAAAATAAAAAGTCCATGGCTGCTAGTTTACCTACTATTCACCATGGACTTTGGACTTCAGACTTTAGACTCTAAACTTCAGACTACCTAAGGTTTATCGTCTGTCAATTCAAAGCCCCAGGTTTTACCTTTTTCAGTAGCAGGGATTCCGCTCGTCATCCATGCAGGTGCTTTTGCTCCTTTGAGGTAGTAGTCGAAAAACTGTTGCTCGCGGATTTGAATATCCTTTCTGTTTTGACGTTGAACCAGGTTATGTGCTTCGCCATTGTAATTTAACATCCAAACAGGTTTACCTAAACGACGTAAGCCTGTAAACATCTCTATACCCTGGTACCAAGGCACGGCACCGTCAGCATCATTTGCCATTACTACAACAGGTGTATTCACCTTTGGAAACATAAATAATGGTGAATTTTCTACGTATAACTCTGGTTTCTCCCAAAGGGTTGCACCAATTCTACTTTGTGTTTTTTCGTACTGAAACTGGCGGTTCATTCCGCTTTCCCAACGGATACCACCGTAAGCTGAAGTCATGTTAACCACAGGTGCTCCAGCCCAGGCTGCTGCATACATATCGTTTTGAGTAATTAGATAAGCAACCTGATAACCTCCCCAACTTTGCCCTTGAATACCGATTTTCTTCGCATCAACCCAACTGTTTTTCTTCAAATTTTCAACGCCAGAATTGATGTATTCAACTGCTGACTGGCCTGGATGTCCGTTCTCGTAACTGATATCTGGTGCAAAAACAAGGTAGCCATTGCTTACAAAAAAGGAAATATTTAAACGTGAAGGGGTAGGAGCTGGTGCCTGGTAATTGTATAATCCGTCTGATAATTTTTCATAAAAATAAGCAATCATTGGATATTTCTTATTCGGATCAAAATTTTCTGGTTTATATAAAATACCCTCTGCCTGATAACCTTTTGGTGTAGTCCACTTCACCAATTCAGCCGTTCCCCAGTTATAATTCTGTTGTTGAGGATTAGTATTGGTTAATTTGGTTTCAGTTTTAAAATCTGTAGTAACATATACGTTTGGCGATTCAACGTAACTTGCTTTGTCGTAAATATAAACATCAGCATCTTTAGCTTTAGCCAGATTAGAATATTTGTTTTTAGACATTATCACCAATTCAGGTGCTTTAACTGCTCCAATATTGGTGCGGTAAAAACCATTTTCTTTAGTGATGTTATTAAAGCCATTTAACCAAACCAGTTCATTTGATTTAACAAATTTGTTATCAACAAATCTATTAGAGCTATTATTATCCTGCTCAACTCTTTCGTAACGGAAAGTAATTTTATTTGCTCTTCCAAAACCAGCAGTAATGTTTTTTGGCTCAGATTTTCCATCTGGTGAGAATGACCACAAGTCGTATCTATCGTTTAAGATCACAGCTTTATCATCTGCGGTCCAGGTTGCAATTCCATAAGCTGAAGGCAAATCCGGAACATCGTTATCTTCTTCCACGAATTTCACATTTAAACGCTCGGTAAGTGCAGTAGCTTTTGAAGTAGCTACATTGTAAGTATACCAGTTACCGCTTTTACGGTCGAAATACAAGATATAATTTCCACCAGGCGAAGCCATAGCATAACCATTCAATTCAGAAATAATCTTTTTACGCTGCCCCGTTTTAGTATCAACAAGGTAATAGTCTTTGGAAGTAGAGCCGCTCCACTGTGATTCGATTCTATGTCCATAATCAGTTGTTGCTAACACTGTATTGGCATTTCCTTCTGCAATTAGATTCGCATCTGGTAAAGTTAAATCGGTTAAAGGAATTACTTTAGGATCACTGCTGTATACATCAATCACAGATAAGTAGCTTTTTTTACTATCGCGGTCTGCATTTTTAAGTTGCATAGGTTGAAGGTAATCGTCTTTATAATTCCAGACATCAACTTTAGCAACCTCAAAATCTACAATGGTTGTATCTTTTGGTGCTTTAACAGGAGAGATGCCGAAAAACAATTTCTTGCCATCTTTACTAAACGTTACCTTTCCATCGCCATTAACTGACCATTTTGCTGGTAATCCAGGCATATCAAAATCTACAATGATTTGTGCCGTATCCAAAGAGAGTGAGTTATAATAAACGTTGTAATTTTTTATCTCCTGTTTCTCCGGACTTTGCTCACCAACGAAAGCGAGGTGTTCACTTTCCTCATCGAAGGTAAAATTTTTAAAACTTCCCTTACCTTTAATTAAGGTCTTTAAGGTACCCTTTTCGGTATTCAATAGAAATACACCTTGAGGAGCCATCTTATCTTTTTTCGAGCCGCTACAGCTAAATGCCAGCTGCTTGCCATCTTTACTAAAGGCGTAGTCTGTTACAAATTTAAAGGTTCGATCAGTTCCGGTGAGCAGGTTTTTAACCACCAAGTCAGTTCCTTCTTCAATTTTGCTTTTGCCTGCTGGTTCGTCTGCTAAAAAAGCGGCGTCGGTATCTTTTTTTTCTGCCGGAGTGATTACTTTTTTTGCTGTATCCGGTTTATCCGAAAGATAAGCCATTACGCCAGCACCTTCTTCAGGGAATTTAAAAGATTTTACCCTGGCGATCCTGGTTACGGTATTAGTGGTTAAGTTCATAATACCTAACGAATCTTTAGGCATTTCCTCAGGCTTTTTCTTTTTTATTTTAGCCTGGCGAAGATCCTTATTAAAAGGACGGATGCTAAAAGCCGCAAACTTAGAATCGTTGCTAAACTGTGCATTCATTCCTCTCGGAATATTTTTTTTGGAATTGGTTTTCAGGTTGCTGATGTAGAGCTGTGCATCGCCTTCCTGCTGAAGAACACCATACATTGCCCAATTCCCATTATTTGATAATTGCTTTGCTCCAACAGATTCCCAGGTATCATAAACAGTATGATCTAAGGGTTTCTTTTGCGCATAAGCAAAGCTGACAACGAAAAACAGAATAATTGTTAGTCTTTTTTGCATTTCTTGAAATAAATTAATTAGTTGTTTGTGATTTAAGATTCTAAAATTGGAAATTTTTAGCTGATTAGGAAACATGTATGCCAAATATTACAATTAATCGGTTAAGAAATGCCAAATAGGAGTAAGATACAAAAAGAAAGCCCTGATTGTTTTTACAATCAAGGCTTTCAATGAAAATATTATCTGGCTAAAATTACTTTTTAGCTTGTTGTTGCTGACGCATATAATCGTCTAAACGTTGTTGAAATTTAGACTTTTTCTTTTTCTCATCTGCAGGTCTCGCTTTATTTTGTTGAATCAGCGCATGAATCTTATCATCATCAACCATTTTACGAATTAAGATCTGCTGACCGAAAGTCATTAAGTTGGCTAAGAAATAGTAGTAATTCAAACCTGCCGGATAGCTATTTAAAACACCTAGAAAGATGACCGGCATTACATAACCGATATATTTCATTTGCCCGGTAGCACCTGAAGTCTGGTTATTAAAATAAGTCATGATTAAAGTAGAGATCGTCATCAATACACACATTAAACTTAAGTGATCACCAATAAAGGGAACTTTAAAACTAAATTTGATAAATTCATCATAAGTTGATAAATCTTTCATCCAAAGGAAACTTTCGCCACGCAATTCGAATAAATTAGGGAAAAAGAAGAAGAACGCCATTACCAACGGTAATTGTAAAACCATTGGCAAACACCCACCAAGTGGATTAACGCCAGCTTTTTTATAGAGCTTCAGGTATTCCTGTTGAACAAGTGTAGCATTCTCTTCACCAACTTTAGCTTTAATCTCATCCATCTCAGGCTTTAAAACCCGCATTTTCGCCATCGATAAGTATGACTTGTAAGTAAGTGGTGATAAAGCAACTTTTAATAAAATGGTTAGTACCAGGATGATTAAACCGAAGTTCCAGCCGAAGTTATTAAGGAAGTTAAATACAGGCAATACAATAAAACGGTTGATGTATTTTAAAGGCCAGTAACCCAAATCTACTTGCTTTTCTAAATCATAACCTTGTGCTTTTAAAGCAGAGAATTTATTCGTTCCAAAATAAAACTCCATTTCGTAAGCCTGGTTTGCAGTATGTGCATATGGTAATTGCATATTTGCATCGTAGAACTTAACAAGACCTGGTTCCGTTGGAATTTTTACTTCTAAACTTCCTTTTTCGAAAGGTTGTTTAGCAATTAATGAAGCAGAGAAAAAGTGTTGTTTAAAAGAAAACCATTGAATTTTACCTTTAGCTAATTCCTCTTTCTCATCTTTCGATACGCTTAAATGATCCACATCACCATCTACATACTTATAATAAGGTGCAGAATAGCGGTGTTCACTTTCAATCGATTTTTCTTGTTGCAGTAAAGTCGTTTGCCAGTTCAAGCCAATCGTATTACCAGCAATTACCTGCTGCAAGCCAATCAGGTTAATTTTGAAATCTACCTTATTGCTTAATCCTTTTAAATTATAAATATACTCAACATAAGCATTTGAGCCATAATTTGCACGCATGCTAACGGTATTTGCTGTTTTAGTTGAAGTAAAGAATAAATCATTAGTATTTATTGTTTTTCCGGCAGCATTCAGGTTTAAACCAAATTTATTCTGATTGCCAGCAAATAAAATAAGCGGTTTTCCAGCATAAGTTTTTTGACCTTTGATCTGAACTGATGAAATTCTGCCACCTTTATTACTTAAAGTGATTAACAGATTTTCATTTTCTAAAACCGTATTTGATTCTGTTCCGGCTAAAGCAGTACCGAACGGGCCTTTTAACGCAAGAGAATCTACCACTGGGTTAACGATAGCTGCAGACTTTGTAGCCGTGTCTTTTACAGCAGGCACAACACCGGCTTTTTTCAAAGAATCTAAGCGTTCAATTTCTTTGGTTTTTTTTATTTCAGCCTCAGTTGGCCGTAAAAAGTAGAATGATCCTGCCAAAATGATCATAATCAGGAATAATCCTGTGAAGGTATTTCTATCCATTATTCTATTAGTACTTCTTTTAATTGGTTTTCTTTTTCGCAAACTCCATCGCAGCGGCGACAAATTTAACAAAAAGTGGGTGAGGATTAGCAACTGTTGATTTTAATTCAGGGTGAAATTGTCCACCAATGAAAAAAGGATGGCTTTTTAACTCTACAATTTCAACTAAATTTGTTTGTGGATTAATTCCTGATGCAATCATACCTGCCTCTTCGTATTGCTTTAAATATTCGTTGTTAAACTCATAACGGTGACGGTGGCGTTCATTAATGTGTGTTTTTCCATAGATACCGAAGGCTTTGGAACCTTTTTTAATGTCGCAAGGATACGAGCCCAAACGCATGGTACCACCCATGTTTACAATGCTTTTTTGCTCTTCCATCATATTAATTACCGGATGTGCAGTTTCAGTATCAATTTCGGTAGTATGCGCATTTTTCAGACCAAGAACATTGCGACCATACTCAATTACAGCACATTGCATACCCAGGCAGATGCCAAAAAAGGGAACATTATTTTCGCGAACATATTTAATGGTATCTATTTTACCTTCAATGCCGCGACTTCCAAAGCCCGGTGCCACAAGTACACCTTGCAGGTGACCCAGTTTTTCTTGCACATTATCAGGAAAAATACTTTCAGAAGGAATATATTCTACCCGAACTTTACATTCATTTTTCGAACCAGCGTGGACGAAAGATTCAATAATTGATTTGTATGCATCAGGTAACTCTACGTATTTACCAACTAAACCAATTTTCACTTCAGCTGTTGGATTTTTTAAACGACCAAGGAAATCCTTCCAGCTTTCCATATCCGGATCGTTTTTGGTTGGTAATTTTAATTTAGCTAAAACTGTTTTATCCAATTGTTCTTTTAACATCAACAAGGGCACATCATAAATAGTAGATGCATCCATCGATTCGACTACCGCATTGATATTAACGTTACAAAATAAAGCTATTTTTTTTCTAATTTCAGGGCTAATGTGGTGCTCGGTACGGCAAACCAATATATCTGGTTGTATTCCGTATTCTAATAGCGCCTTAACCGAGTGCTGCGTAGGTTTGGTTTTTAATTCACCAGCAGCTGCCAAATAAGGCACCAAGGTTAAATGAATTACGATGGCATTGGTACTTCCTTCTTCCCACTTGAACTGACGAACAGCCTCAATAAAGGGAAGCGATTCGATATCTCCAACAGTGCCACCAAGTTCAGTAATCACGATATCGTATTCTCCGCTATCACCTAAAATGCGCATGTTACGCTTAATTTCATCAGTGATATGGGGCACTACCTGTACAGTTTTGCCTAAGTATTCGCCTTTACGTTCTTTACTGATTACATTTTGATAAATACGACCTGTGGTAATGTTATTTGCCTGAGAAGTAGGAACGTTTAAAAAGCGTTCGTAATGACCAAGATCCAAATCGGTTTCTGCACCATCTTCTGTTACAAAGCATTCGCCATGTTCGTATGGATTTAAAGTTCCGGGATCAATATTAATGTACGGATCGAATTTTTGAATGGTTACACGGTAGCCACGTGCCTGTAAAAGTTTAGCTAGAGATGCGGAAATGATGCCCTTACCCAAGGATGAAGTAACACCGCCCGTAACAAAAATATACTTAGTCATGTTTGTGATTTTTTACAGCAGATATAAAAAATTGCTGCTTTTTGTACGGGATACAAAGGTACGAAAATTACTTGTTTCAAAGATTTAAAAATGAAGATAAATTAAATATGATAAAGCAATGTGATTCAGAAAATTAAGCGGTATTTTGATTTAACTTTAAAAAATTATGCCATTTCAAAAAGTATAAAGCTTAAACATAGGCATATGTTTAAGCTTTATCATAATAAATATTGTGTAAAGTCGCTAGGCGTATTCGTATTGTTTTTCTTCGATTAAGGCCAGCATTTCATCCGCCAAATAGTTAGTAAACCCAACCGAAGCACTTGTTTGAATTAACCTCGATTTTAAAAATTCAGGGAGCGAGTTAAGTGATTTATCATCATCTAAAATAATAAGATTATTTACAGATGTATGCTGTTTAAACCAGTTTAAAATTTCTGTCTTACGATCCGAATGGTTCACGTTATCAGGAAGGCGACTGATTTTTGTGAGATGGATATTTCTTGCTTTAAAAATATCGAGCCACTCATTTAACGTA
Organism: Pedobacter sp. CFBP9032; assembly: GCF_034045265.1. Lineage (NCBI taxonomy): Bacteria > Pseudomonadati > Bacteroidota > Sphingobacteriia > Sphingobacteriales > Sphingobacteriaceae > Pedobacter > Pedobacter sp. CFBP9032. Next base: position 7,504 of record NZ_JAXCWE010000002.1, on the reverse strand, counting down.
AATTTAAACTTATGCGATGTGGTAAGCACAACCTCTACTTCCATATTGGTGAGCACCTTATTTAAAGCCATTACGGCGTTAGTATTGAACTCGGTAAACCCATCCGCTAAAATCTCTGGCCTTCTCCAGGAATTAGCAGCAATCATTACTCCGTCTATATCTAATAACAATAAAAGCATAAACAAATTTATAAATTTATTTCGTGATTTCAATAATTTTATTAATAGGTATATTATTAAAATCCGCATCAAGTCTATTAAGTACTTTGATTCTACTTTTTGTATCCCATTCTTCCTCAACAAATTCCACTCTGGTCCATTCGTATTCTAATGTAGCCAACGTTCGATAAGATGGTACGCTACCAAGCTTAACACCTGCTAAAAGTGAACTGATGTAGCGATGGTGGCCATCAATAATTAAACATTCACATATTTTAATGTCATCGAATTTAATATCATTGACCATTTTTTTATAAATCCTATTAATGATCGGTATTGACAGTTTCGCATGAGATGAAAGTAAGCTCGCGCTTCCATCCTTTATAATATTTACAATAATTTCATGAGTAATCTGCTCCATAGTAATGAATTTGAATAACAATTACAGTGGAATGTGATCAATAGGAGGGAAGAATAGTAGACCAAGATATAAAATATTGGCCTAAATCAAAAGATAATTGATCAGCAGATATCGATTACGCTATCAACAGTATTTCATTAACAACAATTATAATAGATCTTAACTTTTTGCGCTTTATCACTCCAGGCAATGTATAGGTTATTTTCTTTACCTAAGCGATATTTAAAGCCATTCAGGCCTGATTTTTTAAGTTCCTCGTAAAATGCCTTATCCGGCACATAGCTATCTGGCTTATCAGAAGGTATTACTGCTGGCTCCAGGAAATTATCTTCTAAAAAGAAATTGTTGGCAATGGTTTTAAGAAATGCAATTTGATCTTTTTCTTTTGATAAATCTACATTTGGATCTGTGCTCCTTAATAAATCAGTACCCTTGAGTTTAATCTTATAAATTTCCTTACCATCAGCTTTTTTGATGTTAAAGATAAGCATGATGTCTTCGGGCTTTCTACCCGTTAATTCAATCTTGAAGGTGTCCTGAGCGTTTAAATCGGAAAATGACCTGACTACTGATTGATTAACGTTTTTAAATTCTGCCAGTGCTTTGTTTTCCTTGTCATTTGATCGACAACCAATAAATATAACGAGACATGTGGCGGCAAAAAGCGAAAATTTTTTCATGCCTGAATTTACGAATTTTTTTTAATAGCTTTAAGTTCTTACTTTTCCGCAGTTGAACGTTATCAGTTTAATCCAGTTTTAAAGCCTCCAGAAGCTTATTTAACTTTAATAAATCCTCCGGGGTATCAATGGCAACCGTTTCTAAATCAGTTACTTTTGTCTGAATATAAAAACCATTTTCAATCCAGCGTAGTTGCTCCAGGCTCTCTGCAATTTCTAATGAGGATTGTGGTAATTTTGTAATGGCCTTTAACGATTCTTTGCGATAGCCATAGATCCCAATGTGCTTATAAAACTGATGTTTTTCTGCCCATACACCTGGCTCACCTCCTCTAATAAATGGGATTGGACTGCGGCTAAAATACATCGCCCTTCCATTGAGATCAATCACCACTTTCGGGCTATTGGGGTTATAAATACTTTCTTGACTTTGGATAGGTTTAATCAGGGTAGCCAATTCCACCTTCTCCTCAGTAAAACAACTTGTTAGTAAGTCTATTTGTGCAGGTTCGATGAAGGGTTCGTCGCCCTGAATATTCACTACGATATCAAATTCCGGCAATTGCTCTATCACCTCTGCACATCTATCTGTACCACTCTGGTGATGTGCTGCAGTAAACACAAACTCACCTCCAAATTTTATAACCTCGTCAGCAATTCGCTGATCATCAGTAGCAATTACAACTTTAGCTAAACTTTCTGCTTTTAAAGCCTGCTCGTAAACCCGCTGGATCATACTTTTTCCGGCAATATCAACCAGCGGTTTACCCGGAAAACGGGTAGAAGCGTATCTCGCCGGAATAATTCCTATGATTTTTAAATCTATTGTTGGAGATACTAAATTAACATCCTTCATGTGTTAGGCCTGGTAGACTTTATAAAAAATGAAAGCAAATATTATTGCTATAATGAAATAGGAAGCCGTATGTGCAAAATTTAAGGTCCAGCCCAGAAACCTTACCCTTTTGGGTACGAAGACTCGTTTATCTTTAACGTTGAAATAAAATAAACCTAGCTTCCAGTGTAGCGGATCACGATCGTCAACTTTTGTTTGCATAAAGATTTTAATTGGCACACTTCAACATTCCCAACACTTATATTAAAACAACCCGTTAATTTCGGCTTCGATAGATTGAATCACTGCACCCAGGTCTTCAGGATTGTTGGTGAAATCTAGTTTATCCTTATCTAAAATAAGCAATTTTCCCAAATCATAATCTTTAATCCACGCTTCATATTTTTCATTTAGCTTGGATAAATAATCGATTCGGATGCCAGCTTCGTACTCGCGACCACGACGTTGGATATTATTAACCAATGTAGGTACAGAAGCACGCAAGTAAACCAATAAATCAGGGGGCTTAATGAATGATGTGATATTATCGAAAATTGCACGATAATTATCATGGTCACGCGTAGTCATCAGCGCCATATCATGTAGATTTTCAGCAAAAATATGCGCATCCTCATAAATGGTTCTATCTTGAATAACATTGCGTTTATTTACTTCAATATCAGTAATCTGCTGAAAGCGACTGTTTAAGAAATAAATTTGAAGATTAAAACTCCAGCGTTTCATATCGCCATAAAAATCTTCCAGATAAGGGTTGTTATCCACAGTTTCATACAAAGCTTCCCACCCGTAATTTTTTGCCAGTAAACCTGTTAAAGTTGTCTTGCCTGCGCCTATATTTCCTACAATTGCTATGTGCATCTTTTATTATGTTTGCGGTGAGCGTATTGCGATAAGCGTTACTCCGCTAACCGCCTGCTGCCCATCGATATCAATTAAAAACTTTTAAACCCAATTAATTTGCGAACCTCTCTAATGGTTTGCTGTGCGCTTTCGCGTGCCTTTAATGCCCCGTGTTTTGCTACTTGCCTTAAGTAAAGATCATCCTTCGAAAGTTCTTCGATGCGTTCTCTAATCGGTGAATTAAAAACAATCATGTCTTCTGCAAGCTGTTTTTTCATGTCTCCGTAACGGATTTGCATTTTATTATACAAGCCGTCGAAATGAGCAACCGTATCTACACTAGATACAATTTTCATTAAATCAAAGAGATTTTGAATAGCTTCCGGTTTTTCCTGATTTTCTTCCGTCGGGCCACTATCGCTAACTGCTCTGGAAACTTTTTTACGGATGATTTCGGGACTATCGGATAAATAAATGCAGTTTCCATCTCCATCTGATTTGCTCATTTTGCCTTTTCCTTCTAAACCTGGAACTTTTACCAGATTTTCGGAATAATTAAAAGCAAAAGATTCTGGAAAGAAATCAGCATTATACATTCTATTAAAACGGTTCCCGAAATTACGTGTCATTTCCAGGTGTTGCTCCTGATCTTTTCCAACCGGAACTTTGGTGGCCCGGTGAATAAGAATATCAGCAGCCATTAAAGTAGGGTAGGTTAATAAACCTGCGTTTACATTATCCGGATTAGATCTTATTTTTTCTTTGAAAGAAGCACTGCGTTCGAGTTCACCTAGATAAGCATTCATATTCAGGTATAGGTAGAGTTCAGAAACTTCAGGTACATCGCTTTGTACGTAAATGGTTGTTTCTTCAGGATTAATACCGCAAGCTAAGTACTCTACCAGAACATGGCGAACGTAGCCATGTAAATCGCCAGGTGTTGGATGTGTGGTTAACGAATGAAGGTCTGCGATAAAAAAATAGCAGTTATAATCATACTGCATCTTTACAAAGTTGGTTACTGCACCAAAATAATTCCCTAAATGTAGCTTTCCTGTTGGCCGAATGCCACTCACCACTGTTTCTTTCATAATGGCACGAAATTAAAAATAAAAAACAAGCAATGTATAACATCGTGTTAATTTTATATCAATAGTGTTCACTTTGTTTTAAACCCCGGATAAATCTGCAAAATCTTTTAAATCCGTAGAAGATTAGATACAGTAAATCAAAAAATGAATGGTTATGAAATCAAATAATTCAGCAGTCTGGTATAGAGAATTGATCCAACAATGTATGCACCTGGTTTATTGGCTAAACAAAATGAAGTTATTAAATCCCAATAACGATAGAAATAATCGACATCAAAATTGAATTTGTCGTGCTATTTTATATTTTTGAGCTAATATGATTAAACTCTTAAGGCAGTTTCACCGGTTATGGTATCTTTTCTGGATCGTTTTCTTTTTTGCCTTATTTTATCCGCTTTATTATATTACTTCCCGGAATGAAAAATATTACGGTATATTAAATGTCTGCAGAAAGTTAAACAGTTTTTTATGCAGTTGTTTTTCAGGTGTATTTTTTTCGTTCAAATATGAAGAACAGCTGGATCACCATCAAACCTATATCTATTGTGCCAACCATAGTTCTAACCTTGATATCATGATTTTCTGCATTATGGGGCATGGAAAGTATCATTTCATGGGAAAAGATGAATTATTAAATAATCCGGTTCTGGGTATATTTTTCAAAACAATTGATATTTCTGTGAATCGAGACAGCAAGATATCTGCATTCAGGGCATTTAAGAAAGCTGGTGAAAATTTAGAGAAGGGGATGAGTCTCATTATCTTTCCGGAGGGGAAAATAGATGTTCATTATCCACCAAAATTAGGAGAATTCAAGAATGGTCCTTTCCGGTTAGCCATTGATAAAAACATTCCGCTGGTTCCGGTGAGTATTACCAATATTTGGAAAATTAACTGGGATGATGGAACTCAATATGGAAGTAAGCCGGGAATTTGCGATATTTACGTCCACAAGCCTATTAAAACAATAGATTTGATTGCTGATGATGCTGACTCTTTAAAAGAGCAGGTTTTTAAATTAATAGATAGTAAGTTAGTAAAATGAATTTAGACGCGAAAACGATATATAAAATAGCAGACTTAGCTAGAATTCATATAGATGAAAAAGAGGTTGATACCTTGATTCCGGAAATGAATAAAATTTTATCCTTCATGGAAAAGTTAAACGAGTTGGATACATCTAATGTAAAACCATTGGTTTATATGAATGAAGCCACTAATATCTGGCGTGAAGATGTTGTAAAACAAGAGATTTCTACAAAGGAAGGCTTAAAAAATTCCGCGAAACATAATGATCAATTTTTTATGGTGCCTAAAATCATTGAAAAATAATCTCAAAAGGATTAGAGAATACGTTGCATGTAGATTGATCACTTTTGGAAAGGCATCTTTTTTCTAATAGGTGTAACATCTTACCTGCCAAGCTTGTCTAAAAAAGAAAAATCATGGAGAAACCACTCATCAATATAAAAGAAATCGGGCGTAAATATGTCATTGGATCCGAAGTTATTCATGCCCTGAAATCGGTTTCTTTAGATATAAACAAGGGAGAATTCGTTGCATTAATGGGGCCTTCAGGCTCTGGAAAATCAACATTAATGAATATTCTGGGCTGTTTGGATACTCCCTCCAGTGGAACCTACATTTTAAATGGAACGAATGTAAGTCACATGACTGATGATGCATTGGCCGAGGTTCGTAACCAGGAAATCGGTTTCGTTTTTCAGACTTTTAATTTACTTCCAAGGTCTACTGCATTAGATAATGTGGCGCTACCCTTAATTTATGCCGGTAGTAGTAAGAAAGACCGACAAGCGAGAGCCGCTAAAGCATTGGAAAATGTTAATCTGGGTAATCGTATGGATCATAAACCAAATGAATTATCAGGTGGTCAGCGCCAACGTGTAGCGGTGGCAAGAGCATTAATTAATAATCCATCAATTATTCTTGCTGATGAACCAACCGGTAACCTTGATACCAAAACATCCATTGAAATTATGGGTTTACTGGAAGAAATTCATAGTAAAGGAAATACTATTATCCTGGTTACGCACGAAGAAGATATTGCACAGCATGCGCACAGAATTGTAAGAATGCGCGACGGATTGATTGAAAACGATTATATAAATACGGAAATTAAAAATGTTTCACCACGTTTGCAGGCGCTTAAAGATAGTGGCAGCGACTGGGAAAAGATTAATTAAAGGTTTTAAGTGGTGAGTTATAAGTTTTACGTTCAAACTTAGAACTTAAAACTTAAAAACATATCACTTCTTTAAAATGAAAATCTACACTAAAACTGGCGATAAGGGCCAAACATCATTAATTGGTGGAACCCGTGTGCCAAAATTCCATTTACGAATTGAAACCTATGGCACAGTAGATGAATTGAATTCGTACATTGGTTTAATCATGTGTCAGGATATAGATGAACAATATAAACAGTTGTTAAAGGAAATCCAGGACCGATTATTTACCATTGGTGCATCATTGGCCGCTGATCCGGAAAAATCAACAATGAAAATTCCTGATTTGCATGATTCAGATATTGCCTTATTAGAAAATGAGATGGATGCCATGAATGAATTGCTTCCTGCTTTAAAGCATTTTATTCTTCCGGGAGGAAATACTGTCGTTTCTTACTGTCATATTGCCAGATGTGTTTGCAGGAGAGCAGAGCGTTTAATAGTTGAGCTTGCAGAAAATAGCTTTGTAGATGAGCGGGTAACCATATACTTAAATCGTTTAAGCGACTATCTTTTCGTTTTGGCACGAAAACTGAACATGGATTTTGCGGCGGAAGAAAACATTTGGATTCCCCGTGTTTAAAAGTTGAAAAATAAGTTTGTTTTGCTCAAAAATTTTAATATACTTTGCGCATTATTAAGAACAAGCATTTAATTGAATTGAAGATATGTATTGGACATTAGAATTAGCATCGCACTTGGAAGACGCACCTTGGCCTGCAACTAAAGATGAATTAATTGATTACGGTATCCGCTCTGGTGCTCCTGTTGAGGTTATCGAAAATTTACAGGCATTAGAAGATGATGGCGAGCCTTATGAAACCATTGAAGAAATCTGGCCTGATTATCCAACTAAAGAAGATTTCTTCTTTAATGAGGATGAATACTAAAGGGTTAAAAGATATAAACCGCCCAGCCTAAAAGCTGAGCGGTTTTTTTATATCTAAAAATGTCTAGTCCTGAAATAGCGATACAAAAATAAATCGTTATGACAATTATTATAAATTCTGGTTACCAAAAGCGTACCCAAAAGGACTATTCCTTATCCCTTAAACATCAGATTGTTTTCGAGATTGAACAGGGTGAACTCTCCACAACAGGTGCTTTAAAGAAATATGGCATCCAGTCTCGTTCCACCATAGTGGGCTGGTTGAGAAAATATGGTAAATTTGATTGGGAGAATCAAACCCCATCTCATATGCCTAAGACACC